>NZ_BAAAII010000006.1:0-464662 GCF_039525985.1 Tsukamurella strandjordii | reverse complement strand
GGTTCGGCACGGGGACACCCCGCGAGCACATCGTCCGGCTATTCCAGTGCCGTGCCGTCCCCTATTCCGGGGTGCCCCTTGTCCGTGGGCGGCACGGGGTCCGGCTCGTCGGAGTGACCGACGACGGTGATTTCGATGAGTCCGAGTTCCGGCTCTCCCTCCCCTTCGGGAAGTGAAGCGACACCGTCGACGACGACCCACCCCCGACCTCCACTGGCTCGCAGTCGCACGTTGTCGACGCGACCTTGGCGCGCTTCACCGCCCAGCACCCGTGCTGCGACGGCGAAGATCCGCTGCACATCATCGGGATGCGGAGTGTCGCGGTCATCGACCTGCCCTTTCCATTGCACCCCGGTCAGTGGGTGCGTAATCCACTGAAGGACACGAACCTTGCGAACGTCGACGAGGAGAAGGTGACGGTTCGGGGCGATCGCCCGCAGTGTGCGCAGCGCTGCATTTCCCGCGACCTGCATGGATACATCGTCTCGAGCGGTTTCGAAGACGATTCCCCGCCACAGATCGCGGCGTGCACCATCCGCGACGAGGACGATGCGGCCGGCACGGTCGGTCTCGGTGAATCGACACGCACCAGCCCACCGACCGGTGGTCGGCGAGATGAGGACCTCTTTGATCAGCGACAGATCATTCTCGACCTGAACGTATTCGAAGATCTCAGCGGAGGTGATCGGCCGCCGGGGGACGTCCTCACCGGCCAGAACGGTGTCTCCGCGCGCCCAGAGCTTCCGCTCGGTGTTGTCCCATTCGAATCCGATGGTCGCCGGCGGACCTTCGCCGGAGGCCACGTGAGAAGCCGGTCGAACTGTGACCCAGACGCCCAGGAGGCGGTGCCGCGGGCCGATGACCGGGATCGCCACCAGCCGGCTACCGGGGTTGCCGGCCAGTTCGCGCACCGTCGGGCCGCTGGCCCGCGGCTCGCCGGTGAGGGCGGCTTCGCGGATCTCTTCGATGACCGCCAGGACCTGCGCCCACGCTTGGCGGGTTCCCGCCGCACCGGCGAACGCACGTTCGCCCGATATCCACGCGCGCGGCACGGGCCCTTCTGCGATCACCGTCGGAGCGGCGTGCAGCAATTCGATCAGGTACCACGGGGTCGGCCTCTGGCGCCGTCGGCCCACATCCGGTCCAGGCATGGCGATGGGACCTCCTGTGCACCGCGGACTGGTCCTTGTCTGTGCGTCATACTAACCATGTCGCCAGCGACGGCTTGATGGATCGGCGAACGCTTGTGGCCACGCCACCAGCGCGGTCGATGGGCTCCACAAACCCTGGGAGGAACGATCAAGAGCGGGGTGAACAAGGCCGGTACTGTTGCCGCACTCGCTGCAGTCGCGGGTGCAACCTGGGTTCTGCTCGGCTCCCGCGCCCCCCGGCCCGCAGGCACTCTCACCGGCCGTGTCACGCGCAGCAGTGCGAAGGTCGCAGGGCGCCGTCGACGCTGGCTCGTGTATCGGCCCGCATCGTATGCGGCGGGCGCCCCTGTGCTTCTGGTCTTACACGGGTCCGGCGAGACGGGTACGACCTTTCGGCGAGCAACCGGGCGACGATTCGATGAACTCGCCGATCGACAGGGCTTCATCGTCGTCTATCCGGATGGCTGGCGCAGAAACTGGAACGAGACGCGGCTGGCGGGTCGATTCGCAGCGAAGAAGAAGCACATCGACGACACCCGATTCCTCACCGAGCTCGCCGACTCGGTCGCCGGGACCGGCGCGCCCGTATGGATCACGGGCTTCAGCAGCGGTGCCGCGGCCGCGCTGCGGGTCGCGCTCGAAGCCAGCGACCGTATCGAGGCGATCGCCCCAGTGGGTGCCAGTGTCCCCACCGCCGACAACTGGCAGACCGACCTGGAGGTTCCCGCGACCCTCGCCCGTCGGGTTCGAGCTCTGTTGGTGCTCGGGGACCGGGACCCCGTCAACCCACTCAACGGCGGAAGAGCCGGCCTCTTCGACGGCAAGGTCGGCAACCGTGGGTCAGTACTGTCCGGAGTCGACAGCACGGCATGGCTCGCCGCGCACGACTTCGACGCCATCCTCCACGTCGTCCAGGGGAACGGTCACCACTACACGGTGCCGGGCCGTCGCGGCCCCCGACTGTTCGGTCCGACGGCGTCGGGCGTCGACATCGCCGCGGACGTCGTCGCCTACTTCCGCGGGGATGCTTCGCCTCGGCAGTGACGGCGCGATTCGCGGCGCCCGCCGGTGGACGGTCACTTCGCATGCGCAAGCATTTGCTACGGTGGGGTCGGCGCTCCCCTCGGGGAGGACGTTCCCGCACTCTGAGTTCTTCGGGTGTGGTCGCTCAGGTCTTATCGGATTCGGATAAGACCTCACACGAGTGACCGCACAACCGAACGGGAACAGGATCAACGAATGCGCCACCCAGCTCAGCGTCTCTCGACCGACCACCACACACAGGTCACCAGCCCCTCGCAGATGCATCGATCGCACTGTTCGGCGCTACCGACGCGAGCCTCGACCGGTTCCTCCAGCAGCGGCGTCCTCGCGGCAGTGGTCATGCCCTTCGCAGCCGGAGTGGCTTCAGGCGTGATCACGGACGATGGATCCGCACCGAATACCTGTGCTCCGCGCGGTGGGGGCGACGCAGCGGCACGGGGCAGCGGCGGCAGGTTGCAGAGCGGGTAACCCTGCGCTCCCTGCCGCCGGCTGCGCCGCACGATCAGCGCGCAGCGGCGGCGATCTCCGCGGCGGCGTCGGCGACGGGGATCTCGCGGGCCTCGCCGGTCAGACGATCCCGGAGCTCGACGACACCGTCGGCCCAGCCCCGGCCGACCACGACGACCGTCGGGACGCCGAGCAGCTCGGAGTCCTTGAACTTGATACCGGGCGAGGCCTTGCGGTCGTCGAGCAGCACCTCCAGCCCCTGCGCGTCGAGAGCACCGGCCAGTTCCTCGGCACCCGCCCAGGCGCCCTCGTCCTTGTTCGCGATCACCACGTGCACGTCGAACGGGGCGACACCCTTGGGCCAGCGCAGGCCCTTGTCGTCGTGCTGCTGCTCGGCGATCACGGCGACGAGCCGCGAGACGCCGACGCCGTAGGAGCCCTGGGTGAGGCGCACGGGCTTGCCGTTCTCGCCGAGGACGTCGACCTCGAAGGCGTCGGTGTACTTGCGGCCCAGCTGGAAGATGTGGCCGATCTCGATGCCGCGCGCCGAGACCAGCGTGCCCTTGCCGTCGGGCGAGGCGTCGCCGTCGCGGACCTCGGCGGCCTCGATGGTGCCGTCCGGCGTGAAATCGCGTCCCGCGGTGAGGTTCACCACGTGCCGCCCCTTCGCATCGGCACCGGTGATCCAGGCGGTACCGGACACCACCCGCGGATCAACGAGGTAGCGGACCTCGTTCTCCAGCAGCGCCTTCGGGCCGATGTAGCCCTTCACCAGGAACGGGTACTTCACGAAGTCGCCCTCTTCCAGCAGCGCCACTTCGGTGGGCTCCAGCGAGGCCTCGAGGCGCTTGAAGTCCACCTCGCGGTCGCCGGGCACACCGATGCCGAGCAGCTCCCAATCGCCACCGGGAGCGCGGGTCTTGACCATGACGTTCTTCAGCGTGTCGCCGGCGGTCACCTCACGACCGAGCACGGAGGCACCGTCGGCACCGGCGTTGGCCCAGGCGACGAGCGTGTCGATGGTCGGCGCGTCGGGGGTGTCGTAGACCTGCGCGGCGGGGAGCCCGTCGAGCGGGATCGCCGCCGGCGCGGGCGTGACGACGGCCTCGACGTTGGCGGCGTAGTCCGACTCGGTCGAGTGCACGTAGGTGTCCTCGCCGACGGGGCTGACCGCCAGGAACTCCTCGGAGGCGCTGCCGCCCATGGCGCCGGACGTGGCGGAGACGATCACGTGCTCGACGTCGAGCCGGGCGAAGATCTTCTGGTACGCGGCGCGGTGCTTGGCGTACGCCTCGGACAGCCCCTCGTCGGTGGTGTCGAAGCTGTAGCTGTCCTTCATCACGAACTCGCGGCCGCGCAGGATGCCCGCGCGGGGCCGCTCCTCGTCGCGGTACTTGGTCTGGATCTGGTACAGGATGACCGGCAGGTCCTTGTACGAGTTGTACTCGCCCTTCACGGTGAGGGCGAAGATCTCCTCGTGGGTGGGGCCGAGCATCATGTCGGCGCCCTTGCGGTCCTTGAGGCGGAACAGTCCGTCGCCGTACTCGGTCCACCGGTTGGTGGTCTCGTAGGGCTCGCGGGGCAGCAGCGCGGGCAGCAGGATCTCCTGGCCGCCGATCGCGTTCATCTCCTCGCGCACCACCTGCTCGACGTTGCGCAGCACCTTCAGGCCCAGCGGCAGCCACGAGTAGACACCGGGCGCGATGCGGCGCACGTATCCGGCGCGCACGAGCAGCTTGTGGCTGGGGACCTCGGCGTCGGCCGGGTCGTCGCGGAGGGTGCGCAGGAAGAGCTGGGAGAATCGGGTGATCACGAGGGCACAGCTTAGTGTGTCCGGTGTGTTGATCCTGCTTCCCCCATCGGAAACCAAGGCCGGCGGCGGCACGGGCTCGCCGCTCGACCTGGGCGTGCTGGCCTTCCCCTCGCTCACGCCGACCCGCGAGCGCCTCGTCGACGCCCTCGCCGCGGTCTCGCAGGACGACGATGCCGCCCGCGCCGCGCTGGGCCTGTCCCCCGGTCAGACCGATGAGCTCGAGCGCAACCGCACGCTGCGCACCGCGGCCACCCGCCCGGCGATCGAGCAGTACACCGGCGTGCTCTACGACGCGCTGGACGTGCGCGGGCTGACGAAGGCGCAGCGCGCGAAGGCCGACGCCCGGCTGGCCGTGGGGTCCGCCCTGTTCGGCGTGGTCGGCGCGGTCGATCCCATCCCGGCGTACCGGCTCTCGTCCGGCTCGAAGCTGCCGGGACTCGGCACGCTCGCCGCGCAGTGGAAGCCCGACCTCGCCGACGCGCTCGCGGCGGCCGACCGCGGGCTGGTGATCGATCTGCGCTCGGGCGGGTACGCGGCGCTCGGCAAGGTGCCGGGGGCCGTGACGGCCACGGTGGTCACGGAGCGGGCCGACGGCTCGCGGTCCGTGGTCTCGCACTTCAACAAGCACCACAAGGGCCTGCTCGCGCGGGCGCTCGTGACCAGTCGCAGTGAGCCCGGCGATGCCAAGGGCGTGGTGAAGGTGGCCGAGAAGGCGGGGCTGCGTGCCGAGCTCTCGGCGCCCACCGAGGTCACGATCGTCACCGCCGGCTAGTAGCTACTCGTCGTCGCGGCGGTGCCGGCGAGCACGGCGGATTCTGTCCGCCTGGGGCGACGGTGCGGGGCGGTGCATCCCGTCGTCGGGCAGCGAGTGCTTCCCGCCGTCCTGCGGCGGGGCGGGTGGCGGCTGCGGCGGACGCGGCATCGGGCGGCTGGGACGCTGCACGGGCCCGCTGGGGCGCTGCGGCGGCGCAACGGGCCGGTTCATCGGCTGGCTCGGTCGCGGTCCAACGGGGCGCTGCGGCGGAGCGGGCGGACGCTGCGGAGCGGGCGGACGCTGCGGAGCGGGCGGGCGGGGCAGATCGGCACTGTCCCGCTGGATCGGCCCGGACGGGCGCGCCAGCCCGGCGAGATCGTTCCCCGGCTGCGGCGGGCCGGACACCGGTCCGCTCGGGCGTGCGACCGGTCCGCTCGGGCGCGGCTGCTGCGCCGGGCGGCGCGGCGGGGCTGCCGGACGGGGCGGCGCCACCTGGACGGCCTGCGTGGGTGGCTCCGGGGTGTGCGGACGCTTGATCGCGCGGAAGCGATCGGTGAAGTACACGGGCTCGGGGTCGCCGGGCCGCTCGTTGTACGCCCGGTCGAAGTCCTCCCGCCGGATCGCGGCGAACGAGCCCGAGGTGACATCGCCCTCCAGCGGCTCCCAATCGTCGTCGGTGTCCTCGGTCTCGTCGAAGGCCTGCGCCGGGAACGAGGTGGAGTGGACCACACCGCCGGATTTGCTGGACGCCTCGGCCATCTGGCCCTCGGCGATCTCCGCGGGGGTGAACCGCATGAAGGGCACCACCACCAGGCCCGCGATGATCAGGATCACGGCGCACGAGATGAACGCCAGCCCGTAGCCCGAGGCCAGCGCACTGATCTGGTCCGAGGTGAGGTCGCTGTGCTTGAGATGTCCGGTGGTGGGGCCGCCCTCGGCCATGATCCGGGACGTGACGGCCACCTGCACCGAGGCGAGGCCCACGATGCCGCCGATGTTCTGTCCGACCTCGACCAGCGCCGACATGGGGCCGATCTCGGTGGGCCGGACACCGGCCAGCGCGCACAGGGGCAGCGGGACGATGGCGAAACCGACACCGATGCCGATGAGGAACACCGGGATCGCGATCTGCGGGAAGTAGGCGACGGTTTCCGGCGCCTTGCTCATGAGGGTGGGCACGTACAGGCACGGGAAGAAGACGACGAGGCCGCCGAAGGCCACCAGCCAGCGGGCCTGGATGTACTGCACGAGTTTCGTGCTGGCGGTGATCGAGATGCCCATGCCGAGCGCGAAGGGCAGGAGCGCGAGACCGGACTGCAGCGGTGAATAGCCGAGCACCAGCTGGAAGGTGAGCGAGACGTAGAAGCCCAGCGTGGGGATCAGGGCGCCGCACACCAGGATGCCGATCATCGCTGCGACGCGGTTGCGGTTGTTGAACAGCGAGAAGGGCAGGATCGGGTTCTTGGCGGTGCGTTCGACGATGAGGAAGGCGATCAGGCACACCGCGCTGAACCCGAGGGCCGCGTAGACCAGTGGGCTCTGCCAGTGCAGTTCGGGACCGGCGGTGAGGGCGTAGACGCCCGCGACGCAGCCCGCCACGGCCAGGATCGCGCCTTTGACGTCCAGGGCGTGCCGGCGTTCCGAGGTGGCCTCGTCGAGCGCGAAGTAGCCGCCGATCGCGCAGGCGAGGCCCACCGGCACGTTGATCCAGAAGACCAGTCGCCAGTCCCAGGTGGCCAGGAGGCCACCGGCCACGAGACCGGCCACCGATCCGAGGCCGGCCATGCCGCCGAAGATGCCGAAGGCCTGGTTGCGCGCCTTACCGGGAGCGAAGGTGGTCGCGATCAGCGCCAGCGCCGTCGGGCTCGCGATGGCCGCGAAGAAGCCCTGGCTGGCGCGCGCGGCGAGCAGGAAGGCCTCGCTGGTGGCGAATCCGGCCAGTCCCGACGCCACGGTGAAGCCGAGCACGCCGAGGATGAACATCTTCTTGCGGCCGAAGGTGTCGCCGAGACGCCCGCCGAGCAGCATGAAGCCACCGAAAGTGAGGGCGTAGGCGCCGAACACCCACACCTTCATCGCGTCGGTGAGGTTCAGCGCCTCCTGGATGACGGGCATCGCGACGAAGACGACCGTGCCGTCGAGGACGGCGAGGAAGTACATGCCCGAGAGGACGAAGATGGCGAGGCCGATGGCGCTGCCCTTGACGCGGTACGTCTGCGCCTGGGCACCGGGGGCCATCATCGAGGTCATGGGTTCCGAGGCTACCGGGTGATAGCAGGTGTGCGGAATGCAATCAGAGTGACGATTGGGTCACGAGTGACCAGCGGCCGCGTCAGTCGTCCTCGCGGCGATGCCGGCGAGCGCGGCTGACGCGATCCGCCTGCGCCGACGGCGCCGAATGGTGCAGACCGTCCTCGGGCATCGCGTGCCGTCCCCCCTGCCGGGGTGCCGGCGGCACGAACTGGGGCTCGGGTGCCGGCGGCACGAACTGCGGCTCGGGTGCCGGGGCCTGCGGCGGACGCGCCATCGGCTGGCTCGGACGCTGCACCGGGGCACTCGGACGGTTCATCTGGCCGCTCGGGCGCCGGATCGGGGCGCTCGGGTGCTGCGGGGCCGACCCCGGGCGAGCGATCGGCCGACTCTGCCGGGGTGCGCCGGGGCGCTGCTGCTGCGGGTCCACCGGGTACTGCGCGCTCGGCGCGGGCCGCGGTGCGGGCGCCGGCCGCGGCGGGACGGCGGGACGCTGCAGATCGGCGCTCTCGCGACGGATCGGGCCCGACGGTCGCGCGACTCCCGCGAGATCGTCGCCCGGTTGCGAGGTGCGGCGCGGCAGCGGATCACTCGGGTGCGAGTAGGCCTGCTGCGGCTGCGAGGGCCCGACGGGGCGCTGCGGCGGTGCCACGGGCACCTGCGCGGTCGGCGGCTGCGGCTCCTGCGGGCGCTTGATCGCGCGGAAGCGGTCGGTGAAGTACACCGGCTCGGGATCGCCCGGCTGCTCGTTGTAGGCGCGATCGAAGTCCTCGCGCCGGATGGCCGCGAACGACCCGGAGGTGACGTCGCCCTCGAGCGGCTCCCAGTCGTCGTCGACGTCGTCCTCTTCGAAGGCCTGCGCCGGGAACGAGGTGGACGGGATCGAGCCGCCGGACTTGTTGGACTCCTGCGCCGCCTGGCCCTCGGCCACCTCTTCGGGGGTGAACCGCATGAAGGGCACCACCACCAGGCCGGCGAGGATGAGGATCGCCGCGCAGGCGATGAACGCCAGGCCGTACCCCGAGGCCAGCGCCTGGCGCTGCGACTCGGTGAGCAGGTCGTGGGTGATCTCACCGGTGGTGGGACCGCCCTCCTTCATGATCCGCGAGGTCACCAGCACCTGCACCGAGGCCAGGCCGATGATGCCGCCCAGGTTCTGGCACACCTCGACCAGCGCCGACATCGGACCGGTCTCGGAGGGACGCACGCCGGCGAGGGCGCAGACGGGCAGCGGGATCATGGCGAAGCCGACGCCGAGGCCGATGATGAAGACCGGGATGCCGATGTACGGGAAGTAGTCGACCGTGGCCGGGTCCCTGGTCATCAGCGTGGGCACGTACAGGCACGGCAGGAAGACGATGAGGCCGCCGATGGCCACCAGCCAGCGGGGCTGGAACTTCAGGGCCAGCTTGCCGGAGATCGGCGCGGAGATGCCCATGCCCACGGCGAACGGGACCAGCGCGAGGCCGGACTGCAGCGGCGTGTAGCCGAGCACCTGCTGGAAGGTCTGCGCCACGTAGAAGCCCAGGGTGGGGATCAGCGCGCCGCACACCAGGATGGCCACCATCGCGGCGACGCGGTTCTTGTTGCGGAACAGCGAGAAGGGCAGGATCGGGTTCTTCGCGGTGCGCTCGACCTGCAGGAAGACCGCAAGGCTCACCACGCAGACGACGGCGGCGATGTACACCGACGGCGACTGCCAGTGCACCTCGGGGCCCATCGTCAGCGCGTACACACCGGCGACGCAGCCGGTGACGGCGAGAATCGCACCCTTGACGTCGAGCGCGTGCCGGCGCTCGGAGGTGGACTCCTCCAGCGAGACGATCGCGCCGATCACGCAGACGATGCCGATCGGGATGTTGATCCAGAAGACGAGGCGCCAGTCGATGGTGGCGAGCAGACCGCCGGCGACGAGGCCCGCGACCGAGCCCAGTCCGGCCATGGCGCCGAAGATCGCGAAGGCCTGGTTGCGGGCCTTACCGGGGGCGAAGGTGGTGGCGATCAGCGCGAGCGCGGTGGGACAGGCGATGGCGGCGAAGAAGCCCTGTCCCGCGCGCGCGGCGAGCAGGAGGGCCTCGTTCGGTGCGAAGCCCGTGAGCAGGGAGGCGATGGTGAATCCGGAGACGCCGAAGATGAACATCTTCTTGCGGCCGAAGGTGTCGCCGAGCCTGCCGCCCAGCAGCATGAACCCGCCGAAGGTGAGGACGTAGGCCCCGAACACCCAGATCTTCGCGGCGTCCGAGAGGTGCATCGCGTCCTGGATGCTGGGCATTGCGATGAACACCACGGTGCCGTCCAGCACGGCGAGGAACATCATGCCGGACAGGACCACGATGGCGAGACCGAGAGCGCTTCCCTTGACGCGATACGTCTGCGCCGGGGCCCCGGGGGCCATCGTTGAGGTCATGGGGTCCGAGGCTACCGGTTGGTAGAACTCCGTCGGAAATCAATCATGGTGCTGTTTGAGGCTCATGTTGCGGAAGTGACAGCAACTGCGTGCGGTCTGCACCCATCATCCGCGCCTGTTTTCCCAGTCCAGGGGTCCGATCCGCGGGGCGATCCGGGAGCGTGACCGGCGCCCGTCACAATTGCGGCGACACGCCCGAAAGCTACCCGGCGGCTGGGTTTTCGGACGCGTCCGGTGCCGTGAAACCGGCGACGGGACCCACCACGAGCACGGCGGGCGGCTTCACGTCGGCGGCCGCGGCGTCGGCGGCGATCGTCGCGAGCGTGCCGCGCACGGTCCGCTGCCCGCCGGTGGTGGCGTTCTCGACCACGGCGGCGGGGGTGTCGGCGGACCGTCCGCCCGCGATCAGCGCGTCGGCGATCACGCCGAGCCGCTCGACCGCCATGAGCACCACGACGGTGCCGCGCAGCCGCCCCAGCGCATCCCAGTCCACCAGGCTGTCGGGGTGGCCGGGCGGCACGTGGCCCGAGACCACGACGAACTCGTGCGTCACGCCACGGTGGGTCACCGGGATCCCGGCGGCCGACGGTGCGGCGATCGAGCTGGTGATGCCCGGAACCACGGTGACGGGGATGCCCTCGGCGGCGAGCGCCTCCAGTTCCTCGTAGCCGCGGCCGAAGACATAGGGGTCGCCGCCCTTGAGCCGCACCACGAACTTGCCCTCCCGGGCGCGGTCGATGAGCACCTGGTTGATCGCCTGCTGCGCCATCGCCCGGCCGTAGGGCACCTTGGCGGCGTCGATCACCTCGACGTTCGGGGCGAGTTCGGCCAGCAGCCGCGGCGGCGCGAGCCGGTCGGCGACCACCACATCGGCCACGGCCAGCAGCGCGCGCCCGCGCACGGTGATGAGGTCGGGATCGCCCGGTCCCCCGCCGACCAGGGCCACGCCCTCGGGCTTGCGGCTCGGGCGCGCGGCCTCGGTGCCGGTGAGGACGGCGCCGAGCGCGTTGCGCACGGCCGCGGACCGTCGGTGATCGCCGGCGGCCAGCACGCCCACCTGCAGCCCGTCGGTCGCCACGGTGGCGGGCGTGACGGCGGTGCCCTCCCGGGCCAGATCGGCGCGGACGCAGAAGGTGCGCTGCGCCTCGGCCTCGGCCACCACCCGGGCGTTGACGTCCGGATCGTCGGTGGCGGCGAGCGCGTACCAGGCGCCGGCCAGGTCGCCGGCGGCGTACTCGCGGCGGTGCCACGTGATGCCGGGCGTGGATTCCACGGCCGGGGTGGCCTCGGGCGCCACCACATGCACGTCTGCCCCCGCTGCGAGCAGCGGGGGCAGACGACGCTGAACCACGGTTCCGGCTCCGATCAGCACCACCTTGCGGCCACGCAGATCCAGTCCGACCAGGTAGGGATCGCGCGCGGGCGTGGCACTCGTCATTCCGGAAAGCCTAGCGAGCGGCTCCGGGAGTTACGCGCGGGGCTCGGCGTGCTTGGTGGGGGTGTGCACGATGTCGTAGTACACGGCCTTGTTGGAGGCGTCCGGGTACACGCGGTAGGTGAACTCGGAGTCGGTGAGCTTGACGATGTCGACCACGCGGCGGTACTGGACCTTGCCCGACTTGTCCTTGGCCACGATGGTGCGGGTCTTGCCGTCGGGCGAGACCGACCAGTCGCCCTGGCCCTTGGCGGTGTCGTCGAGGTTGTAGAGGGTGAAGGTGCCGTCCTTCTTGAAGTAGGCCCACCCGACGTAGTTCTTGACGTTGGCGTCGGTGAGCGCCACCTTCTCGCCCTGGGCGTTCTTCGCGCCGGTGGTCTCCCACGCGGTGGCGGCGAGGGTGGCGGCGGGGGTGCCGGCCTGGACCGGGGTGGGGCGGCTGGACGACGGTGCCGCGCTGGGCTTGGCCGACGCGCTCGGCTTGACCGACGCGCTGGGCTTGGCGGAGGCGCTGGGCTTGGCGGAGGAGGACGACGATCCGGCACCGGGCGCGGCGTAGGAACCGGCGGCGCAGGCGGAGGTGGTGACGAGGGCGGCGGCGACGGCGGTCACGGCGAGGGTCTTCACGGTCTTGTGCATGCACAGTTCATACCGCACCGGCCGGGCCGAGTCAGCATTGCCGATCGTGGTGAGACGAACTCCTCAGACCACGGCTCTGACCAGGCGTTCGGCGACCTCGGGGTATCCGGCAGGGTGCACGTGCAGATACGAGGAGTGCACGCCCGGTGCCACATGTCCGTCGACCGCGGCGGCGCCGTCACCGTCGCGCCAACCCCAGGCCGGCGTGCTCGACGCGGCGAGGTGCGTGCGGTGGAATTCGTGCCCGGTCACGCGCTCCCCCACCGTGAACAGCGGGCCGGCGGTGAGCGCGACGGCGTCGCGGTAGCCCAGACGCAGCCGCGGGGTGAAGGTGGCGGCGCCCGGGACCACACCGCACATCGGCACGCCGTCGAGCGTCTCGGCCAGGTACAGCAGGCCCGCGCACTCGGCGTGCACCAGGCCCCCGCCCGCGACCAGCGCGCGGATCTGCCCGCGCAACTCCGCGTTGGCGGCCAGTTTCTCCGCGTACACCTCGGGGAAGCCGCCGGGCAGGACGACCGCGGCGGTGGCCTCGGGTAGCGGATCGGTGAGTGGGTCGAACCGGCGGACGACCGCTCCCGCCGCGGCGAGCAGTTCCTCGTGTTCGGCGTAGCCGAAGCTGAACGCCGGACCGCCGGCGAGCGCCACCGTCGGGCTTCCGGCGCGGGTCACCTCGTCGGCCGGGTCCCAGGCGGGACCGTCGGGCACCCGCCGTGCGATCGCCCGGACCAGCGCGACGTCCACGTGCTGCGCGACGAGGTCGGTCATCGCGGCGACGGCGTCGAGCGCGGCGGCGCCGCGTTCGGCGGCGGGGATCAGCCCGAGGTGCCGAGACGGGACGTCGAGTTCGGCGGCGCTGGGCACGGCGCCGACGGCCTCGATCCCCGCGTGCGCGCACGCGTCGCGGAGCACGCGCTCGTGGCGGGCGCTGGACACCCGGTTGAGGATCACGCCGGCCACGGACACCCCGGGCCGGTAGGTGGCGAAACCGGCGAGCAGCGCGGCGAGCGACTGGGAGTGGCCGCGCACGTCCACCACGAGGATCACCGGTGCGCCGAGTGATTCGGCGACATCGGCGGTCGAGCCGATGCCCTCGGCACGACCGTCGCCGGTGATGCGGCCGTCGAACAGCCCCATCACGCCCTCGATCACCGCGATATCGGCGTCCGCGGCGCCGTGCCGGTACAGGGGCGCCACGCGGTGCTCGCCGCACAGCACGGGATCGAGGTTGCGGCCGGGGCGGCCGGCGGCGAGGGCGTGGTAGCCGGGGTCGATGTAGTCGGGCCCCACCTTGAACGGGGCGACGGTGCCGGTGCGGGCCAGCGCGCCCATCAGCCCGGTGGCGATGGTGGTTTTGCCGCTGCCCGAGGCCGGCGCCGCGATCACGACCGCGGGGGTCACCACACGGTCACCATTCGATGCCCCGCTGGCCCTTACGTCCCGCGTCCATGGGGTGCTTGATCTTGGTCATCTCGGTCACCAGATCGGCGGCGTCGATGAGCGCCTGCGGTGCGTCGCGGCCGGTGATCACCACGTGCTGGTTGCCGGGGCGGTCGAGCAGGGTGGCGACGACCTCCTCGGTGTCGATCCAGCCCCACTTGAGCGGGTAGGTGAACTCGTCGAGCACGTAGAACCGGTGCTGCTGCGCCGAGAGCCGGCGGGAGATCTCCGCCCATCCGGCGCGGGCGGCCTCGGCGTGGTCCTGTTCGGCGTCGTCGTCGCGGCGCAGCCAGGACCAGCCCTGGCCCATCTTGTGCCATTCGACGGGGCCGCCGGCTCCGGTGCGCTCGTGCAGCTCGTTCAGCGCGAGCATGGTGGCCTCTTCGCCGACCTTCCACTTCGCGCTCTTGACGAACTGGAAGACGCCGATCGGAAAGCCCTGGTTCCAGGCGCGCATGGCCATGCCGAAGGCGGCCGTCGACTTCCCCTTGCCGGGGCCGGTGTGCACGGCGAGCACCGGCTGATTCCGACGCTGACGGGTGGTGAGGCCGTCCTGCGGCACCGATTCGACCTTGCCCTGGGGCACGAGGCGTCTCCTTCGATTCAGGCTGCGCGGGTGGCGTGCGCGAGACCGCGCGGGCCGAGTCCGTCAAGCGGGATCAGTTCTGCGCCTGCGGCGTTCGCAATGCGCGCGGCGAGTCCGAGGCGGACCATCGAGGTCTCGCAGTCCACCACGACGCTCGCGTGCCCGTCCGCGTGCAGGCCGGCGGCGGCGGCCACCGCGCGGGGCAGCGGACCGCGGCCGGCGGTGGCGCGGCCGTCGGTGAGCAGCACCACGAGCGGGAGGCGGGCATCCGGCCGCAGCGCCTCCCGGCGGAGCAGACGTCGCGCCTCGACGATGCCCTCGGCGAGCGGGGTCCGTCCGCCCGTGCGGGCGCGGGCCAGGCGGCCCACCGCCACGTCGACGGACCGGGTGGGCGGCACGAGCAGCGTGGCCTCGGCACCGCGGAAGCCGATCACGGCCACCTTGTCGCGGCGCTGATAGGCATCCCGCAGGAGCGAGACGGCGGCCTCGCCGACCAGGGCGAGCCGGTCGCGGGCGGCCATCGAGCCGGACAGGTCCACGACGAAGACCACCAGATTGCCCTCGGTGGCCTCGCGGATCGGCGAGCGCAGGTCGTCGCCGGCCAGGCGGAGCGGTCCGGTGGTGCGGCCGCGCGCGCCCTGCCGCAGGGCGGCGGCGCGCAGGGTGGCAACGAGATGCAGGCCGGTCCCGGTGCCGGCGGGTGCCGCCCGCACCACGCTGCCGCGGTCGGATCGCGCCTTGGAACGGCGACCGGTGGCGCCGCCGGTGCCGAGCCCCGGCACGGTGAGCTTGCCGACGGTACGGTGCCGGCCGGTGGGGATCGGGGCGCCCTGCGGAGTTCCCTCGTCCGCATCGCCGACCGAATCAGCTGCCGGCGGAGGTGGATCCGAGGGCTCGCCACCGCCGTCGGGGCCGTCGGGATCGGGGTCCGGATCGGGGTCGCTGGCGGCGTCCTGGCGGGCGTCGTCGAAGGCCTGGTCGAGCTCGTGATCGTCGAGGCCCGGCTCGTCGAAGGGATCGCGGCGCTTGCGGTGCGGCAGGGCCAGCGCCGCGGCGATCCGCACGTCGTCCTCGGTGACCTCGTCGGCCCCGCGCCAGGCGGCGTGCGCTGTTGCGGCGCGGGCGATCACGAGGTCGGCGCGCATGCCGTCCACATCGAAGGCGGCGCAGACGGCGGCGATCCGGCGCAGTTCGGCATCGGGGAGCACCACCCGCGGGAGCCGGTCCCGGGCCGCGGAGATCCGTTGCGCGAGTGCGGCATCGTCGGCGGCGTACCGGGCGGCGAACTCCTCGGGATCGGCCTCGAAGGCGAGCCGGCGGCGCATCACCTCGACGCGGGTGTCCACCTCGCGGCTGGCGTGCACGTCCACGGCGAGCCCGAAGCGGTCCAGCAGCTGCGGCCGCAGCTCCCCCTCCTCCGGGTTCATGGTGCCCACCAGGACGAATCGCGCCGGGTACGACCGGGAGACCGCATCGCGCTCCACGCTGACCCTCCCCATCGCGGCGGCGTCGAGCAGGACGTCCACCAGGTGGTCCGAGAGCAGGTTCACCTCGTCCACGTAGAGGATGCCGCCGTCGGCGTCGGCCAGCACGCCCGGCGTGAAGTCGACGGCGCCCTCACCGAGGGCGCGGTGCAGGTCCAGCGAGCCCACCACGCGGTCCTCGGTGGCGCCGATCGGCAGTTCCACCAGCCGGGCCGGCGATCCGTCGGGGCGGGGCGGCAGCAGCGGTGCGAGCGCCCGCGCCGCAGTCGATTTCGCGGTGCCCTTCTCGCCGCGCACGAGCACGCCGCCGACGGCGGGGGCGATGGCGCACAGTGCGAGAGCGAGGCGCAGCTCGTCGTGCCCCACGATCGCGCTGAACGGGTAGCGGTCAGACATCGGCGGCCCTCCTCATGGGGACGTGCGGGACGCCGTCCTCGACGAACTCGTCCCCGCACACGGCGAAGCCGTACTTGGCGTACATCGGCTCCAGGTGGGTCTGCGCATCGAGCAGTGCTGGGCGAGCGCCGGTCTCGGCGAGGGCGGCCGCCATGAGTCCGCCGATCAGGCCGCGTCCGCGGTGCGACGGTGCCGCGCACACCCGGCCGATCCGCACCACGCCGTCGCCCTCGTCGGTGACCCGGACGGTGGCGACCGCCGCATCGCCCTGGGCGAGCCAGAGGTGCACGGTCGACGGGTCGAGGTCCCGGCCGTCCACGTCGAGCCACGGGCTCTGCTGTTCGGCGATGAAGACCTCGGCACGCAGCTTCAGCAACGCGTACAGGGTGCGCGCATCGAGCTCATCGCCGGTGGCGCGGAGCACGGATCAGCCCTGGGAATCTGCCCCGACGCCGGGCGCCAGCTGCAGCGTGCGGTCGGTCCAGTCCCACACCTGCTGGAACAGCGGCTTGTTGTCGTTGAGGGTGGTGCCGTAGGAGGGGATCATCTCCTGCAGCAAGGGCTTCCAGGCCTGCATGTGCTTGGGGAAGCACTTACCGAGCACGTCCAGCATGGCCGGCACGGCGGTCGATGCGCCCGGGGATGCACCCAGCAGGCCGGCGATCGACTCGTCCTTGGCGGCGATCACGGCGGTGCCGAATTCGAGGTTGCCGCCGCCGGGACCCTTGCGGATCACCTGGACGCGCTGGCCGGCGGTGATCAGGTCCCAATCACTGCCCTCGGCGCGGGGCACGAACTCCGAGAGCGTCTTCACGCGGTCGGCGGGCGACTGGGTCAGCTCGCCGATGAGGTACTTGGTCAGGCCCATCTCCTTCATGCCCACGGCGAGCATGGGGATGAGGTTGTTCGGCTTCACCGACATCGGGAGGTCGGTGTACTTGCCGGCCTTGAGGAACTTGGGCGAGAAGCCGGCGTAGGGACCGAACAGCAGGCCCTTGTTCCCGTCGATGACGCGGGTGTCCAGGTGCGGCACCGACATCGGCGGAGCGCCGACCGCGGCCTTGCCGTACACCTTGGCGGCGTGGTTGTCGATGAGCTCGGGGTTGTGGCACCGGAAGAACTGTCCGGACACGGGGAAGCCGCCGAAGCCCTTGGCCTCCTTGATGCCGGACTTCTGCAGCAGCGGCAGCGCGCCGCCGCCGGCGCCGACGAAGACGAAACGCGCGTCGACGTGGGTGATCTCGAGGGTGCGCTGGTTCTTGACGGTGAGCCGCCAGCCGTCCTTGGTGCGCTTGAGGTTGGTGACCTTGGTGCCGAAGTGCACCGAGCCGCCCTTGCCGATGAAGTTGACCAGCTTCTTGGTGAGCGAGCCGAAGTCGACGTCGGTGCCGCCCTCGTACCAGTTCACGGCGACCGGATCGCCGAAGTTGCGGCCGGCGGCCATGATCGGGAGCCGCTCGCTGAAGGTGGCGGGGTCGGTGAAGTACTCCATGCCCTCGAACAGCGTCTGGCCGGACAGCGCGTCGTAGCGCTTGCGGAGGTACTCGACGTTGTCGGCGCCGTGCACGAAGCTGGCGTGCGGGATCGGGTTGATGAACTCGGCGGGCTTCTCGAGGATGCCGGCGTCCACGGCGTACGCCCAGAACTGGCGCGAGACCTGGAACTGCTCGTTGATCGCGATGGCCTTGCTGATGTCCACGGAGCCGTCGGCGGCCTGCGGCGTGTAGTTCAGCTCGCACAGCGCGGAGTGGCCGGTGCCCGCGTTGTTCCACGGATCGGACGACTCGGCGGCCGCGGCGTCGAGCGCCTCGAAGACCGAGACCGACCAGCTGGGCTCCAGCTTGCGGATCAGGGTGCCGAGCGTGGCGCTCATGATCCCGGCTCCCACGAGCGCGACGTCCGTGGTGATCACGTTACGGGCCATCAGGCTATTCACTCCTCGAGGTGTTTCGCATTCGAGGCCGGGTTGCCAGACCTCGCGTCTGGGCCAGAACCTTACTCCGCGGCGGCGGGCCCACGCGCGGCACGTCGGGTGGCCGCGCTCACTACAGTGATGGCGTGGCGACCACTGAGCTGACCTACTCCCCCGACATCCTCGGCGACGACTACGTCGCGCACACCTTCGACCTGGGGCCCGACCCGGACGGCGAGCCCGGTGGTGACATCGTGGCGACCCTGGTCAAGCATGTTGCAGGCCCGAAGGACCCACAACGCGCTGTGCTGTGGGTGCACGGCTTCTCGGACTACTTCTTCCAGACCGCGGTCGCCGAGTTCTTCGCCGATCGCGGTTACGCCTTCTACGCGCTCGACCTCCGCAAGTGCGGCAGGTCGCTGCGGGACGGGCAGTCGGCGCACTACGCCACCGACTTCAGCGTCTACGACACCGAGCTCGATCTGGCGGTGGCCGCGATCGAGGCCGAGCACCCGGGCCTGGGCGTCGTGGTGGCCGCGCACTCCACCGGCGGGCTCATCACCCCGCTGTGGCTCGATCGCCGCCGCCGCGCGGGACGCACCTCCCCGGTCATCGGCCTGGTGCTCGACAGCCCGTGGTTCGACCTGCAGGGCTCGGCGGTGCTGCGCGAGGTCGCGACACCGGTGGTCAAGCTCATCGGCAAGGCGGTGGGCACCCGCATCGTGCCGGTCGAGGCGGTGGGCGTCTACGGGCAGACCATCCACGCGAGCGAGCACGGTGAGTTCGACTTCGATGTGCGGATCAAGCCGATCGAGGGATTCCCCGTGCGGTTCGGGTGGCTGCGCGCGGTCCGGGTGGCGCACAGCCTGTTGCACCGCGGCCTCGATGTGGGCGTCCCGTCGCTCGTGCTGCGGTCCACGAAGAGCTTCGCGCCCAAGGAGTACAGCCCCGAGGCGGCCCGCGCCGATATCGTGCTGGACACCCGGCAGATCGCGAAGTGGTCGGGCGCCCTGGGTAATCGGCTGACCGTGGTGCCGATCCCCGAGGCCAAGCACGACGTCTTCCTGTCCGAGCAGCCGGCGCGCGATCGGGCGTACGCGGAGCTGCGCGGGTGGCTGGCGCGCGAGATCGAGGCATGACGATGGGCGAGCAGATCTTCGACCTGGTGATCGTGGGGTCGGGCGCCGGGAACACGATTCCCGACGAGCGCTTCGACGACCGCTCGATCGCCATCGTCGACAAGGGCATGGATTACAACGGCGCCTACGGCGGCACCTGCCTCAACGTGGGCTGCATCCCCACCAAGATGTTCGTATGGCCCGCCGATGTGGCCGACGAGGCGCGCGACGCGGGGCCCGTGGGCGTGGACGCCGAGATCACCGCGACGCACTGGCCGGCGATCCGCGACCGCGTCTTCGGCCGGATCGACCGGTACGCGGCGGGCGGGCTGCGGTACCGGGTGGACAAGTGCCCCAACATCACCGTCTTCCAGCAGGAGGCGTGGTTCCTGCCCGACTCGGGCGACGGCGTGCACCGCCTGGAGTTGGCGGACGGCACGGTGGTCGCGGGCCGGGAGGTGGTGCTCGCAGCCGGCTCACGCCCGGTGATCCCGCCGGTCTTCGCCGAGGGCACGGCCCCGTTCCACACCAACGACTCGATCATGCGGCTCGACGCGCTGCCGGGACGGGTGATCATCGTGGGCGGCGGCTACATCGCCGCGGAGTTCGCGCACGTCTTCGCCGGACTCGGCGCGGAGGTCACGGTGATCGCGCGCGGTCCGCGGCTGCTGCGCTCGCAGGACGAGTCGATCGCGGAGCTCTTCACCGAGGAGGTCTCGCAGCGCTGGGACGTGCGACTGTCGACCGAGGTGACGGCCACCCGCGCCGTGGGTGACGGCGTGGAGGTCGATCTCACCGACGGTTCGACGGTGGCGGGTGACGTCCTGCTGGTGGCCACCGGCCGCACCCCGAACGGGGACACGCTGGCCACATCGGCCATCGGGCTGGAGCTCGACGACGCGGGCCGCATCCCGGTGGACGAGCATCAGCGCACCCCGGTGCGCGGGGTGTGGGCGCTGGGCGATGTGAGCACGCCCTTCCCACTGCGACACGTGGCCAATCACGAGGCCCGGGTGGTCGCCGAGAACCTGTTGTCCGGGTGGGATGCTCCGGCCGCCACCACTGATCACCGGTTCGTGCCGGGCGCCGTCTTCAGCCGCCCGCAGGTGGCCTCGGTGGGCCTCACCGAGGCCGTGGCCCGGGACCGGGGCATCGATGTGGCGGTGGCGGAGCAGAAGTACTCCGATATCGCCTACGGCTGGGCCATGGGCGATCCCGAGGGCATGTGCAAGCTGATCGCCGACCGCTCGACCGGGTTGTTGGTCGGCGCGCACATCGTGGGGCACCAGGCCTCGGCGCTGATCCAGTCCGCGATCACGGCGATGTCGTTCTCGATCCCCGCGAAGGAGTTCGCGCGCGGCCAGTACTGGATCCATCCGGCGCTGCCGGAACTGGTGGAGAACGCCTTGCTCGGCCTGCACACCGAGCGATAGAGTCATATGCATGAATCACGATGATTTGAATGCACCCGGTTGTTCCAACCCCAACTGCACCTGTGAGAACTGTTCCTGCGGCGACAGCTGCAGCTGCGGCTCCGACAAGTAGGTCAGTTCCGTAGCGTCCGCAGCGCGATCTCCGAGGCCAGGGCCGAGGGGGCGCGCAGCGGAAGCCAATGGTCGCCGTCGGGTACCTCGCTGAGCCGGTAATCGGCCCGCAGGTACCGGGCGGTGCCCCTGGCCTGCGCCTGTCCCGCGATCGCATCGCGGGTGCCCCACACCAGCGTGGTGGGCACCTCGATCACCGGACAGTCCAGGCCCTCGCCACCGGGCACCATGTTCGCCCGGTACCAGTTCAATCCCGCGGTCAGCGTGGCGTTGTTCGCCACCGCGTCGATACCGCCTCCCGGCGCCGTCGCCAGCAGCGTGCGCGCATTGTTGTCGAGCAGCTGCTTCTCCGCCTCCCCCTCGGTGAGGAACAGCTCCAGGTATCGCGACCGCTGCCGCTGGTCCGGATCCGAGGCCATCGCCTCGCCGAAGGCCGACGGGTGCCCGAAGGAGACCGCCGTGAGGCTCATCGCCCGCAACGGGTACGCGGCGGCGAAGTGCCACGCCACGGTGGCGCCCAGCCCGTGCCCCACGAGGTGCGCGTACGGGATCTCCAGCGCATCGAGCACACCCGCGGCGTCCTCGGCGAGCTGTTTCATCGTGTAGTTGTCGACGCCCTCGGGTCGCGCGCCGGCGCTGTACCCGCGTTGCCGCGGCGCGACGGTGCGCAATCCGGCCTCGTGCAGGCGCTCACGCACCTGGTCGAAGCACTCCTCGGTCTGCGGAAACCCGTGCAAGAGCAGCACGGGAACCCCGTGCTCAGGTCCCCCGACCGAGACGTCGAAGGTCCACGACCCCACGGGAACCTGCACCGTGCTCGGAGTATCGATCGGCATGGTGGATAACGCTAGTCACTGACGATGCGAAGCGGCGGCAGGATGGCCGAAAACACGCCAGACCGTTGCAAAGGTGCGACGATCGTGTCCACATCGCAGTGCTCCTCGATCGCGTCCGCCAGCCGGTCGAGCTGGGCCGATCGCGCACCGTCGTAGCTGGATTCCGGGCCGAGGTCCGTACCGGGGAAGGTGCGGCGCAGGTAGGCACGCCGGAATTCGTCGGCGCCGAACAGCCCGTGCCAGTGGGTGCCGAGGACGGCGCCGTGCAGTGCCCCCTCGGGACCGTCGGGTCCGTCGAGGAGCGGTGCCTCGCCGGTCCGTACGACGGCGCCGTGGTGGATCTCGTAGCCCGTGGCCGGTACGCCGAGGCCGGTGCCCGCCACCGTCCGCACGCACTTGCGGGCGCCGAACTCGATGTCGAGGTCGAGCAGGCCGAGGCCCTCGACGCGGCTGCCAGGCGCGGCCTCGACGCCCGTGGGATCGGTGATGCTGCGGCCGAGCATCTGGTACCCGCCGCAGATCCCGACCACGGGGCGTCCGGCGGCGGCGCGGGCCGCGAGGGCCGCGGCGAGCCCGCGCTCACGCAGCCAGGTGAGGTCGGAGACGGTGGCCTTGGTGCCGGGCAGCACCACGAGGTCGGCGGCGGCCACATCGGCGGGACGGGTGGTCCAGCGGACGGTCACGGCGGGCTCACAGGCGAGCGCCTCGACATCGGTGGTGTTGGACACCCGGGGCAGCGCGATGGCGGCCACCTGCAGGGCGTCGGCGCGGCGCGATCCGGGGCCCACGAGGTCGGTGCCGAGTGCGGCGAGCGAATCCTCGGCGTCGAGCCACAGGTCGGGCAGGTGCGGCAGCACGCCGAGCGTGGGGCGCTTGGTGATCTCCGCGAGCTGGTCCAGGCCGGGCTCGAGGATCGACGGATCGCCGCGGAACCGGTTGATCAAGAACCCGTAGATGCGGGCCTGATCGGCGGGCGAGAGCACGGCGACGGTGCCGGCCAGGTGCGCCAGGACGCCCCCTCGGTCGATGTCGCCCACCACGAGCACGGGGAGGTCCGCCGCCTGGGCGAGTCCCATGTTGGCGATGTCGGTGGCGCGCAGGTTGATCTCGGCGGGGCTCCCGGCGCCCTCGCAGAGCACCACGTCGAAGTCCTCGCGGAGCGCGGTCAGGGTGGCGGTCACCTCGTCGAGCAGCCAGCGGCGGCGGGTGACGTAGTCCTTCGCGCCGACATCGCCCACGGCGCGGCCGTGCAGCACGAGCTGGGAGCGGCGGTCGCTGCCGGGCTTGAGCAGTACGGGGTTGTACCGGACCGACGGTGCCAGACCGCAGGCGAGCGCCTGCGTCGCCTGTGCGCGGCCGATCTCGCCCGAGGTCCCATCGGGTTCGACGGTGGCCACGGAGTTGTTGGACATGTTCTGCGCCTTGAACGGCGCCACCCGCACACCGTTGCGGGCGAGCAGCCGGCACAGGCCCGCGGTCACGGTGGACTTGCCGGCGTCGCTGGTGGCGCCGGCGATCAGCAGTGCGCCGTGGAGATCCACGCTTACGCGCTGGGCAGCGTGAGGATCTCGGCACCGTCGTCGGTCACGACGAGGGTGTGCTCGAACTGCGCGGTCCACTTCTTGTCGGTGGTGGCCACGGTCCAGCCGTCGGGCCAGATCTCGTAGTCGAGGCCGCCGAGGTTGATCATGGGCTCGATGGTGAAGACCATGCCGGGTTCGAGCACGGTGTCCACGTTCGGCTCGTCGTAGTGCAGCACCACGAGGCCGTTGTGGAAGGTCTCGCCGATGCCGTGGCCGGTGAAGTCACGGACCACGGTGTAGCCGAACCGATTCGCGTAGGCCTCGATCACGCGGCCGACCACGTTGAGCTCGCGCCCGGGCTTGACGGCCTTGATGGCGCGCTCGGTGGCGATGCGGGTGCGCTCGACCAGCAGGCGGTGCTCCTCGGAGACGTCGCCGGCGAGGAAGGTGGCGTTGGTGTCGCCGTGCACGCCGTCGATGTAGGCGGTCACGTCGATGTTGACGATGTCGCCGTCCTGGATCACGGTCGAGTCCGGGATGCCGTGGCAGATGACCTCGTTGAGGCTCGTGCAGCACGATTTCGGGAAGCCGCGGTAGCCCAGGGTCGACGGGTACGCGCCGTGGTCGATCATGTACTGGTGGGCCACCCGGTCGAGGTGGTCGGTGGTGACTCCGGGCGCCACCTCCGCGCCCGCGGCCTGCAGCGCGTCGGCGGCGATCCGCGAGGCCAGCCGCATCTTCTCGATGGTCTCCGGGGTCTGCACCCACGGCTCGTTGCCCTCGTTCGCCGACTTCTTGTCGACGTACTCGGGGCGCGCGATCTGGGACGGGACGGCCAGCCGCGGCGAGACGGTGCCGGGGACGAGTGCAGCGCGGGTCATCCCTCCAGCCTAATCGTCCCCGCCGCCCCGTCGCCCCGCCTCCCCATCCCCCTCCCATCCCCTCCACTTCCCCCTCCCACCCCTCTTCTTCCGCCCCCAACCTGACTTAACTGCGTTAGCCCACACGACGTCCTGGGCGGATGCCTACACATATCGCTGTTAAGTCAGGAGGGGCTAGGTCAGAGGAGGAGCTAGGTCAGGGAGGTCGGGATCCAGTAGTGGCACAGAGGCGCGGTGAAGCCGTGCGCGCGGGCGTAATCGTCGACGGGCCGGATTCGTGCGAGGACGCCGCCGGCCGATTCGACGGTGCGGCGCGAGCCGATGTTGTCGTCGTCGCAGGTGACGAGCACCTCGGGCAGGCCGAGGCGGGCGGCCTCGGCGAGCATCAGTGCGAGCGCAGCGCCGGCGACGCCCTTCCGGCGCTCCGAGGGACGCACGTGGTAGCCGATGTGGCCGCCCAGTTCGGCGAGCATCTCGGTGAGTTCGTGGCGGAGCTGAATCGCTCCCAGGTAGCGATCGCCCCGAACGATCCAGCGATTGGTCGCGGGCACCACGGTGTCGGTCCGCTCGACCGTGGCGTTCGCGGCGAGCCGGTCCACCCAGGCGGCGAATCCGGCCGGATCACGACGATCGAGACCGCGGGCCAGCGCGCTGCCCGCCCCCGGATGATGCGCGGTATCGCCCCACTCGGCGACATTGCGCAACCACTCCTCGTGCAGGTCTGCGCGCGGCGCGATCAGTTCGATGCCCATGCCGCCACCCTTCCCCGGCCTTCGGGGCGGGGCAACCGAATTCCGTGGGACCCGGTCAGTTCGGGACGGCGCCGACCGGGGCGTCGAACCGGTCGAAGAACTCCTTGGTCACCGCGACGGCGTTGTCGGAGCTGCCACCGAGCACCACCATCGTCGCGAAGGCGAGATCGCCGCGGTAGCCCACGAACCAGGCGTGCGAGCCGCCCTCGACCTCGGCCTCACCGGTCTTGCCCAGGATGTCGCCGGACCCGCGGATCAGCTCGGCGGTACCGGAGGCGACCACCTCGCGCATCATGGCCCGCACCCCGTCGACCGCCCGGGGATCCAGCGGCGGGCGGTCACCGTCGACCTTGGTCGGCTTGCCCAGCAGCAGCTGCGGAGTGACCGCGCCGCCCTTGGCCACTGCCGCGGCGACCAGCGCCATGGAGAACGGGCTCACCAGCACCTCGCCCTGGCCGAAGCTGTCCTCGACCTGGTTCACCATGGCCTTGGGCGTGGGGTACTGGCCGGAGGCCACCGGCAGCCCCTGGATGTCGTACTCGGGTCCGACGCCGAGTTCCGCGGCGGCCGTGGGCAGTGCGTCGAAGGCCATCTTCGATCCGAGGTAGGCGAAGCTGGTGTTGCAGGACCGGGCGAAGGCGCGCTGCATGGTGACGTCGCCGAGCGCGAACCGGTTGTAGTTGGGCACCTCGCGCTCGCCGATGGTGAGTGTTCCGGGGCACGGCACGATCGTGTCGGGCGTCGCGGTGCCGGTGGAGATCGCAGCGGTGGCGGTGACGATCTTCCCCGTAGACCCCGGCGGATACAGGCCGGAGGTGGCCAGCGACCCGAGCTTGTCGGCCTCCGGATTCTGCGCCACGGCCAGTACGTTCCCCGTGGACGGCTGGATCACCACCATCATCGACTGCCGGTCGCGCCGGGTGTTCACCGCGGCCTGCGCCGCGGCCTGCGCGATCGGCGAGATGCTCACCGTGGCGGAGGCGGCGGTCTTCGGCGGCGTGCTGGTGAGGGTGACCACCTGGGCTCCGGTATCGGCCTGCACCACCACTTCCCAGCCGTCGGTGCCGCCGAGATCGCCCTCCACGTTCTTCTTGATCGACGACATGAGCGCGGGCGCGAAGGTGCGGTCCGTGGACACCAGATCTGCCTGCTCGACGAGCGTGACGCCGGGCAGCGCGGTCACATCGCCCGCCAGCTTGCGCAGATCGTCCTGGTTCACGGTGGCCACCACGTAGGGCCCCTGGAACGAGGTGGCCTGCTCGGTGAGCTGCACGGGGTCGAGCCCCGGGACGATGGGTTGCAGTGCGCGCGTGAGCTGTCCGGCCACGTCGAGCACCGTGGTGGGCGCGGTGACCTTCGAGGCCTCCAGGCGGATCCGGGTCACCACACCGGGCACCAGCACCGACCCACCCGATGCCGAGTTCACCGGCGCCTTGGGCGCGGCGAGGGCCTTGAGCACCATCGTCTGATTGGCGCCGAGCCGGGGGTGCAGCACCGTCGGGTCCCAGCGCACCTTCCACTGGCCGTTCTCCTGTACCGCGGTGAACGTGCCCTGATAGCTCCACGTGCGGTTCGACCTACCGCGGTCGGCGGGCAGATCCCACACGTACTCGTAGTCCACGGCGCTCGTGGAGCCCTGCGTACGCACCTGCCCCACTTTGAGTTTCACGCCCCGCGCCTGCAAACCCTCGAAGGTGCCCTGCAGCATCTTCTTGGCGGCGGAGGGCGTGGTGGTGAGGTTCGCGGCGCCGTCGAGATCCTTGTCCGCGAGGGCGGCACCGAAGCGCACGGCCACCGGACCGGGACCGTTGATGTTCGCGGTTGCGCAGCCGCCCGACACGACCATCGCCACGAGGGCGACGATCACGACGACACGGGTGCGCAGGTTCTTCACCGGGACAGGGTATGACGGTGCGCGGACCGGGCCGGGTTGCCGCGCGGGCCTGTGAAGACTGAGACGCAAGTGACCTCACCGCGGTGCGCCGCACACCGAACTGACTCATGAGTAAGATAGCGCCATGTCCACTCCCACGAGCCGGCGCGCCGTGATCGTCTCCGGCGCCCGCACCCCCTTCGTCCGCGCCTTCGGCGACTTCGCCCAACTCGACACCATCGCCCTCGCCGGCCGCGCCGTCGAGGGCCTGCTGGACCGCGTCCCCGCCGTCGCGGACCGGATCGAGGCCATCGTCTGGGGCGGCGTGATCCTGCCCGCCGGCGCCCCCAACATCGCGCGCGAGGTGGCCATCGACCTGGGCCTGGGCCACGGCGTCGAGGGCCACACCGTGACCCGCGCCTGCGCCTCCGGCCTACAGGCCATCACCACCGCGGCCGCCGCGATCGAGCGCGGTGAGTACGACATCATGATCGCGGGCGGCTCCGATTCGGTGTCGAACGCCTCGGTCAACCTGCCGAACAAGCTGGTCCAGGCCGCGGCACCGCTGGCCCTGGGCAAGCCCTCGATCCGCGACTACGTGGGTGCCGCGCTGGGGCTCGCCCCGTTCACCGGCCTCCTGCCGAGCCGCCCGAAGATCTCCGAGCGCACCACCGGAGAGGTGATGGGCGAATCGGCCGACAAGATGGCGAAGATCCACGGCATCTCCCGCGAGGCGCAGGACGCCTACGCCGCGCGGTCGCACGCCCGGGCCGCCGCCGCCATCGCCTCGGGCCGCTTCGACGACGAGGTGGTCCCGGTGACCACGCCCGACGGCACCACCGTGACCCGCGACGGCCTGGTCCGCGACAACACCAGCGCCGAGAAGCTGGCCTCCCTGCGCCCCGTCTTCAACCGCGACGGCACGGTGACCGCGGGCAACGCCAGCCCGCTGACCGACGGTGCCGCGGCCGTGCTCGTGATGAGTGAGGACAAGGCCCGCGAACTCGGCCTGGCCCCGTTGGCCGCGATCCGCTCCTGGAGCTACGTGAGTGTCGACCCCGCCGACGAGGTGCTCATCGGCCCCGCGATCTCGATGCCGCGTGCGCTGGACAAGGCCGGCCTGGAGCTGGACGACGTCGACCTCGTCGACATCCACGAGGCCTTCGCGGCCCAGACCCTGTCGGTCCTCGATGCGCTGGCGAGCCCGGAGTGGGCGGCGGAGCGACTCGACCGCGATACCCCGGTGGGCGAGATCGACCCGGGCAAGCTGAACGTGCACGGCGGCTCGGTATCGATCGGACATCCCTTCGGCGCCACCGGGGCCCGCATGGTGACCACGATGGCCAACGAGCTCGCCCGCACCGGTAAGCAGACCGCGCTGCTCGGGATCTGCGCGGCCGGTGGGCACGGCGCGAGCGTGGTGCTGGAACGGGTCGAATGATCAGGTGACCGAGAGGCCACCGTCGACGCACAGGTTCTGGCCGGTGACGAACCGTGAGCCCTCCCCCGCCAGGAAGACCGCGGCCGCCGCGAAGTCCGACGGTGCGCCGAGCGTCCCGGTGTGGGCGCGCCGCCGGAAGTACTCGGCGCGTTCGGGATCGGCGAGGACGGCGGTGGTCATCGGTGTCGCGATCAGGCCGGGGGTCAGCGAATTGGCGGTCACGCCGCGGGCGGCCCAGGCCTCCGACTGGGAACGGGTGAGTCCGGCGATCCCCGCCTTCGCGACCCCGTAGGCCCCGCTGTTGCCGAAGGCGCGGTGCGCCTGCGTCGAGGCGACGTTGATGATGCGGCCCCAGCCGCGGGCGGCCATCCGCGGACCGTAGTGCTGTCCCAGCCGGAAGGGTGCGTCGAGGTTCACCGCGAGGATCTCGCGGTAGAGGACATCGTCGATCTCGGCGAGCGGCGGGCGGGGATTGGTCCCGGCGCAGTTGATCAGGATGTCGACGGCATCGGCACGCGCGTCGACCGCCGCGATGAGATCGTCGACCCCGTCGGCGAGGTCGGCGCTGATGCCCTCGGGTCCGAGCCGGTCACGGTCCCGGCCGGTGCGCAGGACGCGAGCCCCGGCACCGTCGAGCGCCTCCGCGATGGCCGCGCCGATCCCCGAGCTGGCCCCCGTGACCAGAGCGGTGCGTCCGGTGAGATCGAACAGTCCCGCCACCTCGGATCGCATGCCGACACCCTACGCGGGGGCCTCGTTAGGCTGGGGTGATGTTGGGCCTGACACTGATGTTCAAGCGGTTCTTCGGCGCGGTGCGCACCAGCTGGCGGGACCCGTCGATGCGCGGCGCGGTGCTCAGCCTGATCATCATCGTGACCGCGGCGACGATCTTCTACACCCTCGCCGAGAAGTGGTCGGTGATCGATTCGCTGTTCTACGCCGTATCCGTGGGGCTCCCGATGGGCAACGGCGATCTCAACCCCACGATGACCCTGTCGAAGATCTTCACGCTGGTCTACGCCGTGCTGGTGGTGGGGCTGTTCGTGACGGTGGGCGGTTCCCTCGCGAGCTCGATCGTGCAGAACAACACCGAGAAGGTCAGTCGGCTCAACAAGCGCGGCCAGGGCGATGAGCCGCAGGGCTGATCAGTTCAGCACGGCGAGCAACCAGATCCCCACGGCGCACAGCGCGCCGGCGAGTTCGATCAGGATGAGCAGTCCCGCGGCCTTGGTCGCGGCGATCGCCCCGGTCCAGCCCGCCCGAACGTCTTTGAGGCGCAGCGCTTCGGCGACGAACGTGCCACCGATGAAGCCGATCAGCAGCCCGATCACGGGGATCACGAAGAACAGCACGATCCCGCAAACGCCGCCCGCCACGAGCGACCACTTCCCCACCCCGGCCTTGGCCATGGTGCGGTGCCCCACGAAGTACTTGACCACCCACGCGATCACCATGCAGCCGAGCGCCGCGGCGAAGACGCCCCAGGCCGACCCGCCGGTGAAGATCGCCCAGATCAGGACGCCCAGCGCCACCAGGGTGGAACCCGGCAGCACCGGGATCACGATCCCCAACAGTCCGACCACCATCAGCGCGACGACCGCGACGTACCCCCACGTATTCACGCACGAATAGTAAGGGCAAGGCGTTCTCTTACACGAGTGCCGTGACGCACTCAGGTCAACAGGACCGTGGCGAAGGTCGCGACCTGCTCGAATCCCACCCGCTCATAGGCGCGGCGGGCCGGGGTGTTGAAGCTGTTGACGTACAGGCTGGGCACCCGCCCGGTGCGCCGCACCGCGTCGGCGACGGCCGCCGTTCCGGCACCACCGAGACCCCGCCCCCGCAGGTCGGGCCGCACCCATACGCCCTGGATCTGTCCGACGGTGCGCGAAACGGCCCCGACCTCGGCCTTGAAGGCGACCTCGGGACCGTCGAAGAGCACGTACGCGCGGCCGCTGAGGATCGTGTTGGCGACGCGGCGGCGGTAGGCGCGGCCCCCGTCGCCCATGCGCGGGTCGATGCCGACCTCGGCGGTGAACATCGCGATCGACGCATCGAGGTAGCGGTCGAGCTCCGCCATCCGGGCGGGCCGGACACCGGTGTGCGGCGCGCGCGAAGGACCGGCCATGACCATCAACGGCTGCTCCTCGCGGACCTCCCGCGCCGGGCCCCACGACGATTCGAGGTCCGACCACAGGGGCAGCACCAGCTCGGCGCGACCGACCACCGATGCGGCGGTGCGCGCACCGCGGCCCGCGCGGCCGGCGAAGTACCGCATCGCATCGAGATCGCCGCGCAGCGGCATGAGGTTCGCCCCGGCGAAGCACAGGGCGGAGGAGGAATCGCGGTGCGACCACAGCTCGCCGCCGAGCGAACCGGGATCGGTGCCGTACTCCTGGACACGCCCGGCCACCATGCAGGCGGCCACCGGATCCGCATCGAGGACGGCCAGCACCTTGGGCAGATCCCGCGGCGGGACCGGCCTCTCGTGCAGCATCCTCAACACGGGCGACTCCTCACGCTCTTCGCGACGGCCTACCTAGGACACGGTGACCACGGGGGTACCGCTCCCCTCACTATCCCCCGATTCCTCGGCGATCCGCAGGGCTTCCTCGATCAGGGTCTCCACGATCTGCGCCTCGGGCACCGTCTTGATCACCTCGCCCTTGACGAAAATCTGGCCCTTGCCGTTGCCGGAGGCCACACCGAGGTCGGCCTCGCGGGCCTCGCCCGGACCGTTCACGACGCAGCCCATGACGGCCACGCGCAGCGGCACCTCCATGCCCTCGAGCCCGGCGGAGACCTCGTTCGCGAGCTTGTAGACATCGACCTGGGCGCGGCCGCAGGACGGGCAGGAGACGATCTCCAGCTTGCGGGGCCGCAGGTTCAGCGACTGCAGGATGGCATCGCCCACCTTGATCTCCTCGGCCGGCGGGGCCGAGAGGGAGACACGGATGGTGTCGCCGATGCCCTCGGCGAGCAGGGCTCCGAAGGCGACGGAGCTCTTGATGGTGCCCTGGAAGGCGGGGCCGGCCTCGGTGACGCCGAGGTGCAGCGGGTAGTCGCACTGCGCGGCCAGCTGCCGGTAGGCCTCCACCATGATCACCGGATCGTTGTGCTTGACCGAGATCTTGATGTCGCCGAAGCCGTGCTCCTCGAACAGCGAGGCCTCCCACAGCGCCGACTCGACGAGCGCCTCCGGGGTGGCCTTGCCGTACTTCTCCATGAGCCGCTTGTCGAGCGAGCCGGCGTTGACGCCGATGCGGATCGGGATGCCCGCGGCGCCGGCGGCCTTCGCCACCTCGCCGACGCGGCCGTCGAACTCCTTGATGTTGCCCGGGTTCACGCGCACGGCGGCGCAGCCGGCGTCGATCGCGGCGAAGATGTACTTCGGCTGGAAGTGGATGTCCGCGATCACCGGGATGTTCGCCTTCTTGGCGATGATCGGCAGCGCATCGGCGTCCTCCTGCCGGGGGCAGGCCACGCGCACCATGTCGCAGCCGGACGCGGTGAGCTCGGCGATCTGCTGCAGCGTGGCGTTCACGTCGTGGGTCTTGGTGGTGCACATGGACTGCACCGAGATGGGGCTGTCGCTGCCGACGCCGACTCCGCCCACGTTGAGCTGGCGGGTCTTGCGGCGGGGTGCGAGCGTCGGGGCCGGGGCTGCCGGCATTCCCAAACCTACGGACATGTGCTGCTACTCCAGTTCAGTTGAAGAGCTTGATGGGATTGACGATGTCGGCGGTGAGCACTAACAGCATGTACCCGCCGGCGAGGGCGAGCACCACGTAGGTCAGCGGCGCGAGCTTCATGTAGTCGACGGGGCCGCCCTTGCGGCCGGTCACCAGGTCGCGCAGCTTCTCGAAGATCACCACGGCCATGTGCCCGCCGTCGAAGGGCGGCACCGGCAGCAGGTTGATCAGGCCCAGCATGAGGTTGAGGCCGGCGAGCAGCAGGAAGAAGACCTGCCACATGTCGCGCTCGGCCACCTCGCCACCGATCATCGCGGCGCCCACCATGGACTGCGGGGTGTCGAGGCCGCGCTTCTCGCCCTTGATCGCGTCGATCAGGGCCGGCACCTTCTGCGGCAGCTGGCCGATCGCGACCACGGTCTTCTGACCGAGGTCGAGGGTGAACGCCGCGGTGCCGCCGATCGCCGTGAGCGGGTTGTAGTGGTTCGTCACACCGAGCGTGCCCACCGTGATGCCGATGGTGGGCCCGGTGACCTCGGCGAAGTCCTTACCGTCGGGGGTCGACCGCCACTTCTTGGAGATGATGGGATCGACGGTGATCGTCTGGTCCCGGCCGTCCCGGACGATGCCGAGGGCGATCGGCCCGGAGGCCTTCTGCAGGGCGTCGATCACGGTCTCGGCGTTCACGGGAGTGCCGTTGACCGAGGCGATGACGTCGCCGAACTGCAGGCCCGCCTGCGCTGCCGGGCTGGGCTTGCACTCGCCGATCGGCTGGCCGGGCTTACCCTCCGGCGTCGGTTTGGTCGTGGCTTCGGCGACACAGCCGGTGCCGGCGACGGCCGCCTGCGCGGGGGTGTTGATGGCGGGCAGGCCGGACACCACGGCGACGCCGTAGATCAGGACGATCCCGAGGACGAAGTTCATCGCCGGTCCGGCGAACAGCACGAACAGCCGCTTCCACGCGGCCTGCTTGTACATCGCCTTCTCCTGCTCGACGGGCGTCTTCAGCTCGTCCATCAGCGTCATTCCGGCGATATCGCAGAAGCCGCCCAGAGGCAGCGCTTTGACCCCGTACTCGATCCCGTCCGGGCCCTTCGGGCGCCGGGTCGACCACAGCGTGGGCCCGAAGCCCACGAAGTAGCGCCGCACCTTCATCCCCGTGGCCTGTGCGGCCCACATGTGCCCGCACTCGTGCCACGCGATCGAGGCGAGGATGCACAGCGCGAACGCCGCGATACCCAGGCCATACATCATGGCGTCCAGAATACCGGGGCGCGGCAGTGGTGCGGACCACGTGATCGGCGCTTCCGCTCAGGGCCGAATCCGTGGACCTCGGGTCGGGTCAGGCGAGGCCGACGAGCGTCGCCGCACGGGCGCGCGCCCACTCCTCCGCGGCGAGCACATCGGCCACGTCGCGCGGCTCGGCCTGCCACTGCGCACCGTCGGACACCACCTGCGCGACGGTGTCGACGATGGCGAGGAAGGACGTGCGTCCGTCGAGGAAGGCCTGGGCGACCACCTCGTTGGCGGCGTTGAAGACCGCGGTCAGGCTGCCACCCCGGGTGCCGGCATCGCGGGCGACGGCGATCGCGGGAAAGGTCTCGTCGTCCACGGGGGCGAAGGTCCAGGTGTGCGCCTGGGTGAAATCACAGGCCACGGACGCGCCGGGGACGCGATCGGGCCAGCCCAGCGCCAGCGCGATCGGCAGCTTCATCGACGGCGGCGAGGCCTTGGCGATGGTGGCGCCGTCGACGAAGGTGACCATCGAGTGCACCACGGACTGCCGGTGCACGGTCACGTCGATGCGGTCGTAGGGCACGCCGAACAGCAGGTGCGCCTCGATCACCTCGAGCGCCTTGTTCACCAGCGTGGCGGAGTTCAGGGTGATCATCTGCCCCATCGACCAGGTGGGGTGCTGCGCAGCCTGCGCGGGTGTGACATCGGCCAGTTCCGCCCGGGTACGGCCGAAGAACGGGCCACCGGACGCGGTGAGGATCAGCCGGTCGACCTCGGCGGCCGTACCGCCGCGCAGGCACTGGGCGATGGCCGAGTGCTCGGAGTCGACGGGCACGATCTGGCCGGGCGCGGCGCGCCCCAGCACCAGCGAACCGCCGGCGACGAGGGATTCCTTGTTGGCCAGCGCGAGCCGCGCGCCGCTGTCGAGTGCGGCCAGGGTCGGGCCGAGACCGAGGCTGCCGACGACGCCGTTGAGCACCACATCGGCCTCGACCGTCTCCACCAGGCGGGTCATGGCGTCCGGGCCCGTCAGCGCGCCGTCGAAGGAGCCGGCGCGGGAGGGATCGGCGATGCCGATCCGGGCGCCGTCGATTCCGGTCGCGCGGGCCTGCTGCGCGAGCAAGTCGGGATTGCCGCCGCCGGCACCGAGCCCGACCACCTCGAACCGGTCCGGGTTCTCGGCGATCACCTCCAGCGCCTGGGTGCCGATGGAGCCGGTGCTGCCGAGGATGAGGACGCGGGTGGTCACCGCCTCAGCGTATCGGCGCGCACTCGGGGCCCGACGGTCCGCCACTCCTCGCCATGCACAGGCCAGGCTAACCTTGTGAAGTACGGAATCCCGACGAAAGGCCCGCCACGATGGCCAGCACTCTCCGCGACGGCGCGGTGTTCCCGATCTGCCTGCGCGAATTCGACGTGCTCCGCGTGACCGATGTGACACCGGGGATGCGACGCATCGTGGTCGGCGGCCCGGCGATGGACACGCACGTCCGGGACGGGGTGGAGCTGCCACCGGTACGCAGCACCGGTTTCGACGACGACGTCAAGGTGCTCCTCCCCGATCTGCACACCGGCGAGTTCCCGTTCGAGGTGCCGAAGAACACCGATCAGGGCCGCGTGGACTGGACCGACGGGTCGTTCGAGCACGCCCGCACGTACACGGTGCGCGAGATCGACGCCGACGCCGGCGAGATGAGCATCGACTTCGTCCTGCACGGCACCGGCCTGGCCGCCACGTGGGCCCGGCGGGCCGAGGTGGGTTCGAAGGTGCTCATCGCCGGGCCGAAGCACTCCGCCGCGCTCCCCCGCGATGTGGACTGGCTCCTGCTGGGCGGCGACGAGACCGCGCTGCCGGCCATCGGGCGCTGCCTGGAACTGCTGCCCCCGGGGTTCAAGGCCACCGCGATCATCGAGGTCGCCGAGCCCGCGCACCGGCAGGAGCTGCGGACGCAGGGCGATGTGGAGTTCGTCTGGCTGTACCGCTCGGAGTCGGGCGGGCAGTCGCGCATGGTCGAGACGGTGCAGCAGGCGCGGTGGCGCGGCGAGCGCCCGTACCTGTGGGTGGCGGGCGAGACGCTGACGATCAAGCCGCTGCGGCGCTGGGCGAAGAACGACAAGGGCCTGGACAAGGATCGGGTGGAGATCACCGGGTACTGGCGCCACCGCGAGGTGGCGACGGTCGAGGGCGACGCGGAGCTCGTGGACACCAGCCAGGATCAGAACCTCGCCTCCGAGATCCATGAGCTCACGGAGCTGTTGCCGCCGTTCGCGATCCGCGCCGGCGTGACCCTCGGCATCTTCGCCGCGATCGACGAGGGCGCCACCACGGCGTCGGCGATCGCCACCGCCTGCGGGACCGATCCCGCGGCCACCGAGAAGCTGCTGCGGCATCTGGCGCTGCTGGAGTTCGTGACGCGGGACGGGTCCGGCTACGCGCTGACGGCGCGCGGCGAGCTGCTCACCGACCCCGACGAGATCCTGCCGGGGAGCCTGCACAACGACCGCCTGCGCACGCGCCTCGACCTGCCCTTCACGCGGCTGGTCGACGCCGTCCGCACCGGCCGGGCCGTCCCGTTCGAGGGCGGCACGCTGCGCGAGGCGCGCCGGACCGACGACGACCTGGCCGAACAACTGCACGCCCACGCCACGCGCTGGGCCACCTATCGCGCGCCCGCCCTCCCGGAGGCGATCGATTTCGCGGCGATCCGCACCGTGGCCGTCTTCGGCGACGGCGCGGGGGTGTACGCGGACAACCTCGCCCGGCTGCTCCCCGAGGTGTCTGTGACGCTGATCGGGATGCCGAGCACGGTGGAGCGCGAGTACGCGGTGGTGGCCCCCGAGCGTCGCGCGCGCGTGACCGCCGCGCCCGCAACGGTCTTCGCGCCGCTGCCGCAGCGGTTCGACCTCGTCCTCGGCATCGACTTCCTGGAGACGCTCCCGGACGCGGACGCGCGCCTACTGCTCTCGACCTTGCGCGGCAGCGCCGGGACGGTGGCCTTCGTCGGTGACGTGCTCAATCCGGAGACCACGGACGATCACGAGACCGAGGCCGATCTGCGGGCACTGTGCCTGCACGGCGGCGGCGTGCGCACCGCCGACGAGATCGCCGCGCTGGCCGACGATGCCGCGCACCGGATCGCGCCGCTCGGCTGGGGAACTTTCGTCGTCGAGTTCGACGGGACGCCCGCCTGAGCCTCCGGGTACTCGTTTCCCATCGCAACGGCTACGCTGCGATGCATGTCGGAAAACTTCGACTCCAACGAACGTAAATTCGGCGGTGCGGGCAAGCGCGCCCGCGACGCCGATCGCGAGGAGGTCATGGGCCTGCTCGACAGCGCCCTGTCCGACGGTCAGCTCGACGGTGCCGAACATCGCGACCGGGTCGCCACCGCCCTGCGCGCGAGCACGCTCGGCGAACTCACCGGCCTCGTCGACGATCTGCAGGTCGCGGCGCCCTCGTTCCTCGCACCACCCACGGACCGCCCGGCGACACCCGCCCGGGTGACGCCGTCCGCACCCGTACCCGCGCCTGCGAAACCGCCGTCGACGAAGGTCACACGGGCGGAATCGTCCGTCGACTCGACCACCTCCACCGCGCTCATCTTCGTGGTCGTGATCGTCCTCACCGCCGTGCTCATCGGGGGCGTCGCGAAGGCGATGAACGACTCGAGCGGAGGAACGTTCGGCGATGGGGGCCCTCAGTGGTCCCGGATCTGCGACAGCGAGGGCAAGAACTGCCGCGACCAGAACGGCAGGGCCCTACCCGATGATCCACCCGCGAAGAAGCCGCCGGAGCCCGTGGCCGGTGTGCGCCTGGTCGGCAATCCGATGGCGTCGACGAACATCCGCGCCGCCTACGAGTCGATGACCACCGCACTGAAACCGGTGGCGGTCGTCTCGCTGACGATCGACCAGTGGGGCCCCGTGGCCACACTCGCCCTCCCCGACGATCCCGAGAACCTCGAAACCTGGGAGCTCCGCGACGGCATGTGGAGATACTCCTCCGACCTGCGCAATCAGACCGGCGCCCGGTTCGCACCCGATCTGATGAACCTCGACGCCATCACCACCGCGATCGCCGATGCGCCCGGAATCACCCGGACGGTCCGCGAGCCGACCAGAGTCGCGTTCGCGGCGACGGCGGTCACGATCGACTACACCGGACCGGCGGGCACCAGCTCGACCCTGATCCTGGCGCCGGACGGCACCGTCGTTCCGTGACCTAGTCGATCCGCGCGGTCCCGGTCACCGCGGACACGGGGATCGGGCCGTAGATGTGCGGGAACAGCTTGTCGACGCCCGGGGCGGGCGGCTCGTACCGCACATCGAGGCCCGTCGGATCGATGGAGAGCAGGACGAGATCGGACGCGGGAACGTCGGCGTAGAACCGCTCCCGCACGCCGCGCCACTGCTCGGCGGTGGAGGCGTGGATGAATCCGACGTCGGCGAGCGACGCGCCGCGGGTCGACATCGTGTATTCGCCGGCGGCCTGAGCGGTATCCCAGTCGGTGACGAAGGCGAGGTGGAAGATCACCCGCCCGACGCTACCGGTGATTTGCGGCGCCCCTGATACGACAGCCGGTCGTAGCGGGATAGGATTCGTACATATCCCGGGGCTCAGCCTCCCGGGCGGCAGGCAGCGACGAAGGAGAACGCGCAGTGGCAACCACCGACCTGGAGCGTCAGCAGAGCAATTCGACGGTCGACGAGGCCGACGTGCCCTCGAAGGACTGGGGCTGGAGCGGCAACGCACCGAACGCCGCCCGCGTCGCCGGCGTGCTGTTCGCGCTGCTCCTGCTGGGCATGACCATCGGCAACCACCCCGGCAAGACCGAGGACATCTGGCTGGTCGGCTTCGCCGTGGCCATCCTGGGTGCCATCGTGATCAACTGGTACTCCAGCCGCGGCAAGTGGAAGAACTGAGCTAGCCGCCCCGTTCCACCCGAGAACGCCTGACCCGCCGGGTCAGGCGTTTTCTTCTGCCGCGAGCTGACCGCAGGCCGCGGCGATCTCCTGACCGCGGGTATCGCGCACGGTGCACGAGACGCCCTGCGCGATCACCCGGCGCACGAACTCGTCCTGCCGGTCCTTCGGCGAGGCGTCCCACTCGCTGCCCGGCGTCGGGTTGAGCGGAATCAGGTTGACGTGCGCGAACTGGCCCAGCTTCTTGCGCAGCTTCTCGCCCAGCATGTCGGCCCGCCAGGGCTGATCGTTCACGTCCCGGATCAGCGCGTACTCGATGGACACGCGGCGGCCGGTCTTGTCGGCGTAGTAGCGGGCCGCGTCCAGCACCTCGGCCACGCTCCACCGGTTGTTCACCGGCACCAGGGTGTCGCGGAGCTCGTCGTCGGGGGTGTGCAGCGAGACGGCGAGCGTCACCGACAGGCCCTCGTCGGCCAGCTTGCGGATCGCGGGCGCGAGGCCCACGGTGCTCACGGTGACGTGGCGCTGCGAGATACCCAGGCCCTCGGGCGCGGGTGCGACGATCCGGCGCACGGCCTGCACCACCCGCTTGTAGTTGGCGAGCGGCTCCCCCATGCCCATGAAGACGACGTTCGACAGGCGCCCCGGCCCGCCGGCCACGTCGCCGTCCTGCATGGCCTTCGCGGCACTACGGACCTGGTCCACGATCTCGGCGGTGGAGAGGTTGCGATCGAGGCCGCCCTGGCCGGTGGCGCAGAACGGGCACGCCATACCGCAGCCGGCCTGGCTGGAGATGCACAGCGTGGCGCGGTCGGTGTACCGCATGAGCACCGATTCGAGCAGCGTGCCGTCGTGCAGGCGCCACAGCGTCTTGCGGGTGGTGCCACTGTCGGTGGCGATGTGCCGCACGGGCGTCATCAGCTCGGGCAGGAGCGCCTCGCCGACGGTGCCGCGCGCGGCGGCCGGGAGGTCGGTCATCGTGGCCGCGTCGGCCTCGAGCCGGCCGTAGTAGTGACGGGCGAGCTGGTTCGCGCGGAACTTGGGCAGACCGAGGTCGACGACGGCCTGCTGCAGCTCGTCGTCGGTGAGGTCGGCCAGGTGGCGCGGGGGCTTGCCGCGCTTGGGCGCGTCGAACACCAGGGGCAGAGAAGTACTCATGTCCACTCCAGTGTCCCACGGTTTCGCAGTGCGCGATCAGGTGGCAGGATATGCCGCATGGCAGCGAACGAAGACCGTGTTCGGGACAGCGAAGAGCCCGTGAAGATTCCGGCCTCGACCGACCCCGAGGAACAGTCCGGCGCGCCCGCGAAGAAGGACGGCGGGGTGACTCTCGACGCCTACGACCAGGTCAAGCACACCCGGTCGGCGTCGCTGTGGTCCGGGCTGGTCGGTGGCGCGGTGATCCTGCTCGTACTGCTCGCCTTCATCGTGCAGAACCAGCAGAACACCCAGATCAACCTGCTGTTCTGGGAGGCGAACCTGCCGCTGGGCGTGTCCCTGCTGATCGCGGCCATCCTGGGCGCGCTCGTCGTGGGTTCCGCGGGCGGCCTGCGGATCTTCCAACTGCGCCGCGCCGCGAAGAAGCTGCGCGACTGACATCCGGGCCGCCGTGAGCGCGACCGCGCCTCGGTGAAACGATGGGCGCATGCGTGCGTGGGTCGTCTGGTCGGTGGCGACGTTCGCCTATGTGATCGGTGTGCTGCAACGCACCTCGTTCGGGGTGTCGGGCACCGAGGCCGGTGAGCGGTACGGCGCGGCACCGGCGACGCTGTCCGCGTTCGTCGTGCTGCAGCTCGTGGTCTACGCGGGGATGCAGATCCCGGCGGGCCTGTTGCTCGACCGGTTCGGATCGCGTCGGCTCGTGTTCACGGGCGCGATGATCATGGCGGCCGGCCAGATGACGCTCGCGCTCACCGAGTCCCTCCCCGTGGCCATCGCCGGCCGCGTCGCCGTCGGCGTGGGCGATGCCCTCACCTTCGTCTCGGTGCTGCGTCTGGTGCCCGCCTGGTTCCCGGTGCGTCGCATCCCGCTCGTCACCCAGCTGACGGGCATGACCGGCCAGCTCGGCCAGATCCTGTCGGCCGTTCCCTTCCTGGCGCTGCTGCACGCGTCCGGGTGGACACCCGCCTACGTGGGCGCGGCCAGCCTCGGACTCGTCGCGGCGATCGCGGTGCTGACACTGGTCCGGGACGCGCCGCCCGACCGGGTGGCGCCGCGCGTCACCGTCCGCGTGGGCGACATCCCGGGCATCCTGCGGTCGACGTGGATGCACCCCGGTACCCGTCTCGGCTTCTTCACGCACATGGGCGCGATGTTCTCGGTGACCGCCTTCATGCTGATGTGGGGCGTGCCCTATCTGACTCTCGGACAGGGACTCCCGTCGAGTACGGCGGGTGCGATCGTCAGCTTCGGTGTGGTCGCGACGCTGGCATCGGGCCCCGTGATCGGCTACCTCACCGGTCGCTTCCCGCTGCGCCGCTCGTGGATGGTGATCGCGATCATCCTGGGGAGCGCCGCGGTGTGGACGGTGGTCCTGGTGCGCGACGAGCCGTCCCCCGTCTGGCTGCTGACGCTGCTGGTCCTGGTGATCTCGGTGGGCGGTCCGAGTTCGGCCATCGGCTTCGATTACGCGCGCTCGTTCAACACCACCCGGGTGTTGGGCACCGCGCAGGGCATGGTGAACATCGGCGGCTTCCTGGCGAGCCTGGTGCTGATCCAGGCGATGGGCTCGATCATGGGCTCGGGCGCAGGTCTCAGCTTCGACGGCTTCCGCGCCGCCTGGATGGCGCAGTACCCGCTGTGGGCGATCGCTCTGATCGGCGTGATCGTGACGCGCCGCAAGGCGCGTCGCCGGGAGAACATCACGCCGCGACCGCTGCGCGAGGTGGTGCGGCGGCGCCCGGCGAATCCGGCCGGCTAGCTCCCCATCAACGCGGTGAGCGCGGCCCACACCACGACGGCGCTGGGCAGCAGCGAGTCCAGGCGGTCCATGAGGCCGCCGTGGCCGGGCAGCAGGGTTCCCATGTCCTTGATCCCCAGATCGCGCTTGACCTGCGATTCCAGCAGGTCGCCGAGGGTTGCGGTGATCACCACGACCGGCCCCAGCAGCAGGCCCCACACCGGGTTCACGTCGAGCAGATACTTCAGCACCAGCACGGCGCCGATCGCGCCCGCGACCATCGAGCCGGCGAAGCCCTCCCAGGACTTCTTCGGGCTGATCGCGGGCACCATCGGATGCTTGCCGAAGAGCACTCCGGCGGCGTATCCGCCCACGTCGGAGCACACGACCAGGATGATGAGCGCCGCCACGCGCTGCGGCCCGCGGTTGTCGGGCAGCACGAGCATCGCGCCGAACGACGCGAACAGCGGGATCCAGGCGAGCACGAAGACGGTGGTGGAGATGTCGCGGGTGAAGGAGTTCGGGGCGGCGGTGCTCTGATGTCCCAGGAGCCGCCAGATCATCGACACCAGCACGGTGGCGGTGAACGCGGCGAGCACACCCTCGGGGCCGAGCGGCCAGCACAGCCAGATGATGGCCTGGCCGCCGATCAGCATCGGCCACAGTTCGAGGTTGGTGCCGGCGGCGCGGAACCGCTTGACCACCTCCCAGGTGGCCACCGCCACGGCGGCGGCGACGAGCGGCACCCACAGGTGCGGAGCGAACACCAGGATCGCGACGATCATCGCGCCCAGGCTTACGCCCACCGCGATGGCGGCGGGCAGGTTGCGTCCGGCACTGATCTGCCGCTTGGCCGGCGGCGCAGATCCGGCGCCGGGATCTCCGGTCGCCGATTCCGGGGTATCAGCCACGGCTAGACCTCCATCAGATCGGCTTCCTTGTGCTTGACCAGGTCATCGATCTGCGCCACGTACTTGGCGGTCGTCTTGTCGAGGTCCTTCTCGGCGCGTGCCACGTCGTCCTCGCCGGCGTCGCCGTCCTTCTCGATCTTGGCGAGCTGCTCATTGGCCTTGCGACGCACGTTGCGGATGGAGACCTTCGCGTCCTCGCCCTTGCTCTTGACCTGCTTGACCAGGTCGCGGCGGCGTTCCTCGGTGAGCTGCGGGATCGCGACGCGGATGAGCTGCCCGTCGTTGGTCGGGTTCACGCCGAGATCGGAGTTGCGGATCGCGGTCTCGATGTTGCCCAGCTGGTTGGCCTCGTAGGGCTTGATCACCACGAGGCGGGCCTCGGGGGTGGTGATGGAGCTGATCTGCGTGATCGGCGTGGGCGAGCCGTAGTAGTCCACGACCACCTTCGAGAACATCGAGGGGTTCGCGCGACCGGTGCGGATCGACTGAAAGTCCTCCCGGGCCACCGAGACGGCCTTCTCCATCTTCTCCTCGGCGTCGAAGAGTGCTTCGTCGATCACTGGTTTCGTCCTTCGTTCGTCAGTCGGTGAGGGGTGCGCGGCGGTCCGTCAGGGGCGGACCAGCGTGCCGATCTTGTGGCCGGCGACGGCGCGGGCGATGTTCCCCTCCACCAGGAGATTGAACACCAGCATCGGCATCTTGTTGTCCATGCAGAGGCTGAAGGCCGTCGCGTCGGCCACCTTGAGGCCCTTTTCCAGCGCCTCGCGGTGGGTGATCTCGGTGAACATGGTGGCATCGGGGTTGGTGCGCGGGTCGCTGTCGTAGACGCCGTCCACGGCCTTGGCCATGAGCACCACCTCGGCGCCGATCTCCAACGCGCGCTGTGCGGCGGTGGTGTCGGTGGAGAAGTAGGGCATGCCCATGCCCGCGCCGAAGATCACCACGCGGCCCTTCTCCAGGTGCCGCCGAGCGCGCAGCGGCAGGTAGGGCTCCGCGACCTGCCCCATGGTGATGGCCGTCTGCACGCGGGTGTCCACGCCCTCCTTCTGCAGGAAGTCCTGCAGAGCGAGGCAGTTCATCACGGTGCCGAGCATGCCCATGTAGTCGGACCGGGCGCGGTCCATGCCGCGGTTCTGCAGTTCGGCGCCGCGGAAGAAGTTGCCGCCGCCGATCACCACCGCGACCTCGTGGCCGCTGCGGGCCACTTCGGCGATCTGCTGCGCGACGGTGCTCACCACGTCGGGGTCGAGGCCCACCTCGCCGCCGCCGAACATCTCACCGCCCAGCTTGAGCAGCACGCGCTTGTAGCCGTGCCGCCCCTGTTCCTGTGGAGAGTCCTGCTGGGTTCCTTGGGCAACGTCTGTCACGGACCCCATCCTATGCGGGCCGATCGATTCCTCGGAGCCGGTCCTCGATCAGGTTGCCCACGGCGCGTTGTCCGGCGAGGGTCGGGTGCAGTCCGTTGGCCTCGGGCTCCTGCTCCTTGAGCTTCACTCCGCCCAGGGCCACATAGGGATCCGGCGAGCAGGCGGGCCGTTCGGTGGGCGGCGCGATGTAGAGGGCGCCGCGGTCGGCGGCCACCTCGGCGATGAGCTGTTCCATGCCGCGGTACCAGCGGCGCCAGTGGTCGACGTTCTCCGCGGGGATGCCCGCGCTGTCGAGGCAGGCGGCGTTCTCCGGGCCGGAGAGTGTGAACAGCGGCAGGTAGCCGACGAGCACGATGCGCACGTCCGGTGCGGCCGCTTTGCGGATCGCGTCGACGGTGGCCGCGTACTGGGCCCGGACGAAGGCCCATCCCTGGGTGCCGGGGAGGTTCTGTTCGGAGACGGCGCGGCATTGCTCGTCCGGCTCGGCGAAGCAGTGCATCACCACTCCCCCGAAGCCCATCGAGTTGGCGCCCGCGAGAACGGTCACCAGGCGGGTGTACGGTCCCACGCCGTACAGCTGCGGTGAGGTGTTCGGCTTCGGCGAGGGCTGCGTCAGATCGTCGAGGGTGGCGCCGGCGCACGCCCGGTCGGTGAAGGAGTAGGGCTGCAGCCGCTGGGCCAGCACGTGGCCGAGATCGTCGCCGTTGCGGGTGCACAGGTCCATCGCCTGCACCTTGCGGTGCGAGCCGGACGTCGCGTAGCTGTCGCCCATGGACACGTACTGGGCGCCGCCGGGAAGGTCGGGGATGTAGCTGGTCGCATTCGACTGGTAGTGCACGTAGCCGCTGCCGCCGCCGATGAAGGTGGAGGCCGCAGTCATCAGGATCAGGCACATCACGAGCGCGGCTGCGATCGCACGACGGGTCCTGGGCACCCCGGCGACACTACACAGCCGCAAACTCGCCTTCTCGCAGCGCGAGGTAGGCCGACGGGGTCATCCCCAGGAAATCGCGCACCTCGCGGCTCAGATGCGCCTGGTCGGAGAATCCGCGCCGGGCGGCGATCTCGGCGGGCCTGCCGCCGGCCTCGAGGTCGCGCCGGGCGGCGTCGAAGCGCATGAGGCGCGCCGCGGCCTTGATGCTCATGCCGAACTCGGCGGAGAACTTCATCGCCAGGTAGCGGGCCGACCACCCCGACCGCTGGGTGAGGTCGGCCACGGTGACCGCGCCCCGGTGGCGGGCGAGGTGGGCCCAGGCGGCGGCCGCGTCGGGCTGCACCTGGCGTGCGGTGCTCGCGTGCCGGGCGAGGACGCCCGCCGCGACGCGGGCGCGGTCGGCGGGTGCGGCGGCACCGACGCGGCCGGCCAGTTCGGCGGCGAGCTCGGGGTGCAGGTCGGTGAGTTCGATCGCCTCGCCGCCGAGTTCGGCCGCGGGGGCGCCGGTCAGGGCCCGGACCAGGCTCGGCGGCAGGTCCACCTGGACGCCGCGTTGCAGGCCCTCGTGGTGCACCAGGTAGGGCGCGTGGTGCATCCCCGAGATGCAGACCCGGAAGCTGGTCCTGCCGTCGAGGCCCGGCCCGGTGAGGTCGAGGCCGTCGCCGAGGTCGACGATCAGGGTGAGGGCCGGCGACGGGACGGCGAGGTGGGTGCCCGGGAGCACTCCGCCGATGTCGTACGCCACCGTGCGGGCGACGCCGGGCTCGGCTAGCCCGCGTACGTACCGAAACTCCACGTGTTGCCCTCCGAGTCGGCGATGGAGAAGCCTCGGGACCCATAGTCCTCTTCGGCCATGTCGCGCACCAGCGTGGCCTTCAGCTCGGTGGCGCGGGCGTACACCGCGTCGGGGTCGGTGACCACCACGTAGAGGCTGCCGCTTCCGGTGGGGACGGAGAAGGTCTTGTCCTGTTTGCAGGCGCTGTGGATCATGACGCGCCCGCCGTCGGGCCAGAGCATCTCGGAGTGGATCACCTCGCCGTCACCGTCGCCCTCGACGAGGATGCCGTCCTCGAAGCCGAGGCGGCGCAGCCATTCCCGCGCCGCGAGCGGATCGGTGTAGGTGAGTCCGGGCCAGATGTTGCTGTCTGTGCGTGTGGTGTTCATGCCTCAAGGCTGACAGCCGCCGCGCCGTTCGGGCTTGAAGAAATCCGCACGCCTCCATTGAACACAGTTACGACGATGAAAACCGCAGGTCGCGATGCACGGTCACGGTGTCGCAATCGGTGCGACGGCGGAAACGACGCGGGCCGGACAGTCGTGATGACTGTCCGGCCCGGGTCGTTGCTGCGGTGGAGGATTACTCCTGGCCGACCTCGAAGCGGGTGAAGGCGAGCACCTTCACGCCGGCCTCGTCCAGCACCTGCTGAACCGACTTCTTGCTGTCGGTCACGGACGGCTGGTCGGGGAGGACGGTGTCCTTGTAGTAGGCCACGGTCTTGCCCTCGACGATCTTCGACAGCGCCTGCTCCGGCTTGCCCTCGGCACGCGCGGTCTCCTCGGCGATGCGACGCTCGTTCTCGATGACGTCGGCCGGAACCTCGTCCCGGCTGGCGTAGCGCGCCTTGAGCGCGGCCACCTGCATGCCGGCGCCGCGAGCGGCCTCGGCAGCAGCGTCACCCTCGCCCGAGTACGAGACCAGGACGCCCACGGCGGGCGGCAGGTCCGAGCTGCGCTTGTGCAGGTAGACGGCCACGGGGCCGTCGTACCGAGCGACGCGACGCAGGACCAGCTTCTCGCCCAGCTTGGCCGAGGCGGCCTCGATGCGAGCGGCGACGGTCTCGCCGTCGATCGTCAGGGCCTCGACGGCCTCGACGGTGGCGGCGTCCGACGCGGCGGCGGCGGTCACGATGGCCTCGGCCAGCTCCTGGAACTCCGCGTTCTTAGCCACGAAGTCGGTCTCGGAGTTGAGCTCGATGAGCACGCCGTCCTTGGCGGCCACGAGGCCCTCGGCGGTGGAACGACCGGCACGCTTGCCGACGTCCTTCGCGCCCTTGATGCGCAGCACCTCGACGGCCTTGTCGAAATCGCCGTCGGTCTCGGTGAGCGCGTTCTTGCAGTCCATCATCCCCGACCCGGTGAGGTCGCGGAGACGCTTGACGTCAGCGGCGGTGTAGTTCGCCATGTATGCGGCTCCTTACGTAAGAGGGAAGGTCGTGCGACCGGAAAACGATCAGGCTTCCGGGGTCTCGGTGGGCGCCTCGGCCGGAGCCTCGGTGGCCTTGGCCTCGTCCGCCGCGGTGGCGACGGTGGCCGACTCCAGGAGCTCCTGCTCCCACTCGGCGAGGGGCTCGCCGGCGCCGGCCTCGGGCTTGGCGTCGCCACCGGCGACACCCGCGCGGGCCTGCACGCCCTCGGCCACGGCGGAAGCCACGACCTTGGTCAGCAGAGCGGCGGAGCGGATCGCATCGTCGTTACCCGGGATCGGGTAGTCGACGAGGTCGGGATCGCAGTTGGTGTCGAGGATCGCGATGACCGGGATACCCAGCTTGCGGGCCTCGCCCACGGCGATGTGCTCCTTGTTGGTGTCCACGACCCAGATGGCCGAGGGAACCTTGGCCATATCGCGGATACCGCCGAGGGTGCGCTCGAGCTTGTTCTTCTCACGCGTGAGCATGAGGATTTCCTTCTTGGTGCGACCCTCGAAGCCACCGGTCTGCTCCATGGTCTCCAGCTCCTTCATGCGCTGAAGACGCTTGTGGACCGTCTGGAAGTTGGTGAGCATGCCACCCAGCCAGCGCTGGTTCACGTAGGGCATACCGACGCGGGTCGCCTCTTCGGCGATGCTCTCCTGGGCCTGCTTCTTGGTGCCGACGAAGAGGACGGTGCCGCCGTGGGCAACGGTCTCCTTGACGAACTCGTAGGCCTTATCGATGTAGGTCAGCGTCTGCTGCAGATCGATGATGTAGATGCCGTTGCGGTCGGTGAAGATGAAACGCTTCATCTTCGGGTTCCACCGGCGGGTCTGATGACCGAAGTGCGCGCCGCTGTCCAGCAGCTGCTTCATGGTTACGACAGCCATGATGCCTCTTTCGTAGTTGCAGTTTCACACGCCGCGACTGCCCCGAATCCACTGGTCAGCGGTTCGAGACGGTGCGCGGTGTCCTGGTGTTCCGCCGCGCTGCACTCCCTCGTGCGAGGGAGACCGCGCTGCACGGCACGCCCATGGGGCGCCTGGGGAACACGCGTAGTCACTCCGCCATCGGGACGGAGCGCGAATCCAGTGTACGCCGCGGGCGACGACCTGCGAAATCGTCGTTTCAGCGCAGGTCGGCGAACGCGCCGAGGTCAGGCGTCGACGGGATCGGTGCGGCGCTCCTCGGCCCGCTTGTCCCAGAAGTCGGCGCCCACGATGCCCAGGCCGGCCGGGTCGAACTGCGGGTCGATCCCCAGTTTCTGTTGGCGCTCGAAGTCGCGCAGCGCGGCGAACGCGGCGTTCTGCAGGACGAGGATGCCGAGCACGTTGAGCCAGGCCATCAGGCCGACACCGAGGTCGCCCATCGCCCAGGCGTCCTTGGCCTCGGAGACCGCCCCGATCGCGACGGATACCAGGATCAGGGCCTGCAGGAGGATCGTGAGCGTGCGCCCGAGCGGCGAGTTCAGGCCGGGGATCACGAAGGTCGCCGCGCGTCCGAGGAGGAAGCGCAGGTTGGTCTCGGCCATGTAGTAGTACGCGACGATGGTGGTGAAGCAGAAGAAGGCCAGTGAGATCGCGATGAAGCTCGCGCCGGCGCCGTTGAAGACGGTGTCGAAGCCCTGCTGGGGATAGGCGGGGCCCACAGTGGGGTCGCCGGTGAGCGCGCCGCCGTCGGCGATCACGGGCGCGGTCTGGTCGTCGCCGTCGAACACTCGGTAAGCGCCGGTGCTGAGGATGAGGAAACCGGTGGCGGAGCAGACGAAGAGGGTGTCGACGTACACGGCGAAGGCCTGGACCAGGCCCTGCTTCGCCGGGTGGCTGACCTCGGCCGCCGCCGCGGCGTGGGGGCCGGTTCCCTGCCCCGCCTCGTTGGAGTAGATGCCGCGCTTGACGCCCCACATGATCGCCGCGCCGACGGCGCCGCCGATTCCCGCCTCCAGGCCGAACGCGGAGGCGATCACCAGTTTGAAGACCTCGGGGACGGCCGACGCGTTGAAGGCCATCACGATGAGCGCGGCCGCGATGTAGACGATGGCCATGAAGGGCACGACCACGGTGGCGAAGGTGGCGATCCGCTTGACGCCGCCGATGATCACGAAGGCGAGCACGATCACGATGCCGACCGCGGCCACCCAGGGCTGGACGCCCCAGGCGCCGTCCATCGCGACGGCCATCGAGTTGGCCTGGACCATCGGCATCAACAGCCCGCAGGCCAGCACAGTGACCGCGGCGAAGGCGAGGCCGTACACCCGGCCGGCGAGGGCGAATCGGGTGTGCGCCCAGGCGCGGGAGAAGTAGTAGGCGGGGCCGCCGCGGTACTCCCCCGTGAGCCGGTCGCGTTCCTTGTAGATCTGGCCCAGCGTGCACTCGACGAAGGAGGTGGACGCGCCGAGGAAGGCCATCACCCACATCCAGAACAGCGCACCCGGGCCACCGAAGGCGATGGCGGTGGCCACACCGGCGATGTTGCCGGTTCCGACCCGGCCGGCCAACGAGATCGCCAGGGCCTGAAAGGAGCTCACTCCGTCGTCGGACTTCTCGCCGCCGACGAGCTGCTTGATCATCGTGGGGATCTGCCGCACCTGGACGAACCGGGACCGGATGCTGAAGTACACCCCCGCGCCGAGGCAGAGGAACACCAGGGGCGGGCTCCAGACGTACGTGTTCAGCGTGGCGATCAGCTCCGACATGGCCCCGACCGTAACCAGTACATCGGCGCAGTGGCGGCGTTATACCAATTCGAAACAAACATTTTCCAAAGCGTCATCAAAGACGGCGGTCACTCGCTGAAGAGCTCCTCGAGGTGCTTGTCGACGGCGGCCAGGGCTCCCGCGGGGGCGATGACGCCGAGGTCGAGCAGGGGCGTCAGGCCGGTGAGGGCGAGGAGACGGTCGGCCTCGACCTCGGGGTCGCGCCGGGCGTCGATACTGCCATCCGCGATCGCCTGCGCGAGGAGGGAGACCACCTGGGCTCGCCCGGCGAGCATGCCCTCGCGGGTGCGCGCGCGCACGTTCTCGTCGTGCAGCGCTTCCAGGACGTAGGCCGCGCTCATCCGACTGGTCGCCCGCGCGTCGTCGTGGAGGGGCAACATCTCGGCGACGGTCAGCCGCAGCACCTCGCGCGGATGCGGCGCGTCTCCGAGCTCCGCCAATCCGCTCGCCACCCGCGCCGCGGTCCGTTCCGCGGCGAAGTCCATGGCGAAGGTCAGCAACTCCTGGCGGCTCGCGAAGTAGTGCTGGAGCTGCCCGTGAGACATGCCGGCCTCCTTCGCCACCTCGCGCAGGCTCAGCCGGAGCACGCCCCGGGTGTTCACCACCTGCCACAGCGCACGGGCAATGGTCTCCCGGCGCTCTCGATGATCGACCTGCTTCGGCATCGACCGCCCCTCCTGTTTCAATACGCTTGAAATAATACAACTGGCTGATAACGTCGAGGGGACGACACGCCACAGAGAGGTGATCGATATGAGCGAGCATCCCCGCGTCAGCACCGCCGAGGGCATCGTCGAAGGCGAGCACGTCGGGGGCACCGCGATCTACCGCGGCATCCCGTACGCGCAGCCGCCCATCGGGGCGCTGCGCTTCGCCGCCCCAGCGCCGGTCCCCCACTGGGACGGGGTCCGGCCCGCGATCGAGTTCGGTCCCCCGCCACCGCAATCCGGTCCCGGTCCACAGGCGGCGGCGTCGGACGATGCGAATTGGCTCACCGTCACCGTGTGCACCCCGGCCCCTGCCCGGCCTTCCGGCTCCGGACTGCCGGTCCTGGTGTGGATCTCCTGCGGCGGCTACATGGCCGGCACCGCGGCGGACCCGATGTTCGATCCCACCGCGCTCGCGAGTGAGGGCCTCGTGGTCGTGATCGTCCAGTGCCGGATGGGCGCCGAGGGCTTCGCGCTGCTGGACGGTGCACCGTCGAACCGAGGCCTGCTCGACCAGATCGCCGCGCTCGAGTGGATCCAGAGGAACATCGCGGCGTTCGGCGGCGACCCCGACGCGGTGACCATCTCGGGCACGTCGGGCGGCGCGGGATCGGTCGCCGCCCTGCTCACGATCCCGTCGGCGCGGCCCCTGTTCCGGCGGGCCATCACCCATTCGGTCCCCGGCCTGAACATCACCCCGGCGCTGGCATCGGAGGTCACGGACGCGCTCGCGGAACGTCTCGGCGTCGCGCCGACAGCGGCGGGGTTCGCAGAAGTCCCGCCGCAACGTCTCGCCGAGGAGGTCACGGCGCTGTGCGTCGACTCCCCCGCCCACCGGGAACGATGGGGCCGCCTCGCCCGGCTCGGGATCGTCGTGTGCCCGATCATCGACGGGGACCTCCTGTCGGAGACCCCGTGGGACGCGCTCAGTTCCGGCGGCGCCCCGGGCATCGACCTGCTCGCCGGGCACATGCGCGACGAGTTCCGCCTGTTCAGCATCATGATGGGCCTGCGCGGCACCTTCACGGAGGACGACGCGGCCACGGCACTGGAGGGCTTCGCGCCCGGCGATCCCGCCGAGTACCGCGCCGCGTACCCGGACGCGACGGCGGACCACATGGTGGAGATCGTGTACTCGGACGCCACGTTCCGCATGCCGACGGCGCTGCTCGCGGAGGCGAACGCCGAGGCGGGAGGCACCTCGTTCCTGTTCGAGATGCAATACGCCTCCGAGGTCTACGGCGCCTGCCACAGCATCGACGTCCCGCTCGCCTTCGGAACCCTGGACTGCCCCACCGGCGTCCTCTTGTTCGGCGAGGACGCGCCGGACGGGGCGCGCGCGGTGTCGGATGAGCTGCTCCACACCTGGGTTCGGTTCTGCGCCACCGGCGACCCGGGCTGGCCCCGCTACGACACGGATCTGCGGAGCACCCGACTCCTCGACGCCCCGTCGACGACGGCGCCGTATCCGGAGGAACGGTCGCGCCGGATCTGGCAGGGCCGTCCGCCGGCACCGTTCGCCCCCGCCTGAGCGAGTGCCGGCAGCGATGGCACCACCGGTCCACGTCACCACCTGGCAGCCCACAGATCCGAGCCGCCGGGGCGCTACGCCCGCGATCTTCGTGCACGGCGTCCTCACCTGGGGTGACGACGCCGCGTACGGCTTCGCCGCGCAGCGTCCGCTCGCCGACGAGAGGCGCCTGCTGCTCGTGGACCGCCGCGGCTACGGCCGGTCCCCCGACCCGGATCGGAGCGACTTCGACGTGGACGCCGAGGATCTCGTCGCGCTCCTCGACACCTGCCCGGAGGGCGCGCACCTCGTCGGGCACTCGAACGGCGGACTCGCGGCGATGCTCGCCGCGGCGCGACGCCCGGGGGCCGTGCGATCGCTGACCCTGATCCAGCCGTCGGCTCTGCAAGCGGCCGCGGATCACCCGGCGGTGCGCGACCTGCTGGCCCGCGTCCAGGCCGGGCCCGCAGCAGGCACGCTCGACCTGGATCCGGCCGAGTTCCTCCGACTTTCGACCGAGGGCATGGGGATGACGATGCCTGCGCCGACTCCCGAGCGGCTGCGCGCCGCAGGAACGTCGATGCGTGAGCGACCGGTGTGGGAGGCGGATCCGCCCCTGCAGCCGCTGGCCGCCGCGCCGTGGCCCGCACTGGTCATCACCGGCACGTGGGAGGACGCTCCCGAGGAGTACCGGCGGTACGCGGGCGAACCGCTCCTCGCCTGCGCGGACGCGGTGGCCGACCGGATCGGCGCCCAGCGACTGCGCGTGCCCGGGTACTACCCGCACACCCAGCACCCCGCGGAGGTGAACGCCGCGCTGCGCCGCTTGTGGCGGGACTCAGTTCGGTAAAGCGCGCGGCGAGGCCGTCGAGCAGGAAGCGCACGGGGCCGTCGAAGCGCTCGTCCGGCGCGCCCCAGGCGTCGACCCGGCCTGCGCCGACGCGGGTGGTGCTCACGCTGTAGCGGAGACCCGCTCCTCGGCCGACTCGTCGGCGTAGACGTCCTTGCGCGGCGCGTTGTAGGCGTCCTCGTCGAGGATGCCCTCCTGCTTCGCGACGAGCGTGGGCACCAGCGCCTGGCCGGTCACGTTGAGCGCGGTGCGCCCCATGTCGACGATCGGCTCTACCGCCAACAGCAGGCCGGCACCGGCGAGCGGGAGACCCAAGGTCGACAGCGTCAGGGTGAGCATCACTGTGGCGCCGGTGGTTCCGGCCGTGGCGGCGGAACCGATCACCGCCACCACCACGATCAGCAGGTAATCGGTGAACCGGAGGTCGATGTGGAAGTACTGGGCCACGAAGATCGCGGCGATGGCCGGGTAGATCGCGGCACAGCCGTCCATCTTGGTGGTGGCGCCCAGCGGTACCGCGAACGAGGCGTACTCGCGCGGCACGCCCAGGTTCCGCTCGGTGACGCGCTCGGTCACCGGGAGGGTGCCGATCGAACTGCGGGAGACGAAGCCGAGCTGCGCCGCGGGCCACACTCCGGAGAAGAACTGCTTGACCGAAAGCCCGTGCGCACGAACGAGGATCGGATACACCACGAACCCGACGATCGCGAGGCCCAGGTAGATCGCGCCCGTGAAGGCGCCGAGCGAGCCGATCGAGCTCCAGCCGTAGGTGGCCACCGCGTTGCCGATCAGGGCGGCGGTACCGATCGGCGAGAGCCGGATGATCCACCACAGCACCTTCTGCACGATCGCCAGCAGCGAGGCGTTGAACTGCAGGAAGGGCTCGGCCTTCTGACCCACCTTGAGTGCGGCGATGCCGATGGCGATCGCGATCACCAGGACCTGGAGCACGTTGAAGCTCAGCGATACCGAGCCGTTCGACAGCTTCGCCTGCAGGCCGAGGAAGTTCGACGGCACCAGGCCGGTGAGGAAGGCCCACCAGGAGCCCGAGCTCGAGGGCGCCTTGCCCTCCCCTGTCACCGTGGTGTGCTCACCGGGCTGCAGCACCAGGCCCAAGATGATGCCGATCACCACGGCGATGAACGCGGTGATCGCGAACCATACGAGCGTCTTGGCGGCCAGTCGCGCGGCGTTGGTCACGTTGCGCAGGTTGGCGATCGACGCGACCACGGCGGTCACCACCAGGGGCACCACGGCGACCGTCAGCAGTTTGACGTAGCTGGTTCCGATGGTGTCGAGGGTTCCGGCGAGCCAGTTCTCGTTCCCGTCGGCGGCCGGGCCCATCCGGCGGGCGAGCAGGCCGAGCAGCACGCCCACGACGAGGCCGACCGTGATCTGGAAGCCGAAGTTCTTGAATAGCGGAGGAATACGTGAGGGAGCATTCGCCGAGGTCGCGGCAGTGGACATGACAGACGTCCTTAGAGAGATGTGGTCCTGGAATCAGGAAGAGGGTGCGGGTGGGCGGACGGGCGTCAGCGGCGACAGAGCGCGCTGGCCGTCTGCACCTGGTCGACGAACCGTCGACTCGTCAGGAGACACTGCACCGGACCACGGTAGCGCCCCGGCGGACCGTTGAGCGAACCGCGGTCCGCGTAGGGTGATACTTCGTGCGAGAAAGGATCGAGAAGAGTGACTGACATGGATCGCCCGGCCTTGCCGAAGCTCCGGATCGCCCTGATCCTCGGCTCGCTCTCATCCTTCGGCCCGATCACCACGGACCTGTACCTTCCCGCGCTTCCTGCGGCCGCTGAGGACCTGGGCGCCTCACAGCCCGCCATCCAGGCAACCCTGACGACCTGTCTGATCGGCCTGGCGATCGGCCAGATCGTGGTGGGCCCGCTGTCGGATTCGATCGGCCGCCGCCGGCCGATGATCGCCGGGATGGCGCTGTTCATCGCGAGCTCCTTGCTGTGCGCCGTGGCACCGTCGGTGTACCTGCTCGATGCGGCCCGGCTGCTGCAGGGGCTCGCGGGCGCCGCCGGGATCGTGCTGAGCCTGGCGATCGTGCGCGATCTGTTCCACGGGGTCGACGCGGCGCGCATGATCGCGGCCCTCATGGCGGTGAGCGGTGTGGCACCGATCGTCGCTCCCCTGGCCGGGGCCCAGCTCCTGAGGGTCATGGATTGGCGCGGACTGTTCGTGGTGCTGGCGGTCCTCGGGGTGCTGCTGCTCACGGTCGCGGCGCTGTTGGTCCCGGAGACCCTGCCGGCCTCGGAGCGGCGCCCCTCGGGCTGGCGTTCGGTGGGCGCGGGCTACTACGCCTTGGCCCGGGATCGGCGGTTCGTGGCGCTCACCCTGACCGGCGGCCTCGCCTTCGCCGCCATGTTCGCCTACATCTCCACGTCGGCGTTCGTCTTCCAGGAGCATTTCGGCTACACCGCAACACAGTTCAGTGTGGTCTTCGCGGCGAACGCCGTGGGCCTACTGGTGTCGAATCTGGTGGGCGGCAGGCTCGTCGGCCGCGTCTCCACCTCCGCTCTGGTGTGGACCGGACTGGCCGGCATGACGGTGGGCTCGTGCGCGGCCCTGCTCGCGCTCACCGCGGATGCGCTCCCGCTCGTGATCGTCGCGCTGTTCGTCGCCGTGACCAGCCTCGGTCTGGTGATGCCGACGGTGGCGGCGCTCGCGCTGGAGGACCACGGGAGGCTGGCGGGCACGGCGTCGGCAGCACTGGGATCGGCGCGTTTCGTGCTCGGTGGAGCGGCGGCGCTGTTCGCGGGCATCGGCGGGAACCCTGTGGTGTTGGGCGTGGTGATGACGGTGTGCGCCGTGGGCGCCCTGATGGCTTTCGTGGTCGCCAAGCGAACGCCAACCCTCGCCAGCTAGATTTACTACATGACATCTTCAGGTCAACAAATACTTCTTCCGGGGATCAGTACCCGCGCCTGGGAACATCCGGCCGATCGCGCCGCGCTCGTCGCGCTGCGCAGCCTCAAGGGCTTCGACACCCTGCTCAAGGGCATCTCGGCGCTCCTGCGCGAACGCCAGCACCGCCTGCTCTACCTGGCCTCCGGGGTCCGGGCGGACGAGCGGCAGTTCGCCACGCTCCATTCCACGCTGCGGCAGTGCGCCGAGGTTCTCGACGCCGAGGCCGTGCCGGAGATCTACGTGGTGCAGTCGCCCGCCGTGAACGCCATGACGATCGGCATGGACACGCCCTTCATCGTGGTCACCACGGGCCTGCTCGATCTGCTCGACGACGACGAGCTGCGGTTCGTCCTGGGCCACGAGCTGGGTCACGCGTTGTCGGGGCACGCCGTGTACCGGACGATGCTGATGCACCTGCTGCGGTTGGCGGGCAGTTTCGGGTGGGTACCGATCGGCGGCTGGGGCTTGCGGGCGATGGTCGCGGCGCTGATGGAGTGGCAGCGCAAGTCCGAGCTGTCGGGTGATCGCGCCGGACTGTTGTGCGTGCAGGATCCGGATGTGGCGCTGCGCGTGCACATGAAGACGGCGGGCGGCACCCGGCTGGCCGCGATGGACTCGCAGCGCTTCCTGGCGCAGGCGGCCGAGTACGAGCGCACCGGGGACCTGCGCGACGGCGTGCTCAAACTGCTGAATCTGGAGCTGGAATCGCATCCCTTCTCCGTGCTGCGCGCCGCCGACCTCAATCGATGGGTGGAGCGCGGCGACTACGGCCGGATCGTGGGCGGCGAGTACCCAACGCGCGCCGATGACGGAAAGGCCGATCCCGCCGAGGAGTTCAAGTCCGCCGCCAAGGGCTACAAGGAGAGCTTCGACGCCTCCGCCGACCCGCTGATCACCACGCTGCGCGAGTACGGCGCCTCCGCGGTGAACACGGTGGGCCAGGGCGTCACCGATGTGGCCACCGGCGTGAGCCGCAAGATCGACGAATGGCGCCGCAATGCGGCCCGTAGGTACGACGAGGACTGATCGTCAACCGGGGTGGCGGGCTCCTGTGGAGGAACGGGATTCCTCCACAGGAGCCCCGCCGGTGAGCATTCCGCGCGGATCGCGGCGCGCATCCTCGAAGCATGCGTCGCGTCGTCCTCGTCCTGCTCCTGCTGTTGCCCGCCGCGCCCGCGCGGGCAGCGCCGGGGTACGACTGGCCGCTGGATCCGCGGCCGTCCGTCGCCCGGCCGTTCGCGAATCCGGACAAGCGCTGGCAGCCCGGTCATCGCGGTGTCGATCTGGCTGCGGCGGCGGGGCAGGCCGTGTACTCGGCGGGACCGGGGCGGGTGCACCATGTGGGCCGCGTCGACGACCGCATCGTGGTCTCGGTGCTGCATCCGAACGGCCTGCTCACCACGTACGAGCCCATCGCGGAACCGGCCGTCGCGGAGGGCGACGAGGTCGCGGTGGGAACGGCCATCGGATCCGTCGCCGCGGGCCATGAGGGCTGTCCTGTCGCCGTTTGCCTGCACTGGGGTCTGCGCCGGGGATCCGGCCACGCGGCACGCTATTTCAATCCGTTGTTGCTGGTGGGGGCGGCACCGGTGCGCTTGCTGCCCGACACGGGCGGGCCGACTCCGGCGTGAGCTCGGTGGGGCGGCGCGCGCGCCGGGGCCCGGAGTGCAACGATGCACGGGTGACAGGCGAACCCGCAGACAGCGCTCCCACGGCCCCGTTGGACGACGAGGCGAAGGCGGAACGGCTCCAGGAGGCTCAGACCATCGCGTACCCGAGCAGTTCGGGGGGCAACAAGCGCAAGCAGCCCGAACACGATCCGACGGTCGTCGTGCTGTTCGGCGCCACCGGCGACCTCTCGCGGCGGAAGCTGCTGTGCGGCCTGGGCTACCTCGCCGTCTCCGGGCTCGGGCCCGATATGCGCGTGATCGGCACCAGCCTGGACGACATGACCGACGAGCAGTTCCGGGAGTTCGCCCGTACCGCCATCGACGAGGTCGGTGCCCGCAAGCTGACGGATGAGCAGTGGAAGGAGTTCGCGCCCGATCTGTCGTACGTGAACACCTCCGCCGGCCCGGAGGGATTGGCGAAGGCGGTCGCCGAGAAGGAGAAGGAGCTCGGTGCCGACCGCGGGCAGCGCGTGCGCCGCCTGTTCTACCTCAGCGTGCCGCCCAAGGCCGCGACGTCGGTGATCTCCACGCTCTCGAAGGCGGGGCTCACCGAGGGGTCGCGGGTGATCATGGAGAAGCCCTTCGGTGAAGACCTGGAGTCGGCGCTCGCCCTGAACGCGGAGGTCCATAAGACCTTCAAGGAGAAGCAGATCTTCCGGATCGACCACTTCCTCGGGAAGGAGGCGGCGCAGAACATCCTCGCCTTCCGGTTCGCCAATGGATTGTTCGAGCCGATCTGGAATCGCAACTTCATCGATCACGTGCAGATCGATGTCCCGGAGTCCCTGGGCCTCGACGCCCGGGCCGCCTTCTACGAGCCGACGGGCGCGTACAAGGACATGGTGGTCACCCACCTGTTCCAGGTGATGGCCTTCGTAGCGATGGAGCCGCCGACGGCGTTGGAGCCGCGGGCGATCTCGGAGGAGAAGAACAAGGTCTTCCGCTCCCTGGAGCCGATCCAGTCCGACGACGTGGTGCGCGGGCAGTACATCGGCTACCGGCACGAGGAGGGCGTCGACCCCGAGTCCGACACCGAGACCTTCATCGCGCTCAAGGCCCGCATCGACAACTGGCGGTGGGCGGGTGTCCCGTTCTACCTGCGCACCGGCAAGCGCATGGCGTCCGGGATGCGGATCATCTCGATCGCCTTCAAGGAGGCGCCCAAGTCGATGTTCCCCGCGGGTTCCGGTATCGGACAGCAGGGCCCGGATCACCTCACCTTCGACCTGGCCGACGAGTCGAAGGTCTCGTTGTCCTTCTACGGCAAGCGTCCCGGGCCCGGGATGCGGCTGGAGAAGCTGGCGATGCAGTTCTCCACCGAGGACACCGACCGCGCGGGCGACGTGCTGGAGGCCTACGAGCGCCTGATCCTCGATGCCATGCACGGCGACCACACGCTGTTCACCACGGCCGAGGGCATCGAATCGCTCTGGGAGCGCTCGATTCCCCTGTTGGACGATCCGCCCCCGGTCAAGCTGTACGAGCCGGGATCGTGGGGCCCGAACTCGATTCATCAGTTGATCGCGCCGAACGCGTGGCGTCTGCCCTTCGAACGCGCCTGGCACGACTGAGCTCGTCGGCCGCGCACCGGACCGCCGGCGTCGACCTACCGGAAGTCGTAGTCGTCGAGGGGGAAGGTGTCCTGCGACCGCACCGCATCGCGGACCGATGTGGGCCGGAACAATGGCGATTCCCCGCGTCCGTTGGTCCAGTACGAGTTCGACGATGCGCAGTCGCCTCGGACGAAGACGGAATCGTCGAGCAGTCGCTCCATGCGTGCGAGGAAGCGGGCGTTCGCCGCATCGGTCACCTCGAAGACCCGCGCATCCCGGCGGTGCAACTCGCCGAACAACCGGCGGATGTGCCGCATCTGGTATTCGACGGTGTTGAACCACGACAGCCCCACCCAGGAGTACGGGCTGGCGAGGGATAGCAGGTTGGGGAAGGCCGGCATCGAGACGCCCTCGTACGCCTGAAATCTGGTCTCCCGCCACCACGTACCGAGGTCGCGACCATCCCGGCCGATCACCTCGAGCGCCGGCAGGTTGGTCTTCCAGACGTCGAACCCGGTGGCCAGGACGAGGGTGTCGACGAGTCGCCGGGTTCCATCGGTGCTCACCACCGCTCGGGGCTCGATCCGCTCGATCCCCGCGGTGTCGAGGTTAACGTGCGGTCGCGCCAGCGCGCGGTAATAGGCGTTGGAGACGGTCGGCCGCTTGCACCCGTAGTCGTACGCCGGTGTCAACGCCGAGCGAAGGCCCCGATCCCGGATCGACAGGAATCGGTGCGCGCGCGCAGCCTGAGCGGCGGACACGTTGAGATGTCGGAACCACCGGTACCGCCACATCGCCACGACCATCAGGAATTCCATGAAGGTGTCCGTGCTCCATCGCACGGCGCGTTGCGTGGCCGGGTACCGGGCGAACAGGCGCCGAACCACGGGAGCGAATCGGATGTCGAGCTTGGGCATCACCCAGATGGGTGTGCGCTGGTACACGGTGAGCTCGGAGACCTCTTTCGCGAGTTCCGGAATCACCTGCACAGCCGTCGAACCGGTACCGATAATCGCTGCGCGCTCGCCGGTGAAGGAGTGCTCGGCATCCCAGGTGGCGGTATGCACCACCGTGCCCTCGAAGGTCTCGATGCCCGGTATCTCCGGGGTGGCGGGCTTGGACAGGAATCCGGTCGCGCACACGAGGAACCGGGTGCGCACGGATCCGCCGTCGGCGAACTCCACGTGCCATCGGCCACCGGCCTCGTCCCACCGGGCGCTGCGGACCTCCGTGGCGAAGCGCATGTGGCGACGCACGTCGTACTTGTCCACCACGTGTTCGGCATAGGCTTTGAGTTCCGGTCCCCGAGCGTACATCCCGGACCAGTTCGGATTGGGCTCGAACCAGTAGGAGAAGGTCGTCGAGGGCACGTCCACCGTCAAACCGGGGTACCGATTGACGTGCCAGGTGCCTCCGAGATCGTCCTCCCGGTCCACCACCAGCAGACGCTCGTAGCCGAGACCCTTCAGCGCGATCGCGGCACCGATTCCTCCGAATCCCGCGCCGATGACGACGACGTCGAGTTCGTCCGATGGCACGGTCATGGCCGCACTCGTCCCGTTGCGATCTCATCGTCGCGAGTACGCTGGGCCACATGAAAATTCACTCGGCCCGCGTGCTCATCACCGGCGCCTCCGGAGGATTGGGATCCGCGCTCGCCACCGCGTTCGCCGCCGGTGGGGCCGATCTGGTTCTCACCGGTCGTAGAGGTACGGCGCTCCGCGAGGTCGCTGATCGCGTCGGTGGCCGGGCCCTCGAGGCCGACCTCACCGACCCCGGAACCCCCGAAGCACTCGTGGCAGAGGCGGGTCCGATCGACATCCTGGTGAACGCGGCCGCGGTCCCCGCGTCGGGTCTGGCCTGGGAGTACAGCTCCGAAGAACTCGACCGCGCTCTGACCGTGAATCTTCGAGCACCCATCCTGCTCTCTCGGTTCGCCTCCGACGGAATGCGCGAACGTGGAACGGGGCATATCGTTTTCCTCTCCTCATTGTCCGGTCGATCGGCATCGGCGCGGATGGCCCTGTACAGCGCCACCAAGTTCGGCCTCAGAGGGTTCGCGCTCGCCCTACGGGAAGATCTGCGCCCTCACGGTGTCGGCGTCTCATCCGTTCTGCCCGGGCCGATTCGGGACGCCGGGATGTTCGCCGACTCCGGTGTCCGGGTCCCGAGGATGGCGACCCGGACGTCCGGTCAGGTGGCACGGGCGACGGTTCGCGCCGTACAGCGCGATATCGGCGAGATCACCGTCGCTCCGTGGCTCATGCGGGCGGCCACCGCCATCAGCGCGATCGCTCCCGGCGCCTCAGCGACGGTGGGCCGCATGACGGGTAGCGATGCGCTGATGGCGGAAGTCAGCGAGGGTCAACGCGGAAAGCGCTGACGAGCCGCCTACTTGGCCGTGCCGCCGGCCGTCGAGGAGTCACCGGTGGCCGACGAATCGCTGGCCGCCGACGAATCACTGCTCGTCGACGAGGACGACGCGCTCGACCCGCCGGCGGAGCCCGAGGTCGCACTCGAAGTCGCCGACACCGACGTACCCGCCGACTCCGCGGCTGCGGACCCGGTCGTAACGCCACTGGTGGAATCGCTCGTGCTGGTCCGGGTCGATCCGGAGCGATCGTCTCGACTCGGGGCGGTCGATGCGGGGGTCACCTGCGCCTGGCTCTGATCGCTCGTCCCCGATCCGCTGGTGGACGCCGTCGATCGCGTCGCATCGCCGCTGTTGGTCGAGGATCCATTGCCCGACAGGGGGTAGCCCGACCCGACCGGCGAATCGGAGTTCACCGATGCCGGCTTCTCCGTACGCGCGGTGCCGACGCCTGTGGCACCGGCGACGGCCGCAGGCGACGCTGCTGAAGCGGACGACGCCCCCTCGGCGATCGGGGCGACCGGGGCCGGGGCGGGCGGCACGGCGGTCGGCAGCCCGAACGAGGAGGAGATGCTCGCCATCAGCGCGCCGAAGTCGCCGCCGACCGCGTTGGCCGCGCCGCTGATATCGGCGGGCTTCGGAATGACCTTGTCGAAGTCCTTACCGAGCTTGTCCAAGGTCTTCTTGATCTGCTCTGTATCGATGATGTCTCCGCGCAGGACCCGTTGGAAGGCCTCATCGGCACCCTCCTGCACGCGCGCCTGCCCCTCGGGGCTCCACAACGACTTCGCGTCCACGTCTGCGCCCTTGGGGATTCCGGCGGGACGGCCGACCCAGTCATCACTGGTGAAGGGCTGCCCGAAGTCGGCGATGGTGTACCAGTTCCCGAACAGGGGGATGCGTGCCAGCGAACCGGGCGCGCCCTTCACGACGAACTGGCACGGCAGGCAGTAGGTGCCCTCGACGAACGGATTGAGGGCGTTGAAGGTCGCGGTCCCGAGCCGGGAGTACGCGGCGGACACCTGCTGCGGGGTCGGCATCTGCCGGAATCCCTCGGGCGTCTTCGTCAGGGTCTCCCACACCGCCTGCGGAAGCCCGAAGACGTTGATCCGCTGGGTCGTGTTCGACCACGGCATCGTGATCGACGGGTCGATGGTGTTACGCACCGTTCCGTACGAGACGCCCTGGATCAACTGCCACGGCATCACCTTGAAGTACTTGTCCCAGTACGTCGGGTTGGCACACGGTGCGGGTGCACCGGTGCAATCCGGTGTCATCGGGAAGTTCGCCTCGAAGGTGACATTGATCGGATTCGCCACGGCCTGTGCGATGGCCGGGATCGGCATCAGAAGCGATGTGATGCCGTTGACCTTCGCGATGTCCGCCTGGTCGTAGCCGAGTACGTTGCCGGGTTGGTACAGCCACCAGTTGCCGCCCAATTCGAAGGCCGCCGACGTCTTGTTGACACCGTCGATCTGGGCCGCCGGCATGTTGGCGATCGTCTGGATGACGTTGAGCGGGATGTTGGCGACGGAGTTGGCGGAGGCCGCCGGCACGGGGAGGGTGGCGGCGAAGAATCCCGTGGCGGCCATGGTGGCCACGGTCATGGAGGTGGATCGAGTCGATCTCAAGATAGCAAACCTTCCTTGTTGTTGATTTGCAATTTTGTAGCGCGGGCGACGTTACCGGTCGGAACGCCGGGACTGAAGGTCTGCGTTCGAACTGACACATTCGGAGCAGATCGTCACGGCTGCGGCCTCAGCCAGCGCCTGCGGCCGTAGGAATCGAGATGGGTGACATCGCCGACCGGCGTCCGCGCAGACGGGCCGTACCGGCCCCGCGGCCATCCGAGGGGCACGATGCACACCGGTGTCACTTCGGCGGGCAGTCCCAGGATTCTGCGGGCGGACAGCAGATTCCACAGCGGCATGGTGATCAGCGATGCTCCGAGCCCCATCGCGCGCGCCGCCAACAACAGGTTCTGCACGGCGGGGTAGATCGACCCCCAGTACCCGCTCTCCGCGACGTGCGGCATACGGACCACGGGAACGCGTCCCTCGCCGACGCCCAACCGCAGGCAGGCGACCACCAGTACCGGGATCTCGGTGAAGTGATCCACCTGCCACTGAACGGCCTTGGCCATCCGCGCCTTCGAATCATCAGCCGCAGCGATCCGACGGTACGTCGTGCGCCAGTAGAAGTTCCAGGCCTGGCGGTAGCGCCGCCCCAGGCGTTCCTTGATCCGCGGATCCTTGACCACGACGAACTCCCACTGTTGGCCGTTCTGCCCGGTGGGAGCATGCTGCGCCAGTTCGATGCACCGCAGCACCAGGGCGTCGTCCACCGGATCCGGCAGCACACGGCGGATCGCCCGTTGCGTGAGCATCGCCTCCACGAGGGGCATGTCCAACCGGGCGAGGGCCGCTTCACTGGGCGGGATGCGATCAACCATGAGCGAGCGCCCACTCTCCGGTGAATCGTTGAATATCGGGAACGTGTGTCTTCACCTGGCCTGCGACCAGGCGCTCGATCGGACCACCGACCACCGGGACCCGCACCCGCACATCACCGGTCACGTACAACTGGCACCCCGTCTCCGTGGGCCGCAAGCGCGCACTGGCCACTCCCGAGCCGGGAGCACCCTGCACATCCACCGTGATCGCACCCTCCACGCGGGCACCGACGGGCACCCAGCGCTCGACGGCGATCACCCGGATGTCGCGCGGATACATCGCCGCCAGTAGCGGATGCATCACGGTGCGCGCGACGTCCTGAACGACTTCGACCATCACCGCCCCTGCGCCGTCGACGTCGAGCGATGTGAGGTCGAGGCCGCCGCCGAAGTGGTGGAATCGCGCTGCCCAGTAGTCGGGCGACGCGAAGGCACCCATGACTTGATCCATGGTCGCCGTCGAGCAGGTCTCGACTTCGAATCGACGCGACATGTCACTGACCTCCCGGGCTCGTGGAGCCGATCGCCGCCGCCAACTCGCGCGCCGAATCCAGGTGCTCCTGCTGCACATTCGTCGGAGGGATGGGTATTCCGAGGTAGCGGTCGCGCTGTTCACCCGTGCCGAGGTAGCTGGTGAGCGACAGCGTCGAGGTGATCTGATTCCCGGGGTAGGTCGCATGCATCTCACCCGCGAACCGGCCTCCCTGCCACTCCGCGAGCCGCGTGACCTCGGCGAGGTTGCCCCGCCAGCTGTCACGACAGGCGATGAACACGGCGAAGCGCCGGCCGGAGAGGACCTCTCGCCCTTGCGGGGAGGCGAGGAAGGACCGAACGGGCAGACTCGCACGCCCCCACCAGGTGGGCGATCCGATACAGATCAGGTCGTAGTCGCCGTCGAAGACCTCCGGAGGCAGGGCGATGTCGCCCACACTCCCCCGTACCTGAGCGGGCAGAAGGCTCATCATGTCCGGCCACACACGCCGGAGCGGGAAGTGCGCCAATCGCGGCGCGAATCTACGGTCCGTCAGCTCGATCTCCGCCGGCACCACGTTCCATCCGTGCCGGAGGAGTTCGTCTCCCGCCGCTCGCAGGAGACGGGCGGATTGCCCGGTGAAGCTGTAGGACACCAACAGTGCCCGAGGAGCAGCCTGTGCCATTCGTTCTCCTTCGTGTCGCTTCTGACACTTTGTTGCACTTGCAACGCTAGACCACCTAGGTGAACTTTTCGGAGCGACATATTTACAATCGTCACGTACTGTTGGCTCATGACCAACAAGGCCACCGTCGACCTGAGTGGCGCCGCCCAGACCATGCTGACCACGCTCTACCTCAAGGCGCTGGACGCGGATTTCGTGCGCCCGGTGCTCGGGGACGAGTTCGCCCGGGACGCGGTGGCCGGCATCGACTACGACTGGCGCTCGCTCGGTGTCTCCGCTCGCTGGGCCCCCCTCGTCACCGTGCGCACGGCCCAGTACGACATCTGGACGCGTGAGTTCCTCGCGAAGCACCCCGAGGCGACCGTCGTGCACCTGGGATGCGGACTCGACAGCCGGATCTTCCGCATCGCACCGGGACCGGGGGTGCGGTGGATCGATGTGGACTTCCCCGCGGTGATCGCGCTGCGCGGTCAGGTCTATCCGTCGCGTCCGGGTTACCGCCTCCTGGCCGCCTCCGCAACTGATAATTCGTGGCTGCAGGAGATTCCGGCTGATCGCCCCACGTTGCTGCTCGCCGAGGGGATCAGCATGTATCTCACTCGGGAGGAGGGTGGCGCGCTGTTGCGCTCGGTGATCGATCGCTTCGGCGCGGGAGAGGTGCAGATCGATTTCTACAGCCGCCCCACGATCCGGACGCAGCGCCTGCACAAGCTCAACCGCACCACCGGTTCCACATTGCACTGGGGCGTGAATCGCCCCGCCGAGGTTCTCGCCGATGTTCCGGAACTCCGATCGGTGGACGATCGATCCTTCTTCGATGCGAGCACCTTTCCGCGTGACTCGCGTCTGCTCTCGGCGCTCGGTCGACTCGGCCGCGTACTGCCGCCCGTCCGGAACGCGGTGCAGTACCACCGCTACGGCTTCGGCCCGATCGCCTGACCCGGACATCAGCGGCCGTCCGCGATCTCGTCCAGGATCGCGGCGACGGCGTCCATCGCTTGCTTCGAATCCGTTCCATAGGTGTGGTATTCGAGCTGGAGACGCCCGTTGAAGATCTTGCTGGTGTACATCTCGATACCCGAGCTCACCTGGAAGAACAGTTCACCGTGTACGGCGGTCAGCTCCACCCCGTCCGGCGTGCGCACGGGTGGCACCACACCGTTGTCGGTGACCATCACCACGTCCGGAAGGCCAGGCGGATTGCCGACGTACTCGGGAGTGAAATGCAGCAGCGACTGCTGAATCACCCCTGCCGCGAGATCATCGCGGAAGCTGTCCGCGATCTCCCTGCCGAGGCTCACCACGTCGGTGTCCGAATCGATTTCGGCGAGGAAGGTAGCGACGCCGACAGGATTGGTACAGCCCGTTGCGGTGACGGCCGGCGAGAGGACGTACCGAAGATCGACGGGGTAGATGTACGGAACGGGAATCGCCGTGCCACCCCGCAAGCGCCACTCCGCGACGAGTACTGCCGCAGACACGATCCCGTTCACGCTCACGCGCCGATCACGGGAGAGGTCCACCAGGCGACGAGTCCGCTCCTCGCTGAAGGTGTGCTGCACCATCGGCACCCGCACGGGGTGTGGGGGCCGCGCCGTCGTCACGGCGCGGCGTGACGGCGGCAGGTCGTAGGCGAACATCGCGGGCATGAACCGCTCCAGGCCGGACCGGCGTTGCTTCGTCACGTTCCGTTCAGCCAGGATCTTCTCCAGCCCCTCGGGGGCCGGCTGAGGCGGGCCGGGGCGGGCGCCACCCGTCGTCACGAGGTCGGTGTAGATCCCGAAGAGTTCCTCGATCAGAGCGAACTGATGGTGTCCGTCCGCCAGCGCGTGGTGCACGTACAGCGTGGCGGCGGTCTGCGGGCCTTCCTGTTGCACCGTCAGGTGCACCAGCGCCTGCTCCTGATCGAACTGCGGCGCGGGCGCATCAGCCGTGACGAGGGTGATTCCCGGGTGGAGGAGATCGTCGGCGACGATCCTGAAACCGCCGTCACCGTCGTCTTCGATCCGCGCCGCCAGGACCGGATGTACCTCGAGCAGGATCTCGAAGGCCTCACCGAGCGCGTCGACGTCGACCGGACCGTGGACGTGCGCCCCCAATCCGACGAAGTTGTGGGTGTCGGCGAACATCTTCTCGCTGTCCGCGAGTGCCCGCAGTACCGAGGATTCGAACATGACTGCCTCTCATCGATCGTCAATCCCGCATGCTCGCCCGGCGATAGCCGATGGCGAGCGGCACGGCGCACAGCAGGACGATTGCCCCCGACCACGCGATCAGCTCCAGCAACGGCGACCGCACCGGCCCTCCGACAGCCAGGGCACGCATGACGTCGACAGTGTTGCTGAACGGTTGGTGCGCAACGATGGGCTGTAGCCACTGCGGATACTGCTCCAACGGAACGAATCCGGTGCAGAAGAACATGAACAGCCCGGAGACGAGCGCCGTGGCCTCGACGACGATCGTCTTGGCCGCGTACACCGCCACCGTCAGTACGGCGGTCGAGAACGCCACGCCGAAGAGCACCGGCACGAAGAGCCAGCCCACGGCGCCGAGCAGGCCGTTCTCGAAGCGCAGACCGAGGAGAACCCCGGTCACCGTGAGCACCGTTGTGGCGAACAGGATCCGCAGCGCCTCGGCCACCAATCGCGAAGTCACCCCGGCCGCCCGATGGATCGGGCTGCCCCACAACCGGGAGAGGAATCCGTTCTCGCGCTCGGCCATCACGCCCAACCCACCGACGGTGGCTCCCTGCGTGGCGGCGACCAGCGCCACGAGCGGCACGCTACCGGTCAGGGCACTGTGTCCCGTGAGCTGGGAGATCCCCTCCCCCAGCACGATGTCGAGCGTCACTAGGAAGGCGACGGGCACGAGGACGGTCTCCGCGAGTGTCGCGGGGTCACGCACCCATCGGCGCACGATCCGCTCCGCCAGCAACCCCGTCTGCCGCACCAGGGCACCCGGTGACCGCTCACCGGTGCGCGGGTCGGTGCGTTCATCGGGTGGCGCGGCCACCGCGTGCGTGCCGGTCATCGGTTCCTCCTCGCCACGACGACCGCATGGAGCGGCAGTACGGCCAGCACCAGGCCTATCGCCCAGTACACGGCGGGTCCGATCACGTCCCACGTCGCCGATCCGGCGGCTCCGGGCACTGAATCTCCGGCGAGGGCGCGCAGTGCGAAAACGAACTGGGACACCGGCTGGTCCCGTGCGAAGCCCTGAATCCACTCGGGGAACCGCTCGACCGGCTGCACACCGACCGACAACAGGCCGAGGATGAGCTGCGGCAGCATCATCAGGTGCGTCGTCGCCTCCGGGTTCCGGGTGGCGGTGCCCACCAGGTCACCCAACAGCGACAGTGTGAGACCCACCAGTAACGCGAGGCCGAGGAAACCGGCCGTGGCCGCCGCGCCGCCGTAGAAACGGAATCCGATCACGTGAGCACATGCCAGAGAGATCCCCAGCGCCAGAACGCATCGGTACATGCTTCCGGACATGCGCGCGGCCATCGGGATCAGCCGACCGATGGGCATGGAACGGAATCGGCGGTCGATGCCGTCCACGGAGTCCGTGGCGGCCCGGAATCCCCCCGAGATCGCGGCGAACGAAATCGCCTGCAGCACGATCAGCGGTGTCAGGTACTGGGCGTAGCTGCTCATCGCGGACGCGTACGCGCCCATGAACTGTTTGAGCGGGATGTAGAAGCCCACGGTGAACATGACGGAGGCCGCCACCTGGGTCACGAGCTCGCCGTTGCGCAGGCTGGGCACGATGGAGCGCACGGTGAGCACCCACCACTGCTGTCCCGCCGACGTATCGGGTCGCGCCGTCACGTCGCGACCTCCTCGTGCGCCGCTGGTGCGCCGCTCCCGGTGAGCGCGAAGAAGACTTCGTCCAGCGACGGGCGCCGCAGCGCGACGTCGAGGAGTTCGATACCCGCGGAGTCGATCCGGGAGACCGCCTCGACGAGCGTTCGAGTGCCGTCCGGCGCGGGGATCGCGATGCGATCCGTGCCCGTGGTCGCCTCCCTGTCGGCCGGGGCCATCGCCCCGAGGGCCTCGATCACCCGGGGCACGTCGGTGCGGTCGCGGGGCACGATCTCGCAGACGGTGGCTCCGGTGCGTTCCTTGAGCTGATCCGCAGTGCCCTCGGCGATGACGGTGCCCCGATCGATCACGGTGATGCGGTCGCTGAGCGCATCCGCCTCCTCGAGGTACTGGGTGGTGAGCAGGGTGGCGATGCCCTCTTCCCGCAACTGCCGCACCAGATCCCACACGCCCTGCCTACTGCGCGGGTCCAGGCCCGTCGTCGGCTCATCGAGGAAGACCACCTCCGGCCGCACCACCAGGCCGCATGCGATGTCGATGCGCCGGCGCATGCCTCCCGAGTAGGTGCCCACCTGACGGTCGGCGGCGTACTCCAGGTCGAATCGTTCGAGCAGGTCCGTCGCACGGGCCTGCGCAGCCGCCTTGCGAAGCCCCTGCAGCCGGGCGAACAGGATCAGGTTCTCCCGGCCGGTGAGCATGTCGTCCAGTGCGGCGTTCTGCCCCGTCAGCATGATCGCGCGGCGCACGCCCGCAGGGTCGAGCGCCACGTCGCATCCGGCGACCACCGCGCGGCCCGTCGAGGGCCGGGAAAGGGTGGCCAGGATGTCGACCGTGGTGGTCTTACCGGCACCGTTCGGCCCGAGAAGGCCCAGGATCTCGCCCCGACGCACTTCCAAGTCGATGCCGCTCAGCGCGACGAAGTCGCCGAACCGCTTGGTCAGGCCCTCGACGACGACAGCGCTCTCCGTGTGGTTCATCCCGCATCCTCGCCAGACAGATCGATGAGTTCCCAGTCGTCGCCGGCATCCGCCGGAGACTCGGTCGTTTCCCGCGTCACCGCACCGAGTGCTGTGGACACGGCCTCCGCCAGTGCCGCGATCCGGGCCTCGTCGACCCGGCGCCGGTCGTACCACCAATCCAGGTGCATGCGACCGCCGGCGCGGTACACGCGCAGTTCCACGGCGTGGCCCAGCGCGGGGATGGCATCGCGCACGGGCCTGGCGGCATCGGTTCCGAGCCAGACGGGGGCCGACGCCGCCAACGCCTCCGGCGGCTCGGGGATCGAGCCGGCGATCGACAGATGTACATCTGCGTCGCGCAGTCCCGCGAGCCGCGCCGAGGTCGGCGCGTACTGGTAGCGCAACAATCCGTAGCCGATTCCCTGATGTGTCACGCCGCGCAGTTCGTTACGGACGGCGTCGAGCAGGAGGGAATCCCCCTCGTCCGGAGCTGTGATCGACACCGGGTAGACGGTGCCGAACCACCCCACCGTGTCCCGCAGATCGAGCTCGGGTTTCAGGATCGACCGCGCGTCACCGTCGACATCGATGAGGACCCGACCGGGACCCGCGATCGCGATGACTCCGCGCACCAGTGCCGCCGTGATCAGTTCGTCGAGGCGGATCCCCGTCCGTCGCCGCGCGTCGTCGAGCTCCGCCGCTTCCACCGCGCCCAGGGTCGTGGGCAGCCGGAGGAAGTCGGCCGCGGCCGGCGGCGCAGCGGTATCCGTCGTCGCGATGCGCACGGCGGGTTCGGACAAGGTGTCGAGCCATCGCGAATAGCCGTCGAGAACCGCACGGTGTCCGGCGAGCTCCGAGAGCCGCTGGCACCAATCCCGCCATCCGGTCGATGCAGGAGTGAGCGAGACCGGCATGCCGGCGGCGCGCTGGCTGAACGCGGTGAGCAGGTCACTCATGAGAATCTCGCGGGAACGGGCGTCGCCGACGATGCCGGGTACCGCGAGCGCCAATCGGGATTCACCGCCGTCGGTGTCCCGCAGGAGCAGCGCCGTGAGCATCGATCCGTCCCCGGGGCCGTCGGCGATGATCTCCGCCAACCTCTCCCCCGCAAGGGCTTCGGCGTCGGCGCCAGCGGGGAGAGTCTCCACGCAGGTGCTCGACCAGGCCTGCTGCTCCTCGGCGGGATCACCGATGATCTGTTCCCAGATACCGCCGCGACGGCGCAGGCGCAGACGGAGCACCTCGTGGCGGCGGACCACCGCCCCGAGTACCTCGGAGACGTCATCGACGCCGAGTCCTGCGGCCAGCCGCAGGACGATCGGGGTGCGCCAGCAGCCGTAGTCGGTGATGCCACCGTCGAGCAGCCGCGCGAGATTCGGCGGGAGCGGCGGGTGGTCCGTGGGCTCTTCTCCGCCGGTCAATCCTGCCTCGGCGTCGCGTTCGGCGATCGCCGCCGCAAGCGATCTCACCGTCGGGTGGTCGTACAGGTCCTGCGGCGTGATGTCGATCCCCGCGTGCCCTGCGGCGATCGAGACACCGATGGCGATCAGCGAATCTCCGCCCACGTCGAAGAAGTCCGCATCGGCGTCGACGGACTCCGCACCCAGGCAGGCGGCCCAGACACGACGGAGGGCGGCTTCGATTCCCTCGCCGGCTTCGTCCTGGTCCTGCGCTGCAGCCGGAGTGTGGGCGGTATCGATACCGACGGTGGCCGCCCGCGGCGAGGGGTCCACCCAATGCCACTCGGGCAGGAAGGGGTAGCCGGGAAGGAGCACCCGCTCACCGGTCGGCAGAAACTGCTCGACCTCGATGCCGGCGGCCCACAGTTGCCCCAGCCCTTCCAGGAAGAACTCGTGGTCGTCGCGGTCCTGAGCCGGATGCCGCAGCAGTCGCACCACGCGATGCGAGTCGCGGAACCGCGGATGCCGCTTGGCCGCCGATGTCAGGGCGCCACCGGGACCGACCTCGACGAGCACCCGGTGCGGATCGGCGAGAGCGATGTCCAGTTCATCGGCGAACCGCACGGTGGCCCGGATCTGGCGGGACCAGGTCCCGGGATCGGTCGCCTCGGCGTCGCTCATCATGGCCCCGGTCACATTGGACGCCATAGGGATCCGTGGGGCCGACAGCGTCGATCGGCGCAGGACGGCGTCGAACGCGGTTGCCGCCTGCTCCATCATCCGGGAGTGGAAGGCGTGCGATGTGCGCACCCTACGAGCGTTCACTCCGTCCGCGGCGAGCCGCGCGCCGAGATCGGCGATCGCGTCCGCGCTGCCCGCGACGACGCACCCACCGGGCTCGTTGATGGTGGCGATATCGAGGTCCGGACCCACGTGCGGCGTCAGCTCCGGTGCACCGAGCGGCACCGCCAGCATGACGCCCGGCGGTGCGGCGTGCATCAGGCGCCCGCGCTCGGCGACCACGCTGATCGCGGTCGGGAGGTCGAACACTCCTGCCAGAGTGGCGGCGACGTACTCACCCACGCTGTGCCCCAGCAATAGCGAGGGCCTCACCCCCCGGCGCTCGAGTGCGCGGGCGAGCGCGTACTCCACTGCGAACAGTGCCGGCTGGGATCGGTCGGTGCGCTCCAACTCACGGCTCCGGCCGCCGAACATCAAGCTCTTGAGATCGATGCCCAGGGCCGCGTCGAATCCGGCGGCGCACCTGTCGATGTTCTCCGCGAACACCGGATCGCCGTCGTAGAGCCCGCGCGCCATTCCCACGTACTGCGCACCCTGGCCTGGGAAGAGCATGACGACACGGTCGGTCGCGTCCTCCGCCCCGGCCGGAACGGATGATGTGACACCCTCCCCGGCGCGGAGCGCCGAGATCGCATGGGCGCGGTCGCGGACAACGGTGACACCGCGGGTGACGTCCATCGGCCGGGCCGCCAGCGTGGCCGCCACATCCGCGAGCTCCACCGAGTCGTCCGCCTCGAGCTCATCAGCCAGCGCCGTTCGGGCCACCGTCAATCGTTCGGTCCCCCGTGCCGACAGCAACAGCGGGTACGGGCCGGCACCGGGGGCCGCCGCCGCCGGGACCGGGGCCTCCTCCAGCACCAGGTGCACGTTCGTGCCACCCACCCCGAACGAACTGATACCGGCGAGCCTGGGCCCCTCGCTCTCCCAGTCGATCACGCCTGGGTTCAGCGCGAACGGGGTCTCGTCGAGACGCAGTTCGGGGTTCGGGGCGGTGAAGTGCAGCGTCCCCGGGAGTGAGCGATTCTTCAAGCAGAGGATCACTTTGAGCAGACCGGCGATGCCCGAGGCGACCTCCAGGTGGCCGATGTTCGCCTTGACCGAGCCGAGGTGGCAGGGACCGGTGCGCTCGTGCTCCGCGAGATCGAAGGCCTGGCGCAGGCCCTCGATCTCGATCGGGTCACCGAGCGGCGTTCCGGTGCCGTGCGTCTCGACATAGGTGACGTCCGCGGGGTCGACGCCGGCAACGCCGTGCGCCTCGGCGATCACGGCGGCCTGTCCGGCGGCGGTGGGCGCCGCATAGGTCATCTTGGCCGCACCGTCGTTGTTGATCGCCGATCCCCGGATCACCGCGTGGATCGGGTCGCCGTCGGCACGAGCGCGGTCGAGTGTCTTGAGCACGACGGCCCCGACCCCGCTTCCGAACACCGTTCCATCGGCTCGCACATCGAACGGGCGGCAGTGTCCGCTCGGTGATGTCATGGCACCGGGTTCGTGCCAGTATCCGGCGCGGTTGGGAATGCGAATCGATGATCCACCTGCGATAGCCGCGTCCACCTCGCCGGAGATCAACGCCTGGCATGCCAGGTGCACGGCGACGGCGGAGGACGAGCACGCGGTCTGCACGGACAGTGCCGGTCCGCGAAGATCGAACTGATGCGCAACGCGAGTCGCGATGTGGTCCTTGTCGTTACGCAGGGAGAGATCGATCATCTCGAAACTCGCCCCCTGCCCGATGATGTGCTCCACATCGAGCCCCGACATGAGGTTGTTGAGCAGATATCCGCTCGCGGAACTCGTTCCGTAGACGCCGACTGCGCCGTCCAATTCCCGTGGGTGATAGCCCGCGTCCTCGATGGCGTGCCACACGGTCTGGAGGAACAGGCGATGCTGCGGATCGAGACCGTCCGCGACGGCTGCGGTGAAACCGAAGAGCTCGGCGTCGAACTCCTCGATCCCGTCCATGGGGGCGCCGGATCGGATGTAGCGCCGATCCGCGATCGCGTCGGCGGCGATGCCCGTCCGCTGCAGCTCCTGTTCGGTGAGCGCGACGATGGATTCGACACCGTCGCGCAGGTTGCGCCAGTACTCCCCCAGGGTTCGGGCACCGGAGAACCGGCCCGCCATGCCGATCACCGCGATCGAGCCCGCCGTGTCTTCCGGATCTTGCTCGTGCGACTGGTTCGTCATCACGGGTGGTCCACCTTTCGTCGGACGGAGGCGCGTCGCCGCGCCGCGACACGTTGTTGGGCGCGTCCACGGAGGCCGTCGGCAGGGGTCGCATCGGAGGTGTGCACGGGCGCCTCGGTCACCCCGAGCCTGCGGACGAGGTCGGTCGCCAGATCATCCAGCCCGGCCCCCTGCAGCAGGAGCGCCACCGGCGGTTCGACCCCGAACTCGCTGCGCACGGTGTTGCGGATACGGACCGCCATCAGCGAGTCCAGCCCCAGCTCGGTGAGCGCGCGCTCGGCGGGGACCACCGCGGTGCCGGAGTATCCGAGAACCGCGCCGATCCGCTTCTGCAGCCGCTCCAGTACGAGCCGGTGCGCCTCGGCGAAGGGCATCGTCCGGAGCCGGTCGAGATCGATCGCCTCGGTGTCCTCGTCCGGGTCGAGTTCGGCGGCGAGGTGGGTGAAGTAGCCCAAACCCACCAGTTCCGGGAAAGCCGCGGCCGCGCGGTCGAGCCGAAGCCGGGCGACTCCCACCCGGGCACGACCACCGCCGAGGAGCGCGTCCAGGGCCTCCATGCCCTCGTCGGGTGCGATCGGGTCGAGAACGCTCATCTCGAGCGATCGCGCCAGTCCCACTTCGGACCACTGTCCCCAGCAGATCGACGTGACACGGGCCCCCTCCGCGCGGCGGCGCTCGGCGAGTGCATCGAGATAGGCGTTCGCGGCGGCGTACGCGCCCTGGCCCGGCGATCCCAGCAGGGAGGCGACCGAGGAGAACAGGACCAACCAGTCCAGCGCCGAATCGGCGGTGGCCTCGTCCAGACGCACCGCGCCCATCACCTTCGGGCGCCACACGCGGGCAAGAGCATCGCGGGACATGGCGGTCACGAGCTCGTCATCGAGCACCGCGGCCGAATGGATCACGCCACGCAGCGGCAGCCCGGTCTCCTCGGCGGCCGTGACCAGAGACTCGGCGACACCGTCCGCGGCGACATCGCCGCTGACGTACACGACCTCTGTGTCTGCGGCGAGCTCGGCGAGCACGCGCGCACCGTCCTCGGACAGCTCACTGCGCCCGCACAGCACGATCCGCCCGGCACCGGCAGCCACCAGATGCCGAGCGACCGCCAGTCCGATGCCGCCCATTCCGCCGGTCACCACGTAGGCGCCGTCGCTGCGCACCGTCGGATTGCCGGAACCCTCTCGTGGTTCGGGATCGGCCCGCACCAAACGCTGCACGTATCGCCGACCGTCCCGCCACGCCAGCAGGTCATCGCCCACGGGCGCGCTGGCCTCGCGCAGGAGCGTCGCCGCCACGTCGTCGACCGACGAGAGGTCGACGAGGGTGGCGCGCAGGTCGGGGTGCTCGTACGCGAGAACCCGGATCAGACCGGTCAAGGCCCCGACGGCCGGTGTCCCGACATCCCCTTCAGCGACCTCCAAGCCCCTGCGAGTGACCAGCCACAACCGGGGTGGCCGGCCATGCCAACCCGAGGTCACCGCACTGACTGCCGTCGCGACCTGCCAGGTCAAGCGTTCCGCCGCGGCGGCGCGGTCGGCCGCGGTGGCGTCGTCAGTCTCCGCGTCCAGCAGGAGCACGATGCCGGTCGGCGGATAGTCCGGATCCGATGCCACCTCCGCGATCGCGTCCGCCACGGCCTGCTCGCCGAAGTCCGCGGTCACGATTCGACGGCCGGCCCCATGGAGGTCACTCGCGATCGCCTCCACACCGGGCCGGTCGTCGCTGAGCAGCAGCCAGGCCCCGTCGCCGCTTCCGTCGATGCCGTCCGGTGCGGCGCTCTCCTCCCACCGGTGGCCGAACAGCTTGCGCTCCAGGGGCAGAGGCACTGCGTGTCGGCGGATTCGGCGCAGGAAGACACCCCGGATCTCGGCGAGCAACGCGCCCGACCGGTCGGTGATCGTCACGTCTCCGGTGGCACCCTCGTCGCTGAGGGAGACGAACCGAGCGCGGCACGAACTGTCTCGACCGACCGGTGCGTACAGGCGGATCGATTCCACCGACACCGGAAGGTAGGCGGCGTCCGCCTCGAGACCGGACTCGGGCAGCGCTGCAGCGAGCGTCTGCAGTGCGGCGTCCAGTGCGACGGGGTGCAGCACCAGTCCGGGATGCCCGGTGGCCTCCGCCGGAAGGGTCACGTCCGCTTCCGCTGCGCCCACCGGATCACGGGAGACCCGCTGCAGCGCGGCGAATGCGCGATCGTGGTGCGCGCCGGCTCGCCGCAGTGCCGCGTAGACCTCCCGCGGCGAGACCGGCACTCCCGACGTGACCGGGGCGACAGGGCTCGGGTCCCGTTGCGCGAGTCCCGCTCCCACCCGAGCCGTGGCGTGGCGGATCCACTCGCCGCCGCTCCCCCTGCTGAAGATCTCGACCCGGCCGGAGCCGTCGGAGTCGTAGGTCAGCCGGGTCGTGAGTGGGACCGATCCGGTCAGCGGGAGCATCTGCTCCACTTCGAGCTGGTCGACGCCGGCAGGCGCGCCCTCGGTTCCGTACGCGGTGCGGCCGGCCGCCAGCGCGATCTCGGCGAATCCCGCGGCGGGCATGATCGCCTGGCCTTGGACTCGGTGGTCGGCGAGCCAACCGATCTCGTCGAGGCCGACGTCCGCGTGCCACAGGAATCCTCCGCCGGACGGGATCTCGACGGGGCTGCCCAGGAGTGGGTGGACCCGATCGGGCTGGGCTCGGCGATGGGCGGGAGCCGGTGTCCAGTACTTCCGATGGCGCCAGGTGTGTGGCGCGATATCGGTGATGTGCCCCGGAGGGAGGTCTCCCCCGAGTCGCGCGCGATGCGCGTGGAAGACGAGGGCCTCGTCCTCGCCGCGCAACAGCGTGGGAAGGACCAGGACCTCGCGGTCTTCGGGTCCGCTCTCGGTGATCGCGTGCGCGAGAAGGGGGTGCGGGCTGACCTCCACGATCGCGCCGTACCGTGACGTGGCCGCCGTGGCCGCCTCGGCGAAGCGAACGGGTTGCCGCAGGTTCGACACCCAGTACTCGGCGTCGAAGACCGGGGATTCGTCGCCCGGGCGCACCGTCGACAGCACCGGAATCCTCGGTGGGACCGGCGCGATTCCCGCCAGGGCCTCCCGCAGTTCCGGGAGGATGGGATCGACGGTGGCATGGTGGGACGCCACGTCCACCTCGACCCGCCGCGCCAACAGGTTCCGGCGGGACACGGCTTCCACCACCTCGTCCACCCGGTCGGGCGGGCCGGCGACAACGGTCTGCCGCGGCGAGGCGATCACGGCGATCGAGACACCGTCGTGGTCGGTGAGTAGGGATTCGACCGCCTGTGCATCCATCTCGAGTAGCGCCATTGCGCCCTGTCCGGACAGGTCCCTGCGCATCAGGCGTGAGCGGGTGGCGATCACGCGCAAGCCGTCCGCCACGGATAGTCCGCCCGCGACGATGGCCGCCGTCACCTCTCCCATCGAGTGGCCGATCACCGCGTCCGGTGTCACGCCATGGGCGCGCCAGAGATCCGTGAGGGCCAGTTGCACACCGACGAGGACCGGCTGGATCCGATCGATGCCCTCGATGGGCTCGTCGGACTCCAAGGCGGAGCGGAGTGAGAAGCCGACCTGCTCGACGAAATCAGCGTCGTAGCGGTCCACGGCGGCGGCGAACTCGGGCTCGTCCACCAGGAGCCGTCGGCCCATCCCCGGCCATTGCGCACCCTGCCCGGAGTAGGCGAACACCACTCCCGGCCCGGGGCCGGCACCCGCGGGGAGGACTGCGGCGCGCGACTCCCCCGTGGCGAGCGCGCGCAGCCCCGCGACGGCCTCTCGGTGGTCTCGCGCCGACACCGTTGCGGTGAGCGGGGCCCCCGCACTCTGTCGGGCGACGGTGTGGGCGACGTCCCGCAGGACCGATCGCGCGCCGCGTCCCTCCAGCCACTGGGCGAGCGCCCGGGCACGATCGCGCACCGCCGCGTCGTCGGTGCCGCCGACCGAGAGCACGCAGACGGACCGCGCATCGCCGTCGTCTCCCAGCGGCATCGGATCGGGGCCCTGCTCGATGACCACGTGCGCATTCGTGCCGCCGAGTCCGAAGGAGGAGACACCCGCGCGGCGCGGACCGCTCGCGGACGGCCACGGATCCGGCTCGGTGGGGACGAACAGGCGGGTGCGGGAGGCATCGATCGCGGGATTCCACTGCGAGAAGTGCAGATTGGGCGGCACTTTTCCACGATTGACCACCAGAACGGATTTTATGAAGCCCGCGATGCCCGCGGCCGCCTCGAGGTGCCCCATGTTGGTCTTCACGGCGCCGAGCGCGCATCGGCTCTCCCCCGCCCCGTACACCCGGGCCAATGCATCGAACTCGATCGGATCGCCGATACCGGTGCCGGTGCCGTGAGTCTCGACGAAGTTGATCGACGCCGCGGGCACATCGCCGAGCGCACGCGTGAGCACCTCGCTCTGGGCGGGGGCGTTGGGCGCGGTGAGGCCGTTGCTACGGCCGTCCTGGTTGGTGGCGGAACCCCGCACGACCGCGAGCACGCGGTCCCCGTCCCGGACGGCATCGGTGAGGCGTTTGAGCACGACGACGCCGCAGCCCTCGCCTCGCACGAATCCGTCGGCGGCGGCATCGAAGGCGTTGCAGCGTCCGCGCGGCGAGAGCATTCCCCACTTCCCCAGTGCCAGTTGGGTCTCGGGCCGCAGGATGAGGCTCACTCCGCCGGCGAGAGCCAGGTCGGTCTCCCGGGACCGCAGACTCTGGCACGCCAGATGCACGGACACCAAAGACGATGAGCAGGCGGTGTCGACGGCGACCGCCGGGCCGCGCAACCCGAGGAGGTAAGCGATGCGGCCCACGGTCACGCTGTGTGCGTTCCCGGTCGCCGAATAGGCGTCGATGGTGTCGGAATCCGCGACCGATGCCGCCTGATACTCGTTGTAGTAGACGCCCATCATCACGGCGGCGCGGAGCCCGTCGATCTGCCCCGGTGCGATCCCGGCGTGCTCGAGCGCCTCCCATGCCACCTCCAACAACATCCGCTGTTGCGGATCCATCGCCTCCGCCTCGCGGGGCGCGATGCCGAAGTGCTCCGCGTCGAAGCCGTCGATGCCGTCGACGAAACCTCCCCACTTCGATGGCATCCGACCGGGTACCGAGGGGTCGGCGTCGTAGTACGCCTCGGCGTCCCAACGGTCCTCGGGCACCTCCACGACGGCGTCTCCCGATCGCATCAACAGGTCCCAGTACTGGTCCGGATCGTTGACGCCGCCGGGGAACCGGCAGCCGATTCCCACGACCGCGATCGGTTCCGCGGTCGAGATCCTCGACGCCTTGGTGAACTGCTCCGTCAGGGCATCACGCTGGTCGTCCGACATCGCTTGCACTCGTGCGTAGGTCGATCCGCGTGCCGCACCGGACGCGGCCGACGACTGGTCGGAACTCGTCATCAGATACTCCTCTCAGCGTCGGAGAAGGTCTCCGCACTCTCGAACAATTCGTCCAGCAGGCTCGTCTCCGCCGGGGCATCGGTATCGCCGATGTCCGTCGCGTCGAGCGCCGGTGCAACCAACTGCACGATGTGTGCGGCCAGTTGCGCAACGGTGGGGTGGTCCCACAGCATCGTTGCCGAGAGATCCACTCCGACTTTCGCTTTGGCGTCCCGGAGCACGGCCATCGCCATCATGGAATCGAGTCCGAGCTCAGGGAACGGACTGTCCACGTCCACGACCTCGGGATCGGTGCCCAGTTCGCGGGCGAGCACGGCGCGCAGGAGGTCCCGCACCGCCGTCTGCGCCTGTTGCGGCGTCAGCGTGGACAGATCGGGCAATGAGCCGACCGGATCCTCGCCGTCGAGGTCGGCAGGGTCGGCACCGCTCATGCTTCCCGCCTCGAGCGGGGCGAAGCGCAGACCTCGCAGCTCGCACCACGTCCGACCGTCGGCATCGTCGATTCGGGCGTCGACCAGGAGGTCCTCGTCGCCCCCGGGGCGCCGGGTCACCTGCACCACGACGCGATCTCCGACGGGCGCAGCGCCGGTCGTCGCCGCATCGATCGAGACCGGGAGCAGCAGTCCTGCGTCCATCCTGCCGATGAGCCGGGCGAGGTGCACAGCCGCGTCGGTCGCCGAGGCGACGCTCGCGTCCGCATCGAGGGTGACCTCGGCGGTGATCGACCCCGGACCGGACACGTACCCGGTCACCTCCCAGGGGAACGGGCGGCCCTCAACCCCCCAGTCGCGAACCCGATCGGCCACCGCCGCCGCGTCGTACTCGGGTGTCTCGAACGCCGCTGCGCGGGTGCCCGCATCGTCGCGGTCGTCTTCGGTGCCGGCACGGGCTGTTCCGAATCCGGCGCTCGCGTGCCGGATCCATCGTTCGGCGGCGGCGTTCGGATCGGCGCTCGAGGTGATGACGATGCCGTCGTCGCTCCTCCGGACGTGCACGGCGCGAGGTCGGTCCAGGACGATCGGGTACTCGAACCGGAGGTCGCGCAGCTCCGCCCCTGCCGCCACCGATGCGAGGGTGGCTGCGATTACGGATACCGGAACCACCTCCACTCCCCGGACCCGGTGCGGGGTGGGGTACGGCCGGCGCCCGGCCGACAGACCCGCGAGCCAGCCGCCGTCGGCGTCGTCCCGCCCCTGCACGCTGCCGTGCTGCGGTGCAGGCAGATCCACGGCTGCCTCGTACCGCGCACCGAGCAGGCCGTCGAGGATCTTCATCGGGGCGCGGGTCCGGAAGCTCTCCGCGAGCAAGGGCCAATCCGCACCGGCGATCACGCTCCGAGTGGGGGCCTCCGGGCCGAGCACGTAGGGCAGGCAGCGGACGGCGGCGTCGTTCGGCATGGGGGTGAGCCCTGCGGACGCGGTGTCCGGCTGCGCCTGCGCCCAGGACTCGAAGAGGCCCCAGTCCACCACTCGCACCGGCAGGCCCAGGTGGCGGCGCACGGCGGCCACGGCGTCGGCGTACGCGTTGGCGGCGGTGTAGTGCCCGAGCCACCGCGACCCAGTGAGCCCGGTGATCGAGGAGAAGACGACGAGGTCGCGCAGGGGCGTGTGCAGACTCAGCTCGTGCACGATCGCGAGGACGTCGACCTTGGCGCGGAACATCGCGTCGATGTCGTCGGCGCTGAGCTCGGACAACAGGCCCGCGCCGCCCGCGAGCGAGCTGACGTACACGCCGCCGAGCGGCGGCAGGTCGTCGCCGAACCGTGCGAACAGTTCCGTCATCGCCGACCGGTCAGCCGCATCGATCGCCACGGGGACGATCCGGGTTCCGTTCTCGGCGAGCTCGTCCTCGAGTCCGTCCGGGAGTCCTCCGCGCCGGGAGAGCGCGACCACGGTCCGCGCTCCCATTCGGGCGAGCTGGCGGATCACATCGCCGCCGATGTTTCCGGTGGCACCGATCACCAGGTGGGTCTCGTCCCCGCCGACGTCGTTGCGCGCGATCGGCGCGGTGGTTCGGCGGAGCCGCGGAACGCGTCGCACGCCCGTGCGGTAGAGCACCTGGTCCTCGTCATCGGCGGCGCCGGCCTCCGCCGTCAGAGCAGCCGCCACGAGCTGCGGCGGCAGTGCCGCGTCGACGTCGATCAGCCCTCCCCAGAGCTCGGGATGTTCCAGAGCGAGGGTTCGGCCCGCTCCCCACAGGGCCGCGTGCGCGGGGTTCGCCACCTCACCCTCGCTCACCGCCTCCGCATTGCGGGTCAGGACCGTCAGGCGTGCGCCGTTCCCGTGCTCGCGAAGCAGCCGGATCAGGGTCGCGACATCGCGAACCCCCCGGCGTGCCGACGAGGGATCGACGCCGTCCCGGGGCATCGCCGGCGCATAGACCACACGATCGACGCCGTGCAGCGCGGAACGAACGGCCCCGGTGTCGTCCACGAGGGCGGCCGCGCGCACAACGAGGGCTCCGTCACCGAGCAGCGCGCCGAGCTCATCACCGTCCTCATCGGTGACCACGAGCCACCGGCGTGGCTCCGGTTCGGCTGCGGCCAGGGCGCGTTCGGGGAATGCCAGTTCGAGGAACCAGCCGTGCGGCCCGCCGTCGGCGACCGGGGCGGGCGCATCGATGACGCTCGCGCGTGGCACGATCCAGTGCCGTTGTCGCATCCACTGGGTCGCGGGCAGGTCCACCGGCGGTCGCGGCCGTTGCGGTTCCACCGGATATCCGGGGCCGCGCACCGCGGTCAGATTCGCCTCGAACTGCACCGCCTCCGCCGCATCGCGGAGCAGAGTCCCCACCACGCAGGTGGATTCATCGACGACATCCTCGATCGCCGAGGTCAACAGGGGATGCGGGCTGATCTCGATGAACGTTCCGCACACCTTCGCCGCTGCCGACACCGCATCCGCGAAGAGAACAGGCCGCCGGAGATTGTCGGCCCAGTAATCGGCGTCGACCCGCGGACCTTCCTGGCCGGCCTGGACGGTCGAGTGGAACGGGATCTGTGGCACGGCGGGCGTGATGTCGGCGAGCGAGGCGCGCAGTTCGTCCAGGATCGGATCGACGGTGGCGTGATGGGAGGCCACGTCCACATCGATGCGCCGCGCCAAGAGATCACGGGCGGAGACTTCGGCGATCGCGGCGTCGATCCGGTCGGGGTCGCCCGCGACCACGGTCTGCCGGGGTGATGCCACCACGGCTACCGATACCCCCTCGTGCCGGGCCGCGACCTCGGCGGCGGCATCCGCATCGAGCTCCAGGAGTGCCATCGCTCCCCGGCCCGCGAGGTCGCGCTTCATCAGCGCGGATCGGGTCGCGATCACCGTGAGACCGTCCCTGACCGACAGCGCTCCCGCGGTGACGGCCGCCGCGACCTCGCCCATCGAGTGGCCGATCACGGCATCGGGCTCCACACCCCGCGACTTCCAGAGTTCGACCAGCGCCAGTTGCACCCCCACCAGAACCGGCTGGATGCGATCGATCCCCGAGAGCGGGGATGCGTCGGACAGTGCCTGTTCGAGCGAGAATCCGACCACGTCACGGAAGTCCGCGTCCAGCTCCCGCACCGCAGCGGCGAACGCGGGGTCGTCCGCCATCAGGCGCCGGCCCATGCCGGCCCACTGCGCACCCTGACCGGAGAAGACGAACACCGTCCCCGGGCGGCGCCCTCCTCGCTGGGGCGCCACCACGCCGGGCGCGGGCCGACCCTCCGCCAGCGCGTGCAGTCCGCGGACCGCCCCCTCGTGATCCGCTGCGATCACCGTCGCGATCCGCGGAAACCGTGGCCTGCGGAACTGCAGCTCGTGGGCGACATCGGCGAGCGGGACCGACGCCCCGGCACCGTCGAGCCAGTGCGCGAGGGCAGCGGCCGACGCCTTGATCCGCTCGATCGACTTGCCCGAGAGGGTGAGTCGTGCGACCGCGGCGGCGGTGTCCGGCGACAGGTGATCCGCATCCTGTGCGGTATCGATCGGCGGTGCCTGTTCGACGATCACGTGCGCGTTCGTTCCACTGACTCCGAAGGAGGAGACTCCCGCGCGCCGTGGCCGGTCCAGCGCCGGCCAATCGATCGTTCCCGTCGGGAAGACGAACTTCTCCGCTCCCTCGCCGGCGTGCGGCGTCAGCGCATCGAAGTGCAGGTTGCCCGGGATGCGCCCGCGTCCCAGCGCGAGCACGGTCTTGATGAAACCCGCCATACCCGCTGCGGATTCGAGGTGCCCCAGATTCGATTTCACTGCACCGATGACGAGCGGTGCGGCGCCGGCGCGTTCCCCGAAGACCCGCGCGAGGGTGTCCAGTTCGATCGGGTCCCCGAGTGCCGTCCCCGTGCCGTGCGATTCGATGAAATCGATGGTGTCCGGTGCGAGATCGGAGATCTCGAGCGCGCGCCGCAGGAGCGCCTGCTGCGCCGGTCCGTTGGGCACCGTCTGGCCGCTGCTCGCACCGTCCTGGTTGACGGCCGTCCCGCGTACCACGGCGAGCACGCGGTCGCCTGCGGCCACCGCGTCCGATAGGCGCTTGAGCACCACGACCCCGCAGCCCTCGCTGCGCACGTATCCGTCGGCCGATGCGTCGAAGGGTTTGCACCGGCCGTCGGGCGCCAGCATGCCCCATCGCGAACACGCGATGCTGTTCTCCGGACTGAGGACGAGGTTCACGCCCGCGACGAGGGCCGCATCGCTCTCCCGGCTGCGCAGCCCCTGGCAGGCCAGGTGGAGGGCGCTCAGCGACGATGAGCAGGCCGTGTCGAGGACGACCGCCGGTCCGTTGAGGCCGAGGAAGTAGGACAGCCGCCCGGCCGCGAAGTTGTGCGCGCTGCCGAACGGGACGTAGGGGTCGATCTCGTCGGGTTCGAGTGCCCCCGCCAGGGTGGTCGAGTAGTCGGTCGTGGTCAGGCCGACGTAGACCCCGGTTCGACTGCCCCGCAGGGAGGTGGGCACGATCCCCGCATGCTCGAGCGCCTGCCAGGCGACCTCGAGCAGGAGGCGGTGCTGCGGGTCCATGCCTGCAGCCTCACGCGGTGAGATCCCGAAGAACTCGGCGTCGAAAGCGGCGGGGTCCCAATCGGTGAGGAACCCGCCCTCGCGATTGCAGATCGTGCCCGGCACAGTGTGATCCGGTGAGTAGAGTTCGTCCGCGTCCCATCGGTCGCCGGGTACCCGCACCACCCCGTCGATGCCGTTGTCGAGCAGGTCCCAGTACTCCTCGGGGTCGGAGACTCCGCCGGGCAGACGGCACCCGATTCCGACCACCGCGATCGGTTCGCGGTCGCCCTGCTGGGCTATCGCGAGTCGCTCGGTGAGTTCGTCGATCCGGCGCAGGGCCTCGGTGACCAGGGCCCGGCGATCGGTGGTGGATGGTGATGTCATGAAGTCAGCCCAGTCTTTCCGCGAGTCGTGCCAGTAGCTGGTCCTCGGTGATCTCGTCGTAGTCGTCCGACGGCGGCGTCATCGCCGGCGTCGCCTCGATGAGCTCCGGGAGGATCGTGCTGAGGTGGGCGGTGAGGCCGTCGGCGCTCGGGTAGTCGAAGACCACCGAGGTCGGTAGGGCCGTCCCGATCGCCAGTGACAGCGTCCTGGCGACGGTCACCACGGTGAGGGAGTCCATGCCCGCCTGGAAGAAGCCGTCACCGCGGTCGAGCAGATCGGTGGACTCGAGTCCCAATGCAGCGGCGACGATATCGGCGACCGCATCGGCCAGGATCGCCCGCCGCTGGTCCGCAGGTGCGGCCCGCAATGCCGTCCTCAGGGCGGTGGCGTCCGATTCCGCGGCGTCACCCTCGCGCGGCAGGAGATCGTCGACCAGGCGGAGCGCCGCGTGCAGTCGGTACGCATCGGCCAGGCGCTGCCAGTCGGCGGCCACGACCACCGAACGGAGGGGACCGCCCGGCACCAGTGCCAGTCGCAGAGCGCGGATCGCGGTCGCATCGGCCATGGGCGCCAGCCCCGAGCCCTCGGTCGTCTCCCTGACCACCTCGTCCTGTGCCGCGTGCAGCGACTGCCACAGGCCCCAATTCACCACTGTGGCCGGCAGACCCGCGGCGCGGCGCGCGTAGGCGAAGGCATCGAGGTAGGTGGTGCTCGCGGCGTAGTGTCCGAGCCACCGCGATCCGGTCAGGCCCGAGATCGAGGTGAAGACCACGAAATGGGCCGGTGCTGCGCTCCGGGAAAGCCGGTCCAGGACGGCGACGGCATCGAGTTTGGGCGCGAACATCGCTGCGACGTCCTCGTCGTCCATCTGCGCGAGCGTGACCGGTCCGCCACCGAATGCGGCGAGATAGATTCCGGACAGCTCCGGCAGATCGGCACCGAATCGGCGGAAGAGCGCCGCCATGGCGGCTTCGTCGGTGACATCCGCCGCGACCGTGACCAGCCGCGCGCCCACCTCCGCGATCTCGGCCGCCAACCCGTCGAGCCGATTTCCCGGGTTCCGCGAGACCGCCACAACGGTGCGCGCACCCAATCGGACCAGTTCCCGGATCAGCGTCGGCCCCAGGTTTCCGGTCGCACCGACCACGAGGTGTGCTCCCGCGAGGTCGATCGCACCGTCGTCGATCCCATCGACCTCGCGCATCTCGTGTGCGCTGGACGGACGCAGTCGCGGGGCGTGCCGGACGCCCGCGCGGTAGACCACCTGGTCCTCGGTCTCGTCCGACGCCTCGGTGCGCAGATAGCCGGCCGCGATCGCGGCGGGGACCGCGGCGTCCACATCCACGAGCCCGCCGAACGCGCGGGGGTGTTCGAGCGCGAGGGTCCGTCCGAGGCCCCACAGCACCGCGTGCGCGGGGTCGGCGCGATCGCCCGCTCCGAACGGTTGCGCATTGCGGGTCAGCAGGTGCAGCGGACCGCATCCGACGGCGAGGGTCGCGGTCAGGAGCGCACGGCCGGTCGCGAAGAGTCGGTACCCGGCACTGGGATCGAGGGGATCGAGGGCTGGATCGGGCGCGTACACCACATGATCCGCCGCCCCGAGCGCGGCGACCGCCTCGGGGCTCGGCACGGTCTGCTGGGTCGCGAACTCCGCCGCGGACACGGTCGCCGCTTCCGGTCCGAGGGCGGCGGCGAGCTCGGCCGCCCAGGCACCGTCCCCGATCACGACCCATCGGCCCGTCGCGGGCGGTAGTCCCGCGGGCGCTTCACGTTCGGGCCAGTGCAGCCGGTGGTTCCACTCGGCGGGCACCGGTCCGTCCGCACCGGACGGCGCTGTCGCCCGTGCATGTATCGGCGCAGCCTCGGCGAGCCAGTGTTCGGTGCGGTGCCACGGCATCGTCGGCAGCAGTGGCGCAACGCTCTTCGCGGCCTCGTCCTGCGGCGGGCGGGGCGCCGCAACCGAGGCGACGGCGCGCCGGAACGCCACCGTGTCGTCACCGTCGCGGGTCAACGACCCCGTCACGAACCGTCCCTCGGGCACCGTGTCGGTGATCGCGTGCTGCAGCAGCGGATGGGTGCTGACCTCGATGAAAGTCCCGTGGTCGGCGGCCGCGCTGCTGATCGCGCGGGCCAGTCGCACCGGACGGCGGACGTTGTCCGCCCAGTAGGCCGCGTCGACTTTCGGCTCGGCGGTGTCCTGAACGGTCGAGTAGAAGGGCAGGCGCGGCACCGCGGGGACGAGATCGGCGAGTTCTGCCGCGAGTGCGTGCATCACCGGCTCCATCTGGGCGGTGTGCGAGGCGACCTCCATGTCCACGCGGCGGGCGAAGACATTGCGTGCAGCGGCATCGGCGATCACCGCTTCCACCTGCTCGGGATCCCCCGCGATCCCGGTCTGCCGGTCCGAGGCGTACACGCAGATCTCCACCCCGTTCCGCCCCTCGATGAGTTCGGCGGCCACCACCGGACCCACGCCGAGCATCGCCACGGCGCCCGTGCCGCCCAGCTCCGACATCAGCCGGCCGCGGGTCGCCACGACGCGCAATCCCTGCTCCACGGTGAGCGCTCCGGAGACGACTGCCGCGGTGACCTCTCCCACCGAATGTCCGATCACCGCATCGGGTTCGACGCCATGACTGCGCAAGGCCGCGACGAGCGCGAGCTGCACTCCCACGAGGATCGGTTGGAGCCGGCGATCGCCCTCGATGCGGGCTCCCTCGGCGAGCGCGGATCGCAGTGAGAAGCCGGTGTTGGCGACGAAGGCCGGTTCGAGGAGATCGACGGCCTCCGCGAACGCGGGCTCCTCCGCCAGGAGAGTCCGAGCCATACCCGGCCATTGCGCGCCCTGACCGGAGAAGACGAAGACGGTACCGCTGGGGATCTCGCACCCCGACTGCGGTACCACGGCGTCGTGCTCCCCTCCGTCCGCGACCGCTCGCAGTGCCGCGGCGGCTCCGTCGGCATCGCGGGCGAGGACGGTCGCCGTGCAGGCGTACCGGGTCCGGTGCTCGGCGAGTGCCGCGGCCACCGCGGGCAACGGGAGGTCGGCGCCGGCCCCGTCGAACCAGTCACCCAGCCGCCGTGCCCAGGACGCGAGCCGCTCGGGGGTTTTCGCGGAGACGGTGAGCGCGGTCACCGGCTGGGCGCGGGAGGACTCCGGAGCGCGGGGCGCATCGGGTGCCTGTTCGAGCACGACGTGCGCGTTGGTTCCACCGAACCCGAAGGAGGAGACGCCCGCTCGGCGCGGCCGTCCGAGGTCCGGCCACGGACGGTTCTCGTCGACGACCGCCAGACGCATGCGATCGAACGGAATGTGCGGATTGGGCTGCGTGTAGTGCGATGTGGCGGGGATCGTGCCGTGTCGAAGCGCGAGCACGGTCTTGATCAGGCCCGCGATCCCCGCCGCTCCCTCGAGATGGCCGAGGTTGCCCTTCACGGAGCCGATCAGCAGCGGCGCGTCCTGCGGGCGTCCGCGCCCGAGGACGGCCCCCAGCGCCCGGGCCTCGATGGGATCGCCGAGCGGCGTGCCGGTTCCGTGCGCCTCCACGTAGTCGACCTCGCGCAGGGGCACCCCCGCCGCGGCGTACGCGGAGCGCAGCACGGCCATCTGCGCCGACGGATTCGGCGCGAACAGCCCGTTGGACAACCCGTCCTGGTTGACCGCGCTGCCGCGGACCACCGCCAGCACGTCATCGCCGTCACGTCGTGCATCGGACAGGCGCTTGAGCACCACCACGCCGCAGCCCTCACCACGGACGAATCCGTCCGCGGCGGCGTCGAAGGCCTGGCAGCGGCCGGTCGGCGACAGGGCACCCGATTCGTCGAATCCGTGGAAGATCGCCGGTGACAGTAGCAGGTTCACCCCGCCCACCAGCGCCACGTCACTCTCCTTGAGCCGCAGCGAGGAGCCGGCGAGGTGCAGCGCCACCAACGAGGACGAACACGCGGTATCCACCGTCAGTGAGGGGCCCCGCAGATCCAGGAGGTACGAAAGCCGGTTCGCGATGATGCTCAGCGCTCCACCGGTGTTGCTCCACGCGTTGACAGCGGACAGGTTCGCCGATGCGAGGAAGCCGTACTCGCTCACGCAGGCACCGATGAAGACGCCCGTGCGGCTGCGCCGCAGCGACTCCGGCACGATCCCGGCACGTTCGAGGGCCTCCCACGCCACCTCGAGCAACATCCGCTGCTGCGGGTCCATCGAAGCGGCTTCGCGCGCGGAGATGTCGAAGAACTCGGCATCGAACCCGGCGATGTCATCGAGGAACGCGCCCCATCGCGTCGTGCGTGCGAGCACCGCACCGGTCTCCTCGGTGCCGTCGTCCCACGGCTCCCAGCGGCTGGGCGCGACTTCACGCACCCCCGTGCGCCCCGCGGACAGCATGTCCCAGAGCTCGTCGGAATCGTCGGCGCCGGGCACGCGGCACGCCAAACCGACCACCGCGATCGGCTCATCCGGCCGGTGGATCGTGGAAGCGGTCACCGGGTCGGCATCGTCCTGCGGATCGTCCGCGGTCAAGTGCGCGACCAGCTGGTCGATCGTGGGGTGCTCCCAGAAGTCGACGGGAGAGACGACCGCGCCCACGTACTCCCCCAGCTCACCCGCCAGCACGACGAGGTCCTTCGATCCGACCCCGAGGTCGGTCATCGGCGCGGCGGTATCGACACTCCGACGGTCGACGTCGAAGTTCTCGACGAGATAGTCCACGATCCAGCTGCGGATCGTCACGGCGTCACGGTGCCCGGTCATTGAACGCTTCCCTCCACGCTGTCGAAAAGGTTGTCCAGCAGCCCGTCTCCGGCTTGCTCCGCGGCGGGCTCGCCGCGCGATTCCGCTCCCGGCGGACTCGCGCCGACGCGCTCCGCCAGATGCCGGGCGAGCGCGCCGAGCGTCGGGTGGTTCCACAGCATCGTCACCGACAGTTCGGTGCCGACCAGGGTCTCGGCATCACGCCGGATGGACATGGCCATCACGGAGTTCAGTCCGATCTCGGCGAAGGGCCGGTCCGCGGTGAGTTCCGCCGGACTCATCCGCAGCTCCCGGGCCACGATGTCGCGCAGTCCGCTCTCGATCGACGCCAATGCATCGCTCGGTGACATCTGCGACCACACCGGCGTTTCCCCGGCCCGGTCGCGCCCGGCGGCATCCGGCCGCGCGCCGCCCGGTCGCGGCACCATGATCGCCTGATGTGCACCGTGCGCGGCCGCGTACTCCCACGCTGCGAACGCCTCCGCCGGACGGACCGGGCGCGAACCCATCCGTTCGAGCTCGCGCCGGACCACCTCCGCGCCGGCCCCGAAGCCCATGTCCTGCCAGGCCACCCAGTCCAAGGCGAGCACGTCGGTCGCGCCCTCGTGGTGCCGGCGTCGTGCCAGTCCATCGAGGTACGCGTTCGCCGCGGCGTACGCGCTCTGCCCCGGTACGCCGTAAACGGCTCCGGCCGAGCCGACCAGGTGCAGGAAGTCGATCGTCCCCGGGGGGAAGGCATCGGCCAGAGCCCGGGCGCCGGCCACCTTCGGCGCCAACACCGCGTCGACGGATTCCGCGTCGACATCGTCGATCAACATCGCCGATTGCACCCCTGCCGCGTGCACGATGCCACGGATGGCAGGCGCCCCCCGTCGATCGCGATCGGCGAGGTACTCCGTGAGCGCACCGGCGGCCGCGATGTCCAGTGCGATCGTCTCGACCGCGACGCCGCGTTGCTCCAGGGCGGCGACGGCGTCGATACGCTCGCGTAGCACCGGTTCGACGACGGTGTTCCACTGCGCGCGGGCCGGCAGCGGTGTGCGGCCGGCCAGGATGATCCGTCGAGCCCCCTTGTCGGCGAGCCATACCGCGATCGCCAGGCCGAGGCTTCCGAGTCCGCCGGTCACGAGATACGCGGCATCGGGCCGGCAGCGCATCGGTGTCCCCGCGTCCGTCGCGGGGACTGCGGCGGGCACGCCGACGGTGATCGCACCGTCGCGCAACCGCAGGGGCTCTCGGGATCGTCCTCGGAGCGCCTCGGCCACCGGGGCGCCCTCGCCTACCGTTCCCGCTGCGGGCAGATCGAGCAATCCACCCCACGATTCGGGGTGCTCCGCCGCGATCACCCCTGCCAGGCCCCAGAGCACCGATTGCGGTGCAGCGCTCGGTGATGTGCCATCGGCGACGCCGTGCGTCAGCAACCAGACCCGGCCGGTGCCGGCCCGGTTCACGGCGCGGACCAGGTCCAGTACCTCGCAGGTGAGACGTGTGGCGGCGGCGAGGTCGGATTCCTCCGCGCGTACCTGCGGGACGTAGAGGACGCGGTCGCTGCGATCGATGACCTCGTTCTGGCTGATATCGAGCCCGGTACCTGCCAGCTCCGCGGCGAGCTGCTCGTCACCGATCACCGTCACGGTTCGTGGTCGATCGGCGTCCTCCGGTGTCCAGGTTCGCCATTCGAGCGTGTGGACGATCTCCGATGGTGCGGCGTCGGACAGCAGCGCATCGTCGCCGACGGGTGCGAATCGCAGTCCCCGCAGCTCTGCCAGCAGGGTGCCGTGGGCATCGGTCACGTCCACGTCGACTCCGCCGATGACCGCGTCGGAGCCCGACAGCGTCCGTCCATCCTGAGCGCGGACCGTCACCCGTCCACCGTCGGAGGGTGCGGGGTTGACGACGTGCAGCGAGTCGACTGCGGCGGGTACGAGCAGGCGGGAATCCTCCGGGGCCACCATTCTGCTCACCCCGACCGCGGCGTCGAGCAGGGCCGCGATCGGTGTCTGCGCGGTGGCGACGTCGACCACGAGGGCGGGGTCGCTGCGGCGTACCGCAGACACGGACCAGGGAAACGGAGTTCCCTCGACGCCCCACTCGGCGGGCGGCTCCGTGATCCCGCGTGCCTGGTCGTCCACCGCGTCCGGACCGATGGGGTCCAGGACATCGGGGGCCGCTCCCGCTGCGAGCCGGGCCGTCGCGTGCACGGTCCACGGCCCGTCATCGCCCGGCGCGCTCGACAGTGTCAGGAGATCGCCTTCGAGGATCACGTGGATGATCCGGTGCTGGTTCAGGACGAGCGGTGTCTCGAAGCCGAGACGGTCCACTCCGTGCGCACCGATGTCCGATGCCGCGGCCGCGAACGTGGCCAGCAGCACCGAGATCGGCACCAGCTCGACCTGATGGACCCGATGGAACCCCGGGTACGGCCGGTCGGTGGGCGCGATACGTGCCCGCCACAGGTCCGTGGTCTGCGTGCCCACCAGCCGGGTGCGGCCACCGAGCACGGTGCCGATCCGGGGGACGGTATCGGCGGCGGACGATGCCCGCATCGGCGGCATCCAGTGCGCGGAGTGCAGCCAGGGCGTCGCCGGTAGCTCGATCAGCGGCCTCCGTGGCTGGACATCGAGATGCCGACCGAGCGAGGCGAGTGCGGTGTGGAAGTCGAGCCGCTCGTCACCGTCCCGCGCCACCGTCCCCGTCACGTGGTGTCGGGATCCGGGAAGGCACTCGGTGACGGCGTGGGTCAGTACCGGGTGCGGCGACACCTCGACGAAGGTGCCCCAGCGGTCGGCGGCGTCCGCCACTGCGGCGGCGAATCGCACCGGGGAGCGCAGGTTCGACGCCCAGTAGTCGGCATCGAACGGGGGCGCCGTGTCCCCCGCGAGCACGGTCGAGAGCACCGGAATCGTGGGTTTGCGCGGTGCCAGGCATGCCAGTTCCGCGCGCAGCTCGTCGAGGATCGGGTCGACGGTGCGGTGGTGCGATGCCACGTCGACGTCCACTCGCCGCGCCATCAGCCCCCGCGCCGCGACCGCGTCCATCAGCGCGGCGATCCGGTCCGGATCACCCGCGACCACGGTCTGCCGCGGCGAGGCGACGACGGCCACGGATACCCCGTGGAATTCCGACGCCAGGATCGCGGCGGACGCCTCGTCCATCTCGATCAATGCCATCGCACCGCGGCCCGAGAGTTCACGACGCATGAGGCGCGAGCGCGTCGCGATGACCCGCAGACCGTCGGCCACGGACAATCCGCCCGATACGATCGCCGCGCTCACTTCGCCCATCGAGTGACCGATCACCGCGTCCGGGACGATGCCGTGCGAACGCCACAGCTCCACCAGGGCCAGCTGCACGCCGATGAGGACCGGCTGGATCCTGTCGATCCCCTCCACCGGGCGTCCCGACCGGAGTACCTGCGCGAGCGAGAAGCCCACCTGCTCGACGAAGACCTGGTCGAGATCCGCCACCGCGTCGGCGAATGCCGGCTCGGTGGTCAGGAGCCGCTGACCCATCCCCGTCCATTGCGCCCCCTGGCCGGAGAACACGAAGACCACGCCGGAATCGCGCGCCGGCTCCCGCGCCGGTACGACGCCGGCAGCAGACGCACCGGCCGCCAGAGCGCGCAACCCCGCAACCGCGGCATCGCGATCCGCGGCGACCACCGCACCGAAGCACCCGCCCCGCGACCCGCGACCCGCGAGGGCCGCCGCGACGCTGGACAGCGGGGAGTCCGAGCCCGAGGTCTCGAGCCAGTTCGCGAGCACGTCCGCGAATCGCTGCACCCGTGGGACTGAGCCGGCCGGGACGGTCAGCCGAGTCAGGTCTGTTCCGGCGTCGGACTGAAACGCAGAAGGGGCATCGCTCGGCTCGTCGGGTGCCTGCTCCAGTACGACGTGCGCATTGGTTCCACCGAACCCGAAGGAGGACACGCCCGCTCGCCGCGGGTGTCCGGCGGTCGGCCAGTCGGTGGGCCCGCCGACGACCCGGAGCCTGTGGGCATCGAACGGAATGTGGGGGTTCGGAGCCGTGTACCCCAGGTTGGCGGGAATACGGGCCTTCCGCAGTGCCAGGACGGACTTGATGAACCCCGCCACACCCGCGGCGGCCTCGAGATGGCCGAGGTTCGACTTCACCGCGCCCAGGAGAAGGGGCGCGTCGGGAGTCCTGCCGCGGCCGAGCACGGTGCCCAAGGCGCGGGCCTCGATCGGATCGCCGAGGAGGGTCCCCGTGCCGTGGGTCTCCACGAACTCGACGTCCCGAGGGGCGATTCCGGCATCGGCGTACGCGGCCCGCAGGACCGCCGCCTGCGCCGCGGGGTTGGGTGCGGTCAGGCCGTTGGACCGGCCGTCCTGATTGACCGCGGAACCTCGCACCACCGCCAGGATCCGGTCTCCGTCGCGTCGGGCGTCGGAGAGCCGTTTGAGTACCACCACACCACAGCCCTCGCCACGGACGTAGCCGTCGGCGGCCGCGTCGAAGGAGTGGCAACGCCCTGTCGGTGACATGGCGTCGAGCTGATCGAAGCTCCGGGTGATCGCCGGCGAGAGCATCACGTTCACCCCGCCCGCCAGGGCCAGATCGGTCTCCCCCGAGCGCAGGCTGCGGCAAGCCAGGTGGATCGTCACCAGGGACGAGGAACAGGCGCTGTCGATCGTGACGGACGGCCCCCGGAGATCGAGCGCGTACGAGACTCGATTCGACACCACGCTGAGCGCGCTGCCGGTGCCGGACCAGCCGTCGACGGCGGCCAGGTCGCGGCTCACCAAGTAGCCGTATTCGGCGGCGCACGCTCCGGCGAAGACACCCGTCTGCGAGTGCGCGAGCGAGTCGACAGGGATGCCCGCGTGCTCGATCGCCTGGTGGGCGACCTCGAGGAACAACCGCTGCTGGGGATCCATCTTCGCGGCCTCGTTGGGAGAGATCCCGAAGTAGTCGGCGTCGAACCCCGCTATGTCGGAGAGGAAGGCCCCGAACCGGGTGGTGCCCCGCACCGCGTCCGCCACCGGTGGCCCACCGTCGATGAAATCGTTCCACCGCCCGTCCGGGACTTCACCGACTGCGCACTCACCCGATTCGAGGAAGGCCCAGAACGCGTCCGGGTCGTTGATGTCGGACGGGAACCGGCAACCGATGCCGATCACCGCGATCGGCTCGTCGGTACTCCCCGTCGGTCCGGCCCCGTTCGCCGATTCCGTCGCATTCGCTCCGGCGAGCGCGGCAGCGAGCGAGTTGACGGTGGGGTGCTCGAAGAGTTCGGCTGCGGTCACCGTGCGCCCCAATAACTCCGAGAGTTCCCCTGCTAGTACCACGACATCGGTGGAACCGAGGCCCACATCGCGCAGCGGGGCATCGGGGTCGGCCTCGCCCTGGACGCACCCGACGACCTCCACCAGGTAGTCGAGCAACCATCCGCGGATGGCCGCCTCGTCCGGAGCCGCACTCATGCTTCCTCTCCGAGGCGCTGGAAGGCACCCTCTCGATAGAGCCGAGCGCTTTCCTGTCTCCGCGTCTTTCCACTGGTGGTGATGGGGATCGCGCCCTGCGGCACGAGAACGATGTCCGATGCCCGCAGGCTGTGCCGCTGCGCGATCGCCGCAGCCGCCTTCGCGCGCGCGTCGCGTACGGCGGTCGATACCTCCGCGGGATCGCTCGGCAGGCGACGCAGTTCGGCCACGACGACCAGTTGCTCGGTACCGTCCCCCGGCACCGCGATCGCGGCGGTCCGCGCCCCCGTGTGCGCGGAAACGGTGGATTCGACGTCGTCGGGGTAGTGATTGCGCCCGTCGATGATGATGAGGTCCTTGATCCGGCCGACCACGAAGAGGTCGTCGCCGGACATCACTCCGAGGTCACCCGTTCGCATCCACGGTCCGGGCGCAGTGCCCTCCGAGGGCGCCTCGAGTCGCCCGCCGAAGACGCTCTCGCTCCGCTCGGGGTTTCGCCAGTACCCGGCCGCGACGTTGTCCCCGTACACCCAGATCTCGCCGACTTTCCCTTCCGGGCACTCGGTGCGACTCTCCGGATCGACGATCCGGAACGTCGTGCTGCGCGGATGGCCGAGCCCGATCTGCTCGGACCCCGCCCCGGCGTCATCGACCCGGACTGCGTACCCGTCCGCGAGCCGCTCGAAGTCGAATGAGACCACCGGCGTGTCACTTCCGACCACCGCCGACGACACGTACAAGGTGGCCTCGGCCAGACCGTAGGCGGGCGTCTGCGCCCCCGGGCTCAGTCCGAACGGGGTGAATCGCTCGCTGAATCGGCGGATCGTTCCCGCCTGAACCCGCTCGGCGGCGTTGAGGATTCCGCGCACACCGGCGAGGCTCAGTCCTTCGAGGTCCTCATCGCGGGTGCGGCGCGCGGCGAGGTCGAAGGCGAAGTTCGGTGCCGCCGAGTGCACGCACGGATAGCCGGCCAGGAGCTTGATCCACCGTGACGGCTTCTGCAGGAAGGACATCGGGCTGGTCACCACTGCATGGCGACCGATTCCGATGGGCGACATGATGCCCAGCATCAGACCGAGGTCGTGATAGAACGGCAGCCACGAGACCAGCGTGGTCTCCTCCGGCGGTTCGCCTCCCAGACCGCTGAACATGTCGGTGACGATCTGATCGATGTTGACCACGATGTTGCGGTGGGTGACGCTGACTCCCGAGGGGGTGCCCGTGGATCCGGACGTGTACTGCAGCAGTGCCAGCCGCTCCCCGTCCCGGTCGGTCGAGTAGGGAGCCGCCGGGGCGTCGTAGTCGAGGACGTCCAGTTCGATCACCGCGATACCTTGCGCGGACGGCGCATTCATGGACGGGAGAACCGCATCCACCGAGGTGGTGGTCGTGAGAACCACGACCGGTTCGCAGTTCTCCAGCACGCGCGCCGCCCGCTCGTCGTGCGCACCACCCATCGGAACGGACAGCGGCACAGCCACCAGGCCGGCTTCGAGCGCTCCGAGGAAGCCGACGATGTACTCCATCGACTGAGGCGCGAGAATCGCCACGCGATCCCCCACCGCGCCGTGCTTGCTCAGTTCGCCGGCGACCACCTGTACCCGACGGCGGAGCTCCGACCAGGTCAAACTCTCGAAGAACCCGTCCTGATCCACCTCGTAGTCCACGAAGGTGAAGGCGGGCTCATCACCACGAGACTGGGCCAGACGCTCCAAGGCGACGGGGATCAGTTCGTCCGAGACACGCAATGCAGACACTTCCAGCACACACCTTCCGCGTAGGCGACGCGGGGCAGGAGATCGGCGCCCCGGTCCAAAGCATAACCAATTAACTGAACCTAGTTTCGCTTCACTTTGCTACCACATATGCCCAACGATGGCTGGGTACGTTGCCTAAGCGCGGAGCGATCAGGCGGCTCGCCGGCGAGTTACCACCCGGTCTGACGTGTGTCTATCCGAATTATCTTGCGAAATTATGAAGATCCATGGATTCGGCGACGATCCTCGTCGGCCGGCACTACCGCTGCATCCAGGCTAGTTTCGATGTCGGCAGCCAGTGTTGCCAGGTGATCTGAGAGGTAGAAATGGTGACCAGTAAAGATTCGCATGCCGAAATCGGACACGGTACGACTCGCCCATTTCGACATATTGTTTACTGTCGCAATCTCATCAGTCTCGCCGACATACGCCCGAATCGGACAATTCAGCACGGCCTCATCCGGCGCCCGATAGCGGGTGATCGCCCGGAATCCACGCAGCGTGGGAAGGATCCGGGAAGCGAACGCATCGTGTTCGAGCAGCGCAGCGTCGATCCCCGTCATCGAGGCGGCCGCACCGAGAAGGCCGTCGTCGGAGTCCGCGACATCGTCGAACCCGGCGTGCCCGGGCGCTGCACACGCGGAGACGAACAGGGCGTCCACCGGACGCCCCGCCTCGGCGAACCGCCGGGCCATCTCGAACGCGACCAGCGATCCCATACTGTGACCGAAGAAGGCAATCGGCGAACCATCGTCTACCCGCTCGGGAGAAAGCTTGCGCCACAGGCCGTCGACGAGTTCCTCGATACTGCTCAACGTGGCGACATCGTGAGCCCCGTCGCGTCCGGGGTAGGGCACGGCGATCCGCCGCACCCCGGAGGTGAATTCGCGCGCGAGCGGCACGTAGTACGACGGGGCGCCACCAGCGTGCGGAAACAGGAACAACTTCACCGTATTCACGATCTCACACTAACCGATTTCCACTGTCCCGCAACGGAGCTGGAATCGCTGCACCAGCGGATATGGTCAGTTGTCCGAAGCACCCCACAGCTTCGACCGTCGAAGATTACGGGACGTTCGTCCAAGATTTACTTACTCGCGAAGAGAATCGTCTCGCCGGAGCGTAACCTCATGCGCGTGGGTGCGCCTGTTCGTGCGCGGCACGAAGACGGGCGACGCTGACGTGCGTGTACAGCTGAGTCGTCGCGAGCGAGCTGTGGCCCAGGAGTTCTTGCACCACACGAAGATCGGCGCCACCGTCGAGCAGGTGCGTCGCAGCGGTGTGCCGCAATCCGTGCGGAGCCACCTCGCGGCCGCCGGGCACTGACGCCGTGACCTGGTGGACGACGGTGCGCGCCTGTCGCGGATCGAGCCGTCCCCCGCGCGCGCCGAGGAACAAGGCGGCGCCGGATTTCTCGCCCACGAGTCGCGGCCGGGCCTCGTCGAGCCATCGCCGCAGCACATCGGCGGCGGGCGCTCCGTAGGGCACCGTCCGTTCCTTGTTGCCCTTGCCGATCACCCGGATCACCCGGCGCGCCTGGTCCACGGAGCCCACGTCGAGTCCGCAGAGCTCGCTGACGCGGATGCCGGTGGCGTAGAGCAGCTCGGTGATCGCCTGGTCCCGCACGGCGATCGGGTCACCCTCTGCCGCACCCGAGGCCGCGTTCGCAAGAGCGGCCGAGGCATCGTCGGCCGACAACACACCGGGCAGCGTGCGGCGCGGCCGCGGCGCCTTCAAGCGCGTCCCGGGATCGAAGGCCAGGTGGCCGCGCCGGGTGGCCCAGGCCGTGAAGGTCCGCGCCGACGACGCCTGCCGCGCGAGCGTGGTCCGCGCGGCGCCGGAGGCCGCCCGCTCCCCCAGCCAGGCGCGCAGGGTCGCCAGATCGAGGTCGGAACCGGCCACGCCACGCTCGGCGGCGAAGTCGAGGAGTGAGGTCAGGTCGGCGAGGTAGGCGCGCACGGTGTGCTCGCTGCGGCCACGTTCGAGCCGCAGGTACGTCTCGTACTCCGCCAGCGCCTCGCTCATATCCCCACGATAAGGCCAACTCCCGCCCGACCCGCCGATTGAACACCGTTACCGCGGACGCCACCTGGGGCGGCGCTCGCGGTAACGGTGTTCAATTGCGAGCGGGGGACGCGGATCAGCCGCGGTGCTGGAGGCGGCGGCTGAGCCAGTTGCCGAAGAACTGGACGATCTGCACCACCACGATGAGCACGACGATCACCACGAGGGTGAGCTGCCAGTTGGCCTGCTGGTAGCCGTACTGGCGGGCGAAGTCGCCCAGGCCGCCGCCGCCCACGTAGCCGGCCATGGCCGACATGTCGACCACCGCGACGAACATGAAGGTGTAACCCAGCGTCAACGGCGCGAGCCCCTCGGGGATCACGACGGTGGCCAGGGTGCGCAACTTGCTGGCACCCATCGACCGCGCGGCCTCCACCACACCCGGGTCCACGGTCACCAGGTTCTGCTCCACCACGCGGCCGATCACGAAGGTGGCCATCACCGTCATGGCGAAGGCCGCGGCCTCGACACCGATCCGGGTACCGATCACCGCCTTGGTGATCGGCGCGATCGCCGTGATGAAGATGATGAACGGGATCGGCCGGATGATGTTGACCAGCACGTTGAGCACGCCGAAGACGAACTTGTTCTCCAGCAGGTTGCCGGGCCGCGTCGCGTACAACAGGGTGCCGTAGATCAGGCCCAGCAGTCCGCCCACGACCATGGTGATGCCGACCAGGCGGACCGTTTCACCGATCGCCTCGACGAACACCTCCTTGGTGCCGGGAGGGAAGACGTCGTCGAGGAAGGTCATGTAGTTGCCGCTCATCGCGCGACCTCCTGTCCGGTCTGCGGATCCTTGATGTGCGCGAGCACGCCGAGTTGCTCGATCGCCTTCGCGATCGCCGCGTCGTCACCGGTCACCGAGTAGGTCAACGAGCCGAACGGACGACCGCCCACCTCGGCGACGCCGCCGTACAGCACGCGGGCGGTGGCGCCGTGCGCCGCGAACACCTCGGCCGCATCGGGTGCGTCGATATCGTCGCGGACGTCGACGGTGACCACGGTGCCCGGCCGCGCATCCAGCAGCCGTTGCAGGGTCTCCGGGGCGACATCGTCACCCACGGCCGCGTGCACGAGACTCGCGGTGGCCTCGGATTCCGAGGTCGCGAAGACGTCGTAGACGGGGCCGTAATCCACCAGCTTGCCCCGGTCGAGCACGGCGACGTGGTCGCAGATCCGGCGAATCACGTCCATCTCGTGCGTGATCACCACGATGGTGGTGCCGAACTCCTTGTTCACCCGCAGCAGCAGGTCGAGGACCTCACTGGTGGTGCCCGGGTCGAGCGCGCTGGTGGCCTCGTCGGCGAGCAGGATCTTCGGGTTGCGTGCCAGGGCGCGGGCGATGCCCACGCGTTGGCTCTGCCCGCCGGAGAGCTGGCTCGGGTACTGCTCGGCCTTGTCGCCGATGCCCACGAAGTCGAGCAGCTCCGCGACCCGCTTCTTGCGGTCGGCCTTGGACATGTCCGTCAAGGTCAGCGGGTACTCCACGTTCCCCGCCACGGTGCGCGAGTTCATGAGATTGAACCGCTGGAAGATCATGCCGATGCCTGCGCGGAGCTCGCGCAGGTCGCGCTCGCCGAGATCGCCGACCACGGTGTCGAGCACGCGCACCTCACCCGAGGTGGTGTTCTCCAGACCGTTGATCGTGCGGATCAGCGTGGACTTGCCCGCGCCGGATTGCCCGATCACTCCGGTGATGGTGCCCTCATCGATCGAGAAGCTGACGCCGTCCAGAGCCTTGGTCGTGCCGAAATCCCGAGTGGCATCGCGGAACTCGATGGCCACTCGGGCGTCGGTGTGCTCGCTCACTTGGTGCCGCGGGCCTGGACCTGCTGCTGAAGGCTCTCGGTGAGGCTCTGCAGCTCGGCGGCGGGCTTGTCGACCAGGATGAACGAATCGCCCTTGTCCTTCTTGAGCTGCTCGAGGACCTTCTGGTCCTTGTACAGCTGGGCCAGCTTCAGGTAGGTGGCGTTGTCCTTATCGGCCTTGCGGACGACGAAGGCGTTGATGAAGGGCTGCGACTGCGGGCTGGCCGGATCGTCCTTGGCGATGATCAGGTCCTTGCCCAGCTTCGCGTTCTCGGCGGGGTCGTTGTTCACCACGGCACCGTCGACGCTGTCGAGGCTCAGCGCGGTCTGGTTGGCGTCGACCGCCTTGACCGAGACCTTCGAGGCGGCGGTGTCGATGTCCGCCGGGGTCACCTGGCGGCTCGCGACATCGCCCTTGAGCTTGATCAGGCCGGCCGACGAGAGCACACCGAGCGCGCGCGACTGGTTGGTCGGATCGTCGGGCACCACGACGGAACCGCCCTGCGGGATCTCGGCCACCGACTTGTGCTTCTTCGAGTACAGCGGCAGCGGGTAGATCGCGGTCGCGCCGATCGGCACCAGCTCGGTCTTGTTCTTCACGTTGTACTCCGCGAGGAACTGCAGGTGCTGGTACTCGTTGATCTGCAGATCGCCATCGTTCAGCGCGGCGTTCGGCTGCTGGTAATCGCTGAAGTTCGTGGTCTCCACCTTGATGCCCTGCTCCTTGGCGAGGTCCTTGTAGACCTGCCAGAACTGCTGGGCACCGTCGGTGACGCCGATCTTGATGGTGTCGCCGTCGCTCGAGCCGGAGCCACACGCGGTAGTGGCGAGGGCGAGGGGCACGACCAGGGCGAGCGCGAAACGCTTCATCTTCACGGCTTTGTTTCTCCAACGTCGACGGATACGGGGTTCTCCCGGTTGCGCAACGATACCTACTCGCTGGTACATCCGCGGTGCAACGCGGCGTCCCGGCACGGCGACCCCGGCGCTGACCAGGTTCGACGATGCGTGCGGGGTTTGACTCATGCGTGCATGAAACAGTCCGAACCCGCGTCCGAGCGGTCTGCACCCGATCGATCACGAATCGAGAAGCCGTGACCGATCCGCGCTCGTAACCTGGATCCGAGACCGCAGCCGGATCGCGAGGAGTAGCCATGGCACCGAAGAGCCCGACCCCTGTTTCGTTCACCGCCACCCCCGAGCGGCTCGCCGGCCGGACCATCCTCCGGCTCCCGGCGGATGCCAGCGCCGCGCTCCCCTCCCGCGGTCAGGTCGCGGTCACCGGCTCCGTCGGCGGTCGGGATTTCAGCGGCGTCGTCGAGCCGGACGGCCGGAAGGGGCATTGGCTCGATCTGGAGGGGACGACGGGGGTTCGTCCCGGGTCGGACGTCACGGTCGACCTGACGCCCAGCGCGGAGTGGCCGGAACCCGCGGTGCCCGAGGATCTCGGTGCCGCGCTCTCCGATGCCCCCGATGTGGCGGACGTGTGGACGGACATCACGCCGATGGCCCGCTGGGAGTGGGTGCGCTGGGTCGGCGCCACGAAGAACCCGGCGACCCGGGCGAAGCGCGTCGACGTCAGCATCTCCAAGATGCGCTCCGGCAAGCGTCGCCCGTGCTGTTTCGACCTCTCGTCGTGCACCGATCCCGAGCTGTCGAAGAGCGGCCAGCTGCTGGCCGCCGAGTAGGCGTCAGCGCGGGAGCGGGATCCGCGCCGTCTCCGGGATGCGGTAGGTCAACGCGAGCGCGATCACGTTGAGGGCCACCAGGTACAGCGGGAAGGCGATGTCGATTCCCAGCTGGTGGATCTCGGTGCCGATCGCCGGAATGGTGCCGCCGAACAGGGCGGTGGCGATCGAGAAGGCCGCGCCGGTGGCGAGGACGCGGATACGCGCGGGGAACATCTCGCCGATCATGGCGGCGGCGACGCACATGAGGATCGCGCAGATGCCCATGCCCACGCACTGGATGAGCAGCACCGTGACGGGGTTCGCCGAGATGCCCACGAACAGCGGCACGGTGAGCACGATGTTGGCGCCGTAGAAGGTGAACATCATCGGCTTGCGCCCGATGCGGTCCGAGAGCCGGCCCAGCGGGAGCTGAATCGCGCCGTAGAAGATGAAGGCGACGGTCGAGATGGTGATCGCCTGCTTCTTGTCGAGGCCGGACGTGATGATCGCCCACGTGGGCACGTAGGTGCTCCAGGTGTAGAAGACGGCGGCCGTCACGGACGCCAGGACGAAGGCACGCCAGAACGCGGGCCGGTGGTCGACGAAGACCTCGCGGAAGGGCGGCGTGGCGGCGGGCTCGTCGCCCTGCCGATAGGTCTCCTCGGCGCGACGACGGATCCACCACGCCACCACGGCGGCGAGCGCACCGATGAGGAAGGGCACGCGCCACGCCCAGTCGGCCATCGCATCGGTGCCGACGGCGTTCACCAGGATCGTGATCAGTCCGAGGCACGCGACCTTGCCGAGGCTGGAGCTCACGTTCGTGATGCTCGTGTACACGCCCCGCCGCTCGTCGGGAGCAGACTCCATGAGGAAGGCGCTGGCCGCGGCGAGTTCGCCGCCGGTAGACAGTCCCTGGATCAGGCGCGCGATCACCAGAATGACCGGCGCCAGCACTCCGACCTGCTCGTACGTGGGTGCGACGCCGATCATCAGGCTTCCGACGCCCATCATTCCCACGCCCACGGTCAGGGCCAACCGTCGGCCGTAGCGATCGGCCATCCATCCCATCAGCACGCCACCGATGGGCCTGGTCAGGAAGCCGACGGCGAAGACCGCGAAGGTCGCGAGCAGCGGGACGACGGACTCCGCGTCGCCGGGGAAGAACTGCCGGGCGAAGTAGATCGCGAGGAAGGAGTAGGCGCTCCAGTCGAAGTACTCGACCAGGTGACCCACCGAGCCGGTGAGGATCTGCCGCCGCCGACGCGCCGCGATCGCGGGGGTCGTCTCGGTCGTCATCGCGGCATCCTCGGGCTCGGGAATGGTCGATCCAGCATCGGATCCGGGGAATCGTACCTGGCCGAGTGCCCAGCTCACGACCCTGCGGAGACGAAAGGACCGCCCGCCGGACCGGTGCCGAATATCGGTACACCGTCCGGTATGCCGTCGCTCACAGATTGTGGCGCGTAATCCGGCGTCCACCTAGCGTGAACTACATGCGATCCGCAACTAACGTCTCCCCGGGATTCATCCGCCCTCTGGCGACAACGGAGTCCTTCTTCACGCTCGGCGGCGGAATGTACGTCGGCTACGGCGTCGTCGCCGACGGGCCGGTGGACCTCGAAGCCCTCCGTGCGGCCGCCGCGCGACTCAGCGCCGCCTACCCCGGGCTGCGGGCGCGGATCACCGTGGAAGATCCGATGACTGGCGCGTTCGTCGCGAACGACGGCGCTGCGCCGATCGCGGTGTCGAGCTCGATCGGTGAGCCCACCGGGTTGGCGCCCCTGCAGGAACTGTCGATCGCGCAGAATCGCGCGATCGCCGAGATCCACGTGGTCACCGGCTCTGGCACCGAGCAGGCGGTGTACCTCCTGGTGCACCACGCGCTCGCGGACGGCCACCACGCACTCGCGCTACTCCAGGCGCTGTGGACCTCCTACACCGCGATCGTCACGGGCGGCGACGGCGTGCTCGACGAGCGGTCGCAGTTCCCCATCGCCCTCGAGGACTTCCTCGCCGAGCGCGGCTTCCCGGCCGAGCTCCCGATCGAGGCCGCTGCGGCCTCGACGGTCGATCCTGCCGACGCTCCGAGCGCCACCGCCGCGACCGGTACCGACGCGGCGCCCGATTCCGGAATGCCCGCGCTGCACCGCGCCCAGCTCTCCGCCACCGAGACCGCAGCGCTCATCGCGTACGGCCACCGCGCCGGCCGCACCGTGAACCAGCTCGTCTCGGCGGCGTTCATCGCCGCCTCCGCCACGGTCCGCGGGCTCGGCGCGTCCCGCATCCTCTACGGCTACCCGGTCGACCTGCGCCGCCGCCTCGGCGAGCCCGCCGCCGGCTTCACCGACATCACCAATGCGCTCGGTATGGCCTTCTTCCAGGCGGATTCCGACGAGGCGAGCCTCGACGAGCTCGCGGCGCGGGTGGGCGCCGGACTCGCGCGAGATCTGGACGCGGGCACGGTCCAGCGGCCGATGTCGATGGCCTTCGGTGCCGAGATCCCCGAGGACTGCGCGGTCGCCGTGATCACCAACTGGGGACCCGTGCCGCACCTGCCCACGCCGGACGGTCTCTCCCTCACCGAGTTCCTCCCCGCGTTCCACCTCGACGTGCCCGCGGCGCCCGGCGGTGCGGACTGGAGCGCTCTGGCGGCGAAGATGACCTTCGCCATCGTCTCCTCATTCGACGGCCGGCTCAACGTGGACCTGTCCGGCGGCGCCGAATCGGCGGAACTCGCCACCGAGCTCCTGCGGAACCTGCGCGCGTTCGCGCTGACGGACTGATCGTTCACCGGTCCCCCGCATCGGCGGATGACCGGAGGCGCCACAACGCACCGTCTTTGGTGATCAACCCCTTGGCGTCGAGCATCGCGAGGTGCCCGAGCACGGCGCGGGCGGGGAGGCCCGCGACGGCCGCCACCTCCGAGGCCGGCAGGCCCGAGCGCGCCGGCAGCGCGTCGTAGACGCGGAGCTCGGCCGGGCCCAGACCGTCCGTCGGGCGCGCGGGAACCGCGCGTTCGGCTGCCAGTTCGCCGATCCGACCCACCTCCTCGACCACCTCCGCCGATCGGGTCACCAGTCGGGCACCGTCGCGGATCAGCCGATGGCAGGTGACGGAGGTCGCCACGGTGATCGGACCGGGCACCGCGCACACCGGGACGTCACGACGCTTCGCCCAGGTAGCCGTGTTCCGGGTGCCCGACCGCAATCCGGCCTCGACCACCACCACTCCCCCGGGAACGGTGCCCACCATCCGATTCCGTTGCAGGAATCGATGCTTGGCCGGCACCGTACCGGGCGGATACTCCGAGACCACCGCACCGTCCTCCCCGATCCGCCGGAACAGCCCAGCGTGTCCCGCGGGATACGGGCGGTCCACCCCGCCCGCCACGAAGGCCACGGTCGGACCGCCGGCGGCGAGGGCGGCGCGGTGCGCCACTCCGTCGATGCCGTAGGCCCCACCCGAGACGATCGTGAAGCCCTCCGCCGACAGATCGCCCGCGAACTGGTCGGCCACCCGCTCCCCGTAACCCGACGGTGCGCGCGTCCCCACCATCGCCACCGACCGGTCCAGGAGCTCGTCCAAACGGCCCTGCCCTAATACCCACAGCGCCAGCGGTCGCAGCTCACGCCACTGGTCCTCGTGATCCATGGCAGGAGTTCGCTCTCGCGCGTGCAGCACGGAAAGGCGGTACTCCGGCCATTCCTCGTCGTCCGGCGTCACCAGGCGCCCACCGAGGTGCCCGACGTGGGCGAGATCCGCCTCGGCGCGGTCCCGGTCGGCACGGGCGGACGTCGCCTCGGCGACGTCCTCGAAGCCCGACGGGAATTCCCTGCGCCGCACAGCCTGTGCCGCGGCCTCCGGCCCCACCGTGTCGACCAGCGCGATCAGTGGCGCACACGGCGGTTCCGCGACCCGACTCAGATACGCCCACGCGCGCCGCGCCCCGTCGCCCGTCATCGTCCGTCCCGGAATCCCAGAGCCTGCACCACTTCCGGTTCGCCCGGCCGGTCCAGACCGGACAGGTCGGCGAGCGACCACGCCACCCGCAGGCACCGGTCGGCCCCTCGCGCGGTGATCCTGCCCTCGCGTAAGTACGCCTCCAAGGGCTGTAAGGCGGTCCGCGCCAACCGGAACCTGCGCCGCAGCACCACCCCCGGTACCTCGGAATTGGTGAGCCACCCCTCCGCCGCCCATCGCTCCGCCGCCGCCTCGCGCGCCGCCCGCACCCGTGCCCTGATCGCGGCGCTCGACTCACCCACCTCGTCGTCCTCGTGCAATGCGCCGGTGCCCGGCGGTTCCATGCGCACCCACAGGTCGACCCGGTCGAGCAGCGGTCCCGACAGTCTGCCGAGATAGCGGCGGCGCACCGTGGCGGTGCAGGTGCAGTCGCTGTCCCGCGCCGGGGCGCACGGGCAGGGGTTCGCCGCCAGAACCAGTTGGAACCGCGACGGGTACTTCACCACGCCGTCGCGCCGCGCCAGCCGGATCTGCCCCTCCTCCAGCGGGGTCCGCAGGGCCTCCAGGGATTTCGGGCCCATCTCGGCGCATTCGTCGAGGAAGAGCACGCCGCGGTGTGCGAGCGAGACCGCGCCGGGCTTGGCGAGTCCGCTGCCGCCACCCACCAGCGCGCTCACCGATGAGGTCTGGTGCGGAGCCACGAACGGCGGCACCGTGATCAACGGCCGATCCGCCCGCAGGTTCCCGACGATCGAGTGAATAGCACTCACTTCCAACGCCTCCCGCCTCCCCAGCGGTGGCAGAATCCCCGGCAGCCGCGACGCGAGCATCGTCTTCCCGATCCCCGGCGGTCCGGTGAGCATCACGTGGTGCGCTCCCGCGGCCGCCACTTCGAGCGCGAACTTCGCCTCGGGCTGCCCTACCACGTCCGCCAGGTCTGCGGCGCACGGTTCGTCGGGGCCCGTCACCGAACCCGTCGGCTCGACGAGCGCCCCCTCCCCCGCGAGCCAGGCCACCACATCGGCCAGATGCGGGACGCCGAGCACCTCGATGCCGTCGACGAGGCCCGCCTCATCGAGATTCCCGAGCGGCACGAGGGCGCGAGTGAATCCGGATTCCTTCGCGGCCAACACGGCGGGAAGAACGCCCCGCACGGGCCGAACCCGGCCGTCGAGCGCGAGTTCGCCGAGCAGAACGCACCCGGCGAGCCGGGATTCGGGAACGCGTTCGGCCGCGCGCAGGATGGCCACGGCGAGCGGCAGGTCGTACACCGATCCCACTTTGGGCAGCGTGGCCGGCGATAGGGCGAGCGTGATCCGGGTATCGGGGAACTTCAGGCCGATGTTGACGATGGCCGCCCGCACCCGGTCGCGCGACTCCTGCAGCACCGTGTCGGGCAGGCCCACCAGGTGCACGGCCGGGAGTCCGCCGCCGATGCAGCCCTCGATCTCGACCACGGCACCGTCGATCCCGGTGATCGCCACCGAGTGCACCTTGCTCAGCGCCACCATCAGGCCACCCCTGCCCGGTATTCGAGGGTCACCGGTCCGCCGGGCGGGGTGAACACCGAGGCCACGTCGATCCGGATGCGCTGGAACGCACCCTCCCGGTCGGCCAGCCATCGGGCCGTGAGCGCCCGCAACTGCGCGACCTTCCGTGGGGTCACCGCGTCGAATCCGCTGCCGTATGCCGTGCCCGACCTCGTCTTCACCTCGACCACCACGAGCACCCCGTCCGCGGACTGCGCGATCACGTCCAGCTCGCCCCGCAGTCCCCCGCCGGAGTACCGCCAGTTCCGGTCCAGCACCCGCCACCCGTGCCCGGACAGGTACTCGCACACCAGGTCCTCGCCGGCGCGGCCCACCTCGTTGTTGCCCATGCTCTGATCGTGCGCCCATCACGCACGGCATCCGCCGGATCGATGACCGCCTGTGGATGAGAGGAAGTTTCATATCCAAACTGGGGAGGAATTCGCACCGCACCGCACTCTTGACAGGGGCCCGAGAGCCGTTTAACTTAACGGAACTGGAAACGTTTCCAGTGCCAGTTCACCGCCCCACCTCACGGGTCCACTGATCGTCGCGCGCCGAGGCCCGGCGGACTGGTCACCGCCCCCAGGCGGACGTGTACGCACCCCCATGAGCCTCGACCTAAGGAAAAGCATGACCATCCCCTCCGTCCAGCTCTACTCGCTGCGGGACGCCATCTCCTCGGATCTCGAAGGAACGTTGGATCGGGTCCGCCAGATCGGGTTCACCCAGGTCGAGCCCTACGCCTTCAACGACGATCCGGCGCGCCTGTCCACCGCGCTCCGCAATGCGGATCTCGTCGCGCCGACCGGCCACGTCTCAGTCATCGACGCCTCCGACCCGGTCCGTGCCTTCGAGGCGGCACTCGACATCGGAATCAGCACGGTCATCGATCCGTTCATTCCGACCGAGCGATGGCAGACGACCGACGATGTGGCGCGACTGGCCGAGCGTGTCAACGAGCTCACGGATGTCGCACACGAGCTCGGTCTCCGATTCGGCTACCACAACCACCAGTGGGAATTCACCACTCGCATCGACGGGGTCCCGGCATTCCAGTTGTTCGTCGACCAGCTGCAAGCCAAGACGATCCTGGAGATCGACACCTTCTGGGCCACTGTCGCAGGTATGGACGTCCCCTCCCTCCTTCGCGGGCTCGACCAACGCATCGTTGCGATTCACGTCAAAGACGGGAAGGTCGAGGGCGACATCCGCACTGCGCTACCGTCGTCGGAAAGCGCGCTGGTCGTGCCCGATCAGCTCCGGCGCGCGTTCGCCGAGCAGACTCCCGCAGGCCAGGGCGATGTCGACGTTCAGAGCATCCTGCAGGCGGCGCCGCAAGCGCTACGCGTCGTGGAATTCGACGACTACGCCGGCGACGTCTTCGACGGCATCGCGCAGTCGTTGGCATGGCTGAACGCACACGACGTCGACGAGGCTGCACGATGACCCGGTACGGCGTCGGAATCATCGGCGCGGGGAACATCGCCACGCAGTACCTCGACAACCTGACACAGTTCGAAGACGTCGACGTGCTCTTCATCGCCGACCTCCAGTTGGACAGGGCGGCCGCGCGGGCATCGCAGTACAACGTTCCGCATTACGGAACCGTCGACCAATTGCTCGCGCGCGACGACATCCAGATCGTCGTCAACCTCACGATTCCCGCCGTCCACGCCGAGGTCAGTCAGCAGATCATCGCCGCGGGCAAGCACATCTGGAGCGAAAAGCCGATCGCGACCGATCAGGAAAGCGCCGCGGATCTGCTGCGCGCGGCGGACGCGGCAGGGCTCCGCGTCGCGTGCGCGCCCGACACCGTACTGGGCGGAGGGATTCAGACCGCACTGCGGGCCATCGCGAGAGGCGATATCGGCGAACCTCTCACCGCGAGCACGATGTTCCACGTCCCCGGCCCCGACAAATGGCATCCAGACCCTGAATTCCTGTACGCACAGGGCGCCGGCCCACTGTTCGACATCGGCCCGTACTACATCACCACCCTCGTCAACGTTTTCGGCTCCGCGTCCAAGGTCCATGCCGTCGCATCGCAGGCGACCAAGGTTCGCACGATCGGCTCCGGCCCCCGAGCGGGAACGCGGTTCGACGTGGAGGTGCCCACCCATCACGCCGCGTTGATCGAGTTCGAGGGCGGCGGATCAGCTCAGTCGACGCTGTCCTTCGAGCACGCATTCGCGAGAGAGGGGGTCGTCGAGATCAACGGCACCGAAGGCACCCTCATCCTCCCCGACCCCAACGTCTTCGACGGCGACTCCACACTGTGGCGCTTCGGGCAGGAAGGCGCTTCCGTCATCCCGTGCGAAGGTTCCACCTGGGGACGAGGCACCGGCGTCGTAGAACTCGCACGCGCGATCTCGGCCGGTGAACCGGAACGCGCCTCCGGTGCGATCGCCGCCCACGTCCTCGACATACTCGTCGGTATCGACGAGGCAGCGACAACGGGAGCACCCGTCACGATCTCCTCGCGCGCTCAGCGCATGCCCCCACTCCCCGCGGCATGGGATCCGTCAGCGCGCACGGAGCTCGCAGTCGGCCCGAACGATCGCTGACGGACGAGATCCGGCAATCGCCGGCAGGGACGTGACCGCCACGAGATCGGTCCGGTCACGTCCCTCGCCCGGCGGCGGGATCCACCGCCGCGAACTGTCTGGCGACGGCCTGCGCCCGCGAAGCCGAACGCGGCTGGGGGCGGTCTATGCTTGAACACATGCGGGCGCGTCCAACTCTTCGAGACGTCGCCGCCGCCGCGGGCGTCGGCCTCGCCACCGCATCCCGGGCGCTGTCACCGAATTGGAACGAGCACGAAGTCCGTCCGGCCACGCGAGCCCGGATCCTGAAGGCCGCAGCGGATATCGGGTACCGCCCCTCCGCGATGGCACGCGCGCTGAAAACCGATTCCTTCCGTGCGGTCAGCGTCCTTCTCCCCCCGGTTCTCTGGGCGTGGTGGGAGAACGCGGTGCAAGCGGCCACCGAGGAGGCCGAGAAAGACGGATACTCCGTCCTCGCACACGCATTGCCGACGAACATCACCCCTGGCGACGCGATCCGCCGCCTGCGACACGTCCCCTCAGAAGGCATCGTGATCTTCGGCGGTGCAGACGATGAGGATGTAGCGGCGGCCGCGCGAGAACTGTCTCGCCCCATCGTCGCGATCGACGACACTTCTTTCATCACACATATCCCGACGATCTCCGTCGACAACGTCGGTGGCGCGGAAATGGGCACCGGACACCTCATCGACAGTGGCCGAAGAAACCTCCTCTACATCGGGTACGAGCCGACCTTCCGGTTCAGTGAGGAACGGTTCGACGGATTCCAGAGAGCAATCGCCGCCAGCCCGCATGACGTCGCCTACCGTTCCCTACGGTCGCTGAATCACGGTGCGGCCCTGGATACACAGCCTCAGGTTGAGGCCCTCCTCGACACCTCGCCTCTCATCGACGGCATCTTCTGCGAAGCAGACGAACATGGCCCCGGCCTCGTTCGATCGCTGCGCCGCCGTGGCTACGCGATTCCCGACGACGTGGCGATCGTGAGCTTCAACGGCCACGCGCCGGCGCGGCACACCGACCCGCCACTGACATCGGTCCGTCAGCCCTTCGAAGCGATCGGCGAAGAGGCGTATCGTCTCGTGGTCTCCCTCATCAAGGGCGCCGAGGCGCCGACGGTGCGGCGCGAACTGACGCCGGAACTCGACCTACGAGCCAGTGCACCGGCGGTCCGGTCCGACTAGCACCCGTCGCAACGGATTCCGGCACGCCGCCACGGGCCGAGAGCGCTTCAGCCTCGGAGGAATCGCCCCGCGAGCAAACGGATCTCGGCCGCGTCACCGCGCCACCCCTGTGCCAGGACGCGGTACACCACCGGGCCCACCAGCTCGGCCGCCGCGCGTCGGCGATCCATCGCCGCGGGCAGTGCACCGGCATCCTGCACCCGGGCGATCACCGCCTCGGCGGCGTCTCCCAAGGGATCGGCCCCGGCGATCAAGGCGGCCACCGCGGCGTCGTGCTGCGCCTCGCCGATCAGCGCGCGATACGCCAGCCCCGCATCGGACTCGGTAAGGAAACGCACCACCGCAGCGAGGAAGCACTCGATGTCCGCGAGGGGCGTGGGCTGCGGATCCACCGCCAGTTCACGGACCGCGTCGGCGGCGCTGGCCTCCAGCAGGATCTCCGCCTTCGTCGACCACCACCGGTACACGGTCTGCCGGCCCACCCCGGCACGCTCGGCGATGCCCTTCATCGTCATCGCGGCGTAACCCTGCTCGACGAGCATGTCGTCTACCGCGCGCAGCACGGCCACCCGGGCCTCCTCGCTGCGCGGGCGGCCGACCGGCCTCTCCGTCCGCGTCATGGCGTCACCGTAACAGCGCCACGTCCGACCGTTCCGGACGTGTGCCCCAGCGGGCGTCGCGCACCTGGTCGACCGAGATCAGCGGGAGCCCCGCGAACCGCTCGGCGCCCCGGATCTCGTGCAACCGCACCATCTCGCCGTCGTCGTGCACCAGTTCGCCCAGAGCACCGACCGGCGGTAGGCCGGCGAGCGCGAGCAGATCGACGGTGGCCTCGGTGTGGCCGCCGCGCTCGGCGGTGCCTCCGGGCCGGGCGCGCAGGGGCACGATGTGCCCCGGCCGCAACAGGTCCGACGGTGTGGTGGCCGGGTGGGCCAGCGCCGCGAGCGTGAGCGCTCGATCGGTGGCGGAGATCCCCGTGCTCACCACATCGCGGGCGTCCACGGTGACCGTGTACGCCGTCCGATGCGGATCCTCGTTGCGGTCGGTCATCGGTGCCAGCCCGAGCCTGTCCGCTCGCTCGGCGGTCATCGGGGCGCAGAGGAAGCCCGAGGTGTGCCGGATCATCCAGCCGACGGTGGCCGGGGTGGCGGTCGTCGCGGCGATGATCGCGTCGACCTCGTTCTCCCGGCGGGTGTCGTCGGCCACGAGGATCACCGCACCGCGGCGGAGCTGCGCGACGGCGGCGTCGATCGAATCGACAGCGATGTCCATCGATCCTCCGTCAGTTCCCGGCGGCGACGGCCGTGCGCGACGACCGCAGTTCCATCACGCCCGTGAGGCCGGCCAGCACGGCGACGGCGACCGCGAACACCAATCCGGCATCGCGCAGGCCGCTCACCGCCGACAGCGCGCCGACGCCGATCGCGGGCACCGCGAGCATCAGGTACAACCCGGCGAAGAACGACGAGGAGACCTCGGCGCGATGGGCGGGCGGCACCTGCTCGACGGTGGTCGCGATGCCGGCGTTCAGGCAGAGGCCACCCGAGAGGCCGAGCACCACGGCGGCGGCGATGAGCGCCGCAAGAGAGTTCACCAGGAGGGCGACAGCGAGCAGGACGGCGGCCTCCACGAGGCCTGCACAACCGGCGGGAAGTGCGGTGCGGGGCTTCATCCGGCGGGCGGCGAGCTGACCGATCGCCATGCCCGCGAAGGCCAGGAAGACCTCGAACCCGGCGAGCGAATGGCTCGGCAGGTGCAGGTACTTCGCGAGGAACAACGCCGAGACCGCGGTGAGGACGCCGGTCACGGCGAAGGCGGATCCCGCGGCGAGCACGGCACGCACGAAGGCACCGTGGATCTCGGCGGGCACGCGCAGGCGACGGGGACGCACGCGCCACGTTCCGGCCGCGGCGGCCTTGGGCGCGTACAGCCACAGGCCGGCTAAGGCCAGCAGCGACAGCGCGAGGTGCACCACGAAGGGCACCGTCAGTGGGGCCGTGGTGAGGTCGGCGAGGACACCCGCCAGGAGGGTACCGAGGGCGAGTCCGCCGGTGTTCACGCCGACCGCGAGGGCGCCCGCTGAGGCCTTCCGCTCGGGCGCGAACAGGTCGATCACGGCGGCCGTGCCGGCCCCGCTCATCAGTCCGGCCCCCAGACCGGAGATGACGCGGGCCACGATGAGCAGCGGCAGCGAGGGCGGCAGCAGGAACAGCGCCGCGCTCACGACGGCCATGGTGACGGCGAGCAGCAGCACTGGCCGGCGGCCGATCTCGTCCGAGAGCCGCCCGAAGACGGTGAGCGCACCGACCACGCCGAGCGCGTACACCGCGAAGAGCACGGTGACGATGAGCGAGCTGAATCCCAGCTGCGCGGCGTAGATCGAGTAGAGCGGCGTCGGCAGAGTGGTCCCCATCATGACGACGAGGAAGGCGAATGCGGTGGTGGCCACGGCCGGCGCCGTCCGGACGTGCCGCGTTGTCAGTTCAATCATGCTTATCCTTCAATATCGAGACAATGTGACTCGATTCAGGATCGTAGCAGATTCGGGACACTATGCACCGTTATCTTTCGATGGACCCGGGACGACGAGAAAGACCCAGGCACCGCCCGGTTCGGGCGGTGCCTGGGTCGCGAGGAACGAACGGAATCAGTCCGGCAGGCGCAGATCCGGCTTGTCGAGCTCCTCGATGTTGACGTCCTTGAACGTGACCACGCGAGCCTGCTTGAGGAAACGGGCGGGACGGTACATGTCCCACACCCAGGCGTCCGTCATGTGCACCTCGAAGTACACCTCGCCGTCCGCGTTCCGCGGAATCAGATCCACCCCGTTGGCCAGGTAGAACCTGCGCTCGGTCTCCACCACGTAGGTGAACTGGCTCAGCACGTCCTTGTACTCGCGGTACATGGACAGCTCCATCGCGGTCTCGTACTTCTCGAGATCCTCTGCGCTCACCGGGGCCTCCTCACCTGTCACCGAACGGACGAACCCGCTCAGACTATCGCGCCGCGGCCGATCGCTCATTCGACGTGGCCTTGAGGGCGGCGCGCACGTTCTGATAGCGCATCCGGTGTTGATCGCTCGGGCCCAGTTCGCCCAGCGCCGCCATGTGCGCCGCCGTCGAGTAGCCCTTGTGCACCGCGAAGCCGTATCCGTCGTAGTCGGCGTCGAGCTCGGCCATCACCCGGTCCCGCGTCACCTTGGCCAGCACGCTGGCCGCGGCGATGCACGATGCCGAGGCGTCGCCCCCGATCACCGGCAACGACGGAATGCCCAGTCCCGGAACGGTGAACCCGTCGATGAGCACGTACCCCGGGGTCACGGGCAGGGTCGCGATGGCGCGGCGCATGCCGGAGATGTTGGCCACGTGCACACCGAGCCGGTCGACCTCGGGCGCGGGGATGGTGACCACCGACCAGCCGACCGCGTGCTTGAGGATCTCGGGATACAGCTTCTCGCGGGCGATCTCACTGAGTTTCTTCGAGTCGTCGAGCCGCGCCAGCGAAGGCGGGATCTTCGCGGGAAGGATGCACGCGGCCACCGTCATCGGCCCGGCGCAGGCGCCGCGTCCGGCCTCGTCGATCCCGGCCACGGGGCCGAGCCCGGCGCGGCCGAGCACCGTCTCCATCGTCGACAGTCCGGACGATGACCGCACCACCGGGCGCGGCGGCCAACGGTCGCGCACGCGGATCAGCCCTGCTGCGGGTTGATCGCCTTGACGGTCTGCCAGCGGCTGAACGGGTAGATGATCGCGGCGACCTTGCCGCGGATGTCCGCCTTGGGCACGGTGCCCTGCAGCTCGTCCTCGATGTGATAGCGCGAGTCCCGCGAGAACAGGCGGTTGTCGCCCATCATGAACACATTGCCCTGCGGGACGGTGATCGGGCCGAAGGCGCCGGTATCACCGTCATAACGCTGCATCGGCCAGCACTGGTTCGCCGCGGCGTAGCGCTTGGCGTTCTCCTCCAGGTAGGGCTCGTTGAGCTTCTTGCCGTTCACGGTGAGACCCGTCCCCGGCTTGCACTCGATGGTCTGGCCGCCCACCGCGATCACGCGCTTGACGAGATCGTTCTCGTTCGGCGGCTGCAGCCCCACGTACGAGAGCGCCTCCTGCACACCGCGGATGAGGGTGTTGTCGGACCGGACCTTCTGCACCGGCTCCATACCCCAGGACGTGGTGGGCCCCTTGAAGACGATCACGTCGCCGGGCTGCGGATCACCGGTGAAGTAGCTGATTTTCTGCGTCACGATCCGGTCGCCCGTGCAGCCCTCACAGCCGATGAGCGTGGGCTCCATCGACTCCGAGGGCACGTACCACTGGCGGCCGACGAAGGTCTGCAGGCAGAAACTCAGGACCAGCGCGACGACGAGCACGACGGCCACTTCCAGCGGCCAGTTCGTCTTCTTCTGCTTCTTCTCGTCCGCATCACCGGCCACGGCCGCGGGCGCCGCGTGGCGGGCCGGCTCCTCGGCCCCGGATACGGAGGAACCCCCGGCCGACGTCGAATCGTCGGGCTCGGGGGTCTCCTGGGAGTTCGTCTGCTCGGGCACGGGATACACCCTACCGAGCGGGCGAGGCGGCGCGATCCACCCGGACCGCGACCCGCGCTGAGGTCAGCGCTTCTCCTTGATCTTGGCGGCCTTGCCGCGCAGGTCGCGCAGGTAGTACAGCTTCGCGCGACGCACGTCACCGCGGGTGAGGACGTCGATCTTGGCGATGTTCGGGGAGTGCACGGGGAAGGTGCGCTCCACACCGACGCCGAAGGACACCTTGCGCACCGTGAAGGTCTCGCGGATGCCGCCACCCTGGCGGCGGATCACGACGCCCTTGAACACCTGGACGCGCTCCTTCGAGCCCTCGATCACCTTGACGTGAACGTCGAGGGTGTCGCCGGGGCGGAAGTCGGGCACATCGCTGCGCAGGGACTGCTGGTCAATGAAGTCGAGCGTGTTCATCGCTTGATCACCGTTTCTTACATCTTCTTCGCGAGCAGAGGACCCTGGCGTCCCGTCACGACGGCTGTCGTGGGGGCTCGACCGGTTCGTACTCCTGGCTTGTCGACTGCCGGGCAGTCGGATAGGCCCGGGCAGCACGCAGCCCAGGCAACCTGTTGATTGTGCCAGATCGGCGCCGCTTTCCGGAAATCGTGAGGCGACTGGCCATGGAGCGGGGCCGCCGGGGCGGCAAGGGCGCGGGCACGACGGTGCGGTCGAGCTCCTTCTCGGTGTCCTCGCGCAGGTGCGGCAGGAGGTCGGGACGGCCGGCCATCAGGTCCTGAACGGCGATCTTCGCGCGGATCAGCGGTCGCCGCAGCCGCCGCTCGCGGCGCAGCGCCCGCAACATCCGGCGCGAATCCCGGTCGTAGCGCCAGCGCGCCCACGGCGCGCCCGGGCGGGACAGCCGCACGGCGCCGATCAACAGCAGCGGGAAGAAGAACAACCCGAGCAGCCCGGTCCAGATCTTCCCCTTGAGCAGTACGATCGCCGCAGTACCGAGGCTGACCAGCGCGAAGCCGATCTGCGCCGTCCGCCCGGAGGAATCCCGGAAACCGGCGACGTCCACCAGATCGAGCGGACGCAGCCCGAGCAGCAGCAGGCCCGTCATCGCGATCGCCACGAAGACCGCGTCCACGGACGTGCGCCCCTCGTCCTGCCAGTAGACGTCGCGCAGATAGAGGATCAGCGCGAACTCATCGAGGATCAGGGCGGCACCGAGGCCGAAGATCCCGGCGAGCACCGCCGCTGTCGTCTGCGTGGCGGTGCCGAAGTTCGCGATCAACCCCACCGCAGATCCCAGGCACAGGATCACGCCGAAGACCACGTGGTGCACGTGCAACCCGCCGGGCCGGACGTTGCCGAACCACCAGCGCACCTGCGCCCGGATCAGTCGGACGCTGGCACGGATGCACAGGAAGCCCACGATCAGCCCGACGAAGAAGGCGAACAGCGGCAGCCGTCCCGCCTCCACGATGTCGCGGGTGAACCAAGTGGACATGTCTCCAACCTAGCGCCGGATTCGGGCATACCAGGTCACAGCGGCGATCGAAGGTCGACACGGCACCCGGGGCCTCGCGCACGACGCGGTCGCGAGGTGCCCCGGCGCCGTCGATCGTGGGCCTACTTGCCGAAGCCGGCCTTCCGCAGCGCATCGGCCATGGAGCCCGACGGTGCGGACTGCCCGCTCCGCTGGCCGCGGTTCTGCTGGCCCCGGTTCTGGCCGCCCTGTCCCCCGCGGGACTGGCCGCCCTGCCGTCCGCCACCGGGCTGACCGCCCTGCCGTCCCCCACCGGGCTGACCGCCCCGGGACGGTCCGCGCTGCCCGTCGCGGGACCCGCCGCCCCGCTGACCGCGCTCCTTGGGGGCGGCGTCGTCGTTCAGACGGAGAGACAGGCCGATGCGCTGGCGCTCGACGTCCACGTCGACCACCTTGACCTTGACCACCTGACCGGACTTGACCACCTCGTGCGGATCGGAGACGTACCGATCCGACATCGCGGAGACGTGCACGAGGCCGTCCTGGTGCACGCCCACATCGACGAAGGCGCCGAACGCGGCGACATTGGTGACCACGCCCTCGAGCACCATGCCTGGCTTGAGGTCGGAGACCTTCTCCACACCGGCGGCGAAGGTCGCGGTGGCGAACGCGGGACGCGGGTCGCGGCCGGGCTTGTCCAGCTCGGCGAGGATGTCGGTCACCGTCGGGACGCCGAACCGCTCGTCGGCCAACTCGGCCGCGATGTCGGCGGGCCGCAGCTTCGCCAGCGCGGCGCTGTTGCCGATCAGTTCGGCAAGCTGCAGCCCGGAGCGGTCGAGGATCTTCCGCACCACCGGGTACGCCTCGGGGTGTACCCCGGAGGCGTCGAGCGGATCGTCGCCGCCCCGGATCCGGAGGAACCCGGCGCACTGCTCGAAGGCCTTGGGCCCCAGGCGCGGCACCTCCAGCAGGCCCTTGCGGCTCCGGAACGCGCCCGACTTGTCGCGGTACGCCACGATCGCGGCGGCGAGCCCCTCGGACACGCCCGAGACGCGGGCCAGCAGCGGCACAGAGGCGGTGTTGAGGTCGACGCCGACGGCGTTCACCGCGTCCTCCACCACGGCGTCGAGGCTCTTCGCGAGGCTCGCCTGCGAGACGTCGTGCTGGTACTGACCCACGCCGATCGACTTGGGGTCGATCTTCACCAGCTCGGCCAGTGGATCCTGCAGGCGCCGGGCGATGGAGACCGCCCCGCGGAGGGAGACGTCCATATCGGGCAGTTCGGCGCTCGCGTACTCGGACGCCGAGTAGATCGACGCGCCGGCCTCGCTGACCACGGCCTTCGCCGGGACGCGGGCACCGGTCTTCTTGATCTCGCCGAGCAGCTCGGTGGTGAGGGCGTCGGTCTCGCGGGAGGCCGTGCCGTTGCCGATGGCGACCAGATCCACATCGTGGCGGGCGATCAACGCACCGAGCAGCGCCTTGGACTTGTCCCACTGGTTCTGCGGCTGATGCGGGTAGATGATCAGGGTGTCGAGCACCTTGCCGGTGCCGTCCACCACGGCGGTCTTGACGCCGTTGCGGAAGCCGGGGTCGAGACCGAGGGTGGGACGGGTGCCGGCGGGTGCGGCCAGCAGCAGATCCTTGAGGTTGGTGGCGAAGACGGTGACGGCGTCGTCCTCGGCGCGCTGGCGCAGCCGGGTGCGGGCGTCGACGGTGGCCGAGACCATCAGCTTCGTGCGCCAGGCCCAGCGGACCACGGTGCCGAGCCACTTGTCGGCGGCGCGTCCCTGGTTCGCGACGCCGAGCGTGCGCGCGACCATCGCCTCGTAGCCCGCGTCCTCACCGCCGTCGAAGGTCAGCGAGAGCACCTCCTCCTTCTCGCCGCGCAGCACGGCGAGCACACGGTGGCTGGGCATCTGGTCGAGCGGCTCCGAGAACTCGAAGTAGTCGCGGAACTTCTGCGCCTTCTGCGGATCGGCGCCCTCGCGGACCGCGGTGCGCAGGGTGGAATCGGCCCAGAACTTCTCGCGCACCGTGCCCACCAACTCGGCGTCCTCGGCGGCCCGTTCCACCAGGATGTGGCGGGCGCCCTCCAGCGCCGCGGCGGCGTCGGCGACCTCACCCGTGACGAAGCCCGCGGCCAGCTCCTCCGGCACCAGGGTCGGATCGGCGAGCAGCTGCTCGGCCAGCGGCTGCAGGCCGTTCTCCCGCGCGATCTGCGCCTTGGTGCGGCGCTTGGTCTTGTACGGCAGGTAGATGTCCTCGACGCGCGCCTTGGTCTCGGCCGCGAGCAGTGCGGCGCGGATCTCGGGGGTCAGCTTGCCCTGCTCCTCGATCGACGCGAGCACTGCGGCGCGGCGATCGTCGAGCTCGCGCAGGTAGCCGAGGCGCTCCTCCAGCAGGCGCAGCTGCGCATCGTCGAGGCTGCCGGTGACCTCCTTGCGGTACCGGGCGATGAACGGCACCGTCGAGCCCTCGTCCAACAGCCGCACCGTGGCGGCCACCTGCCCCTCCTCGACCGACAGTTCGGCGGCGATGCGAGCGGAAACGGAGATCTCGGGCGTGTTCGGCAGCTTCGAATTCACCCGGCCACCCTACCGACGCCCACCGACGAGAACCGCGAGCACCGGCTCCGTCGCGCCGCACACCATCACCGCCTCGTAGGCGACGTCGGCGAGCCCGGCGCCGCCGTCGCGCACCAGGAAATGCAGCGCGGACAGGGCCCGGGCCGCCTGGAATCCCAGGACGTACCCGGTGTGGTCGCCGTCGGCGCGGCAGGCGTGCGCGTCGCGGTCCAGTGCGTCGACCGCAACCGCGAGCCGCTGCGCCTCCCCCCGCCGACAGCCGGGCGCCCGCATCTCGTCCAGCAGCACCGTGCCGGTGCCGTCGAGGCGAGCGTCGGCGGTGCGGTCGAGCGCGTCCGCCGCCACCGACAGGGCCACGGTGTGGCGACGGTCCGCAGGTACCGCCGCGATCGCCTCCGCGAGATCCGGGAGGCTAGCTGAGCGATGCATCGTCGTTCTCCCAGGTCGAGGAATCCCAGGCATCGGTCGCCCAGGAGGGGTGGAATCCCAACGCCCGCAGGTGATCGCACACATCGGGAGGTGGTTCGACCGCACCCACCACCGCCCCGGGTTCGAACCCGTGCGCGGCGCAGAAGGTGGCGATCGACAGTTCCGGCCAGATCTCGTTGCCCGCGGCCATCTCGCCGTCGAGGAGCGCGATGCCGGGGCGGAGGTAGCCGTCGAGCTCGGTGGTGCCGATCAGGCGCCAGGGCCGTCCCGCCTCGTCGGTGACGGCGGCCACGGCGAGCCGGGTCCAGCCCCGGGCCGGCCCCTCGATACCGCTGCACAACTCGCGCAGGCGCAGGTCGAGATCCTGCGGGGCCGCACCCGGTAGGTCGTAGCGGGTGGCGCGATGCACTCCGCCCGCGGATGCTCCGGCCCGCATCATCGCGCCCATGGGTGCGAACCCGCCGGCCGCAGCGCCGTGCCCGGCCGCAAGGTCGGCCGAGCTCCGCTCGGCGGCCTGGGCGGCGTCCTCGGCCTCCGCGCGGCCACGGAGATCGGCCAGCCCGGCGGCCTGGTCGGCGGCGGGGTCGCCAGGTGGCGCTTGCCCCTTCGCCTCCAGCCGGGCGAGCGCGGTGCGCGCCGCCACGCCGGTGAGAACCGTCTGCGTCTGCTCCACCAGGGCCGCGTAATCGGACACGAAATCGATGCGGGCGGCGGCGAGTTCGGCCGCACCGCGCAGGCCGTGCGAGGGCGCGCGCACCCCCAGTTCGGCGGCGATCCTGCGGGCCGCATCGTCGGCCCGGAGGTATCCCTCGGGATCGTCGGTAGCGATGCCGGGTTCACGCGGCCAGAACTCGGCGACGGTCATCGCGCCGTCGCGATCTGCTCGGCGCCGGAGGTGTCGGTGGCGATCACGTCCCGCGCTCCGGCGCGGATCCGGGCGGCGAGATCGTGCAGCTCGGCGACCGCGGCCCGGTGTGCGGCTCGGGCGGCGGCATCGGATCGCTGCGGGAGGTCGCCGAGGGCACGGGCGTAGCGGTCGTCGGGAAGCGGCAGGTCCGGCGGCTCCGGGAGACCCGCGGCGAGCTCGTCGACCGCGCGGGCCGCGCGCTCCCAGGCGCCGGGATCGAGCTCGAAGCTCATCGCGGCACCGCCGCCAGCTCGGCCCGGGACCGGTAGTGCTCCTCCAACGAATCCGCTGCGCGCCCGGCGAGTTCGGCGATCAGCGCACCCAGCCGCTCGGGCGGGTGGGCGCGCGGCGTACCCGGTGCCAGGTCGACGCCGACCACGTGCCCCCGGACGTCGACGGTGACCGCGACCAGCCGGTCGTTCGAGCGTGCGGTGACCCGGGCGCTCCGGAACTCCTCGTCGAGCGCGGCGAGTGCCGCCTCCCGGCGTTCCACCTCGGCCAGCAGCGCCTCGGCACCCCTGATGTCGGACATGACTCCCCCAAGTCCGCGGGCGCCCCCACGCCCGCTGCGGCACCATCTTCCCCTGCCGCGTGCCCGACGCGGCGGATTTCGGCGATTTCCTCCACCCCGCGGCGTGCGCGGGGCGCGATGGATCTCAGTCGGCGAGAAGATCGGGGCGACGCTCGGCGGTCCGCTCCCGGGACTGTTCGCGTCGCCACGCGGCGACCTTGGCGTGATCCCCGGACAGCAGGACCGGCGGCACCGTCAGATCGCGCCAGGTCTCGGGGCGGGTGTAGGAGGGGCCCTCGAGCAGTCCCTCGGCGCCCTCGGAGAAGGAGTCGTCGTGGTGCGAGAGCTTGTTGCCGAGCACCCCGGGGATCAGCCGGGCGAAGGCCTCGACCATGACCAGGGTGGCCACCTCTCCGCCGATCAGCACGTAGTCGCCGATGGACACCTCGACCACGCGAACGCGGCGGGCGGCGTCGTCGAAGACGCGCTGATCGATGCCCTCGTAGCGGCCACAGGCGAAGACGATGTGCTGCTCGGTGGCCCAGTCGCGCGCCATCGCCTGCGTGAACGGGACGCCCGCGGGGGTAGGCACCACGAGCAGGGCGTCGTCGGGGCAGACGTCGTCGAGCGCGGGGCCCCAGACGGTGGGCTTCATGACCATGCCCGGTCCGCCGCCGTAGGGCGAATCGTCGACGGCCTTGTGCACGTCGTGGGTCCAGTCGCGCAGGTCGTGCACGCCGAACTCGAGCAGCCCCTTGTCGACTGCCTTGCCGAGCAGCGCCTGCTGCAGTGGCGCAAGGTATTCGGGGAAGATGGTGACGACGTCGATGCGCATTACTCGGGGTCCAGCAGGCCCTCGGGTGCGTCCACCTCGACGAAGCCGCCGGCCACGTCGATCGTCGGGACGATGGCGGTGACGAACGGGATCAGGATCTCGCGGCCGTCGGGCGCCTTCACCGACAACAGCTCGCCGCCGGGCGGGTGCAGCACCTCGGCGATGACGCCCACCTCCTCGCCGTCGACGGTGCGCACGGCCAGGCCCTCGAGCTCGTGGTCGTAGAACTCGTCCGGGTCGTCGCTGGGGATCACGTCGGCGGAGTCGATAAGGAAGAGCGTGCCGCGAAGTTCGTCGGCGGCGGTGCGGTCGTTCACGCCCTCCAGACGCACCAGCAGCCTCCCGGAATGCTCCCGGGAGGCTGCCACGGTGTACGTCTGGGTGTTCTTCTCGCGGGGGCGCCGTCCGGTGAGGACGGCGCCGTCCGCGAAGCGGAGCTCGGGCGAATCGGTGCGCACGTCCACGACGATCTCGCCGCGGATGCCGTGCGACTTGGCGACCCGCCCGATCACGAGCTCCATCGGGTCAGCGGACCCGATCGGTGTCGACGACGTCGATCCGGATGCCCTTGCCACCGATGCCGGTGACGAGGGTGCGCAGGGCGGTGGCGGTGCGGCCGCTGCGGCCGATCACCTTGCCCAGGTCGTCCGGGTTCACGTGGACCTCGATCACGCGGCCACGACGGCCGGTGATCAGGTCGACGCGGACGTCGTCCGGGTTCGACACGATGCCGCGAACGAGGTGCTCAACGGCATCGGCGACGACGGCGCTCATTACTCGGCAGCCGGGGCGGTCTCGGCCGGAGCGGCCTCGGCGGGCGCCTCAGCAGCGGCCTCGGCGGCCGGAGCCTCCGCGGGCGCCTCGGCGGCGGCCTTCTTCTCGGCCTTCTTCTTGGCCGTGGTGGCCGCAGCGCTCGGCTCCTTGTCGGCCTCGGCGAGGGCGGCGTTGAACAGGTCCAGCTTGGACGGCTTCTCGGCGGCCTTCTTCAGGGTGCCCTCGGCGCCGGGGAGGCCCTTGAACTTCTGCCAGTCACCGGTGACCTTCAGGAGGGCGAGCACGGGCTCGGTCGGCTGCGCGCCGACACCCAGCCAGTACTGAGCGCGCTCCGAGTCGATCTCGATGAGCGACGGCTCCTCCTTGGGGTGGTACTTGCCGATCGACTCGATCGCACGGCCGTTGCGGCGGGTGCGGGCGTCGGCGATCACGACGCGGTACTGCGGGTTGCGGATCTTGCCGAGCCGCGTGAGCTTGATCTTGACAGACATCTGCTGTGTTCCTCTTACGTTGTAGTCACTGTGCAATTCAGCGATGCGCCTGGATGGCGCACCCGGTTTTGCCGTCTTCAAAGCGTGACCGCCGGGCGGCATACGTACCGGCGCCGGTCAGCAGCGATCCATTCTGCCATGCCCTGCGAGCTGGGCGAAATCGCGGCCACCCGCGCCGCCCTGCCGACGCCGCGGTTCGGCGGTAGCGTGCGCTCATGAGCGAGTTCAGCACGCCACTCGATGACGATTCGGTCCTGATGCCCGCGTATTCGGGCCGGCTCGGCACCGAGCCCATCCCCCGGTCCCGGCTCGCCGATCAGGAGACCGGCCCGTCGGAGGCGTACCGCTTCATCCACGACGAATTGATGCTGGACGGGCAGTCGCGGATGAACCTGGCGACCTTCGTGACCACCTGGATGGAGCCGCAGGGCCAGGCGCTGATGTCGGAATCCTTCGACAAGAACGCCATCGACCACGACGAGTACCCCGCGACCTCGGCGATCGATGCGCGCACCGTGGCGATCGTCGCCGATCTGTTCCACGCCCCGGATCTGGACCCCGCGGATCCGTCGTCGGCCACCGGGACCACGACGATCGGCTCGTCCGAGGCCGTGATGCTCGCGGGGCTCGCGCTGAAGTGGCGGTGGCGCAAGGCCCGCCTGGCCGCGGGTGGCGATGCCGGCCGGCCGAAACTGGTGCTCGGCAGCAATGTGCAGGTGGTGTGGGAGAAGTTCTGCCGCTACTTCGATGTGGAACCGGTGTATCTCCCGGTGGCCCCCGGGCGGTACGTGGTGACCCCGGAGCAGGTACGCGCGGCGGTCGACGAGGACACCATCGGCGTGGTCGCGATCCTCGGCACCACCTTCACCGGCGAGTACGAGGACGTGGCCGGCATCTGCGCGACGCTCGACGAGCTCGCATCGTCCGGCGGCCCCGATGTACCGGTGCACGTGGACGCGGCGAGCGGCGGGTTCGTGGCGCCCTTCCTCGATCCCGATCTGGAGTGGGACTTCCGGCTTCCCCGGGTGGCGTCCATCAACGTCTCGGGGCACAAGTTCGGCCTGACCTACCCGGGCATCGGTTTCGTGGTCTTCCGCGATCGCGCCGCACTCGACGAGGAGCTCATCTTCCGGGTCAACTACCTGGGCGGCGATATGCCCACGTTCACGTTGAACTTCTCCCGCCCGGGCGCCCAGATCATCGGCCAGTACTACAACTTCATCCGGCTCGGCCGGCGCGGCTACACCCGGGTGATGCAGGCGCTGCGCGGAACCGCGACCTGGCTCGCGGGGCAGCTCGATGCGCTGCCGCACCTCGAGATCATCACGGACGGTTCGGCATTGCCCGTCGTCACGCTCCAGCTGGCCGACGGTACGCCGTTCACCGCGTTCGACGTCTCGCACGAGCTGCGCACGTACGGATGGCAGGTTCCGGCGTACACCATGCCGGCCGACGCGCAGGACGTGACGGTGCTGCGGATCGTGGTCCGCGAGGGCTTCTCGGGCGATCTCGCCGGGAAGCTGCGCGACGATTTCGCGTCCGCGCTGCAGCGGCTGTGCAATGCGAACGAGGGAGCCGCGCCGAGGTCGGTGTTCCACTACTGAGGCGACCGCCGACTAGGCTCGACGGCAGTTCGTGGTGTTCGCGTGATCCGTGCCACTTCCGGCGCGTTCATTGCAGGAGCAAGGTTACCGACGGGTAAACTCAACGTACGTCGCAGTCTGAGCTCCCACCACTGCCCGGTGTAGACCCCTGCCAGGCCGCGTCCAGCAACCCCGCAGGATTGGACAGCACAATCTTCTCCATGGCTTCGTACCTGGATACCGCCCGGAAGGCGACTCCCGCACGGGACGTCGCACGGTCGGCGCCTGCGAAGTCCGGTGAGCCCGTGAAGGCGCGGTCCGGCGGTTACCTGCACCAACTCGACTTCGTGCGCACCATCACCTTCCTGCTGGTGGTCTTCATGCACGCGCTCACCAACACCAACGACGAGGTGAACGGCGTCGTCACCAACGCGATCGCCATGAACCTGCACTTCACCCGCAACGCCTTCTTCGCGCTCACGGGTCTGGTGCTGGCGTACGGCGTGGTGGAGCGCGGCGCGCGCCTGAGCCCCCTGCAGTTCTGGCGCAAGCGACTGCCGCTGGTGGTGATCCCCTTCGTGATCTGGGCCTTCGCGTACTGGGTCTATGACATGACGCTCGACGGCCGGTTCTCCACCATCCCCACGAGCCTGGGCGAATTCTGGGACAACCTGAAGTGGGGCGGGATCAACGGGTACCAGCTGTACTTCATCTTCGTCACCATCCAGATCTATCTGCTGTTCCCGCTGATCATCGCCTTCGCCGAGCGCACGCGCGGCGCACACGGCCGCATCCTGGTGGTGAGCGCGGTGCTCCAGGTGGCCATCTACGCGGTGGTCACCCACTGGAACCCCACCACCGGCTGGTGGTCCGAGAACTTCTGGCACATCTACGCCACCTTCATCCCGTACCAGTTCTTCATCCTGCTGGGCGTGTTCGCCGCCTTCCACCGCGAGCGCATCGAAGCGATCCTGCTGGGCAACGCGCCGCTGGTGTACGCCGGAACCGGCGCGGCCGTCGCGGCACTGCTGGTGCACTACCGGATGCAGCTCGACGAGCAGACCGCCCCGTCGGTGGTCTCGGCCGCGTTCCAGCCGATCAACTTCGCGGTCTACGTCGCGCTCGTGGTCGCCGTCTACACCACCGGGTTGCTGCTGGCCCGCAACCGGCACCGGATCCCCCGGATCACCCGGTTCGCCGCGTACGGCACGAAGCGCTCGTTCGGCGTCTTCCTGGTCCACGTGATGGTGCTGTCGGTCCTGCTGCTGCCCAAGGCTCCCGACGGGACGCCGTGGCTCTCGACCGCCCTTCCGAGCCCGGTCGGGACGATCATCGCGTACGCCGTGACCATCGTGGTGACGCTGGGCATCGTCGAGCTGCTCAGCCGCGCACCGAAGGCGCAGTGGTGGATCGGGCGACCCCGCGCCCCGCGGTCGGTACGAAAAGAGTCTTGACTCTCCCCATAGTGGAGACCGCAGGCTGTATCCCGTGACCGAACACGACACCCTGTTCAGCATCGGCGACCTCGCCACCCGCACCGGACTGTCGGTCAAGACGATCCGGTTCTGGTCCGACGAGGGGCTGGTGCCGCCCACCACTCGCAGTGCCGCCGGATATCGGCGGTACGACGCGGAGGCGGTCGCGCGGCTCGAGCTGGTGCACACGTTGCGCTCGCTGGGGGTCGACGTGAAGACGGTGCGCGCCCTCCTCGACCGGCAGACCAGCCTGGCCGAGGTGGCGCTAGCCCATGCCCGAGCGCTCGATGCGGAGATCCGCACGCTCCGCGTGCGCCGCGCCGTGCTCCGTTCGGTCGCCACCAGGAACAGTTCGACCGAGGAGCTCAGAATCATGCACGAGATGGCCACCCTGTCCGCAGCCGAGCGGCAGCGGATCATCGATGACTTCGTCGACGAGACCTTCGCCGGCATCGCACCCGACGCCCCCGGCGCGCACATCGCCACCGGAATGCGGTCCCTGCCCGCCACGCTCCCGGACGATCCCACGCCCGCCCAGGTGGACGCGTGGATCGAGGTGGCCGCCCTGGTCGCCGATCCCGCGTTCCGGGCCCGCACCCGCGAGATGGCGGTGACCGGCGCGCAGGCCACCGAGGCCCCGGTGATGGTGGACCTGGAGGCGGCGCGCGAGGCGGTGGATTCCGGAGTCGATCCGGCGTCGGCCGCGGCGGGCGCCCTTCTGGACACGCTGGTGCCCGCCGGCACGGACCGGGGCGCGATGGCCGACCAGATGGTCACCTTCACCGATGCCCGGGTGGAGCGCTACTGGTCGCTATTGGCGGTGCTGAACGGCTGGCCGCAGCGCCCGGCCATGGTGCCGGTCGCCGAGTGGGTGATCGCGGCGCTGCGCGCGCACGCGTGATCGCTAGGGCACGGCCACGGTGATCGGCACCGTCCGGACCTGCCCGTCGACCTGGAACTGGACGAACATCCGGTAGTTCCCGGAGGCGCCGAACATGGCGTCGACCTCGACGGTGGGACCGCCGGTGCCGGTCGCGGGTCCGCCGACGGGGTGCAGGTGCGACAGTGCCAGATCGCCCTCGTGGATCGCCGTGACGTGCGCGAAGCTCTGCAGGTACGGCTGGAGCGCGGTCTCCGGGGAACCGTTGCGGGAGATGGCGATCGAGAGCCGGGATTCGGTGCCCACTGCGGGAGTGCCCGAGACGGTCACGCCGAACTCGCCCGCGGTGGCGGAGGCCGCGGCGGGAGGCAGCGGCGCCTTGGCGTCCTTGCCGATGCCGGCCACGGCGACCGGGTTCGAGAGGATGATCGGGCCGTCCTTCTCGGCGGCACGCGGGATCACCTGCACGTACACGCGGTAGGAGCCGGGAAGCGGCGCGGCGACCGGAGCGGTCCACGACCCGTCTCCCGAGGCCGTGGGGTGCACGTGCTGGAAGCCGGTGAGGTCGTCCCGCACCAGGTACAGGTGCATCGGCTCGGTCTGCTCGTCGACGACGTCGGTGACCGGTTTCCCGTCGGGGCCCGTGATGGTGAACGAGATGCCGCCGGACTGCCCGGGGTCCTTGGCGGCCAGCGTGTAGCCGTTGCGCGTGGCCGACAGGCTGTCGGCGCCCATGCCGGGCATCCCGGCATGGTCCGACGAAGCGCTCGTGGCTGAGCCGTGGCCGGCGTGCTGGCCACCCTGCCCCCCGTTGTCGGTGCCGCAGCCGGCGATCGCGAGCACGGCCGCAGCGGCGAGCGCGGTGGAGGTGAGGATCCGGGAGGTACGCATACTGTCCACCTTCGTGGTCGGTGCCGATGACACCGACCACGATACCCCCTAGGGGTATGTCGTCAAGGCCTAGAGTTCCGCGAGTTGCCCGCGCACCAGCACCGCCACCGGGGCGGGTAGGGCGCCCTGGGCCAGCGCGATCCGCGGGTCGTCCGCGTAGATCACCAGATCGGCGGGGGCACCTTCCTCGATCGAGGCGAAGCCGAGCCACTGCCGCGCGCGCCACGACGCCGCCGCGATCGCCTCCTCCGGCGGCATCACCGCGGCGAGCGCCGCGATCTCCCGGGGAAGGGCCCCGTGCACGTTGAAGCCGCCGGCATCGGTCCCCGCGTACATCGCGATCCCGGCCTCCCAGGCGGCTCGGAAGGTGGCCTCGCGACGGTCGTGCAGGGCCGTCATATGCCGGTGGTAGGTGGGGAACTTCTGCTGCGCCGGGGCGGCGATGGAGGGGAAGTTCTCGATCTGGATCATGGTGGGCACCAAGCCGATCCCCTTCTCCACCATCACCGCGATGGTGTCGTCGGTGAGCCCGGAACCGTGTTCGATCGCGTCCACCCCGGCGGCCAGCAGACCGGGCAACGCGTCCTCACCGAAGACATGTGCGGTGATCCGCGCTCCCGCCTCGTGCGCCACCCGCACGGCCTCGGCGAGCACGTCATCGGGCCACAGCGGCGCGAGGTCGCCCACGGACCGGTCGATCCAGTCCCCCACCAGCTTGATCCACGCATGCCCTTCAGCGGCCCGCCGCCGCACCGCGTCCACGAGCTGCGACGGATCGTCGAGCTGCTCCCCCAGGCCGCGGGTGTACCGCTTCACCAGGGCGATGTGCCGCCCCATCCGGACGAACCGCGGCAGTCCCGGCCTCCCATCGAGCGGCGAGGTGTCCAGGTCCGATCCCGGCTCACGGATCACGGTGACGCCCACCCGGACGTCCTCGAGCGCGAGGGCGCGGCCCTGCACCAGGTCCGGCTCCCCCTCGGAGACGATGCCCACGTGGCAGTGCGCGTCCACGTAGCCCGGGATCGCCCAGCCGGTGAGCCGGGCATCGGCGGGCGCGCGGTCACGGGTGATCGCGCCGTCGCTCACCCAGAACTCGTCGCGTTCCCCGCCCGGAAGGGTGAAGCCCGAGAAGTGCACACTGCTCATTCTCGGCACAGTAGCTCAGCGGATCACCGCTTCTTGCGGAGTTGCTCCTCCAGCGCGGCCATATCGATGCCCTCCAGGCCCGGAGGCAACTGGTCGAGCCCCTTGGGCATGCTCGACAGGTCCATTCCGGCGGGCATGCCCGGCATTCCCGGCATCCCGGGGAAGCCGCCGCGCATCTTCGGCTGCGTGGGGCCCTGCCGCTTGGCCTTCTTGCCCTGCTTGCCCTTCTGCTTGCGCTTGGGGATCCGCTTGGGGCCGCCACCGAAGCCCGCCATCTGCGACATCATCTTGCGGGCCTCGAAAAACCGGTCCACCAGCTGATTGACGTCGGAGACCGCAACGCCCGAGCCCTTGGCGATGCGCAGGCGGCGGGAGGCGTTGATGATCTTGGGATCGTTGCGCTCGGCCGGGGTCATACCGCGGATGATGGCCTGGATGCGGTCGAGCTGGCTGTCGTCGACCGCGGCCAGCGCGTCCTTCATCTGGCCGGCGCCCGGCAGCATGCCCAGCAGGTTGCCGATCGGACCCATCTTGCGGATCATCAGCATCTGGTCGAGGAAGTCCTCCAGCGTCAGCTCACCCGAGGTGATCTTGGCCGCCGCCTCCTCGGCCTTCTGCTGGTCCATGACCTGCTCGGCCTGCTCGATCAGGGTGAGCACATCGCCCATGCCGAGAATCCGCGAGCTCATCCGGTCGGGATGGAAGACATCGAAGTCGTCCAGCTTCTCGCCGGTGGACGCGAACATGATCGGCTTACCGGTGATCTCACGGACCGACAGCGCGGCGCCACCGCGGGCGTCACCGTCGAGCTTGGTGAGCACCACACCGGTGAAGTCGACGCCGTCGGCGAAGGCCTGCGCCGTGGTCACGGCGTCCTGGCCGATCATGGCGTCGAGGACGAAGAGCACCTCATCGGGGTCGACGGCGTCGCGGATCGCCCGGGCCTGGCCCATTAGCTCCTCGTCGATGCCGAGGCGGCCGGCGGTGTCGACGATCACCACGTCGTGCTGCTTGGCCTTCGCCTCGGCGATGCCGCCGCGGGCCACCTCGACGGGGTCGGCGGCGCTCACGCCGAGCGTGCCCTCGCCGCCGACGGAGGTGCCGGGGTGCGGCGCGTAGGTGGGCACTCCGGCGCGCTCACCGACGATCTTGAGCTGATCGACGGCGCCGGGACGCTGCAGGTCGCAGGCCACGAGCATGGGCGTGTGGCCCTGCTTCTTGAGGTGATGCGCCAGCTTGCCGGCGAGGGTGGTCTTACCGGCACCCTGCAGGCCCGCGAGCATGATCACCGTGGGCGGGGTCTTCGCCAGGTTCAGCCTGCGGGTCTCGCCGCCGAGGATGCCGACGAGCTCCTCGTTGACGATCTTGACGATCTGCTGCGCGGGGTTGAGCGCGGCCGAGACCTCGTGGCCCTTGGCGCGCTCCTTGACGCGGGCGACGAAGGCGCGCACCACGGGCAGCGCGACATCGGCCTCGAGCAGGGCGAGCCGGATCTCCCGCGCGGTGGCGTCGATGTCCGCGTCGGTGAGCCGGCCCTTGCCGCGCAGTCCGGAGAGTGCGCCGCCAAGCCGATCGGAGAGGGATTCGAACATTGCTCCAGCTTATCGGAGGCTAGGGCCGTCCCGCGTCCTCCGGTGGAGTGGGCGGCGCGGCCTCGGGCAGAACAGCCGTCACGGCGGCCTCCGCACGAGCCCGGAACGCGGTCTCGTCGCCGGCCGCATCGAGACAGAAGACGTCGCTGACGGTGGCACCGAGGGTCGCGGCGCGGGCCCACCGGATGTCCACCCCGGCGTCCTCCAGCGCCGCCGCGATCCGCGCCAGCAGGCCGGGCGTGTCTCCCGCACGCACCTCGAGCACGGCGGTCCCGGGCGCACCGTCGAACCAGCGCAGGTGCGGCGGCGCGGCCACCCGGAGCGGTGGAGCGGCCTCGTCACCATCCGCGGGCGCGGTTGCCGACCGCTCGCGCTCGCGGAGCTCGGAGAGCACATCGGCACCGTCGAGCGCGGCGAGCAGTCGCTGCCGGACGATGGCGGGGTCGGGCGGATCACCGAAGGTCGGCACCACCACGAAGGTGTTGACGGCGCTGTCGCCGATGCCGGTCACGGTGGCGCTCTGCACCCGCAGCCCCGCGAGCGCCAGGACCGCGGCCATCCGGGCGAGCACACCCGGTCGGTCGGGCCCGATCACGGTGGCGGTGAAGGTGTGCGGCCCCAGTGCAGGGGCGGGCTCGATCCGCACGTGGGTTCCGCCGTCGGCCGCGAGCGCGGCGATCTCGGAAGCCACGGGCTCGGGCGCCGGCGGGGTGTCGCCGTCGAGCGCGCGGGTCGTGCGCCGCACCAGCTCCCCGATGAGCCCGGCCTTCCAGTCGCCCCAGACGCCGGGGCCGGTGGCCAGGGAGTCGGCCTCGGCGAGCGCGTGCAGCAGTTCGAGTAGCACCGGATCGTTGCCGATCCGCTCGGCGACGAACTCGATCGTGGCGGGGTCGTCGAGATCGCGCCGAGTGGCGGTGGCCGGGAGCAGCAGGTGATGCCGCACCATGCCCTCGAGCACCGCGGTGTCGGCGTCGTCGAGGCCCATTCGCGCGGCGATGGCGATGGCGATCTCGGCACCGATCACGCTGTGGTCGCCACCGCGACCCTTGCCCAGGTCGTGCAGCAGCGCGCCCAGGACCAGCAGGTCGGGTCGCGCCACGCGGGTGGCGAGGTTCGCGGCGTAGGCGGCGGCCTCCATGAGGTGCCGGTCCACGGTCCAGGTGTGCACCGCGTCGCGCGGTGGCAGATCGCGGACGGCGCCCCACTCGGGGAGCAGCCGCCCCCACAGGCCGGTGCGGTCGAGCGCCTCGATCACCGGAACGGCGTTGCGGCCCGCACCGAGCAGGGCGAGGAAGTCGGCGACGGTCTCCGCCGGCCACGGGCTGCGCGGCGCGGGCGCCACGTCGGCGAGCCGGCGCAGGGTCGAGGCGGAGATCGGCAGGGCCGCGGCGGCGGCCGCGGCGGCGACGCGGACGGTGAGCCCCTGGTCGCGTTCGGGGCGGGCGTCGCGGGCGAGCGCGACCTCACCGGCGTGGGCCACGACACCGTCGGCGAGCGGCCGGCGCACGGGCGCGCGGCGCAACCGCGAGACACCGCGGCGCGGCAGCGCATTGGTCGCGGTGCGCAGCCCGGTGTCCACGGCGAAAGCCACGGTGCGGCCACTGTCGCTGATGATCCGGGCCAGGTCGAAGCGGTCGCCCAGGCGCAGGGCGGCGGCGATCTCGTCGGCGTCCTGGGCACGCAGCTGGTCCCGGGCGCGACCGGAGATCCGGTGCAGTTCGGTGCGCACGTCGAGCAGTCGCTCGTAGGCCTGTGCGAGTTCGTTGCCCGACCGTCCGTGGCCGGAGCCCGACGGGGTCGGGATGCCGTCGGTGAGCTGGGCGAGCGAGAGCGCCTGCAGCAGTTGCACATCGCGCATGCCGCCGCGGCCGCTCTTGAGGTCCGGTTCGGCGCGGTGGGCGATCTCACCGGAGCGGCGCCACCGTTCGCGCGCCTGGGTCGAGGTCTCGTCGAGCCTGGACCGGATATCGGCGCGCCATTGCCGGCGCACGCCGCTGATCAGCAGATTGGTGATCTCCTCATCGCCCACGATGTGCCGGGCATCGAGCAGGCCGAGGGCGGCGGAGAGGTCCGAGGCGGCCACCTGCACGGCCTGCGGCACGGTGCGCACGCTGTGATCGAGTTTGATGTGGGCGTCCCACAGCGGGTACCAGATGCTCTCCGCTGCGGCCGTGACGATGTCCGGATCGACGCCGTTATCGTGGACGAGCAGGAGGTCGAAGTCGCTGTACGGCAGCAGTTCCCGGCGGCCGAGTCCGCCCACGGCGACCAGCGCCAGACCGCTGTCGGGGCCGATTCCCGCGGCGGCGCCGTTGGTGGCGAGCCAGACCTCGGCGAGGTCGGCCATGGAGGCTCTCAGGGTGGCCGGGTCGATCCGGTGCGGGCCGGAGGCCCTGTCCAGGAGGCGGTTCCGGGCGGCGACCAGTTCGGTCGCCGCACCGGAGCGTCCCGGCTCGTTGGTCTCGCGCGGAGCCGCCACCCGTCTTCCTCCGGCCTAGATGGCGTCGGCGCCGCGCTCGCCCGTGCGCACGCGCACCACGGACTCGACGGGCGTGACCCACACCTTGCCGTCGCCGATCTTGCCCGTGCGGGCACCGTCGACGATCACCTGGACGACGGAGTCGACCACGGCGTCGTCGACGACGACCTCGATGCGGACCTTCGGGACGAAGTCCACGGAGTACTCGGCGCCGCGGTACACCTCGGTGTGCCCCTTCTGGCGGCCGTAGCCCTGCACCTCACTGACGGTCATGCCGAGGATTCCGGCCTGTTCCAGTCCGGCCTTCACATCCTCGAGCGTGAACGGCTTGACGATCGCGGTGACCAGCTTCATGAATGATCCTTACTCAGTCGGTGGTAGTCAGCTTATGTGCCGGGCGCTCAGACCAGGTCGTACGCGGTCTCGGCGTGCTCGGAGTTGTCGATGCCGTCGGCCTCGGACTCCTTGTCGATCCGCCAGCCCAGGGGCTTGAGCGCGAAGGCGATGGCCACGGTGAGCACCGCGGTGAAGGCCATCGCAACCACGGCGATCACCACCTGGACCACCAGCTGCTTGTAGTCGCCGCCGTAGAACAGGCCGGTGTCCTTGGCGATGAAGCCCAGCGAGACGGTGCCGATCAGGCCTGCCACGAGGTGCACGCCCACCACGTCGAGCGAGTCGTCGAAGCCGAACTTGGTCTTGAGTGCCACGCCGTACGCAGCCGCCACACCGGCGACGATGCCCAGGCCGATGGCGCCGATCGGGCTGATGTTGGCGCAGGCGGGAGTCACTGCCACGAGGCCTGCGACCACGCCCGACGCGGCGCCCACCGAGGTGGCGTGGCCGTCGCGGAACTTCTCCACCGCGAGCCAGCCGAGCATCGCAGCCGCGGTGGCGGCCGTCGTGTTCACCCAGGCCAGGCCGGCGGTCATGTTGGCGGTACCCGCCGAACCGGCGTTGAAGCCGAACCAGCCGAACCACAGCAGCGCGGCGCCGAGCATGACGAAGGGGATGTTGTGCGGGCGGTAGGAGTGCTTGCCGAAGCCGAGGCGCTTGCCCACGATGATGGCGAGGATGAGGCCCGCGATACCGGCGTTGATGTGCACCACGGTGCCACCGGCGAAGTCGATCGGTGCGACGTTGGCCGCACCGTCGGTGGTGCCGAACATCGCGGCCGCGATGCTGCCCTCCTTACCGGAGAGCAGGCCGCCGCCCCACACCATGTGCGCCAGCGGCAGGTACACGATGGTGGTCCAGATGGCGGTGAACAGCAGCCAGGTGCCGAACTTCACGCGCTCGGCGAGTGCACCGGAGATCAGTGCCACGGTGATCACGGCGAAGGTCAGCTGGAAGCCCGCGAAGACGATGGCCGGCAGGCCGCTGCCCGCTGCGCTGAGCACGTATTGCGTCTCACCCGCGACCTCCTTGGTCTGGGTCAGCTGGTCGAGACCGAAGTACTTGAAGGGGTTGTCGAAGAGGCCGAGGTAGTTGCCCTCGCCGGAGAACGACGTGGAGTAGCCCCACAGCACGTAGATGACGGAGACCACGCCGAGCGAGCCGACGGACATCATCATCATGTTGAGCACGGACTTCTGGCGGGACAGGCCGCCGTAGAAGAACGCCAGCGCGGGCGTCATGAGCAGCACGAGCGCGGCGGACATCAGCATCCACGCGGTGGTGCCGGTGTCGACTTTCCCGAAGAGTTCGTCGGGGACAGAAGCCAAGAGCACGGGTGAAACCTCCTCGCGAGCGCCCTTGCGGCGCAGGTGAGAAAAGCTTCTGCCCCGGCGGTTTCCCCGTGGTCGCGCTGATGTTGCCCTCGTGTAACCGGTCCGGGCGAACTTCGGCCCTCCGGTTACGGGGGTGTTACCCGCGCCGCTATCCGAGCAGCGCGTCCACGAAGGCGCCGGGCTCGAAGGGTGCGAGGTCGTCGGCGCCCTCGCCCAGGCCGACGAGCTTCACCGGCACACCGAGTTCGTGCTGCACGGCGTAGACGATGCCGCCCTTGGCGGTGCCGTCGAGCTTGGTGAGCACCACACCGGTGATGTCGACGACCTCGGCGAACACCTTGGCCTGCGAGAGCCCGTTCTGCCCGATGGTGGCGTCCAGCACCAGGAGGACTTCGTCGACCTCGGCCTTCTTCTCGACGACCCGCTTGACCTTGTCCAGTTCGTCCATGAGGCCGGTCTTGGTGTGCAGCCGGCCCGCAGTATCGATGAGCACCACGTCCACACCCTCGGCGGTGCCGCGGGCGACGGCGTCGAAGGCCACCGCGGCGGGGTCGGCGCCCTCCTTGCCGCGGACCACCTCGGCGCCGACGCGCTCGGCCCAGGTCTGGAGCTGGTCGGCGGCGGCGGCGCGGAAGGTGTCGGCGGCGCCCAGCAGCACGCGACGGCCATCGGCCACGAGCACGCGCGCCAGCTTGCCGGTGGTGGTGGTCTTGCCGGTGCCGTTCACGCCCACCACCAGCAGCACCGACGGTGCGCCGGCGTGCGGCAGCGCCTTGATGCTGCGGTCGTACTCGGGGTGGGCCTCGTCGATGAGGACCTTGCGGAGCAGTGCGCGGGCCTCGGCGGCGTTCGCGACGCCGTTGGTGGCCACCTGGCGGCGCAGTTCCTCGACCACCTTCAGCGTGGTGGGGGTGCCGAGGTCGGCCATGAGCAGCGTGTCCTCGATCTCCTCCCACGAGTCCTCGTCGAGATCGCCACCGCCGAGCAGGCCGAGCAGCGATGCGCCGACGGTCGACTGCGAGCGGGCCAGGCGGCCCTTGAGCCGGTCGAGTCGCCCTTCGGTGGGGGCGATCTCGTCGAGCTGCTTGAGCGGCGCTTCACCCTGTGCGGCGCGCTCGTCTTCGAGCTCCTCGATCTCGGTGGGTGCCTGCGGTGCCACGTTCGCGATATCGGGCTCGACGTCCTCGGCGACGGCGCGACGGGCCTCCGCCTGCGCCCGCTCCTCCTCGGCGCGACGCTGTTCCTCGGTCTCCGCGAGGTCCGCGAGCGTCACCTCGGGCTCCGGGGCCTCCGGCTCGGTGTCCACGGGCACGGGCGCCGCGGTCGCCTCGGGGGCCGGCTTCGGCTCCACCTTCGGCGTGGCCGGGACCGGTTCCTTCGCACGCGTGCCCTCGCTGAAGTTGAATCCGCCGCCCGCCTGATAGCCGCCGGACTTGTCCAGGCTCTTCGGCTCGGTGGTGTCGTCCTTCAGAGAGACCTGACGCCGCTTGTTGAGGTAGTAGCCGGTCGCCAGTGCGATCAGCACCAGCACAACGGCGACGACGGCGATCAGGATCGCGATGGTCGAAGTAGTCACCCCACGACTCTAGTCAACGCCGTGACGGCGCTGATCGGCGCTCATGCGGACGCCCGGCGTGCCCACTCGGGTGCGTGTTCGGGCAGTGGTCCGATGGCCACTCCACGCGCGGTCAGGCCCCGGAGCACGGGGAATCGACGCAGGACTCGGATGGGCAGAGGCATCCTGTTTCCCGTCCCGACGGTGCCGGGTGCGGCGAGAGCCGGCGCGAGCACCGCCCGGTGCACGACGCGCTGAACCCCTTGAACCAGCGCAGTGGGGAGCCACCGCCGGATCTGGACGCGCCGCAGTAGTCCGACCGGAACGGGGCCTCCCTCGCCCAGGGTGGGCCCGAGGATCCGGGCGGCCGCGACTGCATCGGCGACGGCGAGGTTGATTCCCACGCCACCGACGGGCGACATGGCGTGGGCGGCGTCGCCGATGAGGAGCAGTCCCTCGGCGTACCAGCGGCGCGCGCGATTGAGTTCCACGTTGAGCAGCTTCACCTCCTCGAGCGATCCGAGGGTGGCGATGCGGTCGGCGGCCCACGGCGCGAGCCCGACCACCTCGCGCCGGAAGCGGTCGAGTCCGCCTTCGCGGAGCGCGATATCGCCGCCCTTGGGGATCACGTAGGCGCACTGCCAGTACTCCCCTCGATCGATTGTGACGGCGAATCGCCCAGCGCTCATGCGGCCGAACACCCCGTCGGGGTCGCCATCGCGGCGGGGCAGCCGGAACCAGAGAACGTCCATCGGTACCCCGAACCGGCGCGGGACGATTCCCGCGGCCGCGCGCACCGCGGAGTCGCGGCCGTCGCAGGCGACGGTGAGCGCGGCCCGCACCTCGTGCTCGGCTCCGGTCCGCCGATCGCGATATCGCACGCCGCCGATCGCCTCCCCCTCTCGGATCAGGTCGATCACCTCGGCGTCACGCACCAGGGTGAAGCTCGGTTCAGCGGCAGCGGCGTCGGCGAGCAGGTCCAGCAGGTCCCACTGTGGAACGAACGCGATGTGCTTGTGCTGCCCCGGAAGTCGGCGGAAGTCGGCGACCACCGCTTCGCCGGCGTCGAGCTGCACCGTCATCTGCTCGACCAGACGGTGCGGCACAGCGGCGAAGCGCGCGCCCAGACCGAGCTCGTCGAGCAGCCGCAGGGTCGAGGCGTGCACGGTGTCACCGCGGAAGTCGCGCAGGAAGTCGCTGTGCTTCTCCAGCACGGTGACGCGCGCACCGGCACGGGCGAGCAGCAGGCCGAGCACCATTCCGGCGGGGCCGCCGCCCACGATGAGACACCCATTTTTCATCATGTGTTGAAATCTACGTCCGCCGAGCGCAGCGGGCAAGCCCCGACGAAACGCAGATCACACCTTCGGATTCGTGGTGAGCCGAATTATTCGCCGTCCGTAATACCGGGGCTACCGTCACGTCCACCGGGTCATTCACTCCACCGAAAGCGAGATCGACTCATGCGCAACACCCTTCCCCGCCGCGCGTTCATCGCGGGCCTGTCGCTCGCCGCGGCGGCGGCCTCCACCGTGGTCGCGACCCCCGCCGCCCACGCGGACACCCTCAAGGGCACCTTCTCGATCGGCTCCGGGTCGTACTTCCGGATGATCCTGCCGAGCGGCTCGCAGTCCGGGCCCTTCCTCGCCAACGGCAACTCGTCCAGCTCGGACAAGACGCTCACGCCGCTCTCCGGAACGTTGACCTCGGGTTCGTACCAGTCGCAGGTGACGGGCGCGCGAACCTTCTTCGGTTCGGACTTCGTGACCTCGACCAAGGCCACCGATCCGCAGACCGGTTCGGCCACGTCGGTGCCGACCATCACCCGGAACGGATCGTCGCTGTCCGGTGATCTGTCGGCCTTCGGTGTCGCGTGGAACGGCCAGGTCTTCAACCAGGGCGCCCCGAAGCCGGGCGGCGGTTTCCCCGGCAAGACCAGCGCGGTGACCGGTTCGATCAACGGGAACACCTACACCCTGCAGTGGACCAGCCAGATCGTGGGCGGACCGTTCAACAACTTCACCGGCCTGTGGCACCTCACAGGCACCTACAACGGGTGACCGCTGCGCCCGAGGCGTCCGGCGCCCTGCTCGCGGGCGTGCCGCGGCTACGAGCCGTGGCCCCACCCCGCACGGCGGCGACGGCACCGCCGCGGCGGTGGCCGGCGGTGGTACTCCTCGTGATCGGCATCGGCCTCGCGGCCTCGGCGATCGCCGGAGGCCTGCCGAAGACCACGGTCGGCGCGACGAAGATGCTGGACGCGTTCGGGCCGCAGTTGACCAGTGAATCCCTCGCGCGACTGAACGGTGACGTCGATTCCGTCGCGCGATTCGGGGCTGCGGCCCGGGCGGAGGCCGCGTCCGGGCGCCTGGCCACGGCCCCGCGCACCGCGGAGTTCGCCCGCCGCTCCCCCGCGATCGAGTCCAATGCCCGCAATCTCCTGGTGTCGGCGACCGCGGCTCGCGGCGATGTCGATCGGCTGGGGTCGATCCGCGGACTCGGTACAGTCCCGCAGCTGCTCCTGCTCGTCGGAATCGGGCTCGCGATCTCCGGCGCGGTGCTCCTGCGGTCGGGGGCGGATTCCTCGCGCAGGTGGGCGGCGGCCGCCGCATTGCTCGGCGCTGTCTTCCTGCTGATCCACCCGTTCGCCTCCGGACTGGCGACCAACGCCGCATCGGCCCAGCGGGTGATCGACCGATTCGCGCCGATCATGACGCAGGAGCAGGTGGTCACCCTGCAACAGGACTTCCTGACCCTGGTGGGCGCGGTCGGCGAGATCGATCGCGGCACCGCGGTGCGCCGCACACCCGAGATCCGTGCATTCACGGCCTCGTGGCAGACGGTGTCCTCCGACCTGGCGACGCTCACCGGAGCGATCAACGACAACCTCCCCGACTACCAACGACTCGCGCGAACCAACCGGCTCGTCCCGGTTCCGGGCGGCACCTTCGCCCTGCTCCCGTGGGCGGAACTCGCACTCGGGATCGCCGCCACGGCATCCGTTCTCGCGCTCCGACGAAAGGTTCATCCATGACGGCACGCAGGGCACTCGCCCTCGCCCTCGTCACGCTCGCGGCGGGCGGTGCGGTCGCGTGCGGCTCGGCGTCGAGCGACGCACCACAGGAGGCACCCGAGCAGCTGGTCGGTCTGTTCCGGTTCACCCCGGGCGGCTTCGCGGACGGTAAGCCCACGGGTACCTACTTCAAGATGGCGATCGTCGGCGGCACCGCGCAGGGCCCGTTCGTCTCGAACGCCAACTCGCCCATCGCCGGCGGCGAGGTGACCGCACTCTCCCCTGGGGCCGCAGGCGGGCTGCGCACGGGCGCCTACCAATCGGAGGCGAAACCCGGCTTCCGCAATGGTGATTCGATATCGGGTTCCGTGATCACGCCCACCAAGTTCTTCGATGTGCTGTTCGGAATCTCCACCAACGCGGTCGATCCGCAGACCAGGGCCGCACTGCCCGCACCCTCGGTCACCCGGACCGGCACCGCGCTCTCCGCCGATGTCGCGGCCTGGGCGGCATCGTGGAACAACCAGGAGTTCAACCAGGGCGCTCCGAAACCGGTGCCGCAGACCGACGCCACCGCCGCCGGACAGGAGAACGTGGCCAAGGCGTGGGACGTGGTCTCGCAGCGGTGGCTGGCCCAGCCCGCCGCGGCGAAGTCGACCGGCCCATCGGCCACCGGCACCTTCGATCCCGCCACCCGGCGCTTCACCCTCGACTGGACCAGTCACATCCAGGGCGGACCGTTCAACGACTTCACCGGCGTCTGGCACCTGGAGGGCGTCTTCGAACCCGGACCCCCACCCACCCGGTGACCTGCCTCCTCTCCCGATCGATCCGACGAAAGAGCCACGCATGTATCGCCTTCCGCGCACTCTCGGCCTCGCGATCGCGGCCACCCTGGCCGTGACCGTCCCCGTCGGCACCGCCGCCGCGGCGCCGACTGCACCGCCCGCCCCGGCGCCCTCGGCCCCCTCGCCGAGTACCGCACCGGCGGGGTCGAGCGCCTCGGCCCCGGCGGCCGTGGCCGGCGTGGTCCCGGGCGTGAACCCGGCCGATATCCAGTGCCCGCTGGGGTGGCCCAAGCCGAAGGAGAAGGGCGGCCTCGCGTCGCTGATCCTGCTGGCACCCGCCGCCGGAGCCTTCACCGATGAGGCCTTCGCCGCGGGACAGGCGTACGACCCGATCCTCAGCTTGTTCGGGCCCTTCCTGGCAGCGCTCGCCCCGGAGATCACCAAGGCGCAGCCCGCGCTGGCGGGTCCGGTCGGAGCCCTCAACGGTGCCGAGCAAGCGGTCTACGACGCGATCAAGCCCTGGTACGCCCAGTACCGCCCCAAGGTGATCGACGCGCTGACCAAGGCGGGCAACGATCTCGCGCCGGTCCTGCAGGAGATGGTCGCCACCCCGCTCGGCGCCTGCTTCGTGGCCTGGGAGGCGCAGGTGCTCACGGGATTGCAGACCGGCCGGTGGTCCCCGATCGTCTTCAGCGGCCTGGGTGAACTGGCCGAACTCGCCCGCAGCGGCAAGGGCGGCGGCCCTGTCACCGGTTCCCCGACAGATCCGAAGAGTGGTCCGAAGAACGACCCGAAGGCGGCACCGACGACCAGTGCCCGGCCGTCCGGACCGTCATCGTCCGTGGCGAAGCCGCCGGCCGCCGCGCCGACCACCGGGTCCGTCGCCGCGGTCAAGCCCTCGCCGCGACCCGTTCCCGCGCCGGTCGTCGTCGCGAAGCCGCGGTGATCGAGCTCCGGGACGTCACGGTTCGCTACGGCCCGACGGTGGCGGTCGAGGGCCTCAGCTTCACGGCCCCGTCGGGCGCGGTCACCGGGCTGATCGGCCCGAACGGCGCCGGCAAATCCACCACGCTGCGGCTCATCGCCGGGCTGGAGATCCCGACCTCGGGGACCGTCACCATCGACGGCACGCCTTACCACGAACTCCCCAACCCGGGCACCACGATCGGGGTGCTGCTGGATGCGGAGTGGGCGGCACCGTCGCGATCGGCGCGCGATCACCTGCTGTGGCTGGCGGCGGCGATGGGACTGCCCGCTGCGCGGGTCGATGCGGCGCTGGAGCTGGTGGGGTTGCAGGAGGTCGCCCAGCAGTCGGTGGGGTCGTACTCACTGGGCATGCGGCAGCGTCTCGCGATCGCCGGTGCGGTTCTCGGTGATCCGGGCACCGTAGTGCTCGACGAGCCGGTCAACGGACTCGACCCGGAGGCCATCGCGTGGATCAGGCACACCCTGCGGCGGTTGGCCGACGAGGGGCGCACGGTGCTGTTGTCCTCGCACCTGCTCGCCGAGCTGGAGCAGACCGCGGATCGGGTGGTGGCCCTGCGCGACGGTGCGGTCGTCGCCGACGCCCCGCTCCCCGAACTGGTTCCGGCCGCCCGGTCCGGCAGGTCCGGGCTCGAGGAGGTGTACTTCCGGCTGACGGGCGACGACGACGCCCCGCCCATGACGGATGTCGCGAACGGGACAACTGATTCGGTGATCCCACGGCCGGCGCTGCGCCGCGCGGTCTCGGCCGAGGCGCGAAAGGCGCGCACGTCGGCGGGATACCGCGCGGTGCTCGGCGGCACGGTGGCGGTGAGCATCGCGGTCGCGATCGTGGTGGGCGTGTTCGCATCCGCGTTCCACGGCGCCACGGTGACCACGGCGGCGTACGGGTTCGGTCTGGTGGGCGGCGCGCTGCTCGCGGTCTCGGGTGTGCTGCTCGTGGGGCTGGACCGCGACCACGGCACGCTCGCATTGACCCGCGTCCTGATCCCCGGCCGCTCGTTGGTCTACACCGCGAAGGCCGTGGTCGCCGGCTCCGGGGGCGCGGTTACGGGCCTGGCGTCCGCCGCGGTGGCGGCGGTGATCGGCGCGGTCGCGGGACTGCCCGCGCCGGCGGGCGAGGTCGTTCGCTTGGTGGTAGCGGCACCCGTCGCGGGTGCGCTGCTGAGCATCCTGGGCCTGGCGGTCGGGTACCTCGCATCGTCGACCACCGCCGGCGTGGGCGCGGTCCTGGGCTGGTGGTTCCTGGTGGAGGCGATCGCGGTTCCGGCGCTCCCCTTCGGCCGGGCGGTGCTGGCATGGCTTCCGGCGACGAACGCCCAGTTCGCCACGATCGGCGTCCCCGCGAACACGGTCTCCTGGTCGCCCTGGGTCTCGCTGGCGGTGCTCGCCGCCTGGGTGGCGGCGCTGTCGATCGCCGCGTGGGCCACCCGGCGGTAGCCCCCTGTCGCCGTTCCCCGTGGATGCCACGGGAGCGGAACTGCGCCTGATAGCGTCACGATCCGAGTCGGCTGCGGGAATCCGGTGGGAATCCGGGACTGGCGCGCAACGGTGTGAGGCACTGCCTCGAGTCCGATACCGCCCGGCTCGCGATGTCCATCGCCGCTCCCGCGCACGGGGTGGCCGACGAAACGAGTCGAACCATGCGCTCCGCGCTTCCCGCCCTCATCGCCTCCAGTGCCGTGCTCGCCGGGTGCGGCGCCGGCGCACCGTCGGCCGGCCCCAGCACGCAGACCTCCGGGAACTTCCCCGTGACGGTCACGACGTGCGATGTCCCCTCGGAGGTCAAGGCCGCGCCGCAGCGGATCGTGACCATGAACCAGGGCGCTACCGAGGTGGCGCTGGCGCTGGGCGTCGCGAGCCGGATGGCGGGCACCGGTTACCTCGACGACGCGGTGGCCCCGCGGTACCAGGCCGACTACGCGACCGTTCCCGTGCTGGCCCCGAAGTACCCCACGCAGGAGAAGGTCCTGTCGGTGAACCCGGACCTGATCTACGCGTCCTATGCCTCGGCGTTCACGGACAAGGCCGGAGGGGAACGCGCGAAGTGGGCGGGTCGCGGCATTCCCACCGTGCTCGCCCCGGCGGGCTGCCAGAAGAAGCCCGAGCGCGCCACCTGGGACCTGATCTGGGACGAGTTCGCCGCAGCCGGAAAGGCCTTCGGCGCCGAGGAGGCGGCCGCGAAACTCACCGCCGACCAGAAGACGGAGCTGAACGGCGACGCACTCAAAGGTGCGGCCCGGGGCCAGCGGATCCTGTGGTGGGACTCCAAGACCGATATCCCGTTCGTCGGTGCGGGCAAGGGCTCGCCGCAGCTGCTGATCGAATCGGTCGGCGGGGTGAACGTCTTCGCGGACCGGCCCGGTAACTGGGCCGATGTGTCGATGGAGAACGTGATCGGCTCGAATCCGGACGTGATCGTGGTGGCCGATTCCACCAGCAGTCCCGCGCAGTCCCGCATCGACTTCGCCCGCACGGATCCGGCGATGAGTCAGTTGCGGGCCGTGCGGGAGAACAGGTTCGTGGTGATCCCGTTCTCGGAGACCACCTCCGGCGTCCGGTTGCTCGACGGGGCACGCCGGATCGCCGACGGCATCAAGGGACTGCCGTGACCACGGTCCTCGTTGGCATGTCGGCGGGTATCGATCCGGACGAGCTGACGGCGCTCGCCCTGCGCTCGGGTGCCGAGCCGGCCTTCCTCCAGGTGCACGATCCCGCGCTGGTCGATGTGCTCAGCCGGGCCGCCGACGGCGGTGCCCCCGAACTGCTGCTGATCGGGACCGGCTGGGCCGAACCGGGACCCAAGCGTTCATGGCTGCGCCGGGTGGCCGCGCACTGGTTGCGGGAGCGGCTCGCGCTCAGCGCCGCGGCCCCGACGGTGCGCCTCGCCCCGACACTGCTCTCCGCGCCCGATCCGGCCCTCCTCGCCGCCGCGATCACCGCCGGTGGCGCTCCGATGGCCGCAGATGCGGTGCCGCTGGAATCGGCCGCGTGGGAGGACGTGCCGCGCCACCGGCACCAGGTACTCGTGTGCCGCGGGCCGCGGTGTTCGGCGCGGGGTGCGTCCGGCCTCTCCGGCGCGCTGAGCGATGAGCTCCGGCGGCACGACCTGGGCGACGACGATGTTCTGGTCACGGTGACGGGGTGCCAGTTCCCGTGCAATCACGCGCCGGTGATCACGGTGCAACCCGACGACGCCTGGTACGGCGGGGTGAGCGTCGACGATGTGCCGCGGCTGGTCGCGGAGCACCTGCTGGAGGGCGGGCGCCTGGTGGGCCGGCAGCTTCCCCGCACCCGGTCCTGATCCAGGAATAATCGGACCGCAGTCCGGAGTTGAGGGGGCTATGAAGAAGATCGGATTCCTCTCGTTCGGACACTGGAGCGACGCGCCGGGGTCACGGACCCGCAGCGCATCGGACGTCTTGCACCAGTCGATCGATCTGGCGGTGGCGGCGGAGGAGGTGGGCGCCGACGGCGCCTACTTCCGCGTGCACCATTTCGCTCAGCAGCTCGGATCGCCCTTCCCGCTCCTCGCCGCCGTGGGCGCGAGGACCTCGCGGATCGAGATCGGCACGGGCGTGATCGACATGCGTTACGAGAATCCGCTGTACATGGCGGAGGACGCGGGCGCTGCTGATCTGATCGCCGGTGAGCGACTGCAGCTCGGGGTGAGCCGGGGATCGCCCGAGCAGGTGATCGACGGCTGGCGCTACTTCGGCTACGAGCCCGGCGAGGGCGAGACCGATGCCGATATGGGACGCTCGCACACCGAACTGTTCCTCAAGGTGCTCGAGGGCCAGGGTTTCGCGCAACCGAGCCCTCGGCCGATGTTCCCGAATCCGCCGGGCCTGCTGCGGGTGGAGCCGCACTCCCCTACGCTGCGCGACCGGATCTGGTGGGGCGCGGCATCGGACGCGACCGCCGAGTGGACGGCGAAGCAGGGCATGAACCTCATGAGCTCCACGCTGAAGACCGACGAGTCGGGCGAGCCCTTCCACGTCCAGCAGGCCACGCAGATCTGCAAGTTCCGCGAGGCCTGGACGGAGGCCGGACACGACCGTGAGCCGCGGGTCTCGGTGAGCCGCAGCATCATGCCGATCATCGACGACGAGAGCCGCGCCTACTTCGGTCACGAGGGCCGAGGAAGTGATCAGTTCGGCACCATCGACTCGTTCCGTGCGGTGTTCGGCCGCACCTACGCCGCCGAACCGGATCAGCTGATCGAGCAGTTGCGGGAGGACGAGGGCATCGCCGCCGCCGACACGCTGTTGGTGACGGTGCCGAATCAGCTGGGAGTGGAGTACAACACGAAGCTCCTGGAGTCCTTGGTCAAGGACGTGGCCCCGGCCCTCGGCTGGCGCTGACTCGACTGCCGCCTAGCCCTGATTCACCTTCACCGCGAGAACAGGGCAGGTCGCATCGAGCAGGATCCGCTGCGCGGAGGAACCGAACAGCAGCTTGCCGGTCGGGGTGCGGTGCTTGATACCGATGATGAGCACGGAGGCGTCCAGCTCCGTCCCGGCGTCGACGAGTCCGCCCACCGGATCGCGATCGAGTTCCTTCGGGTGCCGGAAGGTGACCGCGAGGCCCCGCTCGGCCGCATTCGCGATATCCGGCTCGTCCCCGTCCAGGATGAAGATCACGATCTCCTCCCTGCCGCGACGTTCCGACTCCGCGTAGGCCGCTTGGAGGGCCGCCGCGCTCTCCGGGGTCGTCGAGTGGGCGACGAGAATCGTCATGTTCAGACATCCTTTCCGGTACGGAAGGTGACGACTTGGCGGGCCTTGAGCAGGAGCACCAGGAGCAACAAGCTGTAGAGGCCGACCGAGATGGGCGAGGACACGAACACCGAGTAGTTCCCGTTCGACGAGAGCAGAGCATCACGGGCGCTGGTCTCGGCGAGCGGCCCGAGCACCATGCCGATCAACAGGGGCGCGATCGGCACGTCGTAGCGCTTGAAGGTGAAGGCCAACAGCCCGATACCGAGGAACATCACCAGATCGAAGGTCGTCGGCGAGGTCGCATAGATCCCGAGTCCGCAGAAGACGATGATGCTGCCGTACAAGTAGGGCGCGGGAATCAGCAGCAGCTTCGCCCATAGCTGGGCGAACGGCAGATTGATGATCAACAGCACGACCATGGCGATGAAGAAGCTCGCGAGAAGCGCCCACACCAGGTCCGGCGAATTGTCGAACAGCAACGGCCCGGGCTGAAGCCCGTACTGCCGGAAGGCTGCGAGCATGATGGCGGCGGTCGCGGAGACCGGCAGGCCCAGTGAGAGGAGCGCCCCCATCGCCATGCCTGTTGTCGAGTTTCCCGCGGCCTCCGGCGCTGCGAGCCCTCGGGGTGCCCCCTTTCCGAACATCGGGACCTTCCGTCGCCTGTCCAGACGGCGCTCCACGTCGTAGGCCAGGAAGGTCGGGACCTCCGATCCGCCCACGGGAATGACACCGAAGGGCAGCCCGATGGCGGTGCCGCGGCCCCACGCGGGCATCGCCTCCTTGAACTCGGAGCGGGAGAGCCACGCACGCCCGGCCTTGGCGCCCAGCGCCTTCGGAGCGGGATCGCGGCGGAATCGTCCTGCCACGATGATGATCTCACCGAGCGCCAGCATGCCGACGGCGACGATGACCAGCGAAATCCCGTCGAACAGGTTCGCGGAGCCGAACGTGAATCGCTCGGTCCCGGAGATCTGATCTATCCCGACGGTGGCCAGCATCAGCCCCATCACCAGGGATGCGAGTCCCTTGATCACGGATTCGGAAACGACCGAGGAGATCGCACCGAAGGCGAGCAGGGCGAGGGCGAAATACTCGGCTGGACCGAACTTCGTCGAGACATCCGCCATGAACGGGGCGAGAAGGACCACCAGGAAGGATGCGACCATGCCGCCGATGAAGGCACCGATCGCGGCGATCGCGAGCGCTTGCGGTGCTCTTCCCGTTTTCGCCATCTGATGACCTTCGAAGGTCGAGGCGATCGCCGAGGCCTGACCGGGAGTATTCATCAGGATGGCCATCGTCGAATCTCCGAAGAGGCCGCCGAAGTAGATGCCGGAGAACAGGATGAAGGCCGCGGTGGGATTGAGCGCGAAGGTCATCGGCAGAAGAAGCGCGACAGCCATTGACGAGCCCAGGCCCGGCAGAACGCCCACGGCGGTCCCGATCAGGCAGCCGATGACGACCCACATGAGGTTCGCAGGCGACAGGGCACCCGCGAATCCGTCGAGTAGCAGTCCGAATTGATCCATGTCTACAGGCCCCCCAAGATCCCGGACGGAAGCGGGACGTCCAACAGGACGCCGAAGATGAGGAAGACGAGACTGGAGAGCAGCAGGGCGGCGGAGACATCGACCAGGGGTCGCTTGCTGTCGAACGCTCTCGTCACGCACCAGAAGAGCAGGGCGGCCGCGAGAATCCAGCCGAGGATCTCGAGCAGGACCGCGAAGGCCAGCAGCCCACCGATGAGCCAGCCCGCAGCAGCCCAATCGGTGTACGTCCGGAACTTCTTCTCGGCCCGCGCGAGCTCATCGGGATGACGGATGAAGCTCACCGCGAGAGCCGCGGCGAGTGCATACCCCGCGAGTGCGAGCAGCCACGGGAAGAAGGTCGGTCCGGGCTTATCCTTGGCCTGGACGTCCATGGTGAGAATGCCGATAACGACGAGTGTGCTCGCAGCGGCGAGGATCGCCGGCACGACGAGCGCGGAACGTCCGCTCGGGGTGCGCGCCGTCGCAAGGCTCGCCCCTTCGTCCTCCATGGTCATTTGCCCAGCTCCTCGTACAGTCCGGCGACGACGCGATCCTCGTCGGCGATGAAGGTCGCGAGTTCGGGCCCGTCGAGCCAGGACCGCGTCCACTTGTTCCTGCGCTCGGCCTCCGCCCAGTCCTCCGTCCGCAAGACCTCCGCGAAGACGTCCCGGATGTTCTTGACATCATTGGAGGAGATTCCCGGTGGCGCGAAGATCGCACGCCAGTTCGCCAGCGTGACTTCGTATCCCAATTGGCGGAGCGTCGGAAGATCGACCCCGCTGATCGGATCCTTGGCTGCCATCGCGAGCCCGCGCAGCCGTCCTGTTTGAATCTGGTCCACCAGGTCGGCGTAGCCGGAGAACGCGGCCTTGGCGGTACCGGTCACCAGCGCCTGTGCCACCTCACCGCCGCCGGCCTTCGGTATGTACGTCGTAGCCTTCGGCGAAATTCCTGCAGCCCTGGCAAACTGGGCCATGACCAGCTGGTCGAAACTTCCGCCGCCGGTGAACGGGAGCGATTGCGGGTTACTCTTCCACGCTGCAACCAGGTCGTCGACGGTCTTGTACGGGGAGTTCGCGGGCACCACGAGCACGTCGTATTCTTCGAAGATCCGCGCGATCGGGGTGACATCGGAAACCTTCACCGCCGATTTGGTCTGCTGGACGCCGGCTACGAGTCCGGTACCGCCGACCATCGCGACATCAGCGCGCCCCGGCATGGAGTGGAGCCGAGACAGCCCGATCGTCCCTGCGGCTCCCGGAACGTTGATCACTTGAATGTTCGTGGCGATCTTCTCTTTTCGCATGATCGCCTGCGATTCGCGCATGACGAGGTCCCAACCGCCGCCGGCGCCCGCGGGAGCGATGAGCGTTGCTTTGTTGCGAATGTCAGCGGTAAGGCCACCTCGTTGAAAGGAGTAGTAGACGGCCGCGGAGACCACGACGACCACGACGAGCAGGTAGACCGCCCAGGCAAACGCCTTTCGCTGTCCTGGTGGACCTTTCGAGCGCCCCGACTCGTCCACAGCCTCCGCCACGATCTCGCCCTCCTCGACCACATGATGAGAACACCCGATGAGGACGCCAGCTTAACGCCGAGTTAACGCGATCCGAGGCGAATGCAAAACTTCAACAAATAGCAAGGTTTTCGAATCTCAAGTTGTTGCGACAATTGTTGCACCGCAGCCGGTTCGGACAGTGGTCGTCGCCCCGGCACAACGTGCTGATGAGGGTGCGGAATCATCCGGAGCACCGAGTGCACGGCGACGCGGTCGAGATCCTCTGATCAGACGAGGGAGAACCTCATCAGGACGCGGGTGAAGCCGTTCAGCACCGAGGTGGTATCGGTGACGTACTCGAATCCGGCGCGCTCGAACATCGCTCGCGTTCCGACGTACGCCATCGTGAGGTCGACCTTCGCGCCGCGGTTGTCCACGGGATAGGCCTCGACCACACGTGCCCCGTTGTCCCGGGCGAAGGCCAGCGCACCGTCGACCAGGTGGTGGCTGATGCCCTGCTTGCGGTGACCGGGGCGCACCCGGATGCACCACAGGGACCACGGGTCGAGGTCGTCGACGTGTGGGATCTTCCGGTTGGTCGCGAAGCTGGTGTCCGAGCGCGGGTGGATCGCCGCCCAGCCCACCGGCTCCTCGCCGTCGTACGCCAGCACGCCGGGCGGCGGGGTCTCGGCGCACAGGCCGCGCACCCGGTCGGCGCGGGCGGGGCCGCGCAGCTCCTGGTTCTCCTTGGAGCCGATGCGGTAGCTCAGGCAGAAGCACACGTTCGAGGTGTCCTTCTTCGGACCGACCACCGCCCGGACATCGTCGAAGACGGTGGCCGGGCGGACGTCGATGGGCATCGGTGCGCCCTAGTCGGTCTGGACCTCGCTGCGGTCGCCGGACCACAGGGTGTGGAAGGTGCCGGCCTTGTCGACGCGCTTGTAGGTGTGCGCGCCGAAGAAGTCGCGCTGGCCCTGCACCAGGGCGGCGGGCAGCCGGTCCACGTTGAGCGAGTCGAAGTAGCTCAACGCGGTGGCGAAGCCGGGGATGGGCACGCCCGCCTGGGTCGCGGTGATCACCACGCGGCGCCACGCGGCCTCGCCGTCGCGGATGGCCTGCGCGAAGTACGGTGCTTCGAGAAGCGTGGCGAGGTCGGGGTTCTCGGCGTAGGCGTCGGCGAGCACGTTGAGGAACTGGGCGCGGATGATGCAGCCGCCGCGCCAGATCTTGGCGACGGCACCCTTATCGATGTTCCAGTCGTACTTCTCGGCGCCGGCGATGATCGCGTCGAAGCCCTGGGCGTAGGCCACGATCTTCGAGGCGTAGAGCGCCTTGGCCACGTCGTCGACGAAGGAGTCGTCGACCGCCGGGGCTTCGGGACGGGCGATGCCGAGCGCACGGACCGCGTCACGCTGGCCCCGCTTGGAGGAGACGGCGCGGCCGAACACGGCCTCGGCGACTCCGCCCACGGGCACGCCCAGGTCGAGGGCGGTCTGCACGGTCCAGACGCCGGTGCCCTTGCTGCCGGCCTGGTCGACGACGATATCGACGAAGGGCTTGCCGGTCTCGGCGTCGACGTGCTTGAGGATCTCGGTGGTGATCTCGATGAGGTAGCTGTTAAGCGGCCCCTCGTTCCACTTCTTGAAGATGTCCGAGATGGCGGAGGGCGAGTGGCCGGCCACGTTGCGCAGCAGGTCGTAGGCCTCGCCGATGAGCTCCATATCGGCGTACTCGATGCCGTTGTGGATCATCTTGACGAAGTGGCCGGCGCCGTCGGTGCCGACGTGCGTCACGCAGGCCTCGCCCTCGGCGACGGCGGCGATCGAGGCGAGGATCGGGCCCAGGGTCTCGTACGACTGGGCCGTGCCGCCGGGCATGATCGACGGTCCCTTGAGCGCACCCTCCTCGCCACCGGAGATGCCGGCGCCCACGAAGTGGATGCCGGTCGGCGAGATGCGCGCCTCGCGGGCGATGGTGTCATGGAAGTTGGCGTTGCCACCGTCGACGATGATGTCGCCCGGCTCGAACCGCTCGGCCAGCTGGTCGATCACGGCATCGGTGCCGGCACCCGCCTGCACCATGATGATCGCGGTGCGGGGCTTGGCGAGGCTGGCGACGAAATCGTCGATCGACTCGCTGGCGACGAAGTTCGCCTCGGGATGGTTGGCAGTCACCTCACGCGTCTTCTCCGGCGACCGGTTGTAGATGGCCACGGTGTTGCCCTCGCGGGAGGCCAGGTTGCGGGCCAGGTTCGAGCCCATCACCGCCATCCCCACCACACCGATGTTCGCCTGGGCGTCGTTGCTGGTCATAACTGGTTCGTACCCTCTCGTCGTGGCCCGTCGCCGTTCCGCTCCTACGCTACTCCGGGGTCCTCACGGTGAGCACCGGTACGGGTGCGTCGAGCAGGACGCGCTGCACGGCGCTTCCCACCCCTCAAGGGACTGACCACCTTGGTGATCGGGCTATCGGTGGCCCTCGTCGGCACCGAGCACGAGCTAGAGCCGCGTACAACAAGCTCCAGATGCGGCGCAGTGCCGACGTCTCAAGATTCCGCTCTCACGTCACGGCACCGGTTACGCGCCCTAGGGTGGGAACTATGGCTCGCATCCGTGCTCTGGAACCTGGCTCCCAAACTGTTCGCCGGCACCCTACCGAGGTCGATTGCTACTACTCCGTGGTTACCGACGGCAACGGTGACCTCTTACATCTCTCCACATTTGGCTCTGACGATCGTCAGTCAGATCCGAAGAGCAGCCAGTCAATCCAACTCGACGAGGCTGCTGCTGGCCAACTGCTCGACATTATTGTTAAGGCATTTCCGACGTTGTCCCAGCGCCTGTACTAGCTGGATCAGACCGGCAGCGCGCCGAGGTCCTGCCCACGGATCCGCTGAGAGATCACCTGGGTGATGCCGTCGCCACGCATGGACACACCATAGAGCGCGTCGGCGACCTCCATCGTCGGCTTCTGGTGCGTGATGACGATCAATTGGGACTTGTCCCGCAGCTGCTCGAACAACGAGATCAAGCGCCGCAGGTTGGTGTCGTCCAGAGCCGCCTCGACCTCGTCCATCACGTAGAAGGGTGAGGGTCGGGCACGGAAGATGGCCACCAGCATGGCGATAGCGGTCAGGGACTTCTCGCCACCGGAGAGCAGCGAGAGCCGCTTCACCTTCTTGCCCGGCGGGCGGGCTTCGACGTCGATGCCGGTGGTGAGCATGTCGGAAGGATCGGTGAGGATCAGCTTGCCCTCGCCACCGGGGAACAGCGTCGCGAACACCTCCACGAACTCGCGCTCCACGTCCACCCAGGCCTCGGTGAACACCTGCAGGATCTTGGCGTCCACCTCGTCGACCACGCTCAGCAGATCCTGCCGGGCCGATTTCACGTCTTCGAGTTGAGTGGAGAGGAAGTTGTAGCGCTCCTCCAGCGCGGCGAACTCCTCCAGCGCCAGCGGATTCACCTTGCCCAGCGTTGCGAGGTCCTTCTCGGCCAACTTCAGCCGGCGCTCCTGGGCCGCACGCTCGAAGGGCATGCCCACCGGCCGGACCACCTGCTCGCCCCTCTCCCGGGCCGCCTCGTACTCGTCGAGCTCCAGCTGCGACGGAGGCAGCGGCACATCGGGTCCGTACTCGGCCACGAGATCGTCGGGGGCCATACCGAACGAGGTGAGCACCTGCTCCTCGAGTTGCTCGATCCGCAGCGCCGCCTGCGCCCGCGCCACCTCGTCGCGGTGCACGGCATCGGTCAACTGGGTCAGCCGGGCCGACAGCGCCGTCGACTCCTGCCGCGCCACATCCAGGGCGCCCGCTCGCTGCGCACGCGTCGCCTCCAGCGAATCCCGGTGCGCGGCAGCCCGCGTCACCGCGCGCCCCAGGCGATCCGACACCAGCGAGGCACCCTCCGCACACGCCGACGCCACGGCAGCGGCCTGCATGCGCACAGCAGCGGCGCGCTCCATCCGCTCCCGGTTCGCCCGCTCCGCGGCGGCCGCACGGCGCAGCCCCTCGGCCTTGCCCCGCACGCCCACGGCGCGCTCCTCGGCGCTGCGCTTGGCGAGCCGCGCCTCCATCTCCACGCTGCGCGCCGAGGCCAACGCCGCCGCGGCGGCGTCCCGCTCATCGGTTCCCACCGACACCGAATCCTCGGGAAGCTCCTCCGCCAGCCGCAGCCGCTCCTCGTGCTCGACGAGCGCCGCCTGCGTCTCGTCCCGCGACGATTCGATCCGATCCCGCTGCGCCACCAGGCGTTCCGCCTCGTCACGCGCGCTCCGGGCGGCCTGCCCCAGCCGTGCCAACTGCTCGTAGATCGCGCCGAGCTGCGCATCCGACTCGTGCAGGGCCGCGAGCGCCGCCTCAGTCACCTCACGCCGCGCGGCCAGATCCTCGGTCGCACCGGCCAGCGCCGCAGTCACGGACTCCACAGATCGCCGGGTCTCCCCCAGCGACGATTCCGCCGCATCGATCGCCTTCTGCACCTCCAGCGTGGACTGCCGGGCGGCGGAACCACCGGTGAGCACGCCGTGGGCGATCACGTCACCGTCGGTGGTCACGGCCCGCAGCTCCGGCCGCGCCTCCACCACGGACACCGCGGAGGCGACCGAGTCGACGAGTACCACCGAGGCCAGCGCGGATGCCACCACACCGTCCAACGCCGACGGGGCGGTCACGCACTCGCTCGCCCACACGGCACCGTCGGTCAGCGAACCCGCCGGGGACGACGGGGCGGCGAGCCCCTCGACCACGAGCGCGGCGCGGCCCCCGTCGGCCTCGCGCAGTCGGGCCAGCGCGGCGGACGCCACGGCCACCGACGGTGCGGCGACCGCCTCGGCGATCGGGCCCAGCGCCGCGGCGATGGCCTTCTCGTATCCGGGGCGGATCTGCAGCCGCTCGGCGACGGCCGCGGTGATCCCGTCCACGTGCTCGACGACCCAGGCGGCACCGTCGCCCCGGTCCAGGTTCAGGGTGAGCGCCTCGATCCGGGCAGCCAGCGAGGCCACCTTCTGTTCGGCGGCGCGCTCGGCGGCCTGCAACTCCTCGACGCGGGCCTGCGCCGCGACCAACGCGGCCGAGCTGCGTTCGTGATGCTCGTCCAGGCCGGCCTCGTTGGCGTCCAGCTCGGCGATCTGCCCCTGGACCTGTTCGAACTCGGTCTCCGCGGCCTCGGCGCGCTCCACGGCCTCGGCGATGGCCGCGGTGAGGCGTCCGGCCTCGGCGTCGACGGATTCGGCGCGGGTGCGCAGGGTCTCGACCTGCCCCGCCAGGCGGGCGAGCCCTTCCCGACGGTCCGCGACCGCCGCAACGGCGGCCATGTGCGCGGTCTCCGCGGCGCGGGCGGCCTCCTCGCGCTCGGCCAGCTCCTCGGCGGCGCCCTCCAGGATCATGGCGGCCTCTTCGAGGGCCTCCATGAGCTCGGCCTCTTCCTCGGCCACGCGCTCGGCCTCGGCGTCCAGCTCATCGGGATCGCGGCCGGGGGCGTGCTGCACGGGCTCGGACAGCAGCCGGGCCCGCTCGGAGGCGATGCGTCCCGTCGACGAGACCCGTTCGGCCAGCGCCGACAGCGAGAACCAGCCCTCGCCGGCAGCCTTCACGGCCGGATCGAGCGCGGCCACGGCCTCGGAGTGCGAGGCGACCAGCGCGCTGATCTCCTCCAACTGCGCCGCGACGATGTTCTGCTCCTCGCGCACCGCGGCCTCGTTGCCGCTCTGATCGGCGAGCTCGGCGCGGCGCCGGACGAGATCGTCCGCGGCGATCCGCAGCCGGGCGTCGCGCAGGTCGGCCTGGATCGTCTGGGCCCGTCGTGCCACCTCGGCCTGCCGTCCCAGCGGCTTGAGCTGGCGCCGCAGCTCCGTGGTCAGGTCGGTGAGCCGCGCCAGGTTGGCCTGCATCGAGTCGAGCTTGCGGACCGCCTTCTCCTTGCGGCGGCGGTGCTTGAGCACGCCGGCCGCCTCCTCGATGAAGGCGCGACGCTCCTCGGGCTTGGATTCGAGGATGGCCGCCAGCTGCCCCTGCCCGACGATCACGTGCATCTCGCGGCCGATACCGCTATCGGAGAGCAGCTCTTGGACGTCCATGAGCCGGCACTTGGTGCCGTTGATCTCGTACTCGCCGGCGCCGTCGCGGAACATGCGCCGCGTGATGGAGACCTCGGAGTAGTCGATGGGCAGCGCGCCGTCGGAGTTGTCGATGGTCAGCGTGACCTCGGCGCGGCCCAGCGGCGCGCGGCCGGAGGTGCCGGCGAAGATGACGTCCTCCATCTTGCCGCCGCGCAGGCCCTTGGCGCCCTGCTCGCCCATCACCCAGCGCAGGGCGTCGAGGATGTTCGATTTGCCCGATCCGTTGGGACCGACGACGCAGGTGATGCCCGGTTCGAGGCGCAGCGTGGTCGCCGAAGCGAAGGACTTGAAGCCCTTCAGCGTGAGCGACTTGAGATACACGATTGTCGAGAATACCCGTGGTGTCGGATGCCGCGACCTCGCGGTATCGCTCGGCGCGCCTGGTCAGTGGGCGTAGCGGTGATCATCGCGGGGGCTTCGAGCCGAGCGGCTTCGTGCTGAGCGCCCCGCGGGCGTCGACGACCAGCTGCCAGTAGGCCCCGTCATCGCTGCGAATCACCGGTCCGGCCGCCGGTGAGTCGGCGACGGTGGGCGCACGCATCAGCATCGGGCCGAGCACGGTGCTACCGCGGACGCCGTAGCGGCCCTGCACGCTCCATCCCTCCGGGAAGAGGGACAACGATACGTCCTCGGCCGCGCCCGAGATCAGATTGACGGCGGTGCCCTGCGGGCAGCCCGTGTCGTCGATCCGCACCGGGATCGGGGGCGCGGTCGTGCCGGTATCGGTGTCGAAGGCGACGTTCGCGAGGTACGGCTGCCGGCAGTACCTGAGATCGATCCCCACTTTCCGGGCGCCGATCTTGACGTTCACCAGGCCCAGCTGGGCCGGCCCGCCGTTGGCGTCGCCGATGGCCAGGCCGGTGTCGCAGCCCTCGAACCAACAGTTGGTGAGGAACCAGTCGTTCGCGGCGCCCTCCACCCGGATGTGCGTCTCGGTGACCCGCGGGTCGCCGGTGCCCACCAGCTCGACGTTGGTGAGCGAGAGGCCGGCGTTGTGATCTGCGCCGGACCCGAGGATGCTGATGCGGTTGTTGGCGAACTTGCACGCGGTGACGTAGTTCTGAATGCACTTCGTGGTGATGCCCACCCCGAAGTTGTTGATGTCGGAGTTGATGAAACTGGTGCCGCCGGTGTTCTCCTCCATCACCACACCGCGTTGGCCGTGGAAGCGCGGCGCGGTCTCGGCGTTGTGCTCTCCGCGGAGGGTCACCGCATCGAAGGAGCAGCGGAACGAATTCGCGAGCTGCACCGCTGTCGCCTTCACGCCGGTCAGGTGGAAACCCATGCGGGAGAAGGCCACGCGGTGCCTGTCGCGGAGCGTGATGAGCGTGCCCTCGCCGTCGTACACCACCGTGCTGAGGTCGGCACCGGCACCGATGATCGTGGTGAAATCGGGGAGGTCGGGAAAGCGGGTCACGCGGTAAGCGCCCGGCGGCACGTAGATGGGGGCTTTGCCCGCGGCTGCGCGGACCGCCGCATCGAAGGCGGCGGTGGCATCGGCCTTCCCGTCCCCGACCGCCCCGTAGGAGGCGATGCTGATCCGGCCGTCGGGCCCGGGGTCGACGGGGGTCGGGGGCTCGGCGGACGAGCGACAGGCGGCGGCGGTCGTGGCGGCCGCACCAACCCCCAGGCCCAAGAGGAGGCGTCGGCTCAGAACTCCTTCGCGTCCTTCGGCCTCGTCCTCACCCACGATCGCTCCCGACGGTCCCCCGGTCGCTGCACCACTGCAGCACCGTTTCCGCGACCGCCGCGCGGACATCGGCGTGGTAGGCGGGGTGATCGCCGAATTCGGTGGATACGATGTCGATTCGCGGGGCGGGACTGCGCCGGTTCAGGCTCCGGAGGCCCTCCCCACCGCGCTGTCCGGTGAACCACTCGGCGTCCGGCGGCGCCAGGACCACCGTGGTGTGCACATCAGCGTCCGCCAGCGGGCGCAGGAGGACCTCCGGCACCTGGGTGATTCCCGCGATACCGAGGAGGCGCCAGGCCGGGTACGGAAGCCGGGACTGCAGCAGGGCCTTCACCCGCCCGCGGAACGAGCGTTGGAAGGCGGGATCGGACCGCGGCACCCCCTGCGCGTCCGGCCATCGGCATTGCGCAGCGCGCGTTTGGTGCGCCACGACCAGATCACGGGGTTGACGAGAACCGCTGCGTCCAAACGGGATTCCCGCCCGAGATGCGCCGTCAGCCAGGAACCCGAGCACACGCCGACCGCGGCCAGTCCCGCCGAGTCCGGATCGGCGGCGGCCGCGGCGGTATCGGCGTCCTCGCGTGCCTCCTCCGAGTAGCCGTGCGCGCGTTCTCCGCGGAGCACCACCCCGGACTCCCCCGCGCCCCGGCGATCGAAACGCACCGCCACCACACCGGTTCCGGCGACTCTGCGTGCCAAGCGCACCCACTCACGGTTCGGGCCGTGGTGGGTGTCATTGGCCGTCGCGAAGAACAGCACGCCGGGCGTCGCGTCCCCTGCCGATTCCGATGCGTGCCCTGGGGGTGTCGTCCGAATGCTGAACAGTGAATGGGGACCGAGGTATTCGATGCTCTCGGTCACCTCGCCGCCCGCCGGGTCACGCAGGCGCGCGGTCCGGCGGATCGGTGGGTCGACGGGGACCTCCGGACCGGTGGCGGCGGTATCGAGCCAGTCGGTGATCGCGTCGATGGCGTCGTCCGGGATGCGCACGAGGTAGTCGGGGGGCTGGACGTACTCGGCCATGTGCTCGACGTCGAGGCGGTCCGCGTCGACCGCCGTCGCGAAGGCCTCGACTCTGCGGTCGCCGCCTCCCGGCCGGGTCGCCACCAGCCATCGGCCACCGGTGCCGACCCTCTCCGGATCCAGGCGCAGCCCGGACAGGGCCGCGGCCGCGGTCTCCGACAACGTGGTCCCGATGAGCGGCACGGAGCCGGACACCGATCGGTCGTCTGCGCCGACCGTCATCAGGTACAGGGCCCGTTGCTCGCGGAGGAAGGCCCGCCCGGAGGAGACCGGATCCCACAGTACGACCGGCCCCGTCTCGTGTCCCTCGGTCAGCGCGCGGGCGGCCATCAGGCAACCGGCCCGGAGCCCGACGACGGCGGGCGGCCCGGCGTTCAGCTCGCGCAGGTAGGCCAAGCCCGTACGACAGCTCGCCGCCCACTGCTCGACGGCGTCGTCACCGTCTTCGGAATGCGCGGAATCCCCGGTACCGAGGTAATCGATACGGAGGACGGCGAGCCCCCGGTCGGCCAGTTGTGCGGCGAGCCTCCGCATTCCACGGGTCGCATCGAACTGCTCCTTCGCGAGCGAAGGGAGCAGCAGCACCGATCCCCGGGCGCGGCCCGAGGCGGGCAGATGGAGCACACCGAAGACCGCATCCGGATCCGTTCCCAGGTAGGTGTGCACCTCGCGGTGCGAGACGGGGCCAGCGGCGGCACGATCGTCGGTGCGCTGCTCCTCGGTCACCTCCGTCACTCCTTGGTTCCGATCGGAAGCCGCTGCCACCAGGGGTTCGACTTCGCCGCGACGACGGTGTGCCCGGCCCGGGAGGGCTCGTTCATCCCGAGGGCGCGGCGGTACCCGTCCGGCGATCGCGTGCCCAGGCGCGCCACCACCAGGCGCACCCTCTCGTCCAACCGCGCCGGGGATTCCGCCGGCACGCCGCCGAGGATCACGTAGTCGAAACCCGCGCCGAGCGTGCGCACCACATCGTGCGCGCGTGGTGACAGGAGGCGATCGGACACCGTCGAATCGGCTGCGTCCCCGGATCGAGCCCCGGACGGGAGCACCGCCACCGTGCCCGCCTCCGGCGCCAGGGTCCGGGAAACGCTCTGCGCGCCGTCGACGCCCGCGGCCAACGCAGCGCGCAGGCTCGGCTCCGCTCCGCCCGACGCGTCACCCGCCGACGCCGAGGCGGCGGAGGCGGGTCCCACCGCACGGCAGTCGATCAGCAGCACAGCGGAATCGGTGTCGGCCAGATCCTCGGCGAGGGTCTGCGCCATCGGCCAGGCGTCACCGTCGACCGCCGACACCAGAATCGACACACCGGTCCCCGCCGAGGCGGCACCGGCGGCCGCGACGACGGTATCGCGCACCGCGACGCCGTTCTCGGCGCGCACGACCGGGACGCCGAGGTCGTCGCCCAGTTCGCCGGCCGTCGCGACGCGCGGACGAAGCCTGATCAGGACGAAGGCCGCGGCGCACCCCAGGAGGACACCGACCGCGAGACCCGCGGCGCCGTACTTCGACACCGGGGCAACCGATGCGACGGCCCCGGATCCGTCCGTCACGGGGAGCAGCCGCACCCACGGCGGCAACCCGGGCCTCGGGAGTTCGAGTTCGGACACCTCGCGAGCCAGTTGGCGTGCGGTCTCCCCCGCCAGCCCCTGCGCGATCACGTCGGACGGGTGGGTCGCCGTGAACTGCAGCAACAACGTCCCCGGGGCGAAGGTCACCTTCACCTGGGCGGCGATCTCCTCCGGACTCATCGTCAGCTGCAGCGCTTTGGCGACCTCGGCGGTGATCTTCGGGGAGGTGCCGAGCTCGGCGTAGGTGGCCATCCGGGCCTGGGCGGCCTGGACCGAGTTGTACATGTCGCCGCCCGAAGTGCCGGAGTTGTTCACCACCACGTAGGACTGCGCCGTCGCGGTGTACACGAGGGGCCTGGACTGCGCGTACCCGACGCCGAGGACCGTTCCGGCGACCGCGCAGATCAGGACGAGCCACCACCCTCGCCGCACGAACTGGGTGACGTCACGGAGCGTCACTATGGGATTCCTTTCGGTACGGCCGCAAGAACCGGAGCGGCGACTCCGGGGCCGGGGTTCGACGGCGGACTCCCGCATTCGGACCGCATGCCTGCCTCGCCCCCACTGGCCTCGGCGTGCGCACCCCGTGCGCGCTGGCGATCTTGCGCACCCAGGATACGGATGAACCATACGACTGCAAAGACCGCGGTGGCGAGCACACACTGCTGCAGTCCCTTCCCCGCGACCTCCGAAATGCCCAGCGCGCCGCGCTCGAACAGGGCGGGCAGTGCGACGAAGACCACCCCCATGGTGAGCACCGGGACGGATCGTCCCCGCAGGCACCGGGATACCGCGCACACGGCCAGCAGCACGAGGATCGATTCCACGAGGACACCCGACGTTCCGCCGATCCGGATCCCCTCGTTGATGTGCCCTTCCGCCAGCGAGACCTGCACGCCCGACATGTCGACGGAGCTGGCGCGCACCCGCTCCGCCCAGTCCGGCCCGGCGAGCTTCTTGTCGACACCGAGCTGCGCGGGAATCAGGTTCAGGGGCATCCGGAGCAGGACATCGGAGATATCGAGATAGCCGGGCCCCCGGTAGAAGGTGTTGTCGGTGGCGGCCTCGAACAGGTCGAACCGCCGGATCAGCGGCAGGAGCGGCCCCCACGCGGGCGGATACGGCGCATCGATGCCCGAGGTCAGGTGCGCGGTCGTCGCGCCGACCTTGAGGCCCTGGAGCGCGCCGAAGACGCCCACCGCACCGATCCCGCCGACCGCGAGCAGTACGGCGCGCATCTTCGTGAATCCGGTGAGGAGCAGGCGCACCGTGACCGCCATCAGGGCACCCATGAAGGGGGTCTTCGACGACTGCACCACCCCCCACGCGAACTCGCCCCCCACCAGGACGGCGATCGCGACGGCGTTCCACCGTGGCGAATCCAGTCGCAGGTAGAGGATGAGGGCCGCGGCGCCGATGGCTCCCATCCCGGTGAAGATGGACAGGTAGGGATTGGCTGCGGCGACCTCACCGGCGCGACTCACGGTGCCGGTGAGGTACGCGAAACCCCTGGCCGCCAGTCCCACGCACCACAGCACGACGAAGGTGGCGATCACGGCGGCCGATTGCTTCGGCAGGTCCGCGTCGGGCCGCCGGTCCGGCGGTTGGAGGCGTTGGAACAGGACGAAGGCGGCGACGCAGGCAACGTAGATCCAGAGCCCCGAGGTGACCGGCGGGAGCACCTGGGCGATGCCGCGGTCGTATCCCGCGTGGAAGAGCCGCGTATCGGCGATGTTGTCGCCGAACGACGGTGTCGGCGTGGCCACCAGCAGCAGGACCGGGCGCGCGATGAACGAGATCGTCCAGTACGCCGATTGGATCAGCAGCAGCACCCGCGGGGCGCCGCGCCCCGCCGCAGCGACCAGGGCCAGCGCGATCAGGGGGATCGCGGTCTGCACGATGCTGCCCCACCCCGGGGTGACCTCAGCCCAGGGCGGCATGGATCTGTTCCGCCCGATCGCGATAGGTGTGGCCGCCCTCGACGATTCTGCGGTGGCCACGCGCGGCGACCGCGGCGGCCTCGTCGGGAGCTGCGGCGCAGCGACGCAGGATCTCGGCGAGTTCCTCGTGGCTGTCGAAGAGGTAGGCCTCCCGGCCGTCGTCGAACAGCGCCTCGTGCTCGACGGTGCGCTCCCCCACGACGAGTCCGGCGGCCGCGGGGACCTCGAAGGTCCGGCAGGTGTGGGTGTCGCGGTTATCGGAGTTGAGGAGCACGAGGTTGGCGCCGATCGTGGCGATCGCGGCCGAGAGTTCCTCGCCGTACTGCGGGCCGGCGATCCGGGCGCCACTGGTCCTGGCTCCGAGATTCCGCCGCCAGCCGGGGCCCGCCAGGTAGAACCGGTCACCCAGTTCGCCCGCGAGTTCGATCAGGAATTCGGTGCGGTCGGGCCGCATCGCGCCGATGAATCCCGCGTCGTACCGGACGGGGCCGCGCCGTGCCACGGGGCGGTGCCAGGCGGGGTCGTAGGCGCTGAAGACGTGGATCACCCGGGCCACGCCGCGGGCGTCCAGTTCGGGCACGTTGTGCGCCTTGGTGGTGACCACCGCGTCCCACTCGGCCTCCCGTTCGAGGTAGGCCGGCGTGGTGTTGTACGGATTCGTCACATCGTCCGCGCTGTAGTGCACCTTGACCGGCACCGGCAGGGACAGGAGCCGGGCCTGGTCGAGATGCACCGTCTTGTAGCAGAACAGGAGGTCGGGGCGCAGGGCGGCAACGCAATCCGCCAGTTCGCGGTGCACCCGGTCGACGGTGGCCGGCGAGCGCTCGCCGGTGCGTTTGGCGTACCACCACGCGGGCGTGCCGCGCGTCGGCACGGTCACGGCGGTGGTGTCGACGACGACGACCTCATGGCCCGCGGCCCGGAAGCCGTCGGCGAGGGAACGGGCATTGCTGCCGTACCAGTTGTCGCCCGCGAAGAGGATTCTCATACCGGTGTCTCCTCCGCAAGGGTCGGCGCGACTCCTCGACGGCGCAGTACCTCCGCGCGGACGAGATAGAAGGTGGCCGCGGCGGTCTCCGCGAGCGCGATGCCGACGACGAGCGTCATCGGTGCGTGGGTCTGGAAGGCGACGCCGAGCGTGATGAAGGCGACCACTGCACCGGTCGCCGCACCGGCCACCACGCCGATCTTGTCGCTGAGCACCGGCAGGACCGCGGTCGCGACGAAGGAGGCCACCGCCATCCCCGGCAGCGACCATGCCCCGACCTGGAGCAGGGGTACCGCGTCGATGAACTCGGCCCCGAACAGGATCGGAACGATCCACGGCGCCAGCACCGTCAGCATCAGGGCGGCGAGCGCGCCGAGTCCGGCCACCACCAACACCATGCGCCGGACCACTCCCCAGAACTCGGCGCCGATGCGTTTGCGATCGGCCATCCGCGGCAGCAGGGTCCAGCCGACCGCGTCGAGCAACGAACCGGTCGCCTGCACCGGCCGGTCCGAGGCGCTGAAGAGGCCGATCGCCTGCCGCGGCAGTGCACCGGCGAAGAGGGCCGCAGCTCCCTGCTCGTACGAGTTCTCGAGCATCCGGGCCAGCAGCACCGGAGCCCCGAGCCGATACAGGTCGCCGAGTTCGCGGGGGCGCCCCGGCGGGCCCAGTTCGCGCCACGCCCAGACCCACGACCAGCACACCGGCACCAAAGACGAGGCGATCATGCACAGCACCGCCACGTGTGCGGTGGGCCGGATCGGTAGCAGCGCCACGAGCAGGAGCAGGTACAGCGCGCGCCCCACGGACTGCTGCACCAGGATCACACCGAATCGCTTCATGCCCAGCTGAACCCAGTCCTCTCCGGCGGCGCTGATCGCGCCGCCGAACAGCCCGAGCGTGGCGATGTTGAGCAGGTCGGATGTGGAGAACAGATGCGTCGCCGCGCAGAGTCCGCCGAGGAGCGCCACCATCGTGCCGCGCATCACGCCGTAGGCGCCGCGCAGCTCACTGAGCCCGGGGTCGCCGATCCGGGCGGCGAGGAAGGCGGTGATGCCCTGGTCGGTGACGAGCGCACCGAGGAAGAAGGTCGACAGCGCCACTGTCAGAAGGCCCATCCCGTACGGGCCCAGCAACCGGGCGCACAGCGGGAGCGTGATGAGGGTGATGAGGTACTGGCCGTACTTCCCGAACGAGACGAGCGCGACGTCGCGCATCACGCCCACTGCGCCCTTCATCGGGGCCGCCGTCCGTCGAGCGTCCGGTGGATCAGATGCGCCGCCTGCTCCGCGGACGCATCGATGCCGAAGTCCTCGGCGCGCGCCGCGGCTCTGTCGGCGAGCCGGGTCCGCAGGTCCCGGTCGTCGATCAGCCGGTCGATCGCCGCGGCCAGCAGCACAGGATCACCGGTCGGGACGAGAACCCCGTCGACACCGTCGTCGATGATCTCGGTGGGGCCTCCGCTCGCCGCGGCGATCACCGCGCAGTGGGCCGCCATCGCCTCGACGACCACCTGGCCGAAGGGCTCGGCGAGGCGAGAGAAGTGAATCACCACATCGGCGGCGGCGGCCTCGGCGAGCGGCTCGGAGACATTGCCCACGAAGGCCACGCGCTCGCCGAGTCCCAGCTCGGCAGTCCGCCGGCGCAGCTGATCGGCGTACTCGTGCTCGCCGAAGAGCGTGCCGCCGACGAATCGGACGGCACTCTCGGTACGCGTCCTCGCGAGGGCCTCGAGCACGAGGTCCTGTCCCTTCCACGGCGCCAAGCGACCGAGCATCAGCACGCGCGCTTCGTCGGGTGCGCGCTGCGGCGCACCGCCCGGCACGGAGGCCAGGTCGACGCCGGGGTAGACGACCGCGGCCGGCCGGCCGCCGGTCCACAGGGTGTCGCGGGTGGTGCGGCTGTTCGCGATGAATCCCCGGGCGACGCCGCGGCCCAGGGCTCGCAGGATGAGGGCGACGGGACCGAAGTAGTCGGGGCTGATGCGATCGTGCACGTGCCAGATCAGCGGGATCCCGGCGCGGCGGGCAGCGACCGTTCCCATCAACAGCGCTTTGGTCGACTCGGCGAGCACGGCCTCGGCGCCCGCTGCCCGCAGGACGCCGCCGATGCGCCATCCGGCCCGCACCATCCGCGCCGCACCGGAGATCCAGCGCAACCGGGATCCGGCGATCGACACGGATGAGCTCGCGAATCCTGTGTCGACCACAGTCGCCTCGACGCCCGCATCCGCCAGGATCTGTTGCAGGGGGCCTGCTTCGGTGAGCACCGCGAGCGGCTCGATCCCGTGCTGCGGGAACCGCCGGGCCATGCGGGCCCAGGCGAGTTCGGCGCCCGACGGTGCCGCGGAGTGCGAGAGCAACGCCACCTTCGTCATCGCACCAGGCTCCGGTACAGCTGCACGTGCCGGTCGGCGCAGCGCTGCCAGGTGAACTCCTCGGCATGCCGGCGGCAGGCGTCGACGTCCGGCCGGTCGCCCTCGAGCGCGCGCACCAGCCGATCCGCCAGCGCGCCCTCATCGAGCGCGGGTACCACCAGGTCCGGCGCCAGCCCGACCACCGAATCCGGAAGGCCTCCGACGTCGGTGACCACCGGCGCCCGTCCCGCGGCGAGGGATTCGAGCGCGACCAGGCCGAAACCCTCGAGCGATCGGGTGGGGACCGCGGTCACCGTGGCGGCGCCGTACGCGGCTGCGAGTTCGGCGTCGGAGACCGCGCCGTGCAGCCGGACCGAGTCGCTGAGCCGCAGGTCGCTCACGAGCCGCGCGAGCTCCGCGCCCTGCGAACCCGTGCCGACGATGTCGAGCCGCGCGTCGGGCAGGGCGGCCAGGACCGCGGGCCAGGACCGGATCAACACGTCGATTCCCATGCGCCGTTCCAAGCGGCGCACAGTCAGCACGCGGGGACGGCCGTCCGGAATCGGAGTGGGGCGGAACCGATCCAGATCGGCGCCCGGTGGAATCACCACCACGTCCTCGGGCGGCACACCGTAGGTCGAGACCAGGACATCGGCGAAGTACTGCGACAGTACGACGATCGCTGCAGAGCGCCGGTATCGAACCCACTCCCAGGCCCGTTTGGCCTGTACCGCAGCGGGGCTCGCACCGGAGGCGGCGCTCTCCAATGCCCACGGACCGTGGAAATGCGTCACCAGCGCCGAATGCCCGCGCGCCGGACCGTAGGGCGCGAAGTGCCGATCGAGCACATCGGCATCGCGGCCGGCCGAGCTGGCGCGCGCTCGCGTGAGGAGGTTGCCCTCCGGCGGGCCCCAGCTGCCGCCGCCGGGTTCGGCGTCACCGAAGGCGTCGGCGCTCACCTCGACGTCCGCGCGCGCCCGCAGGGCGGCGAAGAGGCTCGCGAAGTAGCTCGGGATGCCGCCACGACTGGTGCGCGGCCATTCGGCGCCCGCCATGTGCACCGTGAGCGGATCGGAATTGCTCGTACCGCTCACGATGTGGCCTTCGCACCCGGACCGGTGAACCGCAGCCGGACCTCGTTGGGGCAGGCCGCGCGCAGCACGTCGGGGAGATCGTCGGGTGCATCGGCGCTCACCGTGACCACGGCCCGGACCGGCGGGCCCACGGTGATCCGGACATCGTCGACGTGGTCCCCGCGCAGGATGTGCCGTATCTCGCCGAGTTCGACGAATCCGCCGTGGACGCGCACCCGCTCGGCTCCGGTCCCGCGGTACACGCACCCCGATTCGGTGAGCTCCACCCGATAGTCGGTCGGCACCGCACCGTGCTCGGTGAGCAGGGTGACCCAGCCCGCGCTGCCGAACAGCGCCGGATCACCGAGATCGGTGGTCACCGTCATCCCGTACACGCCGTTCTGTCCGCCCGCACGCGCCAGCTCGACGGCGTCGGTCGGAGCACCCCACACCGGTTCTGCCGCATCGGCGTTCGGCGCGAGCTCGAGCGTCACGCCGGGCGTGCCGGCGAGCGCGCGGTGCGCCTGCGCCTCGGCCGGTGTCAGGGCACTGATCTCGCTGAGCGGGCGATCCGGTGCGCCGGCCGTGGCATCGAGCCACCGGGCGAGCCGGTCGGCATGCGTCCGCGCCCGCACCGGCGAATACAACTGCGGGTTGAACTCCGTGAACAGGATGAGGTCGCCCGCTCCGGTCTGCGTGATGACCACCGAGACGTCGCTGACCGGACCGTAGCCGTGGACCCGGGTGTTCCACTTCTCGTTCTCGGGGTCCGGCCGCAGGAAGGGGATCACGTTCACGGTGGGCCCGTACAGCCTGCCCGCGCGGATCGCGCCCGGCATCGATTGGAACAGCTCTCGAGTGTCGACGCGGCCGCGGCCGGCACGCGTGATCCCCGCCGAGACCTGATTCGCGAGTTCGGCGCCGGTCGCCGTCTCGCTCACGTCCAGCCGGATCGGCACCACGTTGGTCATCGTGACCGCGGCGGCGCGCTCGCGCTGGTTCAGCCGGTTCACCATCACCGAGCCGATGATCGACCGCCGGTTGCCGGTGTAGCGCGCGCAGTACGCGCCGACCAGCCCGAGGAGGTGGTGCGGCCACTGCCGCCCGGACGGAGTGATGTGGAGATCGTGACGAAAGGTGACGGGATCGGGAGCCATCGCCGCCGTCGCGGAGGTGAGTGACAGCTGCGGGTTCGCCCAGCCCTCGGTGGACAGCAGGGACGACCACATCTCCAGGTCCACCGGGAAGGGTTCGCGGTTCGCGAGCAACTCGTCGACCTCGACGAACTCGAAATGCTCCGGTTCGCGTCCCGCCAGCAGGGCCACATAGACCTTGGCGAGGCGATTGCGGAACAGGGCGGCGGCGTAGCCGTCGAGGACGGCGTGGTCACCGAACATGGCGTATCCCACCCGGCCGTCCACCTCGACCGTCCATTGTTCGCCCAGCGCAGTACCGTCCAGCAGGTAGGGCTTCCGGAACCGCTCGTTCCCCCATGTCAGGAATTCGCCCTCGGACGCGAAGGTGAGGTGTCCGCGAAAGGGCAACGGGCCGTAGTCGACCTGTAGGTTCGCGCCCTCGGACAGGATGCGCAGGCCCAGGCTGCGGCACTCGTCGGTGGTGCGGTGCAGCGCCTCGGTGAACACCGCCAGATCGGCGCCCGCGGGCAGCAGCGACGAGGTGCCGATCGTCATCAGCGAGGTACCCGGTGCGTCATTGCGGCCCCGCACGAAATTCATCTGTTCCGGGAGCAGCCTCACCGCGCCAGAATAGCCGACGGCGGGCGCATCGCCGGGGTCGAATCGCGAGGTCACAGCGACTCCACCACGGTTCGCATCTGCTGGCGGAACCGCTTAGGGCAGAAGCTTTCCGCCCTGGCGCGGATCACCTGCGGATCGAACGACTCGTCGCGGAATCCCGACATCGCGGCGGCGAATCCGGCGACGACGCCGTCGTCGTCGCTCGGTGGGACCAGCACGCCGGTCACGCCGTCGATCACCGAATCGAGCACGCCGCCCTCACCGAGCGCGATGACCGGGGTGCCGCACGCCATGGCCTCCACGGGCACGATCCCGAAGTCCTCGACTCCCGGCATCAGCACCGCCCGCGCGCGCTGCATGAGCTGCACCATGCGTGCATCGTCGACCCGCCCCACGAACGTGGTCTCGGGGCCGGCGAATTCGCGGCACCGTTGCTCCCACCGGCCCTCGCCCGCCACGATGAGGCGGACCCCGGCGGCCCGCGCCGCGCGTACTGCAAGGTCGGCGCGCTTGTAGGGCACCAGCCGGCCCGCCATGAGGAAGTAGTCCTCCCGCTCCCCCGCGGGCCCGGTACTGAATCGGGTCACGTCGACGGGCGGATGGACGACCTCGGCCTCGCGGCCCCACCACTGTTCGATCCGGCGGGCCACCACACTCGAGTTCGCCACGATCCGGGTGAAGCTCGGCGCCGCGGCTCTCTCGACGGCGCGGGCCTGCTTCGCCAGCAGGGCCAGCGCCAGGCGGCCGGCCGGCGAATTCGCCTCACCCGCCCGGAGGGTCGAGTCCCAGGCCCAGCGCGCGGGCGAGTGCACATAGCCGACGGTCGGCACGCCCACCGTCGGCGCGGCGGCTGCTGCCAAGGCGAAGTGACTGATCACCACGGCATCGACATCGCCGACGTCGACCCCGCGAAGAGCAGCGGGGGCCAGGGGCATCAGCGGCGCGTGCGAGCGGAGGCCGCCGGCCCGGTACGCCCGGTACAACCGATCGAGCCGCGTCGCGCGAAGCCGGCCCGCGAGCTCGACCGGCACGATCGCGGGATCGGCGAACGGGACGTACACGGGCGCATCGGGCCACTCCCGGAGCAACTCCTCGATGACGGACTCCGCGCCCCCCATCTCCGTCCACCGCTCGTGGACGATCGCGATCCGCGATCCCGAACTCACGCTCGGAGCCCGTCGATCATCTCGGTCAGCGCGCCGAGCGATCCGAAGGTCTCCTTCTTGAGTAGCCGATCAGGGATCTCGATATCGAACTCGTCCTCGATGGCGACCATGACGGCCACGCTGGCGTGCGAGGTCATTCCGAGTGCGTAGAGATCGTCGTCCGTAGCGATGGAGTTCGCATCCACGGCGAGCTTGCCGTATTTGCCGAGAATGGAGCGCAGCGTCTGTTCCACGGCGCACGACCCCCTCTGATCGATTGTGCCGACAGTGAAGTATTGCTACATGGGTTGCCCATCCGGGCGACCAGTCATGTCAAGCTACACCAGCGTCACGAAGATACGCGATGCGATCGCAACGAGTCGCCGCGGTGTGCGCACGGGCCCTCCGTCGGTGACCACAACCCCTGCACGGACGCGCACGTCGGACCGGTGATCACACCCACGACGGGGTCACACCGTGCGTGCGCACCATCGCCAGGACGATCCGTTCGATCCCGAAGCCCACGCACGAGCTGTGCGCCGGCGCGCCGTCGGACTGGAGGATGTCGAACCTCTGTCCGAAGTGATCCTGGTGGTTGTTGCAGGAGGCGACGGCGGTCGCGGGGTTGTCCGGCCCGTACAGCGGTATCACCAGTTCCGTCTTCAACGCCTGGTCGAGTTGGTTGGCCTTGAGCATCCTTCCGGCCCGACCGAAGAACGGATCGTTCGCCGTTTCGGGCCGCACATCCAGTCCGAGATCGCTCAGCACCGCGGTGGCGCGGCGGATCCACTCGTCGGCGTGCTCCACGGCCTGCGCGGCATCGCCGACCCGCACGTAGTCGTGCGCGCGGAAGGCCTGCATGCGGAGGGGGTCGATCGCGGGCTCGCGGCGGAAGCAGTACCCGTAGACGTCCAACAGGGCGCCCTCGGACGGCAGCGTCCCCGTGAGCGTCGGATAGGCCGGCTGACACGCTGCCGAGACCAGAGCGACCCCGGACGGGCTCAGGTGCCGCTCCCACCCCAAGCCCTCCTCCCGGTCCGCCAGGAGGGCCCGGTGCTCGGGATCGCCGCCGTCGAAGGAGTGGACGCTGCCCGCGAGATCGGGGAACGAGGCGACGTAATCGGTCCGGTCGAGCGTCTCGCTGGGGAAGACCGGAGGAAACCGCAGGGTGCGGGGCCGGGTGGCGAAGGCCGCAGCGGCTTCGGTCGACACCCGCGCATCGATCTTCGCGACCACGGCTTCGAACTGCTCACTTCGGCCGTAGAGGCCGTCCATCCCGGTGGGGACGAGCCAGTCGTGCGCGATCAGGTCGTCGCGGAACCGGCGCCGCGCCTCGTCCAAGCTCGACATCGGGGGCCGGCTAGAAGACTGCCATCGCCACGATCAGGCCGAGGGCCACGTGGCAGGCGGCGATCACGCGGGCCTGCGGCAGGAAGACGTCCGCGTGCATGAGCTCGTCCAGGTCCACACCGGTCACCAGGTCCAACACCCGCACGCACACGATCTGCGCGATGATGCCCACCAGGCCGTAGACGAGCGCGTAGGTCACGCCCTCCACGAGGCGACCGCCCGCGGCGTAGATCGCCACCACGATGATGAAGGCCATCGAGAGCATGCCCGCGGCGGTGATGTAGGTGGCATTGGGCTTGCCCGCCTTCACCAGCTCACGCAGCTTGCCCGGGGTCGACAGGTCGACCGCGTAGAAGCCGACGACCATGAGGACGAGGCCCACGAGCGCGTACAGGCAGATCGCGCCGATACCGCGGCCGATCGTGTTCAGCTGCACATCGGCGAGGAGTGTCACGTTCACGAGGCGGGGGTCCCTTTCGGAGTGATGCGGTGCGGTACGAAGGCGGCACCGTCGTCGGTGATGAGGCCGGAGGTCTCACGGATGCCGATGCCGGCGGGCTCGTCGCCCACGATCCAGGCGCCGATCACGGGATGGTATCCGTCGAACTCGGGCAGCGGGTCGAACAGCTGGTACACGTAGCCCTCGGCGCCGTACACACCGCCGGTGGCGGTCTCGCGTCCGGCGTCCACGATGGTGAGGTTCGCTCCCTCACGTCCCAGCTTCGGCTTCTTCACGTACTCGGTGAGGAAGCCCGGGTTGTCGATGTAGGCGGGCAGCAGATTCGGGTGATCGGGGAACATCTCCCAGAGCACCGCGAGGATCGCCTTGTTCGACAGGATCGTCTTCCACAGCGGTTCGATCCACGTGGTGGCCGGGAGCGATTCGGCCACGCGCTTGCCGAAGTCGTCCTCCAGCACCCACTCCCACGGGTAGAGCTTGAAGACGGCGTTGATCGGGGCGTCCTCGAGATCGACGAAGGTCTTGAGGTCGTGATCCCAGCCGATGTCTTCAATGGGCAGCCCCACGGTGTCGAAGCCCGCCTCGGCGGCGGTCTCCTGCAGGTAGCCGGTGGTCACGTGATCCTCGCCGGATTCATCGGCACTCGACCAGGAGAAGTGCAGCTCCGACGGCGGGATGACCTTCTTGACCTCGGCCCAGCGCTCGACGAGGGACTCGTGCAGCGAGTTCCACTGGTCGTAGCCGCCTTCGTCCCACGGACGAACATCCGGCGCGGTCTCCTGGAACCAGTACCACTGCACCACAGCCGCTTCCAGCAGCGAGGTGGGCGTATCGGCGTTGTATTCGAGGAGTTTCGCGGGACGGCGTCCGTCGTAGCGCAGGTCGAACCGGCCGTAGACGTGGGGATCCTGCCGCTTCCACGACTCCTCGATCGGTCCCCAGGCCCACTCGGGAATGCCGAAGTCGGCGTACCGCTCGGTGAGGATCACGTTCTCCACGGCCTGCAGGCACATCGAATGCAGTACTCCCACCTGGGCTTCCAGGGAGAGGACCTCGTCCATGTCGAACTCGTAGAAGACCGACTCGTCCCAGTACTCGCGGCTACCGCCCGAGCCGTCGCGCGCGGGCGTGCCGAACACCAGACCCTGCGACTGGATCGTCTGGCGCCAGTTCGGGCGGGGCGTTCCCCGCATTCGCCGCACGTCAGGACCCGCCGGACTTGGAACCACCGCTGGAGCCGCCCTTGTTGGACGTTCCGAGGCCACCGCGATCGATGTTCTTGCCTCCGTTGTTGCTGTTGCCCGCGTTGGTGCCGCCCTTGTTCGAGCCGCCCGAGTTCGCCGCCGGCGGTGGGGGCTTGCTCCCCGCGTTCGACTGACCGCTGTTGTTGAACGAGGTGGCCTTGCCCGGATCCACGGCCGCACCGGACTGCGTGCGGAAGTTGGTGTTCGCGGGCCGGTCGTAGGAACCGCCGACGACGCGGCCGTTCGCGACGGCGCCGCCGTAGTTGTACCGGTAACTCATGCCGTTGAGCAGAATGAAACCCGTGACGGGGTTGTACGTTCCGGACGAGCAGTAGTTGTCGGAGACGACCTGGCCGTCGACGGTGCAGTAGGCCGTCTCGGTGCGGGCCGGCACGGAGCCGCCGTTGTCGTCGGGGATGGCGGCGTACAGCAGCGCGATGGTGCCGACGACGCCGACGCCGACGCCCGCGCCGATCATCTGCTTGCGGCGGCGTGCCTTCTTCGCGAGCGCCTCGGCTGCCTCACGGGCCTGCTGCTCCTGCTCCTGGACGCGCTGGCGCTGCGCCCGGGTACGGGCGCGGGCCTCGGCCACGGTCTCCGGGCGGGCGCGTGTGGTCTCGTCCTGCTGGCGCATCCGGCCGGGGCGCCGGGGCTCGTCGACGGTGTCCGGCAGGGACACGGTCGGCGGCATGCCGGGCACCGGAGGCAGATAGTTCGACTCCGGCCCGGGGATGTCTCCCACCGGCCTGTTCTCAGGGACGGGCGGCTGCATCGCTCACCTCTCCTCGAAGTACGGGAGCCCACCGCGCGCGGGCCCGAACAACTCCACCACCAGGTCGACGCGACCGGGACCATCACCCGACCACAGCCGCTCGAGCAGAGTGTCGCATGCGGATCGATCCCCTTCGACCACCACCCGGACCCTCCCGTCCGGCTGATTGGCAGCGTATCCGAGCAGGCCGAGTTCCAGGGCCTGCGTCTTGGTCCAGTAGCGGAATCCCACTCCTTGGACTCCACCGTGCACCCAGGCCGTCATGCGCGCCTGCTCATCGACCACGGACATCACTCCGTGGTGATGTCGAGATTGACGACGGCGCCCGCCTTGATCGTGCGCCCCACGGTGCACACCTGGTCGATGGACCGCCGCGCCACCAGGAGGAGCCGCTCACGCGCCTCCTCGTCGAGCTCGGAGAGGTCGAGTTCCAGGACCTCGTTCAGCTCGGGGTAGGTCTCGTTCTCGCGGTCCGCGTCGCCGGAGACGCGGACGGTGGCGTCGTACCCGTCGCCGAGGCGGCGCGCCAACGGACGGTCGGAGGCCATCCCGGTGCAGGCGGCGAGGGCGATCTTCAGCAGCTCACCGGGCGTGAACACGCCCTCGACATCGGCGGAGCCGACGAGCACCTCGGCACCGCGGGAACTGCGGCCGACGTAGCGGCGCACGCCGGTGCGCTCCACCCACAGTTCGGTCGCAGGGGTCGGGGCGGTCGGATCGTCGGCCATGCGACCAATCTACCCGCACCGTCGGCCTTCCCCGGGTTCGACGGCCAGCGGTACGGTCCTTGCATGCGGACACGATGGTGGATCTTCCTCGGTTCCGTCCTTCTCTGCGGCGCCGCGCTGACGTGGGCGGCGGTGTCCGGTCCCGATCCGTTTCCGACCCACTTCTCCTTCCGCGGCGATGCCACGTCGTGGGCCCCGAAAAGCGAGGCGCTGACCACCCTCGGCCTGCTGGCGGGCGGGCTCGCGATCCTGTTCGGCGGACTCGCGGCGTTCGCACCGAAGCTGCCCGATTCGGCGATCAACACCCCGCGTCGCGGGTACTGGTTGACACCGCAGCACCGCCCGGAGTTCGACGCGACCATGTCCCGGTTCTTCCTCGCCATCGGCGCCCTGACGCAGCTCATGTTCGCGGGCATCTTCCTGTGCGCGACCGCGCAGCCGAGCGGCGGCACCGTCGCCCTCGTTCCCGCGATCGGCCTGCTCGCGATCCTGGGCGTCGTCGTCTATCTCGTGCAGCACCTGCTCACCGCGCCCGCCCGGTCGTCGTCGCCGTCGTGATCGCCGGCGGTAGCGGTCAGCGGCGCGGCACGGTCTGGCAGGTGGGACAGAAGTGCGATCCCCGGTTCATGAATTGCTCACGCCGCATGATGGTTCCGCAGCGGCGGCATGGCTCACCGTCGCGCGCGTAGGCGTTGAGGGATCGCTCGAAGTAGCCGGATTGCCCGTTGACGTTCACGTACAGCGCATCGAAGCTGGTGCCGCCCTGGTCCAGTGCCCTACGCATCACGCCGGTGGCATCGTCGATGAGCCGGCCCAGCGCGGGCTTGGTGAGCGCGGAAGCGTGGCGCCGCCCGTGAACGCCGGCGAGCCACAGTGCCTCGTCGGCGTAGATGTTGCCCACGCCGGAGATCACCGTCTGGTCCAGCAGGACGCGCTTGATCTCCGTGTCCTTGGCCTTCATCCGGCTGATCACTGCGGCCCGGTCGAATCGCTCGTCCAACGGATCCCGGGCGATGTGCGCCACCGATTCCGGGACGAGGGTGCCATCCACCTCGACGAGCGGGTCCACCGCCCAGCCGCCGAAGGTGCGCTGGTCGACGAACCGGAGCACGGCACCGTCGTCGAGCCCGGCCCGGATGCGCAGGTGCGTGTCCAGCCCCTCGCCCACCAGCATCTGACCGCTCATGCCGAGGTGCACCACGACCGCGGTGTCGGCGGGCCGGCCGCCGCGCTCGAGCGGGAGCCAGAGGAACTTGCCCCGGCGCTCGGCCGACGAGACCGTGCTGCCGGTGATCTGACCGATCAGGTCGGCGTCGCCCGCCACGTGGCGGCGCGCGGCGCGCGGGTGCAGCACCTCGACCGAGGTCACCGTGCGACCCACCAGGTGATCCGCCAGACCGCGGCGCACCACCTCGACCTCGGGCAGTTCGGGCATCAGGCCGGCTCGGGTGCGGCCGATTCCTCGGATCCGGCGGTGACGGAATCGTCGGCGTCCAGCGCCTTCCAGGCCGCGGCGGCGGCCCTCTGCTCGGCCTCCTTCTTGGTGCGGCCCACGCCCTCGCCGAGGTCGCGCTCGTCCACCACGACCACGGCGGTGAACTCCTTGTCGTGGTCCGGGCCCGTGGAGGTGATCCGGTAGGCGGGCACCCCGAGGTCGCGCTCGGCGGTGAGCTCCTGCAGGGAGGTCTTCCAGTCGAGCCCGGCGCCCATGGTGGACGAGGTGTTCAGCATCGGCTCGAACAGGCGCAGCACCACGTCACGGGCGGTGTCGATGCCGTGCTCGATGTGGATGGCGCCGAGCAGAGCCTCCATGCCGTCGGCGAGGATCGAGTCCTTGTCGCGGCCGCCGGTGAGCTCCTCGCCGCGGCCGAGGTACAGGTGCGCGCCGAGGCCGCCCTCCCCCAGCTTGCGGGCCACCCGGGCCAGCGCGTGCATGTTGACGACGCTGGCGCGGATCTTGGCGAGTTCACCCTCGGGCTTGTCCGGATGCGTGGTGTACAGCCACTCGGTGACGGAGATACCCAGCACGCTGTCGCCGAGGAACTCGAGGCGCTCGTTGGTGGGGAGCCCGCCGGCCTCATAGGCGTACGAGCGATGGGTCAGGGCCAGGGTGAGCAGCTCGTCGTCCAGCCCGACGCCCAGTGCCTCCAGCAGCGGGGTGCGATCCGACGCGGGCGGCGCGGGCAGACGCTTGCTCACGTGCGGTCGGCCTCGCCCTCGGCGGCGCCGGGGCCGAACTTCGCGAGCTTGGCCCACCGCGGGTCGATCTGCTCGTGGGCGTGGCCGGGCTCGAGCTCGGCGAGACGCTCACCGCAGCCCTGGCACAGGCCCGGGCAGTCCTCGGCGCACAGCGGGGAGAGCGGCAGTTCCAGCGCGACGCCGTCGATGATGGCCTGCTCGAGATCGATCATGTCGTCGTCGATGCGGAACATCTCATCGTCGTCGGTGGTCTTGTCGGTCTCACTGTCCGGGTACGCGAACAGCTCGGTGAGGAACAGGTTGACCGCGCCGGAGACGTCGGCGAGGCACCGCGCGCACTGTCCGGTGGTGTCGGCGCTCACGGTGCCGGTCACCAGCACGCCCTCGGAGACCGCCTGCACCTGGAGATCCATGTCGATCTCCTCGCCGGTGTCGATGCCGATGAGGTCGACGCCGATCCGACCGGGGGCGGCCACGGTGCGGTGCACCTGCGCCGATGTACCGGGCCGGCGGCCGAAGCTGCGGACATCGAGGACGTACGGCTTACCGGCCGGCTGACGTACGGCCGTCTGGATTTCGTTCACAACTACCTCGGTGTAGGTCGACGATTCGAGTCAAACACCCGAGTGTACGTCCGATGCGGTGTGGTGCGCCAGCTACCGCGCCTCGGCGCGGGAATCGGCGAATTCCTCCAGGTAGCCGTCGGTGGCGCCGTGGTCGCTGTAGTCGTGCACACCGGCCGCGGTGCGCAGCTGCTGACGGCCGCGGTTCACCGAGCGGACGGTGGCGCCGAGCACCTCTTCGAACTGCGCGAGCTTGGTGTCCACGTACACGTCGCACTCGCCACGCAGCCGGTCGGACTCGGCGTGGGCGGCGTCGATGATGCGATCCGATTCGGCCTTGGCGGCCGCGACCACCTCGGTGGCCGAGACGAGGCGCTCCTGCTCGGCGATGCCCTCGGCAACCGAGCGCTGGTAGGTGGCGTTGCCGTCGGCGGTGAGACGGTCGGCCTCGGCGCGGGCGCGGCCGGTGACGGCCTCGTACTCGCGCTGGGCGCCGCGGCGGATGCGCTCGTCCTCGGCGCGGGCCTCAGCGACCAGGCCGGTGGCGTGCTGGTGCGCCTCGGCGACCATGCGGTCCGCCTGCGCCTTGGCGTCGGAGAGGATGCGATCGGCCTCGGCGCGCGAACGGCTCAGCGTGGCGTCGGCCTCGGAGTTCGCCTGGTTGACGGTGGTGTCGTAGTGGGTACGCGCCTCGCTGACCAGGCGATCCTTCTGATCGAGCACGTCCTGTGCGTCGTCGAGGTCGGCCGGGAAGGCGTCGCGGATGTCGTCGAGGAGTTCGAGGACGTCGCCGCGCGGTACGAGGCAGCCCGCGGTCATGGGGACGCTGCGCGCCTCCTCGAGGATCGCTCCCAGCTCGTCCAGCGCTTCGAAAACTCGGTACACGGCCTTACCCCTTCGCCCACGGTCACCTCGTGGCGACCGCTACACCATTGTGACGCGTGGTGCCGCTGATTCGTCGGATCCGCCCGGGCGCGTGTCGGTGGTTCAGCCGCCGAGCTTGGCGTCCAGCGCGGCCTGCACGTTGGCCGGGATCAGCGCCGAGACATCACCGCCCAATTTGCGCACCTCCTTGACCAGGGAACTCGACACGTACGAGTACTGGGGTGCGGTGGTGAGGAAGGCGGTCTCGACGTCGGTGAGGTGCATGTTCATGCCCGCCATCGGTAGCTCGTAATCGAAGTCGGTGGAGTTGCGCAGCCCCTTCACGATGCAGGCCATCCCCCGATCGCGGGCGTAATCGACGAGCAGGCCCTCCCACCGTTCGACGGTGACGCCCGGCAGGTCGGCGATGTTCTCCTCGATCAGCGCGATCCGCTCGTCGATCGAGAACATCCCCTGCTTGTTGGGGTTGACCACCACGGTGATCACCAGCTCGTCGAAGAGCTTCGCAGCGCGGCGGAAGATATCCAGGTGGCCGTTGGTCATCGGGTCGAACGATCCGGGGCAGCACGCCTTACTCATGCCGGTAGATCCTGCCAGACGGCCATCTCGATGCGGGTCTCCCCGTAGTCGCGGTTCATGACGGGTTCGAGTCCGTCGGGCCAGGTCGCCGACGGTGTGCGCGCCGACCGCTCCAGCACCACGTAGGCGTCGGGATTGAGCCATCCGTGCGTGAGGGCGGCCAGGTCGGCGTCGACGGTGGCGGCCGGCACGTCGTAGGGCGGGTCGAGGAAGACGAGGTCGAAGGGCTCGGGCGTGCCGCCGAGGTAGCTGCCCGTGCTCCCCCGGCGCACCGTCGCCCCCGGGAGGCCGACGGTGCGGGCGTTGTCCTTGGCGATCGCAGCGGCCTTGGCGTCGTGATCGACGAGGACGGTGCGCGCCGCGCCACGGGACAGCGCCTCCAGCCCGAGCGCGCCGGATCCGGCGTAGAGGTCGAGGACGGCGAGGTCGTCGAAGTCCAGGCGTGCGACGAGCGCGCTGAAGACGGCCTCGCGCACCCGGTCCGAGGTGGGGCGGGTGCCGCGGGGCGGCACCGCGAGCCGGCGCCCGCGGGCCGCCCCCGCGATGATCCTGGTCATGGGACCAGTGTCGCAGCAGCGATCAGGCCGCGGCCTTCGCCTCCTCGATCTGCGCGAGTCGCGTGGCGTTGGTGTCCGGACCGGGTACCTCGGTGCCACGGATCGAGCAGCCCTTGGTCTCCTGCAGGAAGGGCAGTGCGATGAGGCCGATCACGCAGGCGCCCATCATGTAGACCGCCGGGAAGAGGTTCCACCCGGTTCCCTCCACCACGGCGTCGTTCACCAACGGCGCCGTGCCGCCGAACATCGCCGTGGCCACGTTGTAGGAGATCGCGAAGCCCGCGTACCGCACCTGCGTCGGGAACATGGCCGGGAAGGTCGCGGTGATGGTCGACAGCTGCGGGATGTACAGCAGACCCAGCACCACGAATCCGAGTACCGCCCACCAGAACCCCTGGCCCATGAGCCAGAACATGGGTACGGCCATGACGAGCAGGCCGATCAACGAGATCCACCACATCGGTTTGCGGCCGGTGCGGTCGGACAGTGCGCCGAAGAACGGGATGCACAGCGCCATGGCCAGTTGGCCGATCAGCATGAGCACCGAGGTATCCGATTCGGTGAGGCCGATCGTGTTCTGCAGGTACGTGGGCATGTAGGCCAGCAGCGTGTAATTGGCCACGTTGAGCGCGACCACCATGCCGAACATGATCATGATGGGGCGCTTGTAGTCCCGCAGTAGCGAGGTGAAGCGATCCCACGCCGAACCCTGCGCCTCCTGCTCGTCCGCCATCTCCTCGAACACCGGGGTGTCGTCGAGCTGGTTACGCAGGTACCACCCCACGAAGCCCAGTGGAATCGCCACGAAGAACGGGATCCGCCAGCCCCAGGAGTACATCTCCTCGCTGGTCAGGAACTGCTGCATCATCAGCACGAAAGCGGTGCCGCCCGCGAAGCCGCACATGGTGCCGAATTCGAGGAAACTCCCGTACTTTCCGCGTTTGTCGTCGGGCGAGTACTCCGCCATGAAGGTGGCGGCGCCACCGTACTCGCCGCCGGTCGAGAAGCCCTGGACCACGCGCAGGCCGATCAGCAGGATCGGTGCCAGAACACCCACCTGGGCGTACGTCGGGAGCACGCCGATCAGTGCGGTGGAGGTTGCCATCAGCAGAATCGTGGTGGCCAGCACCACTTTCCGGCCGAGTCGATCACCGAGCGGGCCCCAGACGAACCCGCCCAGGGGACGCAGCGCGAACGAGACGGCGAACCCGAGCAGTGTGCCGAGTGTGCCGAGGGTTCCGGGGAAGAACGCTTGAGTCAGATACGCGGTGGTGGCGGCGTAGACGCCGTAGTCGAACCATTCGGTGAAGTTGCCCATCGCTGATGCCGCGATGGCCTTGTGCAGTGTCTTCTTCCGTTCCTGCTCGGTCTCCTGGAGCCCCACTGTCGACAGCGGCGAACTCCCGGACGTTGTTGAGTTATCAGGCATGCTCATCAGCCCCTGGCGTTGGTCACCGTGCGGACCGGGCTGCCTGTGGCTAGACGAGCGGGCCCACCGGACGTGTGATTACCGCGCATTCGACGTTAACAGAGTTGATGTTCGGTTCTCGCCTTCGCCGTTCACCTGGTGGACACCCTCTCCCATCCGCGCTGGTAACCCGGTGTTCGCCGGCCGGGAACTCGGCTGCGCCATCCTCCTCGCATGCCCCTCAGCGATTCTCAGTCCAGCCCGCTTCGATCCGCCTCCTCCCGGCGATCCGTCCTCAAAGCCGGTGCCGCCGGCGCGCTCCTGATCCCCGCGGGATCACTCCTGGCCGCGTGCGGCGGATCGTCCTCGACGGGAGCCGGCGCGTCGTCGTCCGGGCTGGTCACGGGCCGGCCGAACCTCACGCACGGCATCGCCTCGGGCGATCCGCGCACCGACGGCGCGCTGATCTGGGCGCGGTCCGATGCACCCGCGCGGATGATCGTGGAGACCGCGTCGTCGGAGTCCTTCTCCAATGCGCGCCGCTTCGAGGGACCGCAACTCGATCCGTCGAGCGACGGTGCGGGCCGGTTCCGCATCACGGGTCTGGAATCCGGCCAGACGGTGCACTATCGGGTCACCCTGGAGGGCGAGAACGGCGCGCGCTCCGAGCAGCTCAGCGGCACCTTCCGCACGGCGCCGTCCGCGGCGCAGAACATCAAGTTCGCCTGGTCGGGAGACGTGGTGGGCCAGGGCTGGGGCATCAACCGGGACGGCGGAATGGCGATCATGGGGGCCATCGCCGATGGCCGCCCCGACTTCTTCCTGCACTCCGGCGACGCCATCTACGCGGACAACCCCGTCCCCGAGACGCAGAAGCAGAACGACGGCGGCATCTACCGGAACGTGACCTCCGATGCGAAGAGCCGGGTGGCGCAGACCCTGAACGATTTCCGGGGGAACTACGCCTACAACCTCACCGATGACCACTACCGCCGGTTCGCGGCGACCGTGCCGCAGCTGATCCAGTGGGACGACCACGAGGTGGTCAACAACTGGTACCCGGGCGAGAGCCTCGCCGGACAGAACCGCAAGGGCTACACGGAGACCGACGTGAACAAGCTCGCCGATGCGGCGTACCAGGCGTGGCGGGAATGGCAGCCCGTCCAGCCCACCGAGGCCGCCGACGGCAGGCTCTACCGCAAGATCTCGTACGGCCCGCTCCTGGACGTCTTCGTCCTCGATATGCGCAGCTACAAAGACCCCAACCCGAATGCCTGGGCGCAGTCCAACGACGCCGGCATCCTGGGCGCGAAGCAGACGCAGTGGCTGATCGACGGACTGACCTCGTCGACCGCGGTGTGGAAGGTGGTGGCCAACGATCTGCCGCTGAGCATCGTGGTCCCCGACGCCGCCACCGATCCCAAGGACGGCGGCCCGAAGTCGATGGAAGCCGTGGCCCAGGGCGAGAACGGCGCCCCGCTGGGCCGTGAGATCGCCTTCTCCCGCATCCTGTCCCAGACCAAGGATGTCCGGAACATCGTCTACCTGACGGCCGATGTGCACTACACCGCCGCGATCTCGTACCACCCCGATCGCGCGGGATTCCAGGACTTCTCGCCGTTCTGGGAGTTCGTCTCCGGTCCGCTCAACGCCGGCGCCTTCCCGAAGAGCCCGCTGGACGGCACCTTCGGCGCCCAGTACGAGTTCGTGCACGCACCGGACAAGGCGAACGTCTCCCCCGCCGAGGGATTCCAGCACTACGGCGAGGTGACGATCGATGCCGGTTCCCGCGCGCTCACCGTGAACCTGCGCGACGCCAAGGGCGCGGCGCTCTACACCAAGGAGTTGGCACCGGCGTAACGGAAGCGCTGGGCGGGGTGATCGGCCGCGAGCCGGTCACCCTGCCCGAAGAGCTTGTGCCGCAGGGTGCCGGGCACGTACTCGCTGGGGTACACGCCCCGGCGGCGCAGCTCGGGGACGATGAATTCGACGATGTCCTCGAACGTGCCGGGGGTGATGGCGTAGGCCAGGTTGAATCCGTCCACGTCGGTCTCCTCGACCCATTCCTGCAGCTCATCGGCCACCCGCTCAGCGGAGCCGACCAGCACCGGCCCCATGCCGCCGATGCGGCCCCACTTGCCGATGTCCTCGACCGTCCACTCCTTGCCCGACGGGTCGGCCTGCTGGAAGTTGGAGACCGCCGAGATGATGGCGTTGGACTGCACATCGCCCACGGGGTCGCTCGGGTCGTAGGCGCCCAGGTCCACGCCCATCCACCCGGACATGAAGACCAGCGAGCCCTCGATGCTGGCGTACCGGTGGTACTCCTCGAGTTTCGCCTGCGCCTTCGCCTCCGTCTCGTCGGTGACGATGGTCAGCAGGGTGTAGACCTTGGCCGAGTACGGGTCTCGGCCGTTGGCGACGAGGCCCTCGCGGATCGTGCGGACGAGCTTCTTCAGAATCTCCTTGGTGGGCGCCGCGACGAAGATCGCCTCGGCGTTCCCGGTCGCGAACTTCAGCCCGCGCGGCGACGCTCCCGCCTGGTAGATGACCGGGGAGCGCTGCGGCGAGGGCTCACCCACGTGGATACCGGGGACGTCGAAGTACTTGCCGTGGTGGTTGATCGGATGCACTTTCGACGGGTCGGTGAAGACGCCGCTCTCGCGGTCGCGGATCACCGCGTCGTCCTCCCACGAGCCCTCCCACAGCTTGTACAGCACCTCGAGGTACTCGTCGGCGTGGTCGTAGCGCTCGTCGTGCTGGAGCTGATCCAACTGCCCCATGTTCTGTGCCGCGGAGGGCAGGTAGCCGGTCACCACGTTCCACCCGATCCGGCCGTTGGTCAGGTGATCGAGGGTGGTCAGCCTGCGGGCGAACGGGAAGGGGTGCTCGAAGCCCGTGCCGGCGGTGATGCCGATACCGAGGTGCTCCGTGGCGCCCGCGATAGCCGAGGCGAGCAGGATCGGGTCCGACACGGGCACCTGGGCGGCGTGCCTGATCGCGGCGTCGCCGTTGCCCTTGTAGGAGTCGTAGATCCCCAGCACGTCGGCGATGAAGATGCCGTCGAAGGTGCCCCGCTCCAACAGCTTCGCCAGGTCCGTCCAGTAGCCGAGTTCCTTGTAGCGATGCGACTGATCCTTCGGGTGCCGCCACAGCCCCGGGGACTGGTGCGCGACGCAGTTCATGTCGAAGGCGTTGAAACGGATCTGACGGGTCATGATGGCCGACGCTAGGCCGCGCGGCTTCCGCCGCCCACCGTTGCGCTCAGGCTGACGCCAGATCAGGCCAGGTTCAACTGCCAGGACACCCCGAATCGATCGGCCACCCACGCGAACGCGGTCGAGAAACCGTAGGAGTCCAGCGGCATCAGGGTGGCGCCGTCGGCACCGAGCGCCGCGGTGAGCCGTTCGAGTTCGGCGCGATCGTCGCAGTCCACGAACAGCGAGGTGGAGGGCGTGAAATCGAAGGCGTGCGGCACCGAACTGTCGCTGACCAGCACGCGCTGCCCCTTCAGATCCAGCTCGGCGAGCTGGATGCCGTGCGCCGGATCGGGGTGCGGCGTCGAGGAGATCACCTCGCCGCCGAAGGTCGCGGTGTACAGCTCGACGGCAGCGGCGGCCTTGCCGCCCTGGAACATGAGGAAGGGCCGAATCGTGGTCATCCTTCGAGGCTAGGCCGCGGCGGGCCGTAGGGTGCGGGCATGACGTCGGTGGTGGTGGTCGGCAGTATCAATCTGGACGTGGTCACGGTGTGCGATCGGTTTCCGCAGCCGGGCGAGACCATCACCGGGGTGTCGGTCTCGTTCGGGCAGGGCGGCAAGGGCGCGAATCAGGCGCGGTCGGCGGCCCGCGCGGGCGCTCGGACGGTGTTCGTGGGCGCGGTCGGTGACGACGATGCCGCCGAGACCGTGCTCGGCTCGCTGACCGCGGCGGGCGTCGACGTCTCCCCCGTGCGACGAGTCCCGGGCAGCACCGGGTTCGCGAACGTCACGGTGGACGGGACCGGCGAGAACCACATCATCGTGGTGCCCGCGGCGAACGCCGAGGTCGAGCTCGACGATGCCGCCCGCGCGGCGATCACCGCGGCCGATGTCCTGCTGCTGCAACTGGAGATCCCGCTTCCGGTGGTCACGGAGGCGGCTCGGACCGCCCGCGCGAGCGGCACGACGGTCCTGCTCAACCCCTCTCCCGTGCAACCGATCCCCGACGAGTTGGTCGAACTCCTCGACGCGGTGATCGTCAACCGCGACGAGGCGGCGGCGCTGGCGGAGGCGATCGCGACCGTGCCGCAGGTGATCACCACACTCGGTGGCGCCGGCGCGCGCGCCACATCGCCGGAGGGCACCGTCGAGTCACCCGGCTTCGAGGTGCGCGTCGTCGACACCACCGGCGCGGGCGATGCCTTCGCGGGTGCGCTCGCGGCGAACTGGAATCGCCCTCCCGCGGAACGCATCCTGCGCGCCAACGCCGCGGGGGCGCTCACCGCCACGGCCCCCGGGGCGGCGGCAGCCCCCTCGAAGGCCGATGTGGACGCCTTCCTCGCCGAGCAGGGCCTCGCCCGATGAGCGTGACGATCCACGAGGTGGGCACGGGAGGGCCGTACGCCCTCACCACCGGACCCGATGGCGCGGTGTGGTTCACGCTGGTCGAGAGCGGGGAGATCGGCAGGTTCGACCCGCGGACGCAGTCCACGACCCGGTTCGCCGTGGGTGAGGGTACCGGCCCCACCGTGATCACCGTGGGCCCCGACGACGCCCTGTGGTTCACCGAGTACCGCGCGCATCGCCTCGGCCGAATCACCGTGTCCGGTGAGGTCACCCACCATGACCTCGCCGCGGGCAGTGGTCCGTTCGGTATCGCACCGGGCCCGGACGGAGCGCTGTGGTTCACCCAGACCGCCACCGATCGGATCGGCCGGATCACCGTTTCCGGCGAGATCACCGAGTTCGAGATTCCCCACCGGGGATCGTTCCCGTCGGCGATCACCGCGGGGCCCGACGGGGCGCTCTGGTTCACCCTGAACGGGGCGAACGCGATCGGCCGCATCGATGCGCGGGGCGAGCTGCGAGTCCACCCGCTCGAACCGGGAAGTGCTCCCGTGGGAATCTGCTCCGCGCCCGATGGGTCACTGCGGTTCGTCGAGATCGGCGCGGGACGGATCGGACGGATCACGCCCGACGGCGCCGTCTCGCACATCGACCTCCCGGACCCGAGCGTGCGCCCGCATGCGATCTGTGCAGCTGCCGATGGCACCGTGTGGTTCACCGAGTGGGCGGGAAACGCCGTCTCGTCGATCGATCCGGCGGGTACCCTCAGCCGCTTCGACCTGGTGGTTCCCGGTGCGGAACCGCACGGCATCGCGGTCGGTGCCGACGGTGCGATCTGGGCTGCCCTGGAATCCGGGGCACTCGCTCGGATCCTGCCCTGAACCACACCGATGTGATCCATGTCACAACACCCCGTCTCTCTGGGGATACGTCAGGGTTTCGAAGGGCAGTTTCGAGCGCGAGGTGATTTCGCGGCGGCCGGTTGTTAGCGTCGAAATCGATGAGCCCGTCTCACAAGAGCAACTCCACAGCCACCGCGAACGCGGGGGTCAGCACCCGGCACCCATCGCTCGACGATGGAGTGCGGCTGTGGGAAATCGCCCGAGACACGGCAGTTCTCGACCTCAATTCGACGTACGCGTACACACTGTGGTGCCGCGATTTCGCGGACACCTCGATCGTGGCCGAGCACGACGGCGCGGTCGCCGGATTCGTCTCCGGATACCGTCGTCCCGAACGCCCGGACACGCTCTTCGTCTGGCAGGTGGCCGTGGATGCGGCCCACCGCGGCCACGGCATCGCGTCCCGAATGCTCATCGACCTGTTGGACAGTCTTGCGGTGGCGGGCGTGACTCGCCTGGAGACCACGATCACCGCGTCCAACACGGCGTCCCAGGAGCTGTTCGGCTCCGTGGCCAAGCGACGTCGTTCCACTCTGACGGTGCGCGACCTGTTCGCCTCGCACCACATCTCCCCCAACGAATCCGACCCCCACGAGCCGGAGCAGCTGTACACCATCGACCCCGTCTGACGGTCTCCGTCCGACGACTGCCGATACCCGCTGACTCCTGGTCACTAGGAGGATCACATGTCCACTCTGACCGATGGAACCATCCGTACCGAGGACTTCCCCGCACAGCGCGAGGTGAGCATCGGGCAGGGCTTCGACGCCGACATCTTCGACAAGCGCGAGTCCGAGGTCCGTAGCTACTCGCGCTCGTGGCCGGCTGTTTTCGACAAGGCCGAGGGCGCGTGGCTGCAGGACACGGAGGGCAACCGCTACCTCGACTTCTTCGCCGGCGCCGGTGCGCTGAACTACGGGCACAACAACCCGATCCTGCGCGACGCTCTGGTCGACTACATCACCAGCGGCCGCATCACGCACGGTCTCGACATGTCGACGGTGGCCAAGGGCGAGTTCCTGCAGACCTTCCAGGACAAGATCCTGGCGCCGCGCGGGCTCGACTACAAGGTGCAGTTCCCCGGCCCGACCGGCGCGAACACCGTGGAGGCCGCACTGAAGCTGGCCCGTAAGGTGACCGGCCGCGAGTCGGTGGTCAACTTCACCAACGCCTTCCACGGCATGACCCTCGGCGCCCTGTCCGTGACCGGCAACTCGATGAAGCGGGCCGGTGCCGGTGTGCCCCTGGTGCATTCGACGCCGATGCCCTTCGACAACTACTTCGACGGCACTGTCCCGGACTTCTCCTGGTTCGAGCGACTGCTGGAGGATTCGGGCAGTGGCTTGAATCTGCCCGCCGCGGCGATCGTCGAGACCGTGCAGGGCGAGGGCGGCGTCAACGTCGCTCGCGCGGAGTGGCTCCGCGCGCTCGCCGATCTGCTCAAGCGCCACGACATCCTGCTCATCGTCGATGACGTGCAGATGGGCTGCGGCCGCACCGGACCGTTCTTCTCGTTCGAGGAGGCCGGGATCACCCCCGATATCGTGACCCTCTCGAAGTCGATCGGCGGTTACGGCCTGCCGATGGCGCTCACCCTGCTCAAGCCGGAGCTGGACGTGTGGCTCCCCGGCGAGCACAACGGCACCTTCCGCGGTAACAACCCCGCGTTCGTGACCGCCAAGGCCGCGATCGACGCCTACTGGTCGGACGACACCCTCGAGAAGGAGACGCTCCGCAAGGGCGCGCTCATCGAGCGGCGCTTCCAGGCGCTGGTCGAGGCCTACCCCGGCGAGTTGTCCACCCGCGGCCGTGGTCTGGTGCAGGGCCTGTCCTTCACCACGCCGGAGAAGGCGGGCGAGGCCTGTGCCGCTGCGTACCGTCTGGGCCTGCTCGCCGAGTCCTCGGGCCCGCGCGACGAGGTGGTCAAGCTGCTGCCGCCGCTCACCATCACCGACGGTGAGCTGGAGCAGGGCCTCGACCTGCTGGAGGCGGCCGTGGCGGAGGTGCTGTCGCGATGATCGTGCGCACCACCGACGAGATCACCGGCACCGATCGCGATGTGGCGGCCGGCAACTGGCGCAGCAAGCGGATCGTGCTGGGCGGCGACAAGGTGGGCTTCTCGTTCCACGAGACCACCATCGAGCCGGGGACCGTCAACGAGTTCCACTACGCCAACCACGTCGAGGCCGTATGGCTGGTGGAGGGCGAGGGCACCCTGCTCGACCGGGAGACCGGCGTGGAGTACCCGCTCGCTCCCGGCACCATGTACCTGCTCGACGGCAACGAGCGGCACACCGTGACCACCCGCACCCGCATGCGGATGCTGTGCGTCTTCAACCCGCCCGTGGTGGGCACCGAGGTGCACGACGAGAACGGCGTGTACCCCCTGGTCGCCGTGCCCGAATAGCACAGGACTCCAACCGATCGCCGTCGATCACTCCTCCTTCTTGGAGTGGTCGGCGGGGATCGGCGGTTCCGGGACCACCGGGTAGTTGCCGGTGAAGCCCTCGCGTTCCGCGGCGATCGCCATGACCCGTCCGCGCACGGCGTACCAACCACCGATCAGCATCGGCACGAGGGCCACGATCGCGATGAGATTCCAGTAGTTCTCGTAGCACATGATGACGACCACGACCGCCAGGAAGAGCAGCGATGCGTAGCTCGTCCACGGCGAGAGCGGCTGCCGGAAGGCGGGCCGGGTGACGATGCCGCGATCGGCCCAGCGGTGCAGCTGGATCTGGCAGAGCAGGATCATCGCCCAGGTGGCGATGATGCCGAGCGCCGACAGATCGAGCGCGATGTTGAAGGCCTCCTCCGGCACGAACAAGTTCAGCACCACCCCGAGCAGGGTGAGCGCCCCGGTCAGGGCGATGCCCCCGAAAGGCACGCCGTTGCGGTTCATCCGGCCGGTGAACGCCGGCCCGCTGCCGTTGAGCGCCATCGACCGCAGGATCCGGCCCGTCGAGTACAGCCCCGCGTTGAGGCTCGACAGGGCCGCGGTGAGCACCACGATGTTCATCACATCGCCCGCGTACGGAACACCGATCTTGGAGAAGAAGGTGACGAACGGGCTCGTCCCCTTGGCGAATTCGGTGTAGGGCACGAGCAGGGCCAGCAGGATCAGTGACCCCACGTAGAACACCGCGATGCGGATGATCACCGAGTTGATCGCGCGCGGCATCACCTTCGCCGGTTCGGCGGTCTCGCCGGCGGCGATGCCCACGAGTTCGACTGCGGCGTAGGCGAAGACCACGCCGGAGACCACGAGCACCAGCGACAGCGTGCCCTGCGGGAACAGGCCACCGTTGTCGGTGATCACCGACAATCCGGTGGCGCGGCCGTCCACCTCGGTGCGGCTCGCGAGGAACACCACCCCGACCACGAGGAAGCCGACGAGGGCGACGACCTTGATGATCGCCGCCCAGAACTCCAGCTCACCGAACAGCTTCACCGAGATCACGTTCATCGCCATCACCACGCCCAGTGCGATGAGCGCGATGAGCCACTGCGGTACGGACTTGAAAGCGCCCCAGTAGTGCACGTACAGCGCGATCGCCGTGACATCGACGATCGCGGTCGCCGCCCAGTTGAAGAAGTACAACCAGCCGGTGACGAAAGCAGTCTTCTCCCCGAAGAACTCGCGAGCGTACGAGACGAAGGACCCCGACGACGGCCGGTGCAGCACGAGCTCGCCGAGCGCGCGCAGGATGAAGAAGACCACGATGCCGCACGCGGCGTAGACGAGGAACAGGCCTGGTCCCGCGTCGCGGAGCCTGCCGCCGGCGCCCATGAACAGGCCGGTACCGATGGCGCCACCGATGGCGATCATCTGGATCTGCCTCGGTGTGAGGCTCTTGTGGTAGCCCTCCTCCTCGTGGGCGAGGGCGGAATTGTCGTAGTCGGTCTGAGTCACGGTCCGGGACTCCCTTTCGCCGCAGTGTGGTCGACTGCGACGAAACTAGAAACTCCGTATGACGGCGAGGGGACCCGCGTGTTACAGGCGCACTAACGACGATGACGACGCCCGCGCGGTGGCGGCTCGACGTCGCGCAGGGTGCGCGCCAGGATCCCCGCCAGCTCGCCGCACGTCTGATACCGGTCCTCCGGTCGCTTGGCGAGAGCCTTCGCGAACACCGCGGTGAGCGACCGCGGCAGCCACGGACGCACCCCGTCCGGAGCGGGTGGCGCCGCGTGCAGATGCGCGAAAGTCGTCGCTAGTCGGGTGGCGCGCGGATACGGCGGTACGCCGGTGAGCAGTTCGAAGGCGGTGGCCGCGAAGCCGTACTCATCGGTGGCGGGGATCGCCGGGCCGCCCCGCAGCGACTCGGGCGCCGCATAGCCGATCGACAGGTCGACGGTGCCCTCGACCCGCGCCGTCCCCGCCTCGTCGACGGCGGTGCCGAAGTCGGTGAGGAACCCGCTCGCCCCGTCCTCACCGGTCTCCACCAGGATGTTCCCCGGCTTCACGTCGCGGTGCACGATGCCCTGTCCATGGGCGGCGTCGAGCGCACTCGCGACGTCCGCCAGCAGGCCGACGACCGCGGGGAGATCCGGCTCCGCCCCGTCGCGCGGTACCAGGGCGGTGGCGGGCGGGCCGTCCACGTACCGCAGCGCCAGCCAGTCCCGCGGCACGGACAGCTCGGCACCGTCGCGCCGGACGTGCGACCGCCCCCGCGCGATGACCGGCACCACATGGGGATCGCTGAACTCCGCCCCGATCGCCGCCTCGCGATCCATCCGCGCCGCGGCCGAACCGTCGTGCGCGCGGGCGATCTTGAGCGCCACCGCTCGGCCCGCGTTCTCCGCGAGAAAGACATCGGCCGACCCGCCCACCCCGATCGGCCGCAGCAACAGGTAGTCGGCGAGCACGTCCCCGGCGGTGAGCACGACCATCAGGATACGAACCGTCGACCCGCCCGGCTACTTCACCGGATCGGGGACGAAGGCGCTGCCCCGCTCGCGGTCGAGGAAGGTCTCGGACTTGTTGCGCAGGCAGAAGATGTACACCGCCAGCGAGATCGCGATGGTGATGGTGACGTAGGCGATGAACCAGGGCACGTGTCCCGACTTCTTCGCCGCCTCGTAGATCAGCGGCGCGGTGCCGCCGAAGATCGAGTTGGCCAGCGCGTAGCCCAGGCCCACCCCCAGGGCGCGGACGTGCGACGGGAACAGCTCCGCCTTCACCAGGGCGTTGATCGAGGTGTACCCGGTGAGGATCACGTAGCTCACGCACACCATGGTGAGCGAGGCGATCGCCACGTGCAGCGTGGGCAGGTAGGTGATGAGGAAGTAGGTGTAGGTGACACCGCCCACGCCGAAGAAGATCAGCATCGGCTTGCGGCCGATCTTGTCGCTGATCATGCCGCCGATCGGCTGGATCACCATGAGGAAGATCAACCCGATGAGGTTGACCCAGGTGGCCGTGAAGGCGTGATCGGTGTACGCGCTCTTGATGATCGCCGGAGCGTTCACGCTGTACACGTAGAAGGCCAGCGTGCCGCCCATCGTGATGAGGAAGCACAGCACGAGCTGACGCCAGTATCCGCCGAACAGCTCACGCATGGTGCCCGACGAGGTGTCCTCCCCCTCGCGCACCGCCGCGAGCTGCTCCTCCGACAGCGACTCGTCCATCGTGCGGCGCAACCAGAAGACCACGATCGCCGCGATGCCACCGATGAAGAAGGCGATGCGCCAACCGAAGTCGGAGACCTGGTCCTTGGTGAACAGCGCCAGCAGGATGAGGAGGGTGAACTGCGCCAGCACGTGGCCGCCCACCAGCGTCACGTACTGGAAGGACGAGAAGAAGCCGCGCCGCTCCCTGGTGGCGGCCTCGGACATGTACGTGGCCGAGGTGCCGTACTCACCGCCCGTGGCGAATCCCTGCACGAGGCGGCACAGCACCAGGATCACCGCGGCGGCCACGCCGATCGTCTCCCGCCCCGGGACCACGGCGATGATGAACGAACAGGCAGCCATCAGGGAGACGCTCATCGTGAGCGCGGCGCGGCGCCCCCGCCGGTCCGCGAAGCGACCGAAGAACCACGACCCGACGGGCCGCATGATGAACGTGACCGCGAAGATCGCGTACACGTACAGCGTGGAGTTCTTATCGGCCTTATCGAAGAACTGGCTCTCGAAATAGGTCGCGAACACGGTGTAGACATAAACGTCATACCATTCAACCAAGTTGCCGCTGGAGCCGCGAAGCGTGTTCCACACCGCTCGCCGGGTCTCCGCCCGTGACGAAACCGGCTCTCTCGCCTCGCCTTCGGTATCTGTCATGTGCACCGCCTCCTGCGTCTGTTCACCCGCTAGATCGCGTCGGCCGAGCGGCCGGTACTCCGGTGCCCCAGCGCAGCCACGGTCACCATCAGCCCGAACATCGCAGCGGCCACCACCGCGAACACCCACACGCTGCCATGCTCGTCCAGCACCGGAAGCAGAATGAACGGAAGGAACGCCGTCACGAGCTTGGTGAGTGAGTACGCCGCCCCGGCCGCCGTGCCCCGGATCGCCGTGGGGTAGGAATCGGCCAGGTACACGTGATAGGCGTTCGAGAACAGGTTCGATGCCAGCGTGTACAGGAAGCCGGCGATCACGATCTGCGCCGGACTCGATGCGAAGCCGAACCACAGCCCGAACGCGGCCATGAGCCCCGCCGACCCGATCACCAGGTACCGGCGCTCCACTCGTTCGACGATCGGCATCGCCAGCGCCGCCCCCAGCGGGTACCCGATGTACGACAACGCGACGAACAACAGCGAGGTCTGGATCGAATACCCCTTCGCCACCAGCACCAGCGGCGCGATGGTGCCGAAGCCGTAGTACCCGAAGACCTCGAGCGCCGAGACGATCCACAGCATCACCGTGCGCCGCCGATAGGGAGGGCGGAAGAGGTCGACGATCGATATCGACTGCGCGGTCACCGGCCTGAGGTGCGGATCGGGCTGTGCCAGCACCTTCCCCTCCTTGACCGCCTGCTCCTCCAAGCGCCGGACGATGGCGTCGGCCTCGTCGTAGCGTCCCTGCGCCTCCAGCCAACGCGGCGATTCGGGCAGCCCCCGGCGGACGAGCCACACCAGGAAGGATCCGAGCGCGCCGAACACGAACAGCAGTCGCCACCCCGCCACATCGACCGATCCCAGGTGGAAGGTGTGCGGGGTCAGCCAGCGCGCCGCGAAGCCCACCACGGGAACACCGAGGAAGGACACCGTGTACGCGAGCGAGATGTACTTCCCTCGGACGTTCTTCGGGAGGAGGTCCGACAGGTAGGAGTCGGCGAGCGCGAACTCGCCGCCGATGCCGATGCCCGCGATGAACCGGGTGACCACCAGGAACGAGACGTTCGGGCTGAACGCGCCCGCCAGCGACATCGCCGAATAGATGGCCAGGTTGATCATGAAGGCGCGGCGGCGTCCCACCCGGTCGGCGAGCCGGCCCATGAACAGTGCGCCGAGGAACTGGCCGATGAACGCCGAGGCCAGCAGGATCTTCAGCTGCTCCGGCCCCAGCGCGAAGTCGCGACGCAGCACCGTCGCGATGGTCGCGGCCAGGAAGTTCTCGTACTGGTCGAAGAACAGGCCGAGTCCGATCACGCCGACCGCGGCGAAGTGCAGCCTGGTCATCGGCAGCCGATCGAGGCGGGCGGCGATCGACGGCACCGATGTCGTTTCCGTGGACATCCTCACAAGGTACTTCGGCTCTCGAAGCCTCTCGCGATACGCCCGCCCACGTCACAGACATTCCGGGCATCGGCGACGCCACCGCGACCGCGACGACTCCGTCCGCCCTGCGGCTGCAACGGCGTAGAATCGACTCGTGCGCACCGCGATACCCGCCTGGGAACCCGCGGAGCCGACTGTGCCCGACGACGACTACGCCGACCGGCTCCACTCGGCGGCACGGCTGCTCCACGGCCGCCGGATCGTCGCCCTCACCGGCGCCGGCGTCTCCACGGCCTCCGGAATCCCGGACTACCGCAGCCCGGGGGCGCCGCGCCGCACCCCGATGACCCTGCAACAATTCCTCGGCTCGCCCGAGTTCCGCAGCCGGTACTGGGCGCGCAACCACCTCGGATGGCGGCACATGGATTCGGCAGTTCCGAACGCCGCGCACCGCGGGCTCGCCGCGCTGCCCGGCGTGACCGGTGTGATCACGCAGAACGTGGACCTGCTGCACCTGAAGGCCGGCTCGCGCGGCGTGATCGATCTGCACGGCAACTACGCCCAGGTGCGCTGCCTGAGCTGTGATCACCGGATCAGCCGGCATCGTTTGCACACGATCCTGGAGCCGCTGAACGCGGGCTTCACCGCGCGCATCGCGGGCCGCGGCGCGCTCGAGGTGGCGCCCGACGCCGATGTGGTGGTCGAAGACACCACCGACTTCACCATGGTGGACTGCGGCCGGTGCGGCGGCATCCTCAAACCCGACATCGTCTACTTCGGTGAGTCGGTGCCCAAGCCCCGTGTAGCCCGGGCCTTCTCGGCGGTCGACGATGCGGACGCCCTGCTCGTGCTGGGCACCTCGCTGACCGTCATGTCCGGCCTGCGCTTCGTGCGGCACGCGCACAAGCACGGCAAGCCGATCGTCATCGTCAACCGGGGCCGCACCCGCGGGGACGAGCTCGCCGATGTCACCGTGGACGTCGACGTGGCAACCGCCCTGGACGCACTCGCGCACCACTGAGAGGACAGCCCATGACCGCCGCCGACGATCTCCCCCTCGAGGACCGGGCCCGCCTGCTGACGGGTGCCGACTTCTGGACGACCGCGGCGGTGCCCGCAGCGGGAGTGCCCGCGATGGTCCTCACCGACGGCCCGCACGGGGTACGCCGGCAGATCGGATCCGCCGATCATCTCGGACTGAACGCGGCGGCACCGGCCACCTGCTTCCCGCCGGCGGTGGCCGTCGGGTCGAGCTGGAACCCCGATCTCGCGCGCCGCATCGGCGCCGCCATCGCCGTGGAGGCCCGCGCCCTCGGCGTGACGATCGCGCTTGGTCCCGGGGTGAACATCAAACGCCATCCGTTGTGCGGCAGGAACTTCGAGTACTACTCCGAGGACCCACTGCTCGCGGGCGTGCTCGGCGCGGCCCACGTGACCGGACAGCAGGGCGGCGGCACGGGAGCCTCGGTCAAGCATTTCGCGGTGAACAACCAGGAGACCGAGCGGATGCGGATCAGCGTCGACGTGGACACGCGCACGCTGCGGGAGATCTATCTCCCCGCCTTCGAGCGGATCGTCACCGAGGCCGCCCCCGCCACCGTGATGTGCTCGTACAACCGGATCGCGGGCACCTACGCCTCGGAGAACACCTGGCTGCTCACCACACTGCTGCGCGAGGAGTGGGGCTTCCGGGGGCTCGTGGTCTCCGACTGGGGCGCCGTGCACGACCGGGTCGCCGCCCTGCGCGCCGGACTCGACCTGGAGATGCCGCACGCGCCGCGCAGCGTCGAGCAGGTGGTGAGCGCCGTGGGATCCGGCGACCTCGATGCCGCCACCGCGACCATCTCCGCACAGCGGGTGCTCGACCTCGCGCGGTACGCACCGTCGGACCAGGAGCCCGCACCGGACGTGCAGGCGCACCACGACCTCGCCCGTGCGGCCGCCGCGGAGTGCGCCGTGCTGCTGCGCAACGAGAACTCCGCCCTGCCCCTCGGCCCGGACTCCGGGCGCATCGCCGTGATCGGCGAGCTGGCGCGCACACCGCGGTACCAGGGAGGCGGGTCGAGCCACATCACCGCGACCCGCGTCGACGTGCCTCTCGACGAGATCAACACGCGCGCAGCCACGATCGGCGTGAACACCGAGTTCGCCGCCGGATACGCGCTCGACCGCGACGACGCCGCCCTGCGCGCCGAGGCCTCGGCCGTCGCCGCCCGCAGCGACATCGCAGTCGTCTTCGCCGGGCTCACCGAGACCGAGGAGTCCGAGGGCTTCGACCGCCCGAGCCTCGCGATCGCACCGCACCAGGTGGAGCTCCTGCGGGCCGTGGCCGGGGCCGCACCGCGCACCGTCGTGGTCCTGGTCGGCGGCGGGGTCGTCGAGCTCGAGCCCTGGCACGACGAGGTGGACGCCATCCTCGAGGCCTTCCTGCTCGGCCAGGGCGGCGGCGCGGCGATCGCCGACCTGCTGTTCGGGATCGCGGCACCGTCGGGCAGGCTCGCCGAGACCATCCCCCGGCGCATCGAGGACACCCCCGCGTTCGGCAACTTCCCCGGCGAGCTGGGCACCGTCCGGTACGGCGAGGGCCTCCTGGTGGGCTACCGCTGGTACGAGACCCGCGACATCGCGCCCCGGTATCCCTTCGGGCACGGCCTGGGGTACACCACGTTCGATATCAGCGGCCTCGAAGTGGTTGCCACCGGAGCCGATTCCGCGACCGCCCGGGTGACGGTGACGAACACGGGCACCCGGGCCGGACATCACGTGGTCCAGCTGTACATCGGTTCCGATGCCGGTGCCGTCTTCCGGCCGCGACGCGCACTCGCCGCGTTCCGCAAGGTCGAGCTCGTCCCAGGAGCGAGCACCGTCGTCGAATTCGACCTGCCACGAAGGGCATTCGCGCACTACGACGTGTCCCGTGCGGACTGGGCGGTCCCGGGCGGGACGTACCGCATCGACGCCGGGCACAGCAGCCGCGACATCGCGGCCGGCGCCGAGATCCGGCTCGACGGAGACGTGCTCGTCGAACGCTTGGGCATGGACTCGACGATCGCCGAATGGGCGGCGCACCCCCTGGCGGGCGAGGCCTTCCGGACGGCGCTCGCCGACTCCGCGGGTGGCCTGCCGATCGACCAGCTCCTCGAACTCGCCGGGTCGATGCCCCTCGGTAAGGCCCTCGACATGATTCCCGGGCCCGGCGGCGAGGAGGCCCGCGCCCACGTCGAGACCATGATCGCGGCGCAGTGAGCCGCGCTGCTCACAGCGGATCGGCTACCTGAGCGGCCGCATCGCGTCGTAGCCTTCGACCATGGAGACGCGCACCGACGGCGAGGCCCTGTTCCGGCACGAACTGGGATCGCAGCTGCGTCGGTTGCGGCATCAGCGCGGCGAGCGCCTCGCCGACACCGCACGCCGCGCCGGCATCTCGCCGCAGTACCTGTCCGAGGTGGAACGCGGCCTCAAGGACCCGTCCAGCGAGATGCTCGCGGCCATCACCGGCGCGCTCGGCGCCCCGGTCGGCGAGGTGATCGTCGCCGTCGGGCTCCAGCTGCGCACGGTCCGCCGGCCCACCCGACTGCACCTCGTTCCCACCGGCACCGTCGCCACCCCGGTGCCGCAGGCGCCACGCGGCGTGCAGGCGCACTCCCCCGTGCTGCGCGCCGCCTGAGGTCAGTGTTCCTCGATCACCTCGTCGATCAGGCCGTACGCCACCGCGTCCGCGGGAGTGAAGACGCGGTCGTGATCGGTATCGGCACGCAATCGGTCGGGCTCCTGCCCCGTGTGCCGGGCCAGGATCTGCTCCATCTGCCCACGCACCCGTACCACCTCGTCGGCCTGCAGGATCAGATCGGGGATCGTTTCGCGGCCCTGCGCGGCGGGCTGGTGCAGCACCACCCGCGAATGCGGCAATGCCACCCGCTTACCGGGCGCACCGGCCGCCAGGAGGACCGCGCCCACCGCCACCGCCTGCCCCACGCACGTGGTCGCGATCGGTGAGCGGATGTAGCGCATGGTGTCGTAGATGGCCAGCATCGCGCTGGGATCGCCGCCCTCGCAATTGATGTAGAGCTGGATATCCGCATCCGGGTTATCGGACTCGAGGAACAGCAGCTGTGCCACGACGGCGTTCGCGACCCCGGCGTCGATACCCGTTCCCAAGTACACGACCCGCTCGGACAGTAGGTAGGAGTAGACGTCCGAGACCCGCTCGCCGTGCGGGCGCCGTTCGATCACGTTGGGGATGGTGTAGGTGCTCATCGGGCCGCTCCCGCCAGGTCGAAGCCCGCTCGGCGGCGGCGTCCGGGGACGATCTCGTCGAAGGAGCCGACGATCTCGTCGATGAAGCCGTAGTCGAGCGCCTCCCGTGCGGTGTACCAGCGATCGTGCAGGGAATCCTCGAAGATCTGCTCGCGCGGCCTCCCCGTGTCCTCGGCGATCAGGCCGAGCACCGTATCGCGGGTGTGCCGCAGATCGCCGGCCTGCAGCTCGATGTCGACGGCGGTGCCGCCGATGCCGGCCGAACCCTGGTGCATGAGGACACGGGCGTGCGGGAGGGCGCGGCGCTTACCCGGAGTACCGGCCGACAGCAGGAATTGCCCTGCGCTGTAGGCGATGCCGAAGACCAGGGTGGACACATCGCACGGGATCAGGCGCATCACATCGCGGATGGCCAGCATCGCCGGGACGGAACCGCCCGGGGAGTGGATCCACAGCGCGATCTCCTTGGGGCTGGCCGCCGCCAGCGACATCAATTGGGTGGCGAGGAGGGCGCCGTTATCGTCGTCGAGCGGACCGTCGAGCACCACGACCCGCTGGTCGTACAGCTCGCGGCGCACACGTTCGGTGAATTGCGGGATCTTCGGGTTTTCGCTCATGCCCCGATGCTGCACCGCACAACCACCGCGGTGCACGCCGATCCGCCTGCCGCGGAACCGCTTCCGGCAGCTCCGCTGCGAGCGGATCCGCCGTCAGCCGCGCACGCAGGCCGGCGTCAGGTTCAGTTCGCGGAGTACGCGGGTTCGCTGCGGAAGCGCGAGGCGCGGCCGTCGATGCCCAGGGCGCGCCACAGTAGCCGCGATACCGGGTTCATCAGCTTGGTGTGCTCGGCCAGCAGTCGCACATCGCCGAAGACCTCGCGCTTGACGGCCTGCGATTCCGGGGAGCGCCAGTACATCTGCTTCCACACCGACCGCGGGATGTCGAACCGCTTGCGGAACTGCCGAGGCGGCACCGCGATCGCGGTGAGCAGCGACCGCATCACGAGCGGCAGCGCCAGCGACAGCAGGAATCGCGGAAGCGGGCCACGGGTGGGGATGCGGTGCTCCAGCAGCTGGTGCGCGAACGAGATGTGCCGCGCTTCCTCGGCCACGTGGATCTGCATCACGGCTGTCATCGTGGGGTGCTGTTCGATGCCCGAACGCAGGAACTGCTTCTGGACATGGTCGATCGGCTCCTCACCGCCCAGCACGCCCATGTAGAAGATGATCGGGAAGGTGGTGGCCGCCAACGGGATCAGCGGCGACAGACGGCGGAACCACAGCGGTCCGCCGGGCACGTCCATCCCGATCCGGTTGACGAACTCCTGGAACATCAGCGTGTGCTGGCACTCCTCCTTCGCCTCGTGCGTGGCGTACCGGAACTCCGGCGAATTGTTCGGCTGCACCGCGGTGTACTGCATGATCCCGCGGATCAGGACGGACTCGAACTGCAGCCCCACCTTGGCCACATTGGCCTGGCGCCACATGCCCATCTCGATCTGCTTCGACCGCGGCTGCGCCTGGTACCACTCGGTGCGGCCGATCGGGTCGAACCGCGAATCGAGGATCCAGCGCGGATCGTCCGGGGTCACGGCGAGCTCGGGCGAATCCCAGTCGATGTCGACGTAGGGGTCGAAGTTGCGGTTCACCGACGCCTCGGACAGATCCTGGAGGGTCTGTTCGTACTCCGCCTGCCCGGGGAACGGGCGGCCGCGGGTGCGTCCCATGTGCGTGATGTGCAGCGCCACGTCGACCTCCTGGCTGAAAGAGTGACACAGGTTCAGCGAAAATGTACCACGCGGCGGACATTTTCTACAGAAGTGTATGAACCGCCAGTTCAGCGCACGGGCACCAGATCGTCCGCGTGCACCACGGGCCGGCGCATATCGGGCGGCAGGTCCACGGTGCCCTGCCCGAGCATCGCCTCCAGCTCGGAGGCGTCGTAGGCCACCACGCCGCGGGCGCGCACGGTGCCGGCGGTGTCCACCAGGTTCACCACATCGCCACCGGAGAAGCCGCCGCCCACCGCCGTGATCCCCGCGGGGAGCAGGGATCGCCGCCGGTCCACGACCGCCGCCACGGCACCGTCGTCCAGGGTGAGGTCGCCGTGCACATCGGCCGCGTGCCGCACCCAGAACCGCCGCGCCGACAGCCTCGTCGCGCGGGGCCGGAAGACGGTGCCCACATCGGCGCCGTCGAGCGCCCGGTCGGCGAGCGAGGCAGCCGTGAGCAGCACCGGCACGCCGGCGTCCGCGGCGAGCCGCGCGGCGGACAGCTTCGACGCCATCCCGCCGGTACCGAGCGCACCGCCCGAGCCGGCGACCACGCCGTCCAGATCCTCCGGACCGTCGACCGCGGCGATGAGCGAGGCATCGCCCTTGCGCGGGTCACCGTCGTACAAGCCGTCCACATCGGAGAGCAGCACGAGCGCATCGGCACCGGTCAGGTGCGCCACCAGGGCCGCGAGCCGATCGTTGTCGCCGAAGCGGACCTCGTTCGAGGCCACCACGTCGTTCTCGTTGATGATCGGCACCGCGCCCAGGCTGCGCAGCCGATCCAGGGTGCGCTGCGCATTCGCGGCGTGCACCCGCAGGCCCACATCGTGCGCGGTGAGCAGGACCAGAGAGACGATCCTGTCGTACCGCTGGAAGGATGCGCCCCAGGCATTGGCGAGCTGCAACTGCCCCACCGAGGCCACCGCCTGCTTGGTGGCGAGATCGGTGGGCCGGCGCTTGAGTCCCAGGGGAGCCATGCCCGCGCCGATCGCGCCGGACGACACCACGATCACCTCGGTGCCGCGGTCGAGCCGGGCGACGATGGCATCGGTGAGGGCGTCCAGCCGATCGGAGGAGAGGCCGTGTTCGAGGTCGGTGAGCGCCGAGCTGCCGATCTTGACGACCAGCTTGCGGGCTCCCGCGACCGCGGCGCGCATATCGCCGGCCAGCAGGTCGCCCGTTGCGGGCGCTGCTGTCATTCGTCGTCCTCGTCGTCGCTCGCCAGACCGCGGCGGACGTCGTGCTGACGACGCCGTTCGGCGGCGCCGACGCGCTCGTTCTGCTCCAGCCGGATATCGGTGCCGCGGCCGGTGACGGGCACATCGTCGATGGTGCCGAGCGAGGGCTCCCACTCGAAGCACACGTCGCCGATGGTCACCGGGCAGCCGGGCTGCGCGCCGAGCTTGACCAGCTCGGCCTCCACGCCGAGCCGGTTGAGCCGGTCGGCGAGGTAGCCCACAGCCTCGTCGTTGTCGAACGGAGTCTGCTTGATCCACCGCTCCGGCCGCGGGCCGCGCACGATGAAGCCGCCCGGCTGATCCGGATCGGAGATGACCTCGAAGCCCGACTCGTCGATCGCGATGGGCCGGATGACGGGGCGGCGAGCCACCGGGGTGCCGCGCTCGGCGCGGTACTTCTGCACCAGGTCCGACAGCGCGAAAGTGAGCTCGCGCAGGCCCGTGTGGGCGACCGCCGAGATCACGAAGACGGGCCAGCCCCGGGCCTCGAACTCGCCGCGCACCATCTCGGCGAGTTCCTCGGCGTCGGGCACATCGGCCTTGTTGAGCACCACGATACGCGGACGTGCGGCCAGCTCTCCCAGCCCCGTATCGGCCGCGAGCGCCGGCTGATACGCGGCGAGTTCCGCCTCCAGGGCGTCCACATCGCTCACGGGATCCCGGCCGGGCTCCAGGGTCGCGCAGTCCACGACGTGCGCGAGCACGGCGCAGCGCTCCAGGTGCCGCAGGAAGTCGAGACCGAGGCCGCGTCCGGTGGAGGCGCCGGGGATCAGGCCGGGCACATCGGCGATGGTGAAGGTGTTCTCGCCGGCCGAGACCACACCGAGGTTCGGAGCGAGGGTGGTGAACGGGTAATCGGCGATCTTCGGCTTGGCCGCGGACAGCACCGAGACCAGAGACGACTTCCCCGCCGAGGGGAAACCGACCAGGCCCACATCGGCCACCGACTTGAGCTCGAGCACCAGATCGCGGGACTGTCCGTCCTCACCCAGCAGGGCGAAGCCGGGGGCCTTGCGGGCCTTCGAGACGAGCGCGGCGTTGCCGCGGCCGCCGCGACCGCCCTGGGCCGCGTCGAACCGGGTGCCGGCTCCGACCAGATCGGCGAGCATCTTGCCGTCGGTGTCGAGCACCACGGTGCCGTCCGGGACCTTGAGGATCATGTCCTGGCCGGATTTGCCCTCGCGGTTGCCGCCCTCACCGGGCTTGCCGTTGGTGGCCTTGAGATGGGGCCGGAAGTGGAAGTCGAGCAGTGTGTGCACCTGCGGATCGACCTCGAGGATCACCGAACCACCGCGCCCGCCGTTACCGCCGTCGGGGCCGCCGAGCGGCTTGAACTTCTCCCGGTGGATCGACGCGCAGCCGTGGCCACCGTTACCGGCCGTGACGTGCACCGTCACCCGGTCGACGAACCTAGACATGCGCTCTCCTTCGTGTTCCGGCCACGCGGGCCGATCCCGCGTTCGCGGGACTAGTGGTGTTCAACGAAGAGCGGGCAGGGACTCTTCCATGGAGTCCCTGCCCGCTCTCGATGAAGCTGTGTACTGCTGCTGCGGACTAGGCCTCCACAGCGACCGGCACGATGTTGACCGTCTTGCGGCCACGCTTCGTGCCGAACTCGACGGCACCCGCCGCGAGGGCGAACAGGGTGTCGTCGCCGCCGCGGCCGACGCCGACGCCGGGGTGGAAGTGGGTGCCGCGCTGGCGGACCAGGATCTCGCCGGCGCTGACCTTCTGGCCACCGAACCGCTTCACGCCCAGTCGCTGGGCGTTGGAATCACGACCGTTGCGCGAGCTGGACGCGCCCTTCTTGTGTGCCATCTGGCTACTCCTGTTGAATCGATCCGAAAAGTTTTACGGCGCCGCTCAGGCGATCGCGGTCACCTTGAGCACGGTCAGCTTCTGCCGGTGGCCCTGACGCTTGTGGTAGCCGGTCTTGTTCTTGAACTTGTGGATGCGGATCTTCGGTCCCTTGACCTGATCCACGACCTCGCCGGTCACGGAGATCTTCTCCAGCGCGGCGGCGTCGGTGGTGAGGTTCGCGCCGTCGACGACCAGAGCCACGGGCAGCTTGACGCTGGTCCCGGGCTCGCCGTCGATCTTCTCGACCTTCACCAGGTCGCCGACAGCGACCTTGTACTGCTTGCCGCCGGTCTTGACGATCGCATACGTGGCCATCGGGGGCTTACCTCTTCTTCTTCACATCTCGTAGTTCAGCGCGCGGGTGCGCGGCTCGTAAATCACGCGGGTGATCCGATGCCGCGCACGGTGAAGCGGCGGCGCCGGAAAAGCGACCTTCCCAGGTTACGGGACGGCCACTACCAGGGTCAAACCGGCTGGTCCGCCTTGTCAGCAGCGTCACTCCCACCGGCCGCGGGGCCCGCGGGACGGGCGGCGGCCCGGCGTCGGGCCCGCTTGCGTGCGGGCTCGGCTGCGGTCTCCCCCGCACCGTCGGCCGCCGGGGTGGTGACGGCGGGCGCGGCCGGGGCCTCGCTCGCCAGGTCCACGACGATCGTCTGTGCGGAGGCGGACGTGGTGGTGGGCGCCTTGCGGGCCACCCGCCTGCGCCGTGGTGCCGACGGTGCCGCCTCCGTCACCGCAGCGACCGGGGCGGCCTCGGCGGAGGGCTGCGGGGCGGGCTCGGCGGCCGGCTGCGGCTGTTCGACCGGGGCCGGCTCGGCAGCGGCCGCCGACTGGTTCCGGCGCGACCGCGACCGCTTCCTGGCGGGCTCGGGAGCGTCGGACTCGGGCGTCGCGGCGGCGGGGGCCGCCTCGTCCACGGGTGCCGCCTCGTCCGTTCCCAGCTCCTGCTGGGGCGCGTCATCGTCGTGATGCTGCGCCATCGCCTGGAACATGGGGTGCGGGGTCTTGTGCACCGGCTTGTCGTCCTTGGCGGGCGCGGGGGCCTGCGCAGTGTCGGACTTGGTGCGCTTGCGCTTCTTGCGGCCACCCTCGGACTTCTCGCCCGAACGGCCGGAGTCCTCGCCGCCGCCCGAGGTCTCGACCGGGTCGGCGTGGATGATGATGCCGCGGCCCGAGCAGGCCTGGCACGGCGTGGAGAAGGCCTCCACCAGGCCGGTGCCGATCCGCTTGCGCGTCATCTGCACCAGGCCCAGCGAGGTGACCTCGGAGACCTGGTGACGGGTCCGGTCGCGGCCGAGGGCCTCGGTGAGGCGGCGCAGCACCAGGTCCCGGTTCGATTCCAGGACCATGTCGATGAAGTCGACCACGATCATGCCGCCGATGTCGCGCAGCCGCATCTGCCGCACGATCTCCTCGGCGGCCTCGAGGTTGTTCCGGGTGACCGTCTCCTCGAGGTTGCCGCCCGAGCCGGTGAACTTGCCGGTGTTCACGTCGACCACGGTCATGGCCTCGGTCCGGTCGATCACCAGGGTACCGCCGGAGGGCAGCCACACCTTGCGGTCCAGCGCCTTGGCGAGCTGCTCGTCGATCCGGTACGCCGCGAAGACGTCGGGCGAATCGGCGTGCGGCTTGTCGAACCGCTCGACGCGGGGCATCAGATCGGGGGCGACGGTCGAGACGTACTTCTCGACCGTGCCCCAGGCATTGTCGCCCTCGATGACGAGCTTGCTGAAGTCCTCGTTGAACAGGTCGCGGACCACCTTGACCAGGAGGTCGGGCTCCTCGTACAGCGGGCGCACGCCCTTCGCCTTGGAGGCCTCCTCGATCTCGGCCCACTGCGCCTGCAGCCGCGAGACGTCGCCCGCGAGCTCCTCGGCGCTCACGCCCTCGGACGCGGTGCGGATGATCACGCCGGCGTCGGACGGGACGATCTCCTTGAGGATCTCCTTGAGCCGCTTGCGCTCGGTGTCCGGCAGCTTGCGCGAGATGCCAGCGGAACCGCCACCGGGCACGTACACCAGGAACCGACCGGCCAGCGAGATCTGGGTGGTGAGGCGGGCACCCTTGTGACCCACCGGGTCCTTGGAGACCTGCACCAGCACCTGATCGCCGGGCTTGAGGGCCTGCTCGATCTTGCGGGCGTTGCCATCGAGTCCGGCGGCGTCCCAGTTGACCTCGCCGGCGTACAGCACGCCGTTGCGGCCGCGGCCGATGTCGACGAAGGCGGCCTCCATCGAGGGCAGTACGTTCTGCACGCGGCCGAGGTAGATGTTGCCCACCATCGACGCCGAGCTCGACGAGGTGACGAAGTGCTCCACGAGCACGCCGTCTTCGAGCACGGCCACCTGGGTGTAGTCCGAGGGGTGCGGCACAGTGTGGCCGTCCTGACCCTCCGACGGCGCCACGTTGGTGCGCTCGCGGACCACCATCACGCGGTCGACGGCCTCGCGACGGGCGAGGAACTCCGACTCGGTGAGGATGGGCGGCCGGCGGCGCACGGTGTCGCGGCCGTCGCGGCGGCGCTGGCGCTTGGCCTCCAGGCGCGTGGAACCGCTGATGCCGCGCACCTCGTCGCGGCGCGTCTTCTGCCGCGGCTCACGCTCGTGCACCACGGTGTTCGGCGGATCGTCGGTGGCGGCGGTCTCGGCGTCGTCTCCCCCGCCGCGGCGACGGCGACGGCGGCGACGGCGACGCGAGCTGCCGTCGGTCACGTCCTCGACATCGTCGCCCTCGGCGTCGGCGTCCTGGCCCTGGTCCTCGGCCGCATCGTCCTGCTCGGACTTCTCAGCCTTGTCGCCCTTGGCCTTATCGCCCTTGGTGGTATCGGCGGACTCGTCGCCGTCGGTGGCGTTCTGATCCTGCTCGTCGGCGTTCTCGCCGCGTCCACGGCCACGACCGCGGCGGCCGCGGCGACGGCGGCGGTTGCCTCCGTTGTCGTCGTCCGCATCGCTCGACTCGCCGCTCGCGGTCTCGTCGGCGGTCTCGGTGGCGACCTTCTCGGTGGCGGCCTCGTCGGTCGAGGCGGCTGCCTCCACCGGGGCCTCCGCCGGCTCAGCGGCGGCGTCCTCGGTCGCGGTGTCCTGCTTCGGCTCCTCGGCATCGGCCTTGGCGCGGCTGCGGGTGCGGCGGCGCGGGGCGGCCTCGGCCTGGTCGGGCTGCAGGAACAGCGGGACCCCGGCGTCCACGGCCTGCGCAGGTGCGGGCTCGACCACGGGCTGCGGGACGGTGAGCGCGGAGAACAGCGAGGGCGTCTCGGCCACGGGCTGTTCCGGGTTCGACTCCGCGACGGGCTCAGCAGTGTCGGCCCCGGCGATGCGGTCGCGCACGCGCTCGGCGGCGCTGCGATCGATGCTGGAGTGCGCGCTGCGCGCGACGAATCCCAGGTCGTTGAGGTGCGCGAGCACCTCCTTGCTGGTCAGGTCCAGCAGACGCGCGAGCGCGTGGACGCGCAGCTTCTGCGGGAACTCCTCCCGAGCTTCGCTGTTCTGTTCTTCCGGCGACGGTGTGTCGGCCACTCAAATCTCCTACCGACCCCCGGGCGCGTCAATGAAGTCGCGGCCACGCAGGGGCGTGTCGTGTGGTGCGGGCGAAGTCTCCTACCGCCCCACGTTTGTCAAGGTCTGCACGTGTCTTCGTGCCTGGCGCACGCCCGCTCGACGAAATCTGTGAGCAGGCCGGGCCGGTCGACGCTGCGCGGGTTTGCGCCCATCGACGTGCGTCCGCCCTCATTATCCCACACGGCGGAACGGGAGTGGGAAAGGATCGGGCCCGCGCCGCGCGGAAGGCGCGACGCGGGCCCGGTGGGTGCGTTCAATACGGGGCGACGGTCCGCCGCCCGGTGGGGTGTCCCCGCAGGTCAGGAGAGACCGGGGAACCAGAGAGCGATCTCGCGCTCGGCCGACTCGGGCGAATCGGAGCCGTGCACCAGGTTCTGCTGGGTCTCGAGACCGAAGTCGCCGCGGATGGTGCCGGGCGTGGCCTTCTCGACGGGGTCGGTGCCGCCGGCGATCTGCCGGAACGCGGCGATCGCGCGGGGGCCCTCCAGAACGGCCGCGACGACCGGCCCGGAGGTGATGAAGTCGAGCAGGGAGCCGAAGAAGGGCTTGTCCTTGTGCTCGTCGTAGTGGCCCTTCGCCACCTCGGGCGAGACCTTCTTGAGCTCGAGGGCCGCGATGGTCAGGCCCTTCCGCTCGATCCGCGCCAGGATTTCGCCGGTCAGGCCGCGTCGCACGCCGTCGGGCTTGATCAGAATCAGAGTCCGCTCAGTCACGGCACACACAGTAGCGGGGCGGTGGTCACCGCCCCGACACCAGCCCGCTCACGATTTCGGGTTCTACGGGTGCACGAGCCGGAATCCGGCGGTGTGCGCTCGCAGAGCCCGACATCGTGACGTCATTCGGTGATGGGTTCCTGGCCGGGGAGGCGTCCCTCGGCGATGCGCTTGCGCACATCGCGCTCGATGAACACGATGTAGCCCCACACGATGCCGAAGACGATGCCCACCCCGCCGATGCCGGGGTGCACGACCCACCCCGCGATCACCGCGACCTGCAGCGCGCAGAAGGCGGGGATCGCCCACGGCCTCTTGACCACCATGCAGCCGGCGAAGCACGCGGCGGCCAGCAGCAGCACGTACACCACCTTGATGCCGGTGAGTCCGGGCGAGAGCTTGAAGACCACCGGCAGGGCCAGCAGGATCACGATCATTTCGAGGATCAACGTGCCGGACAGGATGCCGCGGAAGCTCTTCCACGGATCCTTCGGGGGCGGGGTGAACCGCTGCGGCTGACTCACTGGGGTTCCTTTCCGAACAGCGAGCGCGCTGCGCCCGCGGTGACCACGGAACCGGTGATGAGGACGCCGACGCCGGAGGCGGGGTCCTCATCGTCGGATTCCTGGTCGGCCAGGGCGACGGCGGTCTCGACCGCGTCGACCATCGTGGGGGCGGTGACCACGCGGTCCTCGCCGAAGATCTCCTCGGCGATCGCGCCGAGCCGCTCCACTTCGAGGGCGCGGGGCGAGCCGTTGTGGGTGACGACCACGGTGTCGAGGACCGGTTCGAGTTCGGTGAGGATGCCCACTGCGTCCTTATCGGCGAATACCGAGACCACGCCGATCAGGGTGCGGAAGTCGAACTCGCTCTCCACGGTTCGCGCGAGGGCCTGGGCGCCGTGCGGGTTGTGGGCGGCGTCGATGAAGACCGTGGGCGCGGTGCGCACCCGTTCGAGGCGACCGGGCGAGACCACCGTGGCGAAGCCCTCGCGCACGGTGTCGATGTCGAGCTGCTGGTCGGCGCCGGCGCCGAAGAAGGCCTCGACCGCGGCGAGGGCGACGGCGGCGTTATTCGCCTGGTGCTCGCCATGCAGGGGCAGGAAGATCTCGTCATAGACGCCGCCGAGTCCCTGCAGGGTGAGTTGCTGACCGCCCACGGCGATGCGGCGCTCGATCACCGCGAACTCGGAGCCCTCGCGGGCCACGGCCGCGTCGGTCTCGACCGCCTTCCGCAGCAGCACGTCCATGGCCGCCGGCTCCTGCTTACCCACGACCATCACGGTGTCCTTGGGGATCAACCGTTCGGGGGCGCGCTTGACGATGCCCGCCTTCTCCCCCGCGATGCTGGTCAGATCGGGGCCGAGGATCTCCACGTGATCGAGACCTATGGGGGTGATCACGGCGACCTCGGCGGTCACCACGTTGGTGGCGTCCCAGGTTCCGCCCAGGCCCACCTCGACGACGGCCACGTCGACCGGCGCCTCGGCGAAGGCGGCGAAGGCCATCGCGGTGAGCACCTCGAACTTGCTCATCCGCGGACCGTCGGCGGCCTCGGACTGCTGATCCACGAGCTCGATGTAGGGCTCGAGTTCGCGGTAGGTGTCCACGTACTGCCGGGCGGTCAGTGGCGAGCCGTCGATCGCGATCCGCTCGGTGGCGAGCTGCAGGTGCGGGCTGGTGATGCGGCCCGTGCGGCGGGAGAACGCGAGCAGCAGCGAGTCGATCATCCGCGCGGTCGACGATTTGCCGTTGGTCCCGGCGATCTGGATCGACGGGTACGCGTCCTGCGGCGAGCCGAGCAGCTGCATGAGCGCGGAGATGCGGGACAGCGAGGGCTCGATCTTGGTCTCGGGCCAGCGCTGGTCGAGTTCGGCCTCGACCTCCGCGAGCTCGGCGAGATCGTCGGGGTCGGCGGCGAAGGCGGGCACCGTCACGCGGGGGCCCCTCCGAGCTGCTCGATCCGGGCGGTGAGCCGCTCGACCTCCTCCTGGGCCACCGTCTGGCGGCCGCGGATCTTGTCGACCACGTTGTCGGGGGCCTTGGCCAGGAAGGCCTCGTTGCCGAGCTTGGCCGACGTGCCGTCGAGCTCCTTCTGCGCGGCCTTGAGGTCCTTCTCCAGGCGTGCCCGCTCCGCGGCGAGATCGACGGTGCCCGACGTGTCGAGTTCGACGGTCACGGTGCCGCCGGCGAGCCGCACCTCGAGCGAGGCGGTCGCGGCGAAACCGTCCTCCGGCGGGGTGAGCCGGCACAGGCTGGTGGCGGCGGCGGTGAGGGAGGTCAGGCCGGCCTCCTCGATGCCGGTGAGGCGGGCGGCCACCCGCTGGCCGGGCTTGAGCAGCTGATCGCTGCGGAACCGGCGGATCTCGGTGACCAGCCGCTGCAGGTCAGCGAAGCGGCGGGCGGATTCGATGCCGTCGGCGGGGAACTGCGCCGGCGCCCAGTCGCGGGTGGGCCAGGACGCGATCACCAGCGACTCCTCGCCGGTGAGCGCCTTCCAGAGCACCTCGGTAACGAAGGGCATCGTGGGGTGCAGCATGCGCAGCACCACGTCGAGCGCCTTGCCGAGCACCAGCCGGGTGGCGGCGGCGACGGTCTCGTCACCGGACTGCAGCTGCAGCTTCGCGACCTCCAGGTACCAGTCGCAGAGCTCGTCCCACGCGAAGTGGTACAGCGCCTCGCAGGCCTTGCCCAGCTCGTTCGCATCGAGCGCGGCGTCGGCCTCCGCCTGGGTGGCGGCCAGCCGGTCCAAGATCCAGCGGTCGGCGTCGGTGAGCGCGGCCCGGTCGGGCAGCTCGCCCACGTGCGCCTCGTTCATCAGCGCCAGCTTGGTGGCGTTGAACAGCTTGGTGGCGAACTTCTTACTGCTCGCCGCAGCGTCGGCGCCCACATTGAGATCGGCGCCGGGAATGGTGCCGCGGGCCAAGGTGAAACGCAGCGCATCGGCGCCGTACTCGTCCACCCAGTCCAGCGGATCGATGCCGTTGCCCTTGGACTTGCTCATCTTCTTGCCGAACTCGTCCCGCACCAGGCCGTGCAGGAGGATCTCGTGGAAGGGCACCTTGCCGGGAGCACCCGGCTCCTCGCCGATGAAGGTGCCGAACATCATCATCCGGGCCACCCAGAAGAAGATGATGTCGTAGCCCGTGACCAGCGTGGACGTGGGATAGAACTTCTCCAGGTCCGGGGTGGTGTCGGGCCAGCCCATGGTCGAGAACGGGAAGAGGCCGGAGCTGAACCAGGTGTCGAGGACGTCCGGGTCCTGCTCGTAGCCCTCGGGCGGCGTGTCGTTCGGGCCGCAGCAGACGACGTCGCGGTTGCCCTCGGCGTCGGCCGGGCCGTACCAGACGGGGATCCGGTGGCCCCACCACAGCTGCCGGGAGATGTTCCAGTCGTTGAGGTCATCGACCCAGGCGAAGAAGCGCGGTGCCATCGATTCCGGCACGATCACCGTGTCGCCACTGCGGACCGCGTCGCCCGCGGCCTTGGCCAGGCTGTCGACCTTGACCCACCACTGCATCGACAGCCGGGGCTCGATCGGCTCACCGGAGCGCTCGCTGTGGCCCACGCTGTGCCGGTACGGGCGCACCTCCTTGACGATGCGGCCCTGTTCGGCGAGCGCATCGCGGATGGCCTTGCGCGCGGCGAAGCGATCGAGTCCGTCGAATCGTGTTCCGGTGCCGGCGATGTGGGCGGTCTCGTCCATGATCGTGGGCATCGGCAGATCGTGACGCTGGCCGAGAGCGAAGTCGTTGGGGTCGTGCGCGGGGGTGATCTTCACTGCGCCGGAGCCGAATTCCGGGTCGACGTAGTCGTCGGCGACCACGGGGATGCGGCGCTCCAGGAACGGGTGCTCCAGGGTGGTACCCACCAGGTCGCGGTAGCGCTCGTCGTCCGGGTGCACGGCGATCGCGGTATCGCCGGGCATCGTTTCCAGACGCGTGGTGGCACAGACGATGTGCGGCTCGTCGTCGTTGAGCGAGCCGTACCGGAAGGACACCAGCTCGCCGTCGACCTCCTTGTGGTCGACCTCGAGATCCGAGATGCCGGTCTGCAGCACGGGCGACCAGTTCACCAGGCGCTCGGCGCGGTAGATGAGGCCGGCGTCGAAGAGCTGCTTGAAGATGGTCTGCACGGCGCGGGACAGGCCCTCGTCCATGGTGAACCGTTCGCGCGACCAGTCCACACCCACACCGATGCGCCGCATCTGGCCGGTGATGTTGCCGTGGCTGGCTTCCTTGAAGGCCCAGGCGCGCTTGAGGAACTCCTCGCGACCGATCTCCCGGCGACTCGTGCCCTCGGCGGCGAGCTGCTTCTCGACCAGGCTCTGGGTGGCGATGCCGGCGTGGTCGGTGCCGGGCAGCCACAGCACCTCGTAGCCCTGCATCCGCTTGCGGCGGCAGAGGGCATCGGTGATGGTCTGGTCGAGGGCGTGGCCCAGGTGCAGGCTGCCGGTCACGTTCGGGGGCGGCAGCACCACCGAGAAGGCGGGCTTGCTGGAGGTGTTGTCGGCGGTGAAGTAGCCGGAGTCGACCCAGCCGTTGTAGATGTCGCCCTCTACCGCGCCCGGCTCCCACGCGGCGGGGAGGCGGTCGACAGGGTTCTGCGGCGGAGTAGTCACCCCACGATTCTAGTCAGTGCACGCGGGCGCCCGACGGCGGGCTTTTGCTCAGGCCACGTCGTTCGATGTCGCCGACCACGTGTTGCAGCGGGCCAGCCGGTTCGACTGGTAGCCGGTGTCCCACCAGCCCTGCGAGTGCGCCAGGGTGCCGTGCGTCCGATTGGGGTCGCCGGGGCGGTCGCCGCGCTCCTGATCCTCGTACGCCGTGCGGTAGTCGGCGCGGGTGAACTGTCCGCCGGTGTCGCTCACGGATTTGACGAAGAGCCCGCTGAAACACTGCGCCTGCAGCTCCAGCCGCCGCGAGGATTCGAGCCCGAGGGCCGAGGTGCGGCCGTTCTGTCGTTCGATGCGGGTCTGCGCGGTGATGATCCCGCTGACCCGCTGCACGTGGTGGCCGTACTCGTGGGCGTAGACCGCGAGGTAGATCACGGGCTTGTTGCCGTAGCGGTCCACCTGCAGCCCCTTCGGCGGCATGTAGAGCGTCTCGTTGCTCGGGCAGTAGAACGCCGCGACGTTCTCGGTGGCGAGGTTCGTCATGCCGCACGGCGAGCTGATCAGCTGGCCGGTGGGCACGAGCACGGTGGGAGCGCGGTAGGTGAGGTTCGCCGCGCGCATGGCCGCACCCCAGGCACGGTCGAGGCACGGGGAGATGCTGTCGAAGAATCGCTGACCGGCGGTGCTGTCGGAGGGCCATCCGACGGCGTTGCAGGGCTGCGTGATCAGTCCGGTGCTCGGGTTCGCGTAGAGCGGGTTGCCCTGCAGGGCCGCGGTTCCCGTCGGCGTGGTGCCGATGCCACCGCTGCTGGTGGTGGCCGCCGAGGTGGTGGTGGTGCCGAGCGTGGTCGTGGTCGTTTCCACAGTGGACGTGCCCGGGTACGTGGTTCCCCCGGCATCGGTCCCGGTGCGGCCGTTGAGGAACAGGACGCTGCCCGCCAGGACCAGAGCGATCAATACGACGATCGCGATGAGCAGCATGATCAGCCACGTGTTGTCGGCCTTCGCCGGCGGCCGCGGCGCCCATGCCGCCTGCTGCCACGCGGGCTGCTGCCAGTTGGCCTGCGGATATCCGGAGCGGACGGGCTGCCTCGGCCCCGCGGGCATCCGGTACGGCGCGGCGGCGGGCATCGACCACTGCTGGTGGGGCACGGCGCGCGGCGGGGCCGCGGGGACGGTGCGGCGCGGGGCCGGGACCGGGCGGTACTGCGGCGCGACGGGGCGCTGCTGCTGCGGCGGGACCCAGGCGGGTGGCGGCGGGGTCGTCGGCCTGGGACGCGCGGCGACGCGGTACTGGCCGGTGGCTCCGCGGACCGGCGCGGGACGGGGCGCGCGCGGCGGGGGCGGCACCGGGGCGTACGGGCGCCGCTGGCCCTGTCCACCCCGGCCGCCGCTCGGATCCTGCGGATATCCCACTGCTCTCCCCCTCGGTCACCCCGGATGTCGGTTACTGTACCCAGACATGTGGGAGGGCAGGCGAAACCAGGGTGGAACCGATCGACGCCGGTGGCGCGGCGGCTGGGCGGCGGCGACGGCGGTGATCGGCCTCGTCTTCGCGACGGCCGCGGCGGGTCCGGCGGCCGCGGAGCCGAGCGGTGTCACGGTCGACACCGTGCTGGAGCTGAAGGACGACGGTTCGCTCGCGGTCAGCACCGTGATCACCGCGCCGCAGGGCAAGCCGGTCTCGCAGCGACTCCCCCTCGACGTGCCGGTGGAGAACAACCGCACGCAGCACTTCTCGGTGACCGACGCCAAGGCCGAGAACGGCACGGCCACGGTGGCCGACGGCGCCTTGCAGGTCTCGGCACCCGGCGGCAGCACCACAGTGACGTTCACCGTGCGCGGCACGGTGGCCGACGGTCCCGATCTGCAGCAGTTCACCTGGCCGATCGCGGCGGGCTACACCGCCGATTTGGACAAGCTGACGATGCGGTTCGCCTCCCCTACCGATACCCCGGATTCGCCGCTGTGCGGCATCGGGCAGGTCGGCGAGCGCCGCATGTGCACGCTCACCGAGACGAACGCGTCGGGCATCGTGACGGCGCAGCAGAACGGCTTGCCGCGCGGCAAGGTCGCGGTGTTCACCACGCTGCTGCCCGCGGGCACCGTCAAGGCCGATGCGCGGTTCTCGGCGACTTCCGCGGCGGCACCGGAGCGCAGCACAGGCGGGCTGATCGCGATCTCGGTGGCCACGGTGCTGGCGATCGCCCTCGGCGGGTACGCCTACCTGCGGCGCCGGTCCGACGATGCCGCCGCAGATTCCGCGGGGGCCACGGCCGATCTGCTGGTGCCGGGCGGCAACGGCGTGGCTTTCGCCTCGCCCGACGGGGTCCTGCCGGGCCAGATCGGCACGTTGCTCGACGGTCGGCTGCGTCCCACGGACGTCGGTTCGACGGTGCTCGATCTCGCTGTCCGCGGATACCTGTGGCTGGCGGCGTTGCCCGGCGGCGACTTCCAGATCTCGCGGCGGGTCCCGCTCGACGGTGCGGTGACGGCCGCCGAACGGGCGGTGGTCGACGCCCTCCTGCCCGACGGTACCGAGACCATCACGGTCTCCGAGCTGTCCGGGGGCGCGCGTCCGCTCGACCTGACCGCCGTGAGCACGCAGACCCGCGACGGCGTCGTGACCCGGGGCTGGCTCCGTTCGAAGGGCCGCGCCGGGCTGGCGGCGCCGGCCTTCGCGATCGCCGGGGTCGGCGCCATCGCCGCCCTCGTCTGCGCCTTCGTGAACACCGGCCTGCTGTACGCGGTCGCGGTGCTCATCCTGGGGCTCGGCCTCGTGGTGGCCGCATTGCTGTGGCCGGCGCGCACCGTCGCCGGTAGCCGCCTGGCGGCGGGGGTCGGTGGTATGCGGCAGTACCTGGTCTCGACCAATGTGAGCGCCCTGCCCACGGAGCAGCGCTCGGTCCTCTTCGAGCGGGCCATCCCCTACACGCACGCTTTCGGCGATCTGCGTGGCTGGCTCGCCACCTGGGGCGGCAGCACCACCGCTCCCCTGGACTGGTACCGCTCCACCCAGGGGCCCGTGGCCGGTCTCGCCACCCTCGCCGCGATCCTCGACGGCGCCGCCGCTCAGTCCCAGGCCTCTAGCCGCGACTGACCCGGCGCGCACCGTCGCCTCCCTGACTTAACGTTGTTAGCCCACAGATTCTTCTCGTGATTCGTCTGGGCTAACGCTGTTAAGTCAGAGTGGGCCGTGGAAAAGCGGTGGCGGTCGGCGGGGCACGCACAGCACGATGGGACATATGGGACATCTCGAGGCGACGCACGTGGAGTACTACCTGCCGGACGGGCGGGCGCTGCTCGGCGACGTCTCGTTCCGGGTGGGCGACGGTGCCGTCGCGGCACTGGTGGGCCGCAACGGTGCGGGCAAGACGACACTGCTCCGGCTGCTCGCGGGCGACCTGGAGCCGCACGGCGGGACGGTGACCTCCAGTGGCGGCGTGGGTGTGATGCCGCAGTTCATCGGGTCGGTCCGCGACGACCGGACGGTGCGCGACCTGCTGGTCTCCGTCTCCCCCGCCCGGCTGCAGGCCGCAGCGGCCGAGCTCGACGCCACGGAGCTGGCGCTCATGGACGACGACGGCGATGCGGCGCAGCTGCGGTACGCGAACGCCTTGGCCGAATGGGGCGATGCGGGAGGCTATCTCGCGGAGACGATGTGGGACGCGTGCACGATGGCGGCCCTGGGCGTTCCGTACGACCGGGCGCAGTGGCGCGGCCTGACCACGCTGTCGGGCGGCGAGCAGAAACGGCTGGCGCTGGAGGCTCTGCTGCGCGGCGAGGCGGAGGTGCTGCTGCTCGACGAGCCGGACAACTACCTCGACGTCCCGGGCAAGGAGTGGTTGGAGGAGCAGCTGCGGCAGACCCCGAAGACGGTGCTGTTCGTGAGCCACGACCGGGAACTGTTGTCGCGGGCCGCCACTCGGATCGTGGCCGTCGATCCCGCGCCCGGCGGGGCCGACGCCTGGGTGCACGGCGGCGGCTTCGCCACGTTCCCCGCGGCACGCGCGGAGCGGTTCGCGCGGTTCGACGAGCTGCGGCGCCGCTGGGACGAACGGCACCAGCAGCTCAAGAAGCTGGTGCTCACGTTGCGCGAGCAGGCGAAGTTCAACGACGGCATGGCATCTCGCTATTCGGCGGCGCAGACGCGGCTGCGCAAGTTCGAAGAGGCCGGGCCCCCGCCGGAGCCGCCGCGGCAGCAACAGATCGCGATGCGACTGCGCGGCGGCCGCACCGGCGTGCGGGCGGTCACGGCGAAGCAGTTGGAGCTGACCGGCCTGATGAAGCCCTTCGATCTGGAGGTCTTCTACGGGGAGCGGGTGGCGGTGCTGGGGTCGAACGGCTCCGGGAAATCGCACTTCCTGCGGCTGCTCGCCGGTGAGGACGTGACCCACACAGGCGCGGCCACGCTGGGCGCGCGGGTGGTGCCGGGGCATTTCGCGCAGACCCACGCGCATCCGGAGCTGCAGGGCCGCACACTGGTGCAGATCCTGCGCGAGGAGCACGCCGCGGATCTGGGACGGTCGATGCCTGCGCTGCGCCGGTACGAGCTGCACGGGCAGGCCGAGCAGCGGTTCGAGAGCCTCTCGGGCGGGCAGCAGGCGCGGTTCCAGGTGTTGCTGCTGGAGTTCGCCGGGAGCACCGCGCTGCTGTTGGACGAGCCGACCGACAACCTGGACCTGGAGAGCGCGGAGGCACTGCAGGACGCGCTGGAGGCCTACGAGGGCACGGTGCTCGCGGTGACCCACGACCGTTGGTTCGCGCGATCCTTCGATCGGTTCCTGGTGTTCGGGTCCGACGGCACGGTCCGCGAGGCCGACGAGCCCGTCTGGCACGAGAAGCGGGTACAGCGAACCCGCTGACCGCGGACGACGAAGCCCCGGACCACTGCGGTCCGGGGCTTCGTCGGTATCTGCGTGTTACGCGCTCTTCTCGCGGCGCTCGTCGCGAGAACGCTTGCGCGGCACGATGGTCGGGAGCACGTTATCGCGCACCGTCTCGCCCGTGACGACGACCTTGGCCACGTCGTCACGCGACGGGATGTCGAACATGACGGGGTTGAGGACCTCTTCCATGATGGCGCGCAGGCCACGGGCACCGGTGCCGCGCAGGATCGCCTGGTCGGCGATGGCGCCGAGCGCGTCCTCGTCGAACTCGAGTTCCACGCCGTCCATGTCGAACAGCCGCTGGTACTGCTTGACCAGGGCGTTCTTGGGCTCGGAGAGGATCGAGACCAGCGACTCCTTATCGAGATTGCTCACGGAGGCGATCACGGGGAGGCGGCCGATGAACTCGGGGATCAGGCCGAACTTGATGAGGTCCTCGGGGAGCACGTCGGCGAAGTGATCGACGGTGTCGACCTCGCTCTTGGAGCGGACCTCGTTGCCGAATCCCAGACCGCGCTTGCCGATCCGCTCGCCCACGACCTTCTCCAGCCCGGCGAAGGCGCCGGCCACGATGAACAGCACGTTCGTCGTGTCGATCTGGATGAACTCCTGATGCGGGTGCTTGCGGCCGCCCTGCGGGGGCACCGAGGCCTGCGTGCCCTCGAGGATCTTCAGCAGGGCCTGCTGCACGCCCTCGCCGGACACGTCGCGCGTGATCGACGGGTTCTCGCTCTTGCGGGCGATCTTGTCGACCTCGTCGATGTAGATGATCCCGGTCTCGGCGCGCTTGACGTCGTAGTCGGCGGCCTGGATGAGCTTGAGCAGGATGTTCTCGACGTCCTCGCCCACGTAGCCGGCCTCGGTGAGGGCGGTGGCGTCGGCGATGGCGAAGGGCACGTTGAGCATCTTCGCCAGGGTCTGCGCGAGGTAGGTCTTGCCACAACCGGTGGGACCGAGCATGAGGATGTTGGACTTCGCCAGCTCGACACCCTCACCGCGGGCGTCCTTGCGCTCGCCGGCCTGGATCCGCTTGTAGTGGTTGTAGACGGCCACGGCGAGGTTCCGCTTCGCGGAGTCCTGGCCGATGACGTAGTTGTCCAGGAAGTCGCGGATCTCGACGGGCTTGGGGAGCTCGTCCAGCTTCACATCGCTGGACTCGGCGAGCTCCTCCTCGATGATCTCGTTGCAGAGATCGATGCACTCGTCGCAGATGTACACGCCGGGGCCGGCGATCAGCTTCTTGACCTGCTTCTGGCTCTTCCCGCAGAAGGAGCACTTGAGCAGGTCCGCGCCGTCCCCGATCCGTGCCATTGCTGTCCTACTTCCCTAGCTGGTCCGCGTGTTCACCGAGTTCGCGGTGCGTGACGCTTGTTTACGACGGTACCCGTGAACCGCAGTCCCGGCGACCGATATGAATAGCTTGCTGCAGCCGTCGCCGGGGGCCGCGGAACGATGCTCCTGCGGCGTGTCGCGGCCCCCGGCGCGGCGTGCGGATCTACTTGGCCGAGGCCTTGCGGTACGGGAACACGGTGTCGATGATCCCGTACTCCTTGGCCTGGTCGGCGGTGAGGATGTTGTCGCGATCGGTGTCCTTGCGGATCTGATCGACGGTCTGACCGGTGTGGTTGGCCAGGATCTCGTCGAGGCGATTGCGGACGCGCTCCATCTCGGCGGCCTGGATCTCCAGATCGGAGACCTGGCCCCGAGCCGACCCACCGGTGCGGGGCTGGTGGATGAGCACCGTCGAGTTGGGCAGCGCGGCGCGCTTGCCCGGGGTGCCACCGGCCAGCAGGATCGCCGCGGCGGAGGCGGCGGTGCCGAGCACCACGGTGGCCACGTCGCAGTGCACGTACTGCATGGTGTCGTAGATGCCGAGGGCGTCGTAGACGCTGCCGCCGGGCGAGTTGATGTAGATGGTGATGTCGCGGTCCGGGTCCTGCGACTCGAGCACCAGCAGCTGCGCCATCACATCGTTCGCCGAGACCTCGTCGACCTGGGTCTTGAGGAAGATGATGCGCTCGTCGAAGAGCTTGGCGTACGGGTTGGTGACCCGCTCGTTGCCGTTGGGGGCGCGCTCGATGAACTGCGGGACGTCGTACCGCTGCTGCGGCAGCGACAGGCCCAGCGGCGGCAGGGGCGGCGTGTTCATGGGGTAACCGTCGTTCATGGGTATGGTCCTCTCGCTACTTGACGGAGCTCGCGCGGCTGACGACGTGATCGACGAAGCCGTAATCACGGGCCTCCTCGGCGGTGAACCACTTGTCACGGTCCGCATCGGCCTCGATCTTCTCGATCGGCTGGCCGGTGAACTTCGCGTTGAGCCGGTTCATCTCGACCTTGGTGTTGCGGAACAGCTCGGCCTGGATGGCGATATCGGCTGCGGTGCCGCCGATGCCGGCGGACGGCTGGTGCATCATGATGCGCGCGTGCGGCAGGGCGTAACGCTTGCCCTTCGAACCCGCGGCGAGCAGGAACTCACCCATCGAGGCGGCCATGCCCATCGCGTAGGTCGCGACGTCGCACTCCACGAACTCCATGGTGTCGAAGATCGCCATGCCGGCCGAGATGCTGCCGCCGGGCGAGTTGATGTAGAGGTTGATGTCCTTGGTGGGATCCTCCGCGGACAGCAGCAGCATCTGCGCGCAGAGCTGGTTCGCGATGTCGTCGTTCACCTCGCTGCCGAGGAAGATGATCCGCGATTCCAGGAGGCGGCTGTACACCGAATCGTTGAGGTTCAGGCCGGCAATTCCGGACCGCATAATGGGGTTGGAGGTCATCCGCTGCTCCCTACCTTTCTTTGCTGACATCGACACTAACGAACGCACACCCTCGAACCGTCCCCCGGCACGCTCGGGTCCGCTGAGGGCAGAAACGCCCCGCAGCCGGTATCGACTGCGGGGCGTCTGATCAAGCGATTACTTCTCGTCGGCCTCGGTGGCCTCGGACTCGGCGGCGTCGGCCTCGGGAGCCTCGTCGGCGTCCTCACGATCGAACAGGGCCTTGGTGTCCACGGGGTTGCCGTCGGCGTCGACGACCTTCACCTCGAGCACCACATCGGCCAGGCCCTTGCCGCGGCGGACCTCCTGGAACAGGGCGGGCAGCTGCCCGGCCTGCTGGATCTGCTGGATGAACTCCTGCGGCTGCATGCCGTACCGCTGCGACTGGAACAGGATGTGCTCCTGCAGCTCCTGCTGATCGACCTGCACGTCCTGGGCGTCGGCGATGGCGTCGAGCAGCAGCTGCACCTTGACCTGCTTCTCGGCGGACTCCTGCGCCTGCTGCTCGAACTCCTCGCGGCTGGTGCCCTGCGCCTTGAGGGCGGTCTCGAGGAGCTCCTCGTTGTGGCCCACCTGGTGCAGCACATCGTGCACGTTGGCATCGGCCTGCTGCTTGACCACGCTCTCGGGGAGCGGGATCTCGGTGGCCTCGATCAGCTTCTCCAGCACGGCGTCGCGGATGTCCGCGGCCTGGCTCAGACGCTTGTTCTGCTCGACCCGGCCGCGCAGGTCCTCGCGCAGCTCGTCGACGGTGTCGAACTCGCTGGCCAGCTGGGCGAAGTCGTCGTCCAGCTCGGGCAGCTCGCGCTCCTTGACGGAGTCGACGGTGACGGTCACGTCGGCCTCCTGGCCGGCGAACTCACCGGCCACGAGGTTGGTCTTGAACTCCTTGGACTCGCCCGACTTCAGGCCGATGATGGCCTCGTCGAGGCCGTCGATCAGGTTGCCCGAACCGACCTCGTGGGACAGGCCGGAGGTCTTGGCGTCCTCGACGTCCTTGCCGTCGACGGTGGCCGACAGGTCGATGGTGACGAAGTCGCCGTCCTGGACGGGGCGGTCGACGCCCTTGAGGGTGCCGAAGCGGGCGCGCAGGCCCTCGATCTGCTCCTCGACGTCGGCATCGGTGACCTCGAGGCTGGGGACCTCGACCTCGATGTCGGAGTACGCCGGCAGGGTGACGTCCGGGCGGACGTCGACCTCGGCGGTGAAGGCCAGGGCCTCGCCGTACTCGAGCTTCTCGATGTCGATCTCGGGCTGGCCGAGCGCCTTGACGTCGGCCTCCACGACCGCCTGGCTGTACTTGCCGGGCAGCGCGTCGTTGATCACCTGGGAGAGCACGGCATCGCGACCCACGCGCGCCTCGATCAGCTTCGCGGGGGCCTTGCCCTTGCGGAAGCCGGGGATGTTCACCTGCTGCGCGAGGGCCTCGTAGGCGCGCTCGAAGTCGGGCTCGAGCTCGTCGAAGGGAACCTCGACGCTCAGGCGGACGCGAGTCGGGCTCAGCTGCTCGACGGTGCTCTTCACTCGTTCTCCTCGGGTTGGTATCGGCAGGAAGCCGCGATGATGTGCGGTTTCCTGCGGGCAGCACGAGGCCCCGTCGGGCCTACGGCACTCGGACCAGGGTACTCGACGATGCCGCGTCGTCTCAGGGCGGGCGGGGACCGCGGATCACGCACGATCGGTCATGATGATCCGATGATCGTCGTGGGACTCGTCCTCGCCGCCGTCGCGGCCCTGGTGCACTGCTTCATCTTCTACCTGGAGTCCATCGCGTGGACCTCGCCCCGCGCCCGCGCAGCGTTCGGCACCACCGAGGAGACCGCGGAGATCACCCGCCCACTCGCTCTCAATCAGGGCTTCTACAACCTGTTCCTCGCGATCGCCGTGGCTGCGGGCATCGCGGTGTTCGGCCCGGCGCGGACGGTGGGTGCCACGCTCGTCTACGCGGGTGTGGTCTCGATGGTCGCCGCCGCGGCGGTGCTGGTGATCTCGGACCGGACGAAGGCCCGTGCCGCAGCGATCCAGGGCACCGCTCCCCTGTTGGCCATCGTCGCGTTGACCGTGGGGCTCGCGGCCTAAGCTGGGAACATGACCGTCCAGCTACGCGCGATGGAGCGCACGGACCTGCGGTTCGTGCACGGGCTGTTCAACGACCGGGCGGTGATGTCGTACTGGTTCGAGGAGCCCTTCGATGCGCTGGCTGAGATGGAGGACATCTACGAGCGGCACGTGCACGACGAGCGGGAGCGCCGCTTCATCGTCGAATCCAGCGGGGTGCCGGTGGGTTTGGTGGAGCTGGTGGAGATCAATTTCATCCACCGCAAGTGTGAGTTCCAGATCATCGTGGCGCCGTCGGCCCAGGGCAAGGGATACGCGGGCGCCGCGACCCGCAAGGCACTCGACTACGCCTTCCGGATTCTGAACCTGCACAAGGTCTATCTGTTCGTGGACGTGGCCAACGAGAAGGCGGCCCATGTGTACGAGAAGTTGGGCTTCGTGGAGGAGGGACTGCTGCGCGAGGAGTTCTTCTCCAACGGCAGCTACCGCGATGCGCGGATCATGCGGTTGTTCCAGCGCGACTTCCTGGCGGCGGACCCGCCGGAGTGACCCGGGTCTCATTCACACCACGGTGTGAATCAGTCCCGTGCAGCGGGGCGCTGTGAACCTGTCGCGCAGGCCCTGCGGCGGCGGCCCCGTGTCGGTATCAACGGGACATGACAACCACGACGAAGACCCCGAAAGAATCGGTCGTCTCCCGCGAGACGGCGATCGGCGCCGATGCTCGGCTCTCGTGGCTGCTGGCCGGAGTGGCGGGCATGGTGGGCGCGGTCGCGTTCCTGCATTCCGCCGGCTACTTCGTGACCTTCATGACGGGCAACACCGAACGGGCAGTGCTGAGTTGGTTCTCCGTTTCGGACAAGGAGAAGGTGGCGGGCGCGGGAGCGCTCGCCGCGATCGCGCTCATCGTGGCCTTCGTCGCGGGGGTGGTGGTGTCGTCCTTGTGCCGCCGGTACCTCTGGCACGGCCACCCGCACGGCCCGACGGTGCTCACCACCGCCGGCCTGCTCGCCGCCTCGGGTCTGGACTTCTGGTTCGACGGCTTCGCCGAGCCCGAGGTGCGTTTCGTACCGATCCTCATCATCACGTTCTCGCTGGGCGCGCTCAACACCTCGTTCGTGAAGAACGGTGAGGTATCAGTGCCGCTGTCGTACGTGACGGGAACGCTGGTGAAGCTGGGGCAGGGCATCGAGCGGCACGCGTCGGGCAACGGCACGGTGTACGACTGGCTGGGCTACGCGCTGGTGTACGTGGGATTCCTGCTGGGCGCGGCGGTGGGCGGCGTGGTGGGATCGATCTTCACCGGCCCGCAGGTGATCCTGGTCGCCGGAATCCTGTGCGGTATCACCACTCTGGTCACGTTCTTCCATTCGGATCGCCGGGCGATCCTGGGTTGATCCACGGCTGCTGCGCGGGTCCGTGCAGCGGCGGACGGTGATTCGGGTCCCGGTTGTACGGGTACGGCGGCATCGGAGGCGGGTACTGCGCCGGCAAGTGCTTGCGCTTGCGCGACGACGACGTCACGGCGAGCACGACGACCACGACGAGAGCTGCTCCGGCCAGCAGGAGACCGGCGATGATCACGAAGGCCATCAGGACTGCCATGTGCGCATTCTGCCGCCTCCCCACGATCACGGCGAGCACAACCGGTGACAGCGATATGGAAGCCCCGTAGCTTCCGCTCGGTGAGTACCGCCACCGCCGACCTCGATCCGCTCCCCGCGCCGCCCGACCGCACGCAGTTGCGGCGGGTGATCGCGGCATCGCTGCTGGGGACCACGGTGGAGTGGTACGACTTCTTCCTCTACTCGACCGCGGCATCGCTGGTGTTCAACAAGCTGTTCTTCCCCGACACCAGCTCGTTCGTGGGCACCATGCTGAGCTTCGTCACCTTCGCCGTCGGATTCGTGATGCGTCCGATCGGTGGGCTCGTGTTCGGGCACATCGGCGATCGGATCGGCCGTCGGCAGACGCTGGCGCTCACGATGCTGCTAATGGGCGTGGCGACGGCACTCATGGGTGCGTTGCCGACCGCGGCCCAGGTCGGGGTGCTGGCGCCGATCCTGCTGCTCGTCCTGCGCATCGTGCAGGGCTTCGCCCTCGGCGGCGAGTGGGCCGGCGCGGTCCTGCTGGCGGTCGAGCACGCACCTCCCGGGAAGAAGGGGCGTTTCGGTGCCGTGCCGCAGGTGGGGCTGGCCCTGGGCTTGGGCCTGGGCACCGCCGTCTTCGCACTGCTCCAGACGGTATTCGACGATGAGCAGTTCCTCCGGTTCGGTTGGCGGATCGCGTTCGCGGTGTCGATCGTGCTGGTGGTGATCGGCGTCGTCGTGCGGTTGGCGGTCGACGAGACGCCCGCTTTCGTCGCGGCGCGGGCGTCGCTGGACACCACGCGCACTCCCCTGCGTCAGCTCCTCGGTCATCCGCAGTTGCGCCGCAACACGATCGCGGGATGTCTCGCGCGGTGGGCGGAGGGCAGCGCGTTCAATACATGGGGCGTCTTCGCCATCACGTACGCCACGGCGACGCTGGCGATGAACAAGGTGGACGTGCTGCTGGCCGTAACCGCTGCGGCGCTGGTGATGGCGGTGGTGATCCCGTTCGGCGGCGTCCTCGTGGACCGGTACGGCGCGGGGCTGATCTACGGGATCGGCGTGGCGCTCTACGGATTAGCGGTTTTCCCGGTGTTCGCGCTGTTCGGCACCGGTTCGATCGTATGGTTCACGGTGGGACTCGTGGTGGTGTTCGGGCTCGTCCACGGGGTGTTCTACTCGGCGCAGGGCACGTTCTTCGCGGGCCTGTTCCCCACCGAGGTGCGATACACGGGGCTGTCGGTGGTCTATCAGTTCTCGGGGATCTACGCCTCGGGCCTGACTCCCCTCATCCTCACCGCGCTGATCCACGGGGCCGACGGTGCGCCCTGGTCGGCCGCCGGCTATCTCGCTGCGACAGCGCTGATCTCAGTGGTCGCAACGGTGTGGATCCGCCGGCGGGCCGCACTTCCGGCGAGCCCGGCCACCACGGGTTCCTAACCCGACCTTCGCCTCCGCGTTCGGTAATCGATTCGAGATTCGATTCTCGATCTGATATGGTTTCGATAGATCTAGAGAGCGTGACTGTAAACCGCTCACTGATACAGAGGCCGGGGCGCGTTACAGGTGCCACCGGCCTCGTCCATATCCAAGACCATGTCTGAGATCGCTGGCACTCGCAGCCTGCCCCGAAATGCTAACGCAAACAACGTGTCTCGGTACCGTGTCTGTCCGTGAAGAAAATCGCACACATTGCCCGGCTCGGAATCGGTTCCGTCACCGCCCTGACGCTCACGCTCGGTCTCGCCCCGATCACACACAGTCAGGCAGCGCCGAGCCGCTGCGGCTCCAACTACTACGAGAACGCCGCCGGCAACTGCGTGCAGCGGCCGTCGGGCCCTGCGAACAGCACCGGATCCAAAGTCCGCTGTTCGGACGGCACCTACTCGTTCAGCGAGACGAACCGTGGCATGTGCTCCGCGCACGGCGGCACCGGGCGCGCTACCAACCCGTCGACCGCCAAACCGCGCGCGTCGTCGCCACGAACGACGCCGAAGAAGCCCTCGGCGAGCACGTCAGGAAGTTCGTCCGGGAAGTCCGGTTCGGCCACGAAGCGCCCCTCGAGCCGTCGGTAGACCCCGAAACGGCCGTGATGGTCGGGATGACAGGATTTGAACCTGCGACCCTTCGCTCCCAAAGCGAATGCGCTACCAAGCTGCGCCACATCCCGCGATCGCGTTCGCGACCAGCCTAGACAGTACCCTCCGGCCGCTTGACTCCCAGCAGCCAGTACACGGCGATGCCGACGACCAGGGCCCAGAAGGCCGAGCCGATACCGGCCGCCGTCGTCCCCGATGCCGCGACGACGAAGGTGACGGCGGCGGGCACTCGGGCATCCGCATCGGCCATGGCACCGGCGCAGGCGGCGGCGAAGGCGCCGACCAGTGCGACGCCGGCCACGGCCTGCACCACCCCGTCGGGCGCCGCGAGCACCGCGGCGGTCAACCCCGTGCTGAGCACGCCGAGAACGAGGTAGCCGGCACCGGCGGAGACGCCGGCGATCCAGCGACACTCCTCGTCGGGACCGGCATCGGGCCCCGCGGCCAGCGCCGCACTGATCGCGGCCAGGTTGATCGCGTGCCCGCCGAAGGGCGCGCCGAGCACCGATCCGGCGCCGGTCACCGCCAGTGCCGGCCGCCACGGCACGGTGTACCCGTAGGTCGACATCACCGCGACGCCCGGGATGTTCTGCGAGGCCATGGTCACGATGTACAGCGGGAGCGCGACCCCGGTGAGCGCCTGCAGGCTCCACGCGGGCGCGGTCCACTCCAGATGCGGCACGAGCGCAGACACCGTGGGCACGGAGGACGACCGCACCAGGGAGACTCCGATCACCGCCAGCGCCACCACGAAGGCCGCCGGAACCGCCCACTGGGGACGAACTTTCAGCAGCACCAGCCACACCACCAGCACGGGTGCCACGGCCGCGGGGTGCGCTCCGAGCGCGGACACCGGCGCGATGCACAGCGGCAGCAGCACACCCGCCAGCATCGCCTGCGCGATCGGTGCCGGAATCCGCTGCACCAGCGTGGCCAGTGCGGGCCACAGCCCCGTCAACACCAGGAACACGCCGCACACCACGAACGCTCCCACCGCGGCCGGCCATCCGCCGGCAACGGCGCCGGTGCTCACCAGGAGCGCGGCACCGGGAGTGGACCAGGCCACGGTGATCGGCATCCGGTACCGCCAGGACAGCAGCACCGTTGCCGCCCCCATCGTCACCGTGACCGCGAGCAGCCCCGACGCCGCCTGCCCCGGCGAGGCACCCACCGACCGTAATCCCGCGAGCACCACGGCGAACGCGGAGGTGAAGCCCACCAGCGCGCAGACGATGCCCGCGCCGATCGGGACCGCGGGCGACACCGTCGTTCTGACAACAGAACGTTCCATGAACAGAACGTATCATGGGACCATGCCCACCCCCGATATCGGCGGCCGACTCCGCGAGCTGCGCACCGAACGCGGCCTGAGCCTGTCGGAGCTCGCCCGTCGCGCGGGTGTCGGCAAGGGATCGCTCTCGGAGATCGAGGCCGGCGGTCGCAACCCCACGGTGGAGACGCTGTACTCGTTGTGCGGCCCGCTCGACGTTCCGCTCACCGCCCTGCTCGGCGAGGCACCCGGCTCGGACGGCACCGCGCACGGCGGCATGCGCACCGTTCTGCTCTCGGTCCGCCACCTGCCGCACATCACCGTGGAGGTGTTCCGGCTCGAATTCCCCGAGGGCTCCGACCACACCTCCCCCGGTCATGGCCCGGAGGTCCGGGAGCACCTCACGGTGGTCGACGGTATGCTCCTGGTGGGCCCGGTGGGGAAGGAAACCACAGTCCAGCATGGTGATTCACACGCCTGGACGAGCGATGGCCCGCACAGATTCGCGGCGGTCGACGGCCCCGCGGAAGCCGTCGTGGTGATCACGACACCGCGTTAGAAGGCGCGCGCCCCACCCGTACTGACGAACATGCCGTGTCCGGTTCCGTTGTTGGTGAACCGGGTTCCCTCGAACGAGGCCTCGATGGTCCAGCCGCGCGCGGTGTAGGTGGCGTACTCGAGCGTGGCGGGATTCGCGACACCGATATCACCCAGCACGTAGGTCAAGGTGCCGTCGCGGCCCACGTTCACGCCGTTCGCCCGATCACCGGATTCGGTTTTCGGCCCCGGCTTATCGAATTCGAGCTGGCAGCCGGCGCCGGTCGTGCTCACCCTGCAGCGGGCCTTGCCACTCTTGGTCTGCATGAAGGTGAAGCCGTTCCCGTTGTCGGGTATCGCGATCGGCGCCGCCTTCGCGCGACTGCTGGACGGCGCGGGGGTGGAGGTGGACGGCCGCACCGTGACCGTCTCGGTGCGCGGCGTGTTCGGACCGGGCTGTGCGTCCCCGCTCACCGTCGTCGAACATCCGGCCAGGACGGCCGTTCCCGCGGCCAGCACCGCCATCACCTTCAACCGTGCGCCCACCGACGACCTCCTCACGTTCCGACCGACTCGTACGTTCTCGACCTTCTGTGGCCAGCCTAGGTGCTCGGCCGCTCCAATCCGAGGATCGGACGCCCGTCGGGCCCCGTCGTCACGTGCACGCGAGCGCCGAAATGCTCGCCGATCAGCTCGGCGGAGAGGACCTCCGACGGGCCGCCGTACGCCGCGACGGCACCGGATGCCAACAGCACCAAGCGATCCGCGTACTGTCCGGCCAGCGTGAGGTCGTGGATGGTGGTGATCACGGTGAGACGATCGTCACGGCGCAGTGTGTCGAGCAGTTCCATCGCCTGCTGCTGGTGACCGATGTCGAGTGCGGTGGTGGGTTCGTCGAGGAGCAGGACCGGCGCCTGTTGCGCGAGCGCCCGCGCCAGCACAACCCGTTGCCGCTCGCCGCCGGACAGGCGATCCAATCGCCGGGGAGCGAAGTCGGCCAGGCCCAGCCGGTCCAGCGTCTCGCCCACGATCCGGCGGTCCGCGGCGCTCTCGCGCCCCAGGTACGAGATGTACGGCGAGCGACCCAGAAGCGCGTAGTCGAAGACCGTCATACCTGCGGGGAGGTTCGGCGACTGCGGCGCGTAGGCGACCAGTCGCGCTCGCTCGCGCGGTGCGAGCGAGCGGAGGTCGACACCGTCGATCGTGATGCTCCCGTCGCCCGGCACCAGGCCGAGGACCGCCCGCAACAGTGTCGACTTGCCGGCGCCGTTCGGACCGATCACGGCCGTCCACTCCCCCGTCGGCGCATCGAGGGAGACCTGGCGCAGTACCGGCCGGCCGTCGAGCCGCACACTCAGCGAATCGATGTGGAGGGTCATGCCTCCCCCTGTCCTCGCATGGTGCGCAGGACGAGCACGAAGAACGGGCCGCCCACGAAGGCGGTGACCACGCCCAGGGGCAGTTCACCCGGGGCGACCACCGTCCGCGCGATCACGTCCGCGACCTCCAGGAACGCGGCGCCGCCGAGGAGCGAGAGCGGGAGCACCACCCGGTACGAGGTCGATCGCGACCATCGCCGGACGATGTGCGGCACCACGATGCCCACGAATCCGATGAGCCCGCCCAGGGCCACCGCGGACGCCGTCGCCAGCGAGGCAGCAGCGAGCACCGCCAACCGGACGCGTCCGGCGGAGACGCCGAGCGCGGCGGCCTCGTCGTCGCCCACACCCAGCACATCCAGCAACCGGCCGTGCAGCAGCAGCGCGATCACCGACACCGCCGCATACGGCGCCACGGCCACGAGGTGCGGACCGTCGGCCGCCCCCACCCCGCCGAGCACCCACGAGTAGATGCGCTGCAGCTCCCGCGAATCGAGCTGCATGAGGAAGGTCTGCACGGCCCCGAGGAAGGCGGACACGGCGACGCCCGCGAGCATCAGCGTGGCCGATCCACCGCCGCCCGCGGTGTTACCCAACAGGTACGCCAGTGCCACTCCGGCGAGCGCACCGACGAACGCCGCGACGGGTACCGTCGCCGCCGGATCGCCAGGCAGCAGCGCGATCACGGCGGTGGCACCCACACCCGCCCCGGCGGCCGCGCCGAGCAGGTACGGATCGGCCAGGGGGTTGCGGAAGACGCCCTGATATCCGGCGCCGGCGATCGCGAGCAATCCGCCCACCAGCGCCGCCGCGGCGACGCGGGGCAGCCGCACCTCGATCAGCAAGTTCTTCTCCAGCTGCGTGAGGCCGGAATCGACACGCACGAAAGGGATTCGGTCGGCAAGCTCCAGCAGGACGCCCCGAAGCGGCAGATCGGCGGCGCCGACCAGCAGCCCGAGCGCGGTGGCGGCGAGCAGCACGACGAACGCCCCGAGCAGGGTGCTCGGACGCAGGCCCGAGGCGCGCGACGGTGCGCTCACCCGCCCGCCGGGACCTTCCGCGCGGCGTCGGCCACCGCGGCGCCGACGGCGCGGTAGAAGTCGGGCAGCCGCGGCCCCCAGCGTGAGGTGATGTCGGCGTCCAGGGTGAGCACCGCACCGTCCCGCACGGCGCGCAGATCGCGCCAGCCCGGTCGCTGCGCGACGGTATCGGGGCTCTGGCCGCAGCACTGGCCGTCGGCGAGGAAGACGAGGTCGGGATCGCCCTGGAGCAGCGCCTCGCGGGACAACTGCGGGTACCCGGAGCGCTGCACGTCGGCGGCATCGGCGATGTTGCGCAGGCCGAACGCGCCGTACACCTGGCCGATGAAGGTCGTGGAAGTCACGGTGAACAGCTGGGGGTCGAGTTCGTGGAAGTAGCTGAGCTGCCGGGCCGGCCGCGGCGTGGCGGCGAGGGTGGCCTCGATGGACGAGCGCATACCGGTCACGAGCCGCCGCGCCTCCATCGTCTTGCCGGTGGCATCGCCGAGGTCGAGGATCTGCTCGTAAGCGTCCTCGAGGTTCTTCGCGGCCGGCTCCACCAGCACGGGCACCTGCAGCTTCTGCAGCGCGGCGACGATGCCGTCCTGATCGCCGGAGACCACGACGAGATCGGGGTTGTACTTCGCGATCGCCTCGACATTGGGCTTGAAGCCGGACAGCTTCGTGCGCGGCGCCTCGGCCGGATAGGTCGACTGATCGTCGACGGCCACCACCTGTGCGCCCGCGCCGATCGCGAACAGCGTCTCGGTGTGGGTGGGGGCGAGCGAGACGATGCGCTGCGGATTCGCCGGAACAGCGACCGGTCCGCTCGGTGCGTCGACGGTGACCGTAGCCCGTTCGCCCTGTTGGCTCGCGCTGCCACAGCCCGCGATCAGCCCGAGCGCCAGTAGCAGCGGAACGAGCACCCTGGGACGCAACATCGCCTTCTCCTTTCGACCGCGACCACCAGTGTCGCAAACCCCGTAGTCTGCGGCGATGAACCTGTTGCTGCTGTCCCTGAACGCGGGGGCGCTCCCGGACTTCCTGCTGCGGCACACGGGACGGCCGCCCAGCGGCATCCGGATCGGCTACATCGACGATGCCACCCGGCTGGTGGCCGACGCTCCCTACAACGCCTTCGAATGGAATCAGCTGACCGACCTGGGCTTCCGGCTCACGCGGATGTCGGCGCGCAAGTACACCAACGCCCGCGATTTCGATTCCGATCTGGATTCGGTGGACGCCGTGTACCTCGCCGGCGGTCACACCTTCGCCCTGCTCGGGTCGCTGCAGAGCAATGGCACGGGCGAGGTGCTCACGCGGCGTGTCCGCGAGGGACTGCCGTACATCGGACTCAGCGCCGGCTCCGTGGTGGCGGGACCGCACCTCGAACCGGTGGTTCCCCTCGACGATCCGACCGAGGTGCCCGAGGTCACCGACTTCACCGGGCTCGGCCTCGTGGACACCGTGGTGATCCCGCACGCCGACGGTGCGCTGCCGCCGTACCCGCTGTCGCTGATCGACGAGGTGGAGCGCACCTACGGCGACCGGTACCCCCTGACCCGCCTCAACGACGATCAGGCGCTGCTGGTGGAAGACGGTGTGACGACACTCATCCCTTCGCGAATCACGTAGCGGCTGCAAAGGTCTTCCCGCGCACCGGGTACACCGGGTAGACAGTGGGTATGTCCGATCTCGCCGCGCTCGCGTCCGCACTGAAGTCACTCCACATCAACGGCGATCCGGTGGTCTTGCCCACCGTCTGGGACGCCTGGTCGGCCCGGTCCGCATCGTCGCGGTTCGCCGCGCTCACCGTGGGCAGCCACCCGCTCGCCGAGTCGATCGGCCGAGCCGACGGCGAGGGCATGACCTTCTCGGAGGCGATGTCGCGGGTCTCCGAGATCACTCGCGCCGTGCACGTCCCGGTGTCGGTCGACATCGAGTCGGGGTACGGCGAGCCGCCCGCCGTCCTGATCGACGGTCTCCTGGCCGCCGGGGCGGTGGGCCTGAACATCGAGGACACCGTGCACAAGGAGGACGATCGGCTGCGGGAGCCGCAGGAGCACGCCGACCTCGTCGCCGCCCTGCGTGCCGCTGCGGACGCCGCGGACGTCCCGGTGGTGATCAACGCCCGCACCGACGTGATCCTGCGCAAGGACGGCGATCCGGGCGACCGGGTCGATCGCGCGATCGCCCGGCTGAAGCTCTGCGCCGAGGCCGGGGCGGATTCGCTGTATCCGGTGGGCTACCACGACGATGAGGTGCAGCGCCGGCTCACGGACGAGCTGCCGCTGCCCGTGAACGCCATCGCGCATCCCGCCACGGGCGATCTGGCGCACCTCGCCTCGCTCGGCGTGGGCCGTATCAGCTTCGGTCCGCTGCTGCAGTCGGCACTCGCCGAGCGCGCGGCGGAGCTGTTCACGCGCTGGGAGTGATCCTCGCGCCCTTACCCGCACGCAGGTGACGGTCGAAGTGCTCGTCGATCAACCGGTACATGGTGAACAGGTTCTCGGGGTTGGTGAAGTGATGCCCCTCGTCCTGTGCCACGAAGTACTCGACCGGCACACCGCGCGCCCGCAGCGAATCCACGATGGCATCGGACTCCGACTGCCGTACCCGAACATCGTTGGCGCCCTGTAGCACCAGGAGCGGAGTGCGGATCTCGTCGACCTTCTCGATCGGCGAGCGGGCGCGCATATCGGCGGCCTGTTCGGGATCCTCGGGATCGCCGGCGTAGGCGATCCAGTTGTTCTGCAGGTGCGGCCGCACGAAGGGCGGCAGATCGCCGATGAAGTTCAGCAGGCTCGACACGCCCACGTAGTCGACCGCGGCGGCGAAGTAGTCGGGGGTGAATGTGACGCCCACGAGGGTGGCGTAGCCGCCGTAGGAGCCGCCGAAGATGGCGATCCGGTCGGGATCGGCGTAGCCCTGGTCGACAGCCCAGCCGGCGGCGTCGATCAGGTCGTCCTGCATCGTGCCCGCGAGCTGTTTGATGGCGGACGTGATGTGCCGGCGGCCGTACCCGGTGGAGCCGCGGAAGTTCACCTGCAACACCGCGTAGCCGCGGTTGGCCAGCAGCTGCGCCTCGTTGCTGTAGCGCCACAGGTCGTGCGCCCAGGGCCCGCCGTGCACGAGGAGTACGAGCGGCAAGCGCTGGGGTTCCACCCCGACGGGCAGGGTGAGGAAGCCGTGCAAGGGCAGGCCGTCGCGGGCGGTGAAGTGCACCGCGGTCATCGGTGCGAGATCAGCGGGGTCGAGCGACGGATGGGCACGGAACAACAGCCTGCTCTCGCCCGTGGCGTGGTCGTAGAAGTACGTGGCACCGGGGTCGCGGTCGTGCAGGAAGCTGACCACCCAGCGCTGTTCGGCATCGTCGGAGCTGACGGCGTCGATCACACCGTCGGAGAGCTTCGAGAGTTCCGCGTACACCTGCGCGAAGTGGTCGTCGACCGGCTCGATGATGGGCCGGTCGCCCACGAATCGGGCCGCGATCACCTCGCCGGTCCGGCGGCTGAGGAAGACCGACTCGGGATAGCCGAAATCCTCCGTCGCCCAGCCCATCGTGCACAGGTTCCGGCCGGGCAACGCCGCCACCACGGTCTGCTCGCCCGTACGGTCGATACGGATCAGCCGCAACTCGTCGGCATCGTCCTGAAACATGCCGATGATCAGCGCCTCGCCGTCTGCGCTCGGGAACATCGGGTAGGGCCCGATCGGGTACTCGGGACCGGTGAGGCGCAGGAGAAGACGCCGCTCCCCCGTGGCCTCGTCGATCGCGTAGAACTCGTGATCGCCGTTGTCGGCCTGGCGGGAGAAGAAGCGCTCCTCGGTCTCGCGTCCGAAGACGGTGCCCGCGGCACTGTCGGCCGGCTGCTCACGCACGAGCGTCGTCGCGCCGGTCCCGACATCGATCATGTACAGCCCGAAGACCATCGGGTCGGGGTTCATTCCGACCAGGAGGTGTCCCGGTTCGGTACGCATCATTCCCGCGCCGACCACGCGGGAACCCGGCGCCATCGGCGTGAGGTCGAGCGCCGGTTCCTCAGGGGCGTCGAGGTCGACGCGGTAGATGTGCCAGTCCTCGTTGCCGTCGGTGTCCTGGCGGTAGAGCAGCCAGCGCGGATCGTCGGTCCAGTAGTAGGTCTTGATGCCGCGGCGTTCGTCGTGCGTTACGCACACGGCGTCGTCGTGATCGTCGTCGATGCCGCGCACCCATACCTGGGTGCGGCCGTACTTCGGTGCGAGGTAGGCGATGCGGTTTCCATCCGGCGAGATCGATGCCCCGGAGAACTCCGGGTCCGCGAAGAACTCCTCCACCTCGATCCGGCGGGGTCGGCCGGTCGATGTGGGTGTCATGGCGGTCATGGCGTGTCCTTCCGTCGCGGTCACGTCCCATCGGAAACCATGCCGCAGCGGCACAGTCAAGCGGCGGACTTCAGACCGATCGCCGCATCCGCAGTTCGTGGCAGTCCCACTCCGCGTCGTGACGCGCGGCCCCGTCGAGGTCGAAACCGTGCTTGCGGTAGAACGCGATGGCCCGCCCGTTGCCGGCGGCGACCCAGAGATACGCCGGGGTGCCGGGGTCGACGACGGCGTCCAGCAGCCGGCTCGCGACGCCCTGCCCGTGATGGCCGGGGAGCACGTTGAGCGACCACAGCTGGGTGCCGACCGGGGCATCGGCGTCGCGTGCCGGACCGCCGGTCGCCATGGCGATGATCTCGCCGCCCGCCACGTCCACCGCGCAGCGGGTACGGATGCCACGGGACTGCGCATCGTCGCGCTGCGCCACGATGGCGGTCCAGCCCGGAATTCGATCCGCGGCGGTCAGCCCGTCGAGCTTCACCTGGTCGACCAGCCCCGGATAGGTGGCCTTCCACACAGCGACGTGCACCGCGGCGAGCCGAGGTGCGTCTCCGTCGTCCAGTGGGCGGATCTCGTACCCGGTCATCACCCGATCGTGGCCGCTGCACCGCGTGGAATCAAGCGAAATCCGGCACGACCGCCGCACGCCGATAATGGAATCCCACACCCGTTCGAGTAGGATTCCTTACCAACGAATTGAGAGGTCCGGGGTGAAGACGCAGCCCGGGACACGCAGCACGCACGTGGAGCAGAACGTCGATACACGATAAGAAGTCACCAGCGTCCCCCGGCACGGCTCCCGTCAGTGTGAAGCCCCGCAGGGCGCTCACCGCCGACCTGGTGCGCGTGCTGTTGTTCACCGGCGTCGTGGTGGCGCACTGCGTGAACTACATCAACTTCACGCCCGATGTGGTGCGCCCGGCCGGCCTGATCGCCACCCTGCTGCACCTCACGCGGTACGGGTTCGTGGCAGTCACGCTGTTCGTGCTGGTGCTCAGCATGCGCGGTCGGGACATGTCCCCGACCCAGTTCTGGCGCCGGCGGTTCGGTCTCGTGGTGGCGCCCTACCTGGTGTGGACGGTGGTGTACTCCATCACCGACCACCTGCTCATCGAGGACAATCCGTTCCCCTCGCCCGGACGGTTCTTCGGTGACCTGGCGCGCACCACACTCACCGGCGATGCGAAGTACCAGCTCTACTTCCTGTTGATCTCGATGCAGATCTACCTGGTGTTCCCCTGGCTTTCCCGCTTCATGAAACGGACCTCCGGGCATCCGTGGTTGGTGCTGTCCGCGGCGGCCGTGATCCAGGTCGCGGTGTTCGCCTTCTACCAGTACTTCCCGGAGCCCGAGGGGCGCGCCTGGGAGACCTTGTTCAATCACATGTGGAAGCTGCTTCCCATGTACGCGTTGTTCATCGCCATCGGCATGCTCGCGGCGCAGCACTACGATGCGGTCTCTGCCTGGCTCCGAGCGCGCGCCGTGCCGGTGGTCATCGCGTGCGGGCTGGCGGCGGCGTTCAGCATCGTCGCGTATCTGCGCGCCACCGAACCCGGAGATGTCCCCGAGGACGCCGCCACCGCGTGGAATCCCACGCTGCTCCCCTGGCTCGTCGGAGGCCTCGTCCTGCTCTGGCTCGCCGCCATGAAGTGGGACGATCTGCGCACGGCGGGGTTGCCTGTCGGAGAGCGCGCGGTGACCTACGCCACCATCCGGGCTTTCGGCGCCTTCGCCGTGCACCCGCTGGTCCTCGACCTGCTCGGCTACCTCGGCTTCTACCCGCTCCTGTACGAGTGGTTCCCGGCATCCGCGACCCTGCGCACTCTGACCCTCGTCGTGGTGGTGCTGGCCATCTCGCTGCTGTTCATCGACACCGTGCTGCGGACGCCACTGAGCCGCTGGGTGGTGGCCCGCGATCGGATTCCGTTGCGCCGCCCGAAGCCGGAAAAGCTAGCGCCGGTGGTCGACGAGACGATTGCCGCGGGCTCGGTACCGTGCCATGACTCCGACGAGGACTGCGAGCACGAGGGCGATCGCCCAGGCACCGGCCGTGAACTTCATGGCCAGCACCACCACGGCCGCCACGCCCGTCAGTAGCGCACCGAAACCGTTGAGCGCGGCCCGCACTCGCCAATCGGGGCCACGCACCGCGGACCAATGCCGGACCATTCCCGCCTGCGCCAGGGTGAAACCGACGAACACGCCGATCGCGAAGAGCGGGACGAGGGCGTTCATATCCGCACCCGAGAGCACCAGCAGCACGGCCGCGGTGGCGGCGAGCGCGAGCACACTCACCGTGTACACCCCGCGCTCGTTGCGGCGGGTGAGGATCTCGGGGAGGTAGCCGTCGCGGGCGACCACGCACAGCAGGGTCGGGAGACCACCGAACGAGGTGTTGGCGGCCAGCGCCAGCAGCAGCACTGTGGCGCCCTGGACCAGGAAGTACCCCACGCCGTGACCGAGTGATCCCTCGGTGACCTGCGCGAGAACCGTTACCCCGTCCTGCGGGACCACTCCGTACCGTTCGATGAGGGCGGCGATGCCCAGCATCATCGTGCCGAGCAGAACGCCCAGGATCACCTCGGTGCGCTGCGCCCGCCGCACGCGCGGCTCGCGGAACTCGGGGACGGCATTGGCGATGGCCTCCACCCCCGTGAGTGCGGAGCAACCGCTCGCGAAGGCCTTGAGCAGCAGCAGGACTCCGACGGTCTGTGTCGCCTCAGGCGAGACTGCCGGGGCCATCGACTGACCGCCCGTGACGAGACCGACCACGATCACCGTGAGGACCGAGCCGACGAACAGCACCGTGGGGACGGCGAGCGCGTAGGCGCTCGCGGTGAGGCCGCGCAGGTTGAGTGCGGTGATCACGACGAGCACCAGGAGGCCGATCTCAACGAGGTACGGTCGCGTCTGCGGCACCGCGGAGGCCAGGGCCGCAACCCCCGCGGCCACGGACACCGCGACGTTGAGCACGTAGTCGACCACCAGCGAGGCCGCGGCGAGCAGTGCCGCCGGACGCCCTAGCCGGGCGCGCGCCACACCGTACGAGCCTCCACCCTCGGGGTAGGCGCGGATCACCTGTCGGTAGGAGAAGACGAGCACCACGAGCAGCACCACGATCGCCGCACTCACGGGCAGGGTGAAACCGAGCCCGACGGTGCCGGCCGTCGCGAGGACGAGCGCGATCGCCTCCGGGCCGTAGGCCACCGACGCCATCGCATCGAGTGACAGTCCGGCAAGGCCCGACGAAGTGGTCAAACGGCGACGCTCCGGGGCGTCCCGCGGGGGCCGATCGGCGCGCAACATCACACTCACCGATCGAGTCTGCGACCGATTCCGGCCGCCACCCGTGTTCCTGACGGGTCCTTGACGTCAAGGTCCCGTCAAGTCAGAAGCGAAGACTCACACCGGACGCGGCGGTGCCCACACTCCCGGTCCGGCGGGCAGTCCGGTCTGCGCCTGGTAGGCGGCTGCCGACTGCAGAACGAGGTCGAATCGTTCCGTCCGCATCCGCTGATCCGTGTAGAGCAGGGTCTGCACAGACGACATGAACGGCATGGTGATGATTCCGCCGATCGCAGTTCCGATCGATGACAACGCGAGCCCCAGCACCGAGGTGCCGGCGACCGTACCGATGGTGCTGTCGTTCGCAGCCAGCACCAGGCCGATGTTGAAGGGGATCCCGACGACGGTGTTGATGGCCATCACGATCAGGTAGGTCAACAACATGATGCCCAGCAGACGCCAGAATCCCGGTCGCTGGAGCTGGAAACCACGTCGCAGTGCATTGATTGAACCGCGTCCTTCAAGTACGACCGAAGCAGTCGCCATCGCGAACGCCGGCATCAGGCCGACCACGATGACCACCATGATTACGAACATGAGGATGGCCACGAATACTCCTGCGACCCAACTGCCTGCGCCGACCAGCGCCACCGTGAGCAATCCGATCATGATGAGGGTCGGGACGAGGTAGATCAGCGCTTGGAGCACGACCAATCCGATCAGGGGCCACAGGCGGGGCACGAGGGCACGCCAGGCCGAGCCTGCGCCCGTCTTATCGCCGAGCACGGAACGGGCGACGACCACTGTGAGCATGCCAGTGAGAATCGTTGTGGCGATCATCGAGATCAGCGTGCCCCCGAGGGCGGACGCGCCGGATGCGATCGACGTCGACAGAATCGCCGGTTCGTCCTCGGAGCCCGGGTCGACGGTGACGTCGGTCAGGGGAATCTGGCCGATGAACGCCACGAGATTCGAAAGAACGACGATGATCGCCGTGAACCCGATCATGACCCCCGGGTTCGTACGAATAGCAGTGATGGCTCCGCCGTAGATGTCACCGAGGCTCAGCGGACGAAGCGGCACGCTACCGGGCTCGGGCGCCGACGGTGCGCCCCAACCGTATTGCTGCTGGGGATACGCAGGGTATCCGTTTCCCTGCGGATAACCGGCCGGGTATCCCGGCGGAGGTGCGGAATACCCCGGCGGGGGCGCGTTATACCCCGGGCCGACTAGCTGCTGCGGAGGGTAGCCCGCGGGTGGGGCACCGGGCGCGACGTAGCCCGGTGCCGGGTACGCGGCCGGGAACTGGCCTGTCGGCGCGTTTGCGCCGTCCTGCGGAGTCCCTTCGGTGCCGTTCGTCGGTTCGTGCGGGCTCGCCTGGGGCGTGTCGTCGCTGCTCACGCAAACATCGTGCCTGGCCCGTCGAATTCAGACAAGTGAACCGAAGAAACGAGTCGGGGCACCGTCTGATCGACGATGCCCCGACTCGGAAGTGGAGCGGGCGACGGGAATCGAACCCGCGTAGCTAGTTTGGAAGACTAGGGCTCTACCATTGAGCTACGCCCGCGTAGTGCGCGAGTCAGCTTACCCGGTACGCACGGCGGCCGGAAATTCAGGTGCTCAGAGCCCCCACACCAGGTTCGCCGCCATCGCCATCGCGACCACCACGAGCAGTCCCACGTAGCAGCGCGCGTGCACCGCGTCGGGGATGTGTGGGCCGCGTCGCCGCAGGTAGACGATCACGGGAAGCGATCCGAGCAGCAGAGCCCCCGCAGCCCGGAGATCGACCGCACCGACGAATCCGGTGCCAGCACCCATCGGACGCCCGCCCGATACCAGTAGGAAGACGATCGCGGCCGGCACCGCCACGGCCAGGGTCAGCGGATTCGCCAAGGCTGTCGCCGTGGACATCCGGTGGCCGGCACGCCGCATCACAGGCACCGTGAGCACACTGCCGCCCACGCCGAGAAACGCCGCCACAGCGCCGATGGGCAGCCCCACCCAGGATTGCAGCGGCCGCACCGGACCGTCGGCCACCTGCAGGAAGCCGGGCCGCACCAGCGTGGAGGCGATCGTGAGCACCAGATAGACCAGGAATCCCCACGCGATCACCGGGCCGGCCGCGAACCGCGCCGCCACCGCACCGGCCACTCCACCCAGGCCGAGCAGCACCAGAAGCGGTCCACTCCCCCGCAACTCCGCCACGACATCGCGCGAGGTCGAGGCCGTCGCCACCAGCGCTCCCACCACCATCAGCACCGACGATGTCGCCACGGCGACACGGGCGGCATCGTCGCCCAGCGCGACCTCCGCCCAGACCAGCACGGGGACGGCCACGAAACCACCCCCGAACCCGAACAATGCGGTGGTCACACCCGACGCGATACCCACGATCACTAAGCCCAGAACCATCACCCGTCCAGTGCACCGTGCACACACAGCGTCCGGCAATCGAAATCCGGCCGATGATCTTCGAGAGTCGGTACGCTGGCCCCGTGCGCAACATCCCCATCGCCACGATCGAGGAGCTGCCCAGGGATGTGCTCCCTGTGGGCACCGACTACGCCGACGGGTACGTGCTGGACTGGCACCGGCACCGTCGAGCCCAGTTCCTCTACAGCGCAACCGGAGTCATGCAGCTCGAGACCTCCGGCGGAGCGTGGTCCGTGCCCACCGACCGCGCGGTCCTCATCCCTCCGGGTGAGCGGCATCTGATGCGCACTCATCACGTGAGCACACGCAGCCTGTACATCGAACCCGCCGCCGTGCCGTGGTGGCCGCAGCAGTGCACCGTGGTCGATATGACCCCGCTCCTGCGCGAACTCCTCCTCACCGCAGTGGAATTCGACGAAGACTACGACACCGCCGGCCGCGACGGCGCGGTGATCACACTGATGCTCCATGAGATCGCCGCGCTCGCCCCGCTCCCGCTGCACGTTCCACTCCCGGCGGACCCCGAGTTGTCGGCCCTGTGCCGCGATTACCTCGCTGCGCCCGATGTGGCGATCGACAACGCCGCCTGGGCCGCCCGCGTCGGCCGCAGCGAGCGCGCCTTCACCCGACGATTCCGGGTGCAGACGGGTACGGCCCCGGCGCAGTGGCGCCGCCGGGCGCGATTACTCGCGGCACTGCCGATGTTGCGCACCGCCACCGTCTCCGAGACCGCCTCCGCCCTTGGTTATGCCACGCCCGCCGCGTTCACCGCGGCATTCACCGCCGAATTCGGGCTTCCACCGTCTCGCGCGAGCGGTGCGTGGCCCTCGCGGGAACACGGGACCGGCACCGCCAGTACCGCTGCACGGCTTAGGGTCGAGCCATGACCGAGCCACTGCTGATCGAGCGCGACGGCACCGTCGTGACCTGGACGCTCAACGATCCCGCCGCCCGCAATCCCGTGTCCGACGAGGCCGTGATCGCCGCCATCGAGACCGCCGTCGCCGACGTGAACCGGGACGATTCGGTGCGTGCGGTGATCCTCACCGGAGCGGGTTCAGCCTTCAGCTCGGGCGGCAACGTCAAGCACATGCGCGACAAGGAGGGCATGTTCGGCGGCACACCCACCGAACAGCGGCAGGGCTATCGCCATGGCATCCAACGTATCCCACGCGCGCTGTACCACTGTGAGGTTCCCACGATCGCCGCGGTCAACGGCCCCGCGATCGGCGCCGGCTGCGATCTGACGATGATGTGCGATCTGCGGGTCGCGTCCACCCGCGCGGTCTTCGCCGAGAGCTTCGTCAAGGTGGGACTGATCCCGGGCGACGGCGGCGCGTGGCTGCTCCCCCGCATCGTGGGGATGGCCCGCGCCACCGAGATGGCGTTCACCGGCGAGGCGATCGACGCGCAGACCGCGCTCGATTGGGGCATCGTCTCGAGCGTCGTCGAACCGGACGATCTGCTGCCCGCCGCCCGGGCGCTGGCGGACCGGATCGCCGCCAACCCGCCGCAGGCGCTGCGGATGACGAAGCGGTTGCTGCGCGAGGGCCAGCATCAGAGCCTGGATGCGCTCCTCGAACTCTCGGCCGCCATGCAGGCCATCGCGCACACCACCGCCGATCACCATGAGGCCGTGGCCGCGATGCTCGACAAGCGGCCGCCCGAGTTCACCGGGCGGTAGACCGCTCCCCACCCGGTAGTGCGGGGGCCATCACCCAGAGCACCCGGGCACCGTCGGGTCCGGCGCGGAAGGTGTGCGGCGCCCCCGGATCGAAGGTGAGCGCGTCTCCCGCCGCGAGATCGACGGTGCGGTCGGGCGGGAAGCCCAGCCGCAGCGTGCCGCGCTGGACCAGGACGAACGAGACCTCGGCGGGGAGCCCGTAGGCGTCATCGCCGCTGCCGCCGCCCGGCTCGATGTCGCTGAGCAGCACTTGCACGCGTCGCTCACCGACCGGGGTCAGTAGATACTCGGCGAGTCCGGTACCGCCGAACCGGATACGCGGGTACGCGTCGGCACGCACCACATCGCCGCCGGTCCCGCCGTCGAAGAGCGAACCCACCGGAACATCGAGAACACTGCACAACTTGATGAGCGTTCCCACGGAGGGCGCCGCCAGGCCGCGCTCGATCTTCGAGAGGTACCCCTTGGTGACCCCGACGCCGTCGGCGACATCGGCCAGGGTCAACCGCCGCGATCGGCGCGCCGCATTGAGCGCCGGGCCCATCCGATCCGGCGCTGCCAGAACGGCATCCGCACCGACGGTAGCGTCGTCCAACACCGGTATCCTTTCATGAAACTCGAGTTGACATCCCGGTCGGTGTCCCACACTATGTGATCCAACCCACAAACGCAGCCCTGTGCGAGAGGATCGACCCGTGCCCCACGACTCCCAGCCCATCGGCCCCGTCGACGCCAGCGCGATCCCCCGCTATTGCGGACCGGAGACCTTCGCGCGCCTACCCCGCCTCGACCAGGTGGACTCCGCCGCGGTCGCGGTGCTCGGTATTCCGTTCGACAGCGGGGTGAGCTACCGCCCCGGCGCACGGTTCGGCCCCGGCCACATCCGCGCCTCCTCCAAGCTGCTGCGCCCGTACAACCCGGCCCTGGACGTCTCGCCGTTCGCGGTGCATCAGGTGGCCGACGCGGGCGATCTGCCGGTGAATCCGTTCAACATCGAAGAGGCGCTCGCCACCGTGCAGGCCGAGATCTCCCGCCTGCGGTCGGCCGGCTCGAAGGTGCTCACCCTCGGCGGCGATCACACGCTCGCGCTGCCCATCCTGCGCGCCGTCGCCGCCGACCGCGGCCCCGTCGCGGTGCTGCACTTCGACGCCCACCTGGACACCTGGGACACCTACTTCGGCGCCCCCTACACGCACGGCACACCGTTCCGCCGGGCCAGCGAGGAGGGGCTGATCGACCTGCACCGCTCGATGCACATCGGCATCCGCGGCCCGCTCTACAGCGAGCAGGACCTCACGGACGACGGCGTGCTCGGCTTCCAGGTGGTGCGCTCGGACGACTACGAGAACGACGGCCTGGACGCGGTGATCGAACGCATGCGTCGCCGCCTGGGCGACGGCCCCGTGTACGTCTCCGTGGACATCGACGTCCTCGATCCCGCGCACGCCCCCGGCACCGGCACCCCCGAGGCCGGCGGCATGACGAGCCGCGAGCTGCTCAACACCCTCCGCGCACTGGTCGGCACCGATGTGGTGGGCGCCGACGTCGTCGAGGTCGCACCGCCGTACGACCACGCCGAACTCACCGGCATCGCTGCGGCACACGTCGCCTACGAGCTCCTCTCGGTGCTCGCGCGCAACGAAGCGGCGAATCGATGACGATCATGGACGCGCTGGTGGCGCGCAAGCCGGTCGACCGCATCCTGGCCGACAGCGCCGCCGAACACGGCGACGGCCCCACGCTGAAGCGCTCGATGGGCCTCGGGCACCTCACCGCGCTCTCCATCGGCGCCTCCCTGGGCACCGGCATCTTCGTGATCCTCGGCGAGGCGACGCCCGAGGCGGGCCCCGCCGTGATCGTCGCGTTCATCCTGGCCGCCGTGACCGCGCTGTTCTCCGCCCTGTCCTACGCCGAGCTCGCCGGCACCATCCCCGTCTCCGGCAGCGCCTACTCCTACGCCTACGCGACCATCGGCGAGTTCTTCGCCTGGGTCTGCGGATGGTGCCTCCTACTGGAGTACGGCGTCTCCATCGCCGCGGTCGCCGTCGGGTGGGGCCAGTACATCAATGAGCTCTCCCGCACGCTGTTCGACGTGGAGCTGCCGACCGCACTCTCCGCGCCGCCCGGCGACGGGGGCCTGGTCAACGTTCCCGCGATGGTGATCGTCGCCCTGGCCTGCCTGATCCTGGTAGGCGGTGCCACCGAGAGCGCGCGCCTGAACACCGCCATGGTGATCCTCAAGGTGTGCATCCTGGTGTTCTTCTGCGCCATCGCCTTCACCGCCTTCAAGGCGAGCAACCTGTCGCCGTTCATGCCCTTCGGCACAGCGGGGGTGTGGACCGCGGCGGCCATGGTGTTCTTCTCCTACATCGGATTCGACGCGGCCTCCACCGCAGGCAACGAGGCCAAGGACCCGCGCCGCGACCTGCCGCGCGCGATCATCCTCTCGCTCGGCATCATCACAGTGCTGTACTGCCTGGTCGCCCTCGCCGCCGTGGGCGCGATGCCCTGGCAGGAATTCGGTGGCACGGAGGCGTCACTCGCCAAGGTGCTCACCGATGTCACGCAGAGCACCTGGCCCGCCGTGGTGCTGTCCATCGGCGCCGTGATCGCCATCGCGAGCGTGGTGCTCGCCGTCATGTACGGCCAGACCCGCATCCTGTACACCATGGGCAAAGACGGCCTGGTGCCGTCAGTGTTCGCGAAAGTCAATGCACGCACCCGGGTTCCGGTGCGCAACATCCTCATCGTCGGGACGATCGTGGCACTGCTCGCCGGCCTGGTGCCGCTGGGCGAGCTGGCCAACGCCACCTCGATCGGATCACTGTTCGCCTTCGCGCTGGTCAACATCGGCGTGATCGTGCTGCGCAACACCCGGCCCGATCTCGATCGCACCTTCACCACCCCCTTCACCCTGAAGATCCCCTACGACGGCCGCACCTTCCAGCTGCCGCTGGTCCCCGTCGCGGGTGTCGCCTTCTGCAGCTACCTCATGTCGAAGATGCAGGCGCCCACCTGGATCGCCTTCACCCTCTGGACCCTCGTGGGGCTCGGCGTGTACTTCGCCTACGGCTATCGCAAGTCGCGGCTGCGGACCACTGAGACGTCGGCATGACGGTCACCGTCGCGATGTACCAGGGACCGTTCGGCACCGGTCCCGATGCCGACGTCAGCCGCAACCTCGCGGCCATCGAGGACGCGGCCGCACGAGCGGCGGCGGCCGGTGCGGACGTTCTCGTAACGCCCGAGCTGTCGATCACCGGCTACGACATCGGTCCCGCCGCGGCGGAACTCGCGCGCCCGCGCGGTGCCGAGTACCACGCCGAGATCGGGGCGCTCGTCGCGCGGTTCGGCATCGCCATCCTGTTCGGCTACCCGGAGAGCGACGGCGGCGCGGCGTACAACGCCGCCGCCGTGCTCGCGCCGGACGGACCCCACGCCTGGCGGGAACTGGCCCACTACCGCAAGACGCACCTGTTCGGCGATCTCGACCGCGCGGTCTTCGCGCCGGGCCACGACCTCACCGTGACCTTCCCCTTCGGCGATCTCACGTGCGGCCTGCTCACCTGCTACGACGTCGAGTTCCCGGAGGCGGTGCGGGCCCACGCCGATGCCGGAACCGACCTACTCCTGGTGCCGACGGGACTCATGGAGCCCTTCGGCGTGGTCGCCGAAGTGCTGGTGCCCGCGCGGGCCTATGAGAGCCAGATGTACATCGCGTATACCAACCACTGCGGCCGGGAGCTATCGCTGCAATACTGCGGCCTGAGCACCGCTGCGAACCCCGACGGGACCGTCGCAGCACGTGCCGGACGCGGGGAAGCGCTCGAACTGTTCACCGCCGATGGCGCGGCCCTCGCGACCTCGCGCACCGTCAACACCCACCTGCGCGATCGGCGCGCCGACCTGTACGACACCCGGAAAGGACCCGCACGGTGACCCAGCCCGCGATGCCCGCCCACTCGGACGAGGATCCCCGCCCGCTCACGATGTTCGGGCCGGACTTCCCCTTCGCCTACGACGACTGGGTATCGCACCCCGACGGCCTCGGGAGCATCCCCGAGGAGGCGCTCGGCACCGAGGTCGCCGTGATCGGCGGCGGACTCTCCGGACTCACCGCGGCCTATGAACTGGCGAAGCTCGGCCTCAAGCCCGTTGTGTACGAAGCCGACCGGATCGGCGGACGCATGCGCAGCGACCGGTTCGAGGGCTACTCCGACGAGCTCGTCGCGGAGATGGGCGCCATGCGGTTCCCGCCGTCGTCGACCACGCTGCAGCACTACTTCGACGCCATGGGGCTGCAGACGCACGCCTTCCCCAACCCGCTCTCGGACGCCACCCCCAGCACCGTGATCGACCTCAAGGGGCGCAGCCACTACGCGCACACCGTGGACGATCTGCCGCCCGAGTACGGCGAGGTGGCACGGGCGTGGGATGCGACACTGGCCGACTACGCCGACGCCGCCGAGCTCCAGGACGCGATCCGCGATCGCGACGCGCAGCGGATCCGCGCCGTGTGGTCGCGCCTGGTGGACCAGCTCGACGATCAGACCTTCTACGGATTCCTCACCGCCTCCGAGCACTTCCGCTCGTTCGCACACCGGGAGCTGTTCGGTCAGGTGGGATTCGGCACCGGCGGCTGGGACACCGACTACCCGAACTCGATGCTGGAGATCCTCCGCGTCACCTGCACCGCGGCCGACGATCATCACCGCGGAGTGGTAGGTGGATCGGACCAGTTGCCGAAGCGGCTGTGGGACACACCGTTCGACGGTAAGCGGTCGGTCCGCGACCTCAACGGCGGCGAGCACCGTCCGGCGGTCACCGCTATCCGGCGCACCTCGGGGCCCGACGGCGGGCCGCGCTACACCATCGTCGATGCCGGCGGCGAGACCCGCACCTACCCCGCCGCGATCTTCACCGGCCAGTCGTGGATGCTGCTCAACACCATCGACTGCGACGACGATCTGCTGCCGATCGATCACTGGACCGCGGTGGAGCGCACGCACTACATGGGCAGCTCCAAGGTCTTCGTCCTCGTCGACCGGCCGTTCTGGCGCGATCAGGACCCGGCCACCGGCCGCGACACCATGTCGATGACGCTCACCGACCGGATGAGCCGCGGCACCTACCTGCTCGATCACGGTCCGGACAGCCCCGCAGTGATCTGCCTGTCGTACACCTGGTCCGACGATTCGCTCAAGCTGCTCCCGCTCGACGTGAACGCCCGCATGGACCTGATGCTCAAGTCCCTGGGTGAGATCTACCCGAACGTCGACATCCGCAGCCACGTGATCGCCACCCCGAAGACGGTGTCGTGGGAGACCGAGCGCTACTTCATGGGTGCGTTCAAGGCGAACCTCCCGGGCCACTACCGGTATCAGGAGCGGCTCTTCACGCACTTCAAGCAGGACCGCCTCGATCCGCGACACCGCGGCTTCTTCCTGGCCGGCGACGACATCTCGTGGACGGCCGGCTGGGCCGAGGGCGCCCTCCAGACCGCACTCAACGCGGTCTGGGGCGTCGTGCGCCACCTCGGCGGCGCCTCGCACGCGAGCAATCCCGGCCCGGGCGATGTCTTCGACGAGATCGCCCCGGTGCGGCTCGGCGACGAACGCGGTTCCCGCGCCTGACCGTCAGCGCCGCGCCACCGCCGTCACCAATCCCCCGTCGCCCGGGATCATGGTGACGTTGCGGTGCTGCGGGCGCTCCGGAGCCGCATCGGTCATCGCGAGATCGGTGCGCGTGAGGATCTCGGTGACGACCACGCGCAGTTCGGCGAGTGCGAGACCGGCGCCGAGGCACCGCCGGTTGCCGCCGCCGAAGGGCATCAGCCGCTGCGGCGACGGGCGGACGCCGAGGAACCGCTCGGGGTCGAAGGCGAAGGGCCGCGGGTACAGGTCGTCGCGGTGGTGCAGCAGCAGGATCGACACCAGCGCCACGATGCCCTCGTCCACCGCCCACGGGCCGAACCGCCAGGGGGCCAGCAGCTCCCGCGCGACTGCGGGGACCACCGGGCGGCTGCGCATCGACTCGTTGAGCAGCGCGTCGATATAGGCCTCGTCGCCGGTGCGTGCCGCCTCGACGGCGCGCGCGTACACCTCGGGATTGCGCGTGAGCCGCTCGAAGGTCCACGCCACGCTGTTCGAGGTGGTCTCGTGGCCGGCGAGCACGAGGGTCAACAACTCATCGCGGATCTCGCTGTCCGACAGCGGCGCACCGTTGTCTCCACGTGACGCCATGAGCACGGTGAGGATGTCGCTGCGTCCGGCGCCGTCGGCACCGTCGGCCCCCTCGCGGCGGCGCTCGGCGATCACCGCGTAGATCGCCCGATCGAGCGGGCGGAGCACCAGCTTGAGCACACCGCGCGGTTCGGGACTGCGGGCGTTGAGCAGTTGGACGAGCGGAGCGAACTTCTTCGTCGACAGCCGCAGCAGACGCACCATCGCCGTGCGGACCGCCGTCTCGGCCCTCGTCGCGGACGAAGCCCCCTCGATCCCGAAGACGGCGGACATGATCACGTCCAGGGTGATCGCCTGGCCGATATCGGCCAGGGCCACCGGCTCCCCGGGAAGCCACTCGTCGATCCGATGGGCGGTGGCCTCCTCGATCCGCTGCTGATAGGCGGTCACGGCACGGCCGTGGAACTGCGGCAACAGCAGTCCGCGTTGTTGTTTGTGCCGGGCGCCGATCGAGGTGAGCACCGAATCCGGGCCGATGATGGGGCGCAGCGGCGAGAATCGCGTGGCCGACGGCGCGAGATCGGGAGCGGACATCACCGACGCGATATGGGCCGGGTTGGAGAGGAACACGGCCCGGCCCGGCCCTCCGAGGAAGTCCGCCCGATAGACCTCGCCGAGGCGGGCGGTGCTGCGGAACATCAGGTCACCCTCGCGGAGCACGAATCCGACCGAGGTCCGCACCGCGTCGCCCGCGACGCGCGGCGCCGGTGCCAGGCCGGCGATCGATTCGAGCGGGCCGGCCTCGTCCGCCGTTTCGCCGGACGACCGGATACCGCTCGCGGCGTCCGCCGGACGGAGGTGCCACGCGTACTCGGGGATGCCGAGTGAGCGAGTCATGGTGCGGGTGAGCGTCGTGGTCATCGAAGGTCCTCCTGCGTCGATTGTGCGGAACGCCGTCGTTCCGCGGGGCGGCTCCGGCGGATCAGACCAGGAGTCCGCGTGCGCCACGCGCACCCGAATCCCGTTCCCCCTGAGCCCGGTGCCGGTCCCGCGCGCGGAAGTCGAGTCCGTCGCTGTCGTGGGTCAACCACGCCAGCACGACGATGAAGGCGACGATGAGATAGACAGTGAGCATCTCCGACTCCGTTCCTGAGCCCGCGGTCTGTGTTCGCGGTCACATTCGACGCTATCGACCGTGCCCGTGCAGGTCAGCGTGCTCAGGGAGGAACTCGGCATCCGTCCTGAGGAGGGGACGAAGATCCGCCCCAGGACGGGCGACGGAGCTTGCACCGGAGGCTACGATCCATCGCATGCGCGGGCTGAGATGGCTGGAGGCGCGGTACCGCACGGTGCTGGCCCGGCTCGGCTACGAGTACCCGCCGTACTACATGCTGATCACCGAGTCGGCGATGGTGGCGCTGACCATCGGTGCCGCGGTACCCCGATTCCTCGCCGGACCGCAGGGGCAGCAATGGATCTGGCTGATCGCCGCGGTCGTACTGTCGGCCGCGCACATGGAGGCCGCACTGATCCGCGCCGGAACCGTGTCGATCACCGCCCACACCGCGGTCACCATCGCCACCTCAGCCCTGTTCTGGACGGTGTACACCCCGTACGACGTGGTCCCGCTCATCGTTGTGCTCGGCATGACCCAGGTGGCCGCGGTCTCGCGGTCGAGGACCACGGCGCTGCACCTCATCGCGTACGAGGCGTTGGTCCTCGGCGCCGGACTCACCGGGGCGATCCACCAGGCCTGGCTCATCGGATTCACCGTCGCGTTCGGCGCCGCCGTCGGCCGACTGCTGCAGAACCAGCTGCTGCTCCTGCGGGCCGAACGCGATGCGCAGGCCGCACGGATCTCGCTGGACCGAGCGACGATCGCCGGCGAGGTGCACGACGTGGTCGCGCACTCACTCGCCGTGGTCCTGCTCAACGTCACGGCCGCCCGGCGGTCCCTCGAAGCCGACGACGACCGCGACGAGGCCGTCGATGCGCTGCGCGACGCCGAGACGCAGGGCCGCACCGCGATGAACGACATCCGCCGCACGATCGAGCTGCTCCGCACCGAGGGCAGTGACGCCGCACAGCCCGGGATCGCCGACATCCCCGAACTGGTCGCCTCCTACGAACGCGCCGGTCTGCCGGTGGAACTCGACCTCCTGGCACCCGCCGATCCGCTGCCGGCGAGCAGCGGCCTCGCCGCCTTCCGCGTGGTCCAGGAGTCGCTCGCCAACGCCGTGAAACACGCCCCGGGCGCCCGAGTGGACGTCGCCGTCGCTCCCGAGCCGGGGCGGGGTGTCTCGATCCGGGTCAGCTGTCCCGTGCCCGACGGTGCGCGGCGCTCCCCCGGCGGCTCGGGCCTGGCGGGAATGCGTGCCCGGGTGGAGAGCGCGGGCGGCACGCTCGAAGCGGGTCCCGTGCACGGAATCTGGCTGGTGGCCGCCACCTTCCCGACGGCCGAGGAGAACCGATGACCGACGAGCCGATCCGGCTGGTGCTGGTGGACGATCAGGACCTAGTGCGCGTGGGCCTGCGCCGGATCCTGCGGCGGCGCGACGGCTTCGAGGTGGTCGCCGAATGCGCCGACGGCGATGAGGTTCCCGACGCCGTGGCCGCAGCGCGGCCCGATGTGGTGCTCATGGATCTTCGGATGAAGCGCACCAGCGGTATGGAGGCCACTCGGCGGCTGGCCGCGCAGGTGGACGCGCCGCCGGTGCTGGTGCTCACCACGTTCCGCGACGACGACCTGCTCTCGTCCGCGCTCCGGGCGGGGGCCGCGGGATTCGTGCTGAAGGACTCACCCGCGGAGGAGCTGATCCGAGCGGTCCGGCTGGTCGCGGCGGGCGAGGCCGTCCTCGACCCCGCCGTCACCGGCCGGGTCCTGCAGACCTACCGCGCCGCACAGGAATCCGACACCACCCCGCCCACGGCGCCGGATCCGCTCACCGCCCGGGAGGCCGATGTGCTGGCGCTCGTCGGCCGCGGTCTCTCGAACGACGACATCGCCGCCGAGCTGGTGATCTCGATCGTGACCGTGAAGAGCCACATCGGATCGATCTTCACCAAGCTCGGCGTGCGCAACCGCGCGGAGGCCATCGTGTGGGCCTTCGACAACGGCGTGGTCCGGCCGCGCGGCTGAGCGGGATCAGGACCGCTCGACGAAGTCCGGCTTCTCCTTCTTGATCGCCGCGTTCCGGGCGATCGCGTGGTTCTTGCCGCGCAGCAGACCCAGCTGCAGCGCCTGCTCCACCGGGAAGGACAGCCGCGAGCCGCTGTACCAGGTGTTCTCGAACAGCGCCTTGGAAGCGGCGACCGCATCGGGCGACCGCTCCTTGAGCTTCGCGATGAGCGCGAGGGCGTCCTTCATCGGATCGGCGGAGACGCCGGTCACCAGACCCCACTCGAGCGCCTGCTTCGCGGTGAACATCTCACCGGTCATGGTGAGCCGCTTCGCGAGATCGATCGTGGTGAGCTGCGCGATCGACGCCGACAGCGACATGTCGGGGATCAGGCCCCACTTCGCCTCGAGGATCGAGAAATCGGATTCGCTCGATGCGAACCGGAAGTCCGCGCCCAGCGCGATCTGCAGGCCGCCGCCGTAGCAGTGCCCGCGCACCACGGCGATCACCGGCGCCGGCACGCTGCGCCACGCCCAGCCCGCGGCCTGGAAGTTGTTCGCGGCCGAGATGCGCTTGGGCACGAAGTTCATGAACAGGCGACGCTGCTCCTTGCCTGCCGAGGCGAAGTCCAGACCGGAGCTGAACGAGCTGCCCTCGCCGCTGATCACCACGGCGCGCAGCGAGCGGTCGTTCTTCGCGCGATCAGCCGCCTTCGCCAGATCGTCGATCATGTCCAGGGTGAGGCCGTTGTGCTTCTCGGGGCGGTTGAGTCGCACGTAGGCGACCTCGTCGCGCACCTCGTAGTCGATGTCCGACATTCGCTTCTCCTCGATTCCTCGTCATGCGTCCCGATATGGAAGCAGCCTATCCGCCGCGTTGGTCCGCGTACGGGAAGGCGCGGCTCGGTAAACTCGGCGGCATGGCCGTCACCTTGCACATCACGGGGGAACCCGAGTCGGACGCCGTCCTCTCCGAGTACCCGTTCGCGCTGCTCGCGGGCATGCTGCTGGATCAGCAGTTCCCCATGGAGCGGGCCTTCGCCGGTCCGTGGAAGGTGCTCGACCGCTTCGGCAGCATCGATCCGAGGGACATCGCTGCAGCGGATCCGGTCCGATTCGAGGAACTGTGCACCACGCCCCCGGCGATCCACCGGTACGGCCGGGCCATGGCCGCGCGGCTGCAGGCGCTGGCACAGATCGTGGTGGACGAGTACGACGGCGAGGCCGAACGCATCTGGACCGAGGCGAAGTCGGGAGACGATCTCGTCAAACGGGTCGAGGCCCTGCCCGGGTTCGGCGCGCAGAAGGCGAAGATCTTCGCCGCCCTCGTCGGCAAGCAGTTGGGTGTGAAGCCCCGTGGCTGGGCCACGGCGGTGGGCGACTACGGCAAGGCCGGGTACCGCTCGGTGGCCGATGTGGTGGACGGCGAGTCGCTTCAGAAGGTGCGCACGCACAAGAAGGAGATGAAGGCCGCCGCGAAGAAGGCCGCGAGCGAGAAGGCAGGGGCATGACCGGACCGGGTAACCAGAACGATCCGCGGTACGAATCGGGTCAGGCGTACTCACAGGCGATTCCGCTGCCGACACCCCCGCGCGGCCCGGCCGCTCCCGGCGCGGTACCCGGAGCTCCGCCGCCGCCCCCGCAGAAGCCGAACTCGGGCCGCAACGTGATCGTGGGTCTGGTCGCGGCGGCCGCCGTCGTCGCACTCACCGCGGCGATCGTGGTGGCGGCGCTGTTGAGCGGCTCGAAGGACGGCGACGACAAGAAGGCCGCACCCGCCTCGAACAACAGCGCCCCCGCACAGTTCCGCCCCAACGACTGCCTCTACGACGTGCCGGAATCGCCCAAGGTCGGGAACTGCGACGACGGCGGGTCCCCGTACAAGGTGACGCAGGTGATGCCGGTCGGCGAGAAGTGCCAGGAGAAGCAGGCCTCGTTGCCCGACGGCAAGCGCTGGTACTGCCTGACACCCAATCTCAATGTGAACTACTGCTACACGACCCCGGTGCAGGGGACGTGGATCAAGGCCGCACCGCGGTGCGGCGAGCCCGGCACCATCGCGGTGGTCTCCGTGGTCCCCGGATTCAAGGACCCGAAGCGGTGCTCGGCCGGCGGCGACGTGGTGTACACCTTCGATGAGCCCGTCTACACGGTATGCGCGAAGTCCTACACGTGACGCGCGTCAGTGGTCGCCGGCGTCGCGGACGTCGGTGACCTCGATCTCGGCGACCTCGGCGTCCACGACAGCGGCGGGCCGCGCCCGTCGCGGCGGCTGACCGGCGGCCCGCGCCACCTCGCTGGCGGTGCGCAGCGCGAACTTCGGCAGGCTCGAGAGCAGATCGCCCACCGGTTCGGCGACGGTGTTGGCGGCACCGACCACGCCCTCGATGTCGACGATCCGCTGATTCATCGCCGAGATCGTGGGGGTGAGGCGGTTGAGTGCGTCGGTCATATCGGCGAGCCGCTGCATCACACCGTCCTCCGCGGTGAAGGTCTCCACGATGCCGCCCTCGCGGGTGGCCCGGTCGAGCGGTCCGCCGGGCTTGATCACCCGGTCCACCGGGCCGTCCTCGTCGAACAGGTCCGCCACGCGATGACCGGCCCCCTGCTCACCGACCAGCCGGTCGATCGCGCCGCCCGCGCTCAGCAGGTCGGACATGCGGTGCACGATGAACGGAACCCGCTGGACCGCGGTCACGATGTTCTCGTGGCGCACGTCCTTGTCCGCCTCGGGATCGAGCCGATCTGCGGCCATGCCCACCACATCGCGGGCCATCGCGGCGGTCTGCTCGGCGGCGGCCAGGCCCAGACCCGCCGCGGCGAGGCCAAGACGGGCCGGTGCCGCCAGCACCTTCGGAATCTCCATGGATCCAGAGTAGCGCCGGTCTCGGGCGAGGCGGCGGCGTCTCAGACGCCGGGGGTCGGGCTCACCACGTAGGTGACATCTCCGGCGTTCGAGGAGATGGCCACAGTGAAGCCGCGGCCGCGGTACACCGCGCCCACCGCGCCGGCGTCGAGGGGCACGTTCGGGGCGACCGGCGCCAGACCGGCGTCGAGCAGGGCACGGGAACCGGCGATGGTGTCGTCACCCGCCACGGTGATCCGCCACATCACGTGGCCCACCTCGATGGTCTCGGCCTTGCGGATCTCCCCCACCACCGGGACCTGGCCTGCGGGGTAACCGTCGGGAAGGCGGGTGGGGCCGCTCGTCGGCTCGCTGCACCCCGCCACTAGGACGGAGACGACAAGGGCGGCGCCGATACCGGCACCGCCCTTGATCGCTGTCCTGCCGGGCCGGGCCCGGATCGCGCGGATCAGATCGAGATCTTCCCGTCGGCCAGCGCGCGGATGATCTTCTTCTCGCGACGGCCGCGCTTGAACCGCGATCCCACGGCGAGCACGGCGAGCAGCGCCACCCCGGCGGCCGCGGCCAGCACGGGCGGCTTGGTCAGCGTGGAGACCACCGACTGCTGCGCCTGGGCGGCCAGCTTCTTGGGGTCCGCGCGCTCACCCAGCTGATCCAGCGTCGCCGCCAACTGCTCACGGGCGCGCTCGATGTCGCGCTCGATGCTCTCGGTGTCACGTGCCACGAGCTTCAACCTCCGGGGTCAGCCTGCTTCGGAATACTTCTCCGACAATAGACCAGCACGCTCGTCCGCACCGCTGCGCGGGGCCCGGATCGCAAAGGTCGCCTGCACCTGCAGCCACTGGGCCAGCAGCTCACAGCCCGTCAGCTGGTAGTCCTCGTGGCGCAGCCGGGTCAGCGGTTCGGTCGCGTACGCCACGTGCCTGCTGCCGCGCAGGTTGTAGTCCCGGCCCCGGAACTTCACCCGTGGCAGGTACCCGAGGATCTCGCGACCGGCGGTGCGCAGCCGGACCACATCACGGCGCCACTGCTGCGAACCGAACGCGGTGCGCGTGGCGTTCTGGAACTTGTCGCCGAGGTAGCCGCCGAGCGCCCGCGGGGCCCAGGTCGCCAGATCCCGCAGTGTGAGCAGTGCGGTCGCGTCGGCGATATCGCGGACGAAGGAGTCGATGCTGGCATTGCAGATCACGTCCTGCGGATGCGAGATCCACTGCACCGGAAAGTCATCCGGGATGGGCGGACCGTCGCCCGCCACCCCTGATCCGGCGAGCGCGGGGTCACTGCCCCGGGGGCGTTCGGGGTCGGAGACCAGGCCCGCCGCCGCCACGTTCGGCGCGACGAGTTCGCCGGTGGCCAGTGCGCCCAGCACCCGACGCACCACGGTGCAGCCCTGCGAGTAGCCGATCAGCGCGACCGGCCCATCGGTCTCGGCGATCGCGGCGGTGAGCCGCTCGACGCCGATCGCCACCGACTCGGCGAAGGAGATGCCGTCCCGGGCGGGGACCGGACCGTACGAGGCCGGATAGCCCACCCAGCGGGCGGCGAAGCGTTCGTCGAGCTCGGCGACCACGTGGCTGAGCATGCCGGTGACCTCGGTACGGACGTCGTCGATCGCCGACTCGCCCGTCCCGCCGACCGCGAGCACGGTGATCTCCGCCCGGCCCGGGCTTGCCAGGTGCCGAGCCTGCTTGGTGGGAACGGTGACCGCGTCCATGACTCCGACTCTTGTCGGCCCACCTGAACGGGGCCTGAAGAAGCAGTTAAGGAATCCGTGATGTGTCGCAGATAACAGTGCAGGTCACAGGCTCGACGGCGGCACAGTCAGGACTGACAGGTGGGACACCAGTAGAGGTTGCGGGCCTCCATCGTCGCGGTGCGCACCGGCGTTCCGCACACCCGGCAGGGCTCGCCGGTGCGCCGGTAGACGTAGGTCCTGGGGCGGTCGGGCGCGTACGAGGGTGCGCCGTGGTCGTCCTCGGCGCGCACCACGTGCATCCGCCCGCGCTCGACGCCGATCGGCATGAGGGCCACCAGGTCGGCCCAGATCCCGTCGAACTCGTCGCGGGACAGGCTCCGGCCCTCGCGGTGCGGGTCGATGCCGGCGCGGTAGAGCACCTCGGCCCGGTAGACGTTCCCGACGCCCGCGAGCACCTTCTGGTCCATGAGCAGTGCCCCGATCGGGCGGCGGGAGCGGCTGATCGGCCGCCACGCGTCGTCGGGATCGGACTCGGCGCGCAGCGGGTCGGGCCCGAGGCGGGCGAGCACATCGTCGACCTGCTCCTCCGAGACGAGCTGGCACGCCGTGGGCCCGCGCAGGTCGGTGCCGCCGTTCGGCCCGACGATGCGCATGCGCACCTGGCCGACCGGAGCGGGCGCGGCACCGTCGATCAGGTCGAACTCGGTGAAGGAGCCGTACAGCCCCAGGTGCACGTGCACGATCGCGCCACCGGCATAGCGGTGCCACAGGTGCTTGCCCCAGGAGTCGGCGCGTTCGAAGACGCGGCCGTCGAGTCGGGCGGCCTCCGGGGCGAATCGCCCCTGGGGGCTGGAGACGTGAACGCCCTCGCCCGCGAACAATGCGTCGTGGGCGAGGGCGAGCCGATGGAGTGTGTGCCCCTCGGGCAATTAGGCCTCGGGCGAGCCGGGAACGGCCGGCGCGACACCGGTCCGCTCGTACTCGGAGAGGATGTCGATGCGGCGCTGGTGGCGCTCCTCGTCCGACCACGGGGTGGCGAGGAAGGCGTCCACGATGGCAAGGGCCTCGTCGACACTGTGCATGCGGCCGCCCAGGCCGATCAGCTGCGCGTTGTTGTGCTGGCGCGCCAGCTGCGCGGTCTCCACGCTCCACGCCAGCGCGCAGCGCGCCCCGGGGACCTTGTTCGCGGCGATCTGCTCGCCGTTGCCGCTGCCGCCGAGCACGATGCCGAGGCTGCCCGGATCGGCGACGACGCGCTTGGCCGCATCGATGCAGAACGCAGGGTAGTCGTCGAGGGCGTCGTAGGTGTGGGCACCGCAGTCGACCACCTCGTGGCCGGCGTCGGTCAGGTGCTGAGCGATCTGGGACTTGAGTTCGAATCCGGCGTGGTCGCCGCCGAGGTAAACGCGCATGAATACAAGTTTTGCACGCGTCGCCTTAGCGCTCGACGGCGGCACAGCCTAGATTCGATGGCATGGATGACAGCACCGAGCAGACCCCGGGCGGGAAACCGGACGACGGTTCCGCCCCCACCGAGTCCGCCCGCAGCACCGGCTCCGCCTTCGGAACGGACTCGACGAGCATGCCCGCCACCGGCACGTTCCCGGTCGTCCAGCCGAGCGGCACCGGTGGGACCGACGCCGGATCGGACGCCACCACCGCGGCCTTCCCCGCGGCGGACTTCCCCACCGAGCAGCACAGCAACGTGCCGCACCACGCGCTGCCGCATCTCGGTGCGCACGATCCGGCGGTCACCGCCGGGCACACGCAGGGCACCGTCCCGCCGCAGTACCCGGGCGGCCCCGTCGCCCCCGCGTACCAGCCGCCGCGCTACGCGGACGCGCCCCGCCGACACCCGGGTGAGATCCCGCTGCTGATCCTGGTGATCCTCACGACCGCTGTGATCTACGTGGGCTCGCTGGTCCTGGTGCTGCTCGGTTCGCTGAGCTCGTACGCGCTGGTGGTGCTCGCACTCCCGCTGATCCTGTTCATCGGCCGAGGCCTGAACTGGGCCAGCCCGCGCGTGCAGGGCATTCAGATGACGCCCACGCAGTTCCCCGAGGGCTATCAGATCGTGCGCGACGCCGCGGCCCGCTACGGCCTGCGCGAGGTGCCCGACGCCTTCGTGGTGATCGGCAACGGCCAGATCAACGCCTTCGCCTCCGGCCACACCTTCCGCCGGTTCGTGGTGGTCTACAGCGACCTGTTCGAGATCGGCGGCAAGGCCCGCGACCCCGAGGCCCTCGCGTACATCATCGGCCACGAGGTGGGCCACATCGCCGCCGGCCACGTGTCCTACTGGCGGCAGATCGGCTCGTTCGCGATGAGCTACCTCCCCGTGATCGGTCCGGCGCTGTCCCGCTCGCAGGAGTACACCGCCGACAACTACGGCTACTTCAACCAGCCCTCGGGCGTCACCGGCGGCATGGGTCTGCTGGGCGCCGGCAAGTACCTCGGCAAGCAGATCGACTTCGATCAGCTCGCCGACCGGGCCACCACCGACCGCGGCTTCTTCACCTGGCTGGTGAACCTCATGGCCTCGCACCCGGTGCTCACCTGGCGCGCCGCCGCGCTGCGCAACCGCACCAAGGCGGGGTCGCTGTTCTTCGCCCCGGGCCAGACGGTCCGCGGGGTCGGCGGCGGCGCCGTGGTCCCCTCGGGTCCCGTGCCCACGTTCAACACGCAGGAGGTGCTGGCGCCGGCACCCGGCCAGCAGCCGGCGCACCAGCTGCCGCCCGGCGGGCACCCGGCACACGCGCTGCCGCCCCATCAGGGACAGGTCCCGCAGGGGCAGGTCCCGCCCCAGCAGGGCCCGGATCAGACCCCTCCGACGCCGCCGGCTCCCCCGGCGCCGCCCGCGTCCTAGCGGCGACACACGAAACCCCCGGTTCACGGTCGAACCGGGGGTTTCGTCGTCGTACGGCCGATCGTCGGGGGTCAGTCGAACTGCGGGTCCTCGTGACGAGTGCGCTTCAGCTCGAAGAAGTGCGGGTAGCTCGCCAGCAGAACCGTTCCGTCCCACACCTTTCCGGCGACCTCACCGCGCGGAATGCGCGAGAGCACGGGGCCGAAGAAGGCGACGCCGTTGACGTGGATCGTCGGCGTGCCCACATCGGGCCCCACCTTGTCCATGCCCGCGTGATGGCTGGCGCGCAGGGCCTCGTCGTACTCGGTGCTCGTCGCCGCCTCCGCGAGGTCGGGCTCCAGACCCGCCTCGGCGAGCGACTCGGCGATGATCGCTGCGTTGTCCTTCTCACCGCGATTGTGGATACGGGTGCCGAGCGCGGTGTACAGCGGCGCGAGCACCTGATCGCCGTGCCGCTGGGCGGCGGCGATCAGGACGCGCACCGGGCCCCACGCCGTCGTCATCAGCTCGCGGTAGATCTCCGGCAGGTCGTCGCGGCCCTCATTGAGCACGGCGAGACTCATCACGTGGAAGTTCACGTCGATGTCGCGGACCTTCTCGACCTCCAGGATCCAGCGGGAGGTGATCCAACACCACGGACACAGCGGGTCGAACCAGAAGTCGACGCGGTCCCGGGACGGGGTGGTCGGGGCGGTTTCTGTCACGGATTCTCCTAGGGCGAACGGATTCGACGGCACCTCTTGCACTACGTCCAACGCACGGCACCCCCAACCGCTTCCCGCGCACGCGCACGACGGTGCGAGGTGGCATTGTGGAGCCGAGCCGAAGTAGTCCGTGTACGAGCATGAAGGAGCGTCGCCCTTGTCCGCCCCCAATCTCACCCAGGTCCAGGCCGCCGAGCGCGCGAGCATCATCGATGTGGCCCGCTACGCCATCGACCTCGACCTCACCGACGGGTCGAACTCCCCCGGTACCGGCACCTTCGGTTCCACGACCACGATCACCTTCGGCGCCACGGCCGGGGCCGAGACCTTCATCGATCTGATCGCCTCGGACGTGACCGCCACGCTCAACGGGGCACCGGTGGACGTTTCCGGCTACACCGAGGAGCAGGGCCTGCGCCTGACCGGTCTGGCGGAGCAGAACGAGCTCGTGGTCTCCGGCCGGTTCCACTACTCGAACACCGGCGAGGGCCTGCACCGCTTCACCGATCCGACCGACGATGCGGTGTACCTGTACTCGCAGTTCGAAACCGCCGACGCCAAGCGGATGTTCGCGTGCTTCGACCAGCCCGACCTCAAGGCCGTCTTCGACGTGACGGTCACGGCGCCGTCGTCCTGGACCGTGGTGAGCAACGGCGCCGAGTCCGCCACGGCGACGCTCGCCACCGGGGCGCAGCGGTGGACCTTCGTGACCACGGAGCCGATGTCGACCTACCTGGTGGCCCTCATCGCCGGACCGTACGCGGTGTGGAAAGACGCGTACACCGACGAGCACGGCACCATCGACCTGCGGCTGTTCTGCCGCGCGAGCCTCGCCGAGCACATGGACCCGGAGCGGCTGTTCACCGAGACCAAGCAGGGTTTCGGCTTCTACCACAAGAACTTCGGCATCCCCTACGCCTTCGGCAAGTACGACCAGCTGTTCGTGCCCGAGTTCAACGCGGGCGCGATGGAGAACGCGGGCGCCGTGACCTTCCTGGAGGACTACGTCTTCCGCTCGAAGGTCACGCGGTACCTGTACGAGCGGCGCTGCGAGACCGTGCTGCACGAGATGGCGCACATGTGGTTCGGCGACCTGGTGACCATGCGCTGGTGGGACGACCTGTGGCTGAACGAGTCGTTCGCGACCTTCGCCTCGGTGCTCAGCCAGGCGGAGGCTACCGAGTACACCTCCGCGTGGACCACCTTCGCGAACGTCGAGAAGTCGTGGGCCTACCGGCAGGACCAGCTCCCGTCGACGCACCCCGTGGCCGCGGACATCCCGGACCTGCAGGCCGTCGAGGTCAACTTCGACGGCATCACCTACGCCAAGGGCGCCTCGGTGCTCAAGCAACTCGTCGCGTACGTGGGCCTCGATCCCTTCCTGGCCGGCCTGCGCGCCTACTTCGCCGAGCACAAGTTCGGCAACGCCACCTTCGACGACCTGCTGCGGGCACTGGAGGCCTCGTCCGGCCGCGATCTGTCCGGCTGGGGTGCGCAGTGGCTCAAGACCACCGGCATCAACATCCTGCGCCCGGACTTCGAGCTGGACGATCAGGGCCGGTTCACCCGGTTCACCATCGTCCAGGAGGGCGCGCAGCCCGGTGCCGGCGAGACCCGCACGCACCGTCTGGCCGTGGGCGTGTACGCCGATCAGGGCGGCAAGCTGGTGCGCACGAAGCGGGTCGAGCTCGACGTCGAGGGCGAGCGCACCGATGTGGCCGAGCTGGTGGGCGTTGACCGGGGCGAGCTGGTGCTGATCAACGACGACGATCTGACCTACTGCTCGGTGCGGCTGGACCCGGTGTCGCTGGCCACGGTCACGAACCGGATCGCCGATATCGCCGATTCGCTCCCCCGCACCCTGGGCTGGTCGGCCGCGTGGGAGATGACTCGGCAGGCCGAGATGAAGGCCCGCGATTTCGTGACGCTGGTGCTGGGCGGCATCGGCGCCGAGACCGAGGTCGGAGTGGTGCAGCGCGTGGTGCTGCAGGCCCAGACCGCCGTCGAGTCGTACGCCGATCCGGCCTGGTCCGCGGCGGAGGGGCGGGACCGCCTGGCCTCGGGCCTGCTCCAGCTGGCCCGCGATGCGGAGGCCGGTTCCGACTTCCAGCTGGCCTTCGTCAACGCGCTCGCCACCTCGGCGCTGGGCACCGACCAGGTGCAGGTGCTGCGGTCGCTGTTCGACGGTGCCGATCCCGCCTCGGTGGGGCTCGCGGGACTGTCGGTGGATACGGATCTGCGCTGGCGGCTGGTGAACGCTCTGGCGCGCTCGGGTGCGCTCACGGCCGATGAGATCGAGGCCGAGGTGCTGCGCGATCCCACGGCGGCCGGTGAGCGGGCGGCGGCGACCGCGCTGGCGGCGCGTCCGGACGGCCGGGTCAAGGAGGAGGCCTGGGAGAAGGTCTTCGGCGACGATTCGATCTCCAACACCATGACGCGCGCGATCTCCGCGGGCATCGCGGCACCGGGGCAGGCCGAGCTGCTGGCCCCGTTCACCGCGCGCTACTTCGCCGCGATCGACGAGGTGTGGAGCCGCCGGTCGTCCGAGGTGGCGCAGACCGTGGTGATCGGCCTGTACCCCAGCTGGGACATCTCCGACGGTGCCGTGGCCGCCGCCGACGCGTGGCTGGCCGGGGAGCACCCGTCGGCGCTGCGCCGTCTGGTTCTGGAGGGCCGCGACGGCGTCGTCCGGTCGCTGCGGGCGCGGGCCTTCGACGCCGGCTGATCCACGCGACGCCGCGGCCCCCGGAATCGAATCGATTCCGGGGGCCGCGGCCGTCGGGGTCAGCTGATGAACGGGTGTCCGCTCACCGTCTTGCCCGGATCGTCCTGGATCACGTCCCAGTGCTCGACGATCTTGCCGTTCTGAACGCGGAAGATGTCGGCGACGGCCTGCGCCTTGCCGTCGTAGACGGACTTCGCGTAGACCACCACGATGTCGCCCTCGGCCACGATCCGCACGATGCTGGACTTGTACTTCGGGTCGGCGACCACGGGGCCGAGCACCTTGACGAAGGCCTCGCGGCCGTCGGCGACCTCGGGGTTGTGCTGGATGTAGGTGTCGCCGATGTAGCGCTGCGCGGCCCCGGCGATGTCCTTGTTGACGAAGCCCTCGGTGTAGAAGGCGGTGACCACCTGCTTCGGCGTCGTGGGGGCCGCCGTTGCCGGCGCCGCGGCGAACAGGAGGGCGCCGATGGCCAGCAGGGCGGCGATCGCGGTGCGCAGACCGCGTCGGATCTCGGTCATGAATCCACCAATCATTGAAGGTTCAAGTATCACTGTCATCGAACCACCAGCGGACGCGAGCCCACAAGGTGATCCCGCCGACAGCGGTAGGCTGCCGCCGTGACCGACACCCCACCCCGCACAGCCGAGGCACTCATGCGTTCGCGGTTCGCCGCCTTCCGCGACGGCGATGTGCAGTGGCTCCTCGCGTCCTGGCACCCCGATACCCGCCCGCGGGATCTCACGCTCGACGAGGACCGCACCTGGCGCGGCCTGCAGATCGTGGACACCGTGGCGGGCACCGAGGACGATGCCGAGGGCATCGTCGAATTCCGTGCCACCTTCCTCGAGGACGGTGGGCTGGGCGTACTGCACGAGCGATCGCGTTTCGTCCGCGAGGACGGACGCTGGTTGTACGTCGACGGCACCTTTCCGGACTGACCGCGCACACGGAAGAGCCCCGGACCGATGTGGTCCGGGGCTCTTCGCGAAGCGGGTTACGCCGTGGGCGGCTTCACGGCCGAAGCCATGACGCGCAGGGCGGCGATGAGGCCGTCGATCAGGTCGCCCTTCTGGAAGGGCGGGATCGCGGCGGTCACACCGAGCTGGGCGACCTTGTCGCCGAGGCGGTCGGCTACCTCGCGGCCCGTGACGACCACGATGTCCTTGGTGTTCGGCGACACCGCGATCAGTGCGCCGTACTCGGGCTCGGGTGCCTGCCGCAGCACGGCCTCGGCGCCGGCGTGGATGTCGTCACCCAGGTCGCCGATGTACACCGAGAAGCGGGCCTTGGCGTCGCGGGTGGCGCGGATCAGTGCCTCGTCGAGGCCGATCAGCTCCTCGCGGGAGAAGGGCGGATTGCTCGGGCTGTTGCCGGCCTGACGGGCCGCCGAGATGCGTCCGCTCGACGTAACGACCGTGCCCATGGGCAGGTCCGACGAGGGAACGGCGACAGCGTTGCCGTGATCACCACTTGCCACTTGCGGCACCTCCGATCAGGTTCTCGTCCGCACCGTCGTGATGCGCACCGTACGGGGCCACGGGGGCCTCGTCGACGGCGCTGAACAGCAGGGGCTCGCGCGTCCACGGCTCGCCCAGCTTGTACTCACCCGGCTGCTGGTACTTCTCGTTGCGACCGGTCGCCATCGAGATCACCGTGAGAAGGACGATCACGATCGTGGCGATCACCGTGATCGTGCCGACGATGTTGAGGATGCTCACCTCAGCCCCTTTCCTGCCGCCGAGGCACCCGGCGGCGTGCGGTCATTCGTGAATCAACTTAGCCTATGCCGCATCCAGGTCGAGATACCGACTCCACATCGGGTCGACCTCTTTGAGCGTCGAGAGCAGCCGCCAGTGCCGCCCCTGCGGTGCACGCGGCTCCGTGCGCAGGGTCCAGCCCAGCTCGGAGAGCAGGCGGTCGGCCTTGCGGTGGTTGCACGAGGCGCAGCAGGCCACGCAGTTCTCCCAGCCGTGGCCTCCCCCGCGCGATCGCGGGTGCACGTGATCGATGGTGTCGGCCTTGCCGCCGCAGTAGCCGCACCGGAACCGGTCTCGATGCATCAGCGCGGCACGCGTCATCGGCACCTGCGCCCGGTACGGCACCCGCACATAGGTGCGCAGCCGGATCACCGAGGGCACAGACAAGGAACGGTCCGCTGAATGCACCAGCGGACCGTTCGGATCGTCATGGACCACGTCGGCCCTATCCCTGAGCATGAGGACTATCGCCCGCCGCATCGAGACCGCGGTCAGTGGCTCGTAGGTGGCGTTGAGGAGCAGGACGCGCCGCTTACCCCACGCCGTGCGATCGGGGCGGGAGTCGGCGAGCGCCGTCGTCGCGGTGACACCCGCGCCGTGCGTTCGCTTCATCGACTCTCCTCACGTCTGTCACGGCCCCGCCGCACCCGGCGGAGTCGCCGTAAGTAGTGCACCACGCCGACGGCGGTTCCGCACGCTGATTTCGGCGCATTTCCCCGGGCGAACAGGCGGACGGACGGTGAACGACGGGTGACCTAGTCCGCGACGACGCGGTTCCGGCCCGCGGCCTTGGCCTGGTACAGCCGACGGTCCGCCTCGCGCAACAGCAGGCCCGGTGTGGTGGCGGCGGCCGGTCCGGACGCTCCGCCGCAGCTCACCGTGACCGGTCGCGAACCGTCGTGCGCGAGCCCGAGCTCGAGCACCGCGGCGCGGATGGTCTCGAGGACCGCTGCGAAATCGAGTTCTCCCACCATGATCAGTGCCAGTTCGTCGCCGCCGTAGCGGGCCGCGATGTCGCCGCCGTTCATCGGTACCCGCGCCACCACCGAGGCGAGCTGCCGCAGCGCCCGGTCACCCGCGGTATGGCCGTGGGTGTCGTTGTAGCGCTTGAAGTCGTCGACATCGATGAGGGCGAGGTGCACGTCCTGGCCGGTGGCACCGGCCGAATGCCAGGCGGCGCTGAGCGCCCGGGTGAATCCGCGGCGATTGGCGATGCCCGTGAGGTCGTCGATCTCCGCGAGCCGCTCCAGTTCCAGCGCCTCCCGCTCGACCCGGCGCCGTTCGGCGACCTCGGCGCTGATGTCGGCGGAGACGCCCACCATCCGCAGGATCCTGCCGCGGGGGTCGCGTTCGATGACGCGTCCCCGGCCGCGCACCCAGAGCCACTCGCCGGAGCGGGTGCGCAACCGGTGCTCGCAGGAGTACTCGGGGCTCTCGCCGCGCATGTGGCTGCTCATCGCCATCAGTGCCGCCTCGAGATCATCGGGATGCACCCGGCTCTCCCATTCCCGTGCGCTGTCGCCGACCTCGTCCTCCTCGTAGCCGAGCATCGTCTTCCACCGGGAGGAGTAGAAGACGGCGCCGGTCGCCAGGTCCCAGTCCCAGATCCCGTCGCCCGAGCTGTCGACGGCCACCTGCCAGCGGGCCTCGGCGCGCGCGAGTGCTTCCGCCGAACGCCAGGTCTCGGTGACATCGCGGGAGACGCCGATCAGGCCGATGATGCGGCCGAAGGGGTCGCGGTAGGGCGCCTTGAGGGAGCGGTAGATCCGCCATTGTCCGCCGATCAACCCTTCCTCGTGGATCTCCAGCGGCATCCCGGTCGTGATGACGCGCTGGTCGTTGGCCCGGAGTTGCTCGAAGGTCTCCGGGGCGAAGAAGCCGCTGTCGTCGTGTCCGAGGACCTCGGAGATCGGCCGGTCGGTGGCCTGCACCACCTCGAGCGCGGCGGCGTTGAGGAAGAGGTACTTGCCCTCGGTGTCCTTGACGTACAGGGAATCGGGCGCGGCGTCGGCGATCGCCTGGACGTGGCGCAGGCGGCGCAGGTCCGCCATATCGGCGGTCGAGTCCACCGCCGCGCTGAGGGAGTCCACCAATCGACGCAGCCGAGCGATCTCGGCGAGCGCCTCCTCGAGGCCGACGGCACCGTCGCCGACGCCATCGCGAGCGGTGTCCCGCTCGCGATCAGCACCTGCTTCGGATTCCTTCACGGCTCGACAGCGTAATCCTGTGTTGTGAGCCTGCAACAGCGGAGCGGGGCGCATCGTCGGCCGTGCGAGACTGGAGGGTGTGAGCAGCCCCAGCCAACCGACCTTCTACGACGCCGTCGGCGGAGCCGAGACCTTCCGCGACCTGATTCACCGGTTCTACGTGGAGGTGGCCGCGGACGAGCTCCTGCGGCCGCTGTACCCGGAGGAGGATCTGGGGCCCGCGGAGGACCGCCTGCGCATGTTCTTCGAGCAGTACTGGGGCGGTCCGCGCACGTACTCCGAGCGCCGGGGGCACCCGCGGCTGCGGATGCGCCACGTGCCCTTCCGGATCACCGAACTCGAGCGCGATGCATGGCTGCGGTGCATGGACGTGGCGATCGCGTCGATCGGCGACGACCGCATGGACCCGTCCCGCAAGCAGGAGCTCAGGGCCTACTGTGAAATGGCTGCCCAGATGCTCGTGAACACCCCGATGGGCGCCTGAGCGGCCCACCCGAAGGCCCAGCACGATTCCCGGCTCACCCGTCCGGGAAGAACGAGGAGTGAGATGACGCCGCCCGCCGGCCAGTACGACGATTCCGCGCCGTGGTGGAAGGACGCGACCTTCTATCAGATCTACCCGCGCTCGTTCTCCGATTCGAACGGCGACGGCGTCGGCGATCTGCGGGGCGTCATCGACCGGCTGGGGTATCTCGAGCTGCTGGGCATCGATGCGCTGTGGCTCTCGCCGGTGATGCGCTCCCCCATGGCCGATCACGGTTACGACGTCTCCGATCCGCGTGACATCGACCCGTTGTTCGGCAGCCTGCAGGACATGGACGACCTGATCCGGGCTGCGCACGCGCGCCGGATCCGGGTGACGATGGACCTGGTACCGAACCACACGTCGGATCAGCATCCGTGGTTCCAGGCCGCACTGGCGGCGGGCCCCGGCAGCCCCGAGCGTGACCGGTACATCTTCCGCGAGGGCCGCGGACCGAACGGCGATCAGCCGCCGAACAACTGGCCCAGCATCTTCGGCGGTCCCGCGTGGCATCGCGTCACGGAGGCCGACGGCCGGCCGGGGCAGTGGTACCTGCACATCTTCGCGCCCGAGCAGCCGGACCTGAACTGGCACAACGAAGACGTCTTCCAGGACCTCGCGAACACGCTCCGGTTCTGGTTGAACCGCGGGATCGACGGCTTCCGCATCGATGTGGCGCACGGTATGGCCAAGCCGGACGGTCTGCCGGACATGGACCTGGCGAACAACAAGATCATGGACAACGACGAGAACGATCTGCGGTTCAACGATCCCGGCGTGCACGCGATCCACCGCCGGATCCGCTCGGTGATGAACGAATTCCCGGGCCGGGTGACCGTCGGCGAGATCTGGGTCAAGGACAACGACCGGTTCGCGGAGTACATCCGTCCGGACGAGCTGCACCTGGGGTTCAACTTCCGGCTGGCCGAGGCCGCCTGGGACGCCCGCGAGATCCGCGATGCAATCGACAACTCGCTCATCGCGGTCGAGTCGGTGGGCGGCATCCCCACCTGGACCCTGTCGAATCACGATGTGCCGCGCGAGGTCACGCGGTACGGGGGTGGTTCGTTGGGTGAGGCGCGGGCGCGGGCGATGATCCTGGTGGAGCTGGCGCTGCCGGGGACCGCGTTCCTCTACAACGGGTCGGAGCTCGGCCTGCCGAACGTGGACCTACCCGACGACGCGCTGCAGGACCCGACCTGGGAGCGCTCCGGCCACACCGAGCGCGGCCGCGACGGCTGCCGGGTGCCGCTGCCCTGGCAGGGCACGCTGCCGCCGTACGGCTTCTCGACGAACCCGGACACGTGGTTGCCGATGCCGGCGGACTGGAAGGACCTCACCGCGGAGGCCGAACTCGAGGACCTCGACTCCACGCTGACCCTGTACCGGACGGCCCTGGAACTGCGCCGGATGCGGCCGGAGTTCCAGGGCGACGCGATCGAGTGGTTCGGCTCGCCGCGCCCCGGTGCGCTGGCCTTCCGCCGTGTCGGCGGCCGGCTCACCTGCGTGCTCAACGCCTCCGAGGCCCCTGTCGAGCTGCCCGCCGGCGAGGTGATCCTGGCCAGCGCACCGCTCGTCGACGGCCTGCTACCGCCGAACGCGTCCTGCTGGCTGGCCTGACCCGCGATCAGGCGCCGATGCGCTCGCGCGAGGTGCGGCCGCGCCGGGCCAGAGGTTGGGCACCGACCGCCGCGGCCAGGCCGACGGGGTTGGACAGGTCGCCGTAGATGCTCTCGTGGGCGCCGGCGGGCACGCGGTAGGTCTCGTGCCAGATGCCGACCCGCGACGCCCCTGCCGTGTGGGTCATCGAGTAGAACTTCAGCCACGCCGGACGGTGCTCGAAATCGGTGGAGTGCGAGTAGCGCTCGAGGTCCTCGAAGCTGCGCCAGTACTGCACCACGAGCGGGCCGGAGGGTGCGATCGCATTGAAGCCGCCGAGGTAGCCGATCGCTCCACCGCGGGCGCGATCGCGTTCGATCTCCACCTGCATGCGCCGCATCGAGCGCCCGACGAAGAGGGTCTGGTCCAGCCGCCATGTCCTCCTGGGCTGCATGCCCAGGAGGAACACGACCAGGTCGCCGTCGTGGGTGTCGGTCTGCATGTCGTGGTTCATGAGCGTCTCCCTGAGTATTGGATAGTACCACTACCCATATTGGAGAGTGTAACTATCCCATGTCAAGATCGAGGCATGAAATTGTCCGAGCTCTCCGCCGAGACCGGCGTCAGCACCGCCTCGCTGAAGTACTACCTGCGGGAGTCGCTCCTCGCCCCCGGTGAACCGGTCACCAAGACGCAGTCGGAGTACGGGCCCGAGCACGCCGAGCGAGTACGGCTGATCCGTGCGCTGGTCGAGTCCGGCGGGCTGTCCCTGGCGCAGGTGCGGCGCGTCCTCGACGCGCTGGACAGTCCGGCGGTGCCCCGGCACGACCTGCTCGGGGTGGCACAGGAGGCCCTCACCGAATCCACCGCGTTCGTCGGCGATCCCGAGTGGACCGCGCTCGCGGCGGCGTTCGTCGCCGACCGCGGCTGGCGCATCCAGGACGGCGACGTGCTCATCCCGCAGCTCGGCGCGCAGCTCAAGACCCTGGTCGCCAGCTGCGATGTGGGCGGGCAGGAGACGCTCGCCCGGTGGGCCGACGCCGCGGAGAGCATCGCGGCCGCCGATCTGGACACCCTCTCCGACGACGATGCGCAGGCCCTTCGTACCGCCGTGGTGGGGACGGTGCTCTCGGACAAGGTCCTGCAGACCCTGCGCCGCCTGGCACAACAGGACTGCACTGCACGGCGGCTCGATCCGGTGGACTGACCGGGCCGCGCGTCAGACCAGCAGACTCGGCCCCGCCTCGCGTCGCTGGTAGAGCGAGCCGTAGCGCGCGTCCACCCGCACCCAGGTGGTGGACGCCGATACTCGGACGGGTTCGTCCGCACCGTCGGCGGAGAACCCCATGGCCTCCAACGAGAACGCGGTGCGCAGACCGATCGGCACCGTCTGTCCGGCGCCGCTCACGCTGACCACGTCGGAGTCCAGCAACGACTGCGGCGGGCCGGCGGGTCCACCGGCCTCGCGCCCCACTTCGACCCCGCGCTCGGCCACCCGGCGCAGCGCCGCCGCCGGCACGTCGTCGACGTGCACGAAACCGTCGGTCGGCGGCAGCGCGCCGCGCCAGGCGGAGTCGAGTGCGAAGCCCACGTCCACGTAGCCACCGTCCAGGCCCGACGGATCGGCGCGCACGGATTCGAGGACCGTCGTCGCGCTGCACACCAACGATTCCGGCGCGACCGAGCCCGCCAGGACGCGGACCACCAGCACGCCGAATCCGGTGCGGCCCCAGATCTCCACGCGCTCGTCGTCGCGGCGGCGCACCCGCAGGACCGCCGAATCGTCCGTGCGCAGCAGCCGGGTGGCGAAGGCCGCGAGGTCGGCCCGCGCCGGCCCCGGGACGGTGAGCCGCCGATCACTCACCGGGAGAACGACTTCAGGTAGTCGCGCTGATCACCGGAGAGGCGCCGCACCCGTTGCTCGGCCACGTCGAAGGCGGCCAGCCGCACCGTCGCGACCACCGCGGGCGCCGTCCCCGGGTCGGCACCGACCGGCCGCACCTCGTGGTGCACCACGAAGTCGGCCGCTCGCACGGCGGAGGTCCACAGCGTCACCTGCAGCGGCGAGTCCTGGTGCCGCAGCTGCCCCCGGTACTCCACTTCCAGCTTGGCCAGGAGCAGCCCGTCCAGGAGGTCGCGGGTGGGCGCATCGGGTGCGAACAGCAGCGGGATCCGCGCCTCCTCGAGCAGCGTCACCATGCGGGCGTTGTTGATGTGCTGGTAGACGTCCATATCGGACCAGCGCACATCGACCGGCACGGTGAGGCCCGCACCGCCGTCGTCGAAGGTGGTCCGGACGCCGGTGACGCCCGCTGCGGTGAAGCTGTACTCGGTCACCCCGCCACGCTAGCCGACGCTGCGCAGCACCGACCTCAGCGCCCGCGTGGCCACCGACAGCGTCGACTCCTGGTTCACGCGCGCGTCGCCGTCCTCGGCGTCCAGGATCTCGGCCAGCAGCGACCGCACGCGCTGCAGGCTGCGCGCGTTGTGCGACTCCCAGTCCGCGATCTTCTGGTCGGCGGGCTCCTCCGGGTCGGTGAAGTTGAGCACCTCGACGGTGATGGCGCGCAGCGCCCCGTACAGGTCGTCGCGCAGGGCGAGCCGCGCCATCTCGCTCCACCGGTCGCCGCGCGGCAGCTCGGCGACGGCGCCCAGCATCCGGTCCACGCGCAGGTGCTGCATGAGCGCGAAGTAGAGGCGGCCCACCTCATCGTCCTCCCGCTCGGTGATGTCGGCGATGTCGATCACGTCGAGCAGGCTGAACCGGTACAGGGCGCGACTCACGCTGAGCGCGAGATCGGTGGGAACCCCGGCCGTCTCGGCCCGGTCGGCGGACGCACAGGCCTGCGAGTCGTACTCGATCCCCCACTCGCCCATCGCCGCGGTCAAGGCGGCGATGCGGGTCGCGTACCGGTTGACCTCGGCGCCGATCGCGATCGGTTGCGGCCGGTTGTTGAGCATCCACCGCGCTCCACGGTCGAGCACCCGGCGGCTCTCCGCGAGGAGCGCGGCGGTCTCGGCCGCCGAGACCGGGAGCTCCCGGATCCGGCCCCAGGTGGCGGGCAGGTCGAAGACGCGGCTCACGGCCACGAAGGCCCGCACGGCATCGCTCGCACCCGCACCCGTCTCCTCGGAGAGCCGGAAACCGAAGCTGACCCCGGCGTTGTCCACCAGCTCGTTGACGGCCTGGGTGGCCACGATCTCCCGGCGCAGCGGATGCGCGAAGACGGCCTCGCCGGCGCGCTCGCGGAGCCGGTCGGGGAAGTAATCGGGCAGACGCGCGGCGAGCGCGTCGTTATCGGGCAGATCGCCCGCGAGCAGATCGTCCTTGATCGACAGCTTCACGTGTGCCATGAGGTTCGCCAGCTCGGGTGAGCTGAGCCCCTGGCCGGACGCCTGCAGCTTGTCGGTCTCCTTCTTGGTGGGCAGTGCCTCCAGGCGCAGGTCCACGCCGCGGTTGCGGGACAGGTCCGTCAGGATGCGGGCGTGCACGTCCACCATCTTCGGTGCCAGCGAGCGCTCCACCGACAGTGCGAGGTTCTGGGACACGTTGTCCGCCAGCACCAATCGCGAGACGTCATCGGTCATCGAGACCAGGAGGTCGTGTCGCTCCGCGGGCTCGATGGCGCCCGCCGCGATCTGCCGGTCCAGGAGGATCTTGATGTTCACCTCGTGGTCGGAGCAGTCCACACCGGCGGAGTTGTCCATGGCATCGGTGTTGATCCGGCCGCCGTTGCGGTCGAACTCGATGCGGCCGAGTGGAGTCACGCCCAGGTTGCCGCCCTCGCCGATCACCTTGGCGCGCACCTCGTTGCCGTTCACCCGGATGGCGTCGTTGGCGCGGTCGCCCACCGCCAGATCGGTCTCGGTGGACGCCTTGACGTAGGTGCCGATTCCGCCGTTCCACAGCAGGTCGACGGGGGCCAGCAGCACGGCGCGCATGAGCTCGGGCGGTGTCAGCTCGGTGACGTCGTCGGGCAGGGCCAGCGCGGCGCGCACCTCCGGGCTGATGGGCACCGACTTCTGGTCGCGGCTGTACACGCCGCCGCCCTTGCTGATCTTGTCGGTGTCGTAGTCCTTCCACGACGAGCGCGGGAGCGCGAAGAGGCGTTGCCGCTCGGCGAAGCCCACCGCCGCATCGGGGTTCGGGTCGAGGAAGATGTCGCGGTGGTCGAACGCGGCCACCAGCCGGATGTGTTCGGACAGCAGCATGCCGTTGCCGAAGACGTCGCCGCTCATATCACCCACGCCGGCCGCGGTGAAGTCCTCGGCCTGGGTGTCGATCCCCATCTCGCGGAAGTGCATCTTCACCGATTCCCACGCGCCGCGGGCGGTGATGCCCATGCCCTTGTGGTCGTAGCCCTCGGAGCCGCCGGAGGCGAAGGCGTCGCCGAGCCAGAATCCGTATCCGGAGGCCACGTCGTTGGCGATGTCGGAGAACGAGGCGGTGCCCTTGTCGGCAGCCACCACGAGGTAGGTGTCGTCCCCGTCGCGGCGGACCACGCGCTCGGGCGGCAGCACCTCGCCGTCGGGTCCGAGGTTGTCAGTCACGTCCAGCAGGCCGGAGATGAAGGCCCGGTAGCAGGCCACGCCCTCGGTGCGCTGCGCATCGCGGTCGACGGCGGCGTCGCCGATGAGCTCGGGCGGGTTCTTGACCACGAATCCGCCCTTGGCGCCCACGGGAACGATGACGGCGTTCTTCACCGCCTGGGCCTTGACCAGGCCGAGGATCTCAGTGCGGAAATCCTCCCGCCGATCCGACCAGCGCAGGCCGCCGCGGGCGACCATGCCGAACCGCAGGTGCACGCCCTCCACGCGCGGCGAGTACACGAAGATCTCGAAGCGGGGCCGCGGCTTGGGCGCCTCGGGGATCCGGCCGGGCTCGAGCTTGAGCGAGATCACCGGCTTCTCGGCGAAGAAATTGGTGCGCACGGTGGCCTGCACCACGTGCAGGTAGGCCCGCAGGATCCGGTCGGCGTCGAGGCTGGTGACGGCCGCGAGCGCCGCCTGGACATCGGACTCGGCCCGGACGGCGGCGTCCGCGTCCGCAGCCACCGGGTCGAAGGCGGCGCCCCAGAGCCGCTGCAGCGCGAGGACGGCGTCGCGGTGGTCGAGCAGCACCTGGGCCATGTGGCCGGGGCTGTAGCCGAAGCCGCACTGCCGCAGGTACTGGCCGATGGCGCGCAGCAGCGCCACCCGGCGCCAGTCGAGTCCGAAGGCCAGGATCAGCTCGTTGAACCGGTCCACCTCGCACTCGCCGCGCCAGACGGCTGCCGCGCCGGCGCTCGCCAGGCCGCGGCGCTCCTGCAGGTGCGCCGGTAGATCGGCCTCGGGTACTCCGGCGACGACGGCGTCGCGGAGCGCCTTCGGGGCGCGCAGACCGAAGTCGTACACGGTGCAGGTCACGCCGTCGGGGCGGCGCACGGTGTACGGCCGCTCGTCGAGCACCTCCACGCCGAGCGACTGGAGCACGGGGAGCAGCTGCGACAGGGTGACCCGTCCCCCGGTGAGGAACATGGCGAACCGCAACCCGCCCTGGTCGCCGGGCGGCTCGTAGAACACCAGGTCCATGCCCTCGGCGGGGAGGGCGTCGATGCGCACGACATCGGCGAGCGCGAGCTCGGGAGCCTGGTCCTCCTTGTAGTTCGGGGAGAAGCCGGGGAGGTAGGTGCGAACGGTGTCGACGTCGGCGCCGGATGCTGCCGCCGCCGCGAGGACGTCCTCGTCCCAGGTGCGGCTGGCCTCACCGAGCCGGCCCCGGATGCGCGCCTCGTCCTCCGCCCGGAACACCGGGACGGCCGATTCGTCGCGCGGGAGGAGTACGAATTGGATTCGGGCGATGGCTGATTCGGTGACCCGTGCGGTGAACCGATCGACCCGCATACCGGTCTCGTCTTCGAGGACGTCGATCAACACGCCCCGCGCGCGCGAGGTGTACCGATCGCGGGGCAGGTAGACCAGGGCGGTGGCGAACCGGGCGAGCTTGTCGGTGCGCAGGAACAGGGCGAGGTCGCCGTCGCTCAGTTCGCGCAGGCCGCCGAACACCCGCGCCAGCTCGTCCTCGTCGCCCACGATCAGCCGGAGCCGGGGGAAGGTCTGGATGTACTCCATGAGCCGCTGGTTCTGCGAATCCGCCGGGTCCACGCCGATGCGGGTGAGCACGCGCTCGATCTTCGCTCCCACCATCGGGATGTCGAAAACGTTGTCGTGCAGGCCGAGCACCGTGAGCGCCATCGCGTAGCAAACGGTGGGACCACCGTCGCCGGGCGTGGCGGCGAGCAGGAACGGGGCGCCCGCTGCGTCGCCGAGCGGCTGCGCCAGCTCGACCACCGAGATGTCGCCGGGGGCGGGAGTCGGCAGGGCGTCGAGCACGGCGCGCACGGCAGGCGCGGGTTCGGTCAGCACGCCGGTACCGGCACCGTCGCTCCAACTGCCGAGCACCCGGGCGTTCCCGTCCGCGAGCCACGTCATGAAGTCCGACGGGGACCGTCCCGGCGGCTGCGTCGACACCGACGCAGCGGTTCGGGAAAATGCGGACTGATCGATCGCGGACAGCGCCACGGGCGTGCTCCTCCTGCGGGTCGTGGCAGCGGACACGCGAAATGCAGGGTCAGCACGCGGCGCCGTTGCCAAGGTGTGACGGAGCTTCTAGCTCCGCCGACCACACTACGGCCGGACCGGGGGCTACGGGCCAGTAATGAACGACGACGGCGCCCACCACCTCGGAAAGGAGTGGGCGCCGTCGCCGGTGCGCAGTGGGACCGCGGAGATCAGTCGCGGGTGAGCTTGCGGTGCGTCACCGCGTGCGGACGCGCCGCCTCGGCGCCGAGCCGCTCGACCTTGTTCGCCTCGTAGGCCTCGAAGTTGCCCTCGAACCAGAACCACTGGCCCTCTTCGACATTGCCCTCCCACGCGAGGATGTGGGTGCAGGTGCGGTCCAGGAACCACCGGTCGTGGGAGATCACCACGGCGCAGCCGGGGAACTCCTGCAGGGCGTTCTCGAGCGAGCTCAGGGTCTCCACGTCGAGGTCGTTGGTCGGCTCGTCGAGGAGGATCAGGTTGCCGCCCTCCTTGAGCGTCAGGGCCAGGTTCAGGCGGTTGCGCTCACCACCGGAGAGCACCTCCGCGGGCTTCTGCTGGTCCGGGCCCTTGAAGCCGAAGGCGCTGACGTAGGCGCGCGAGGGCATCTCGTTCTGGCCGACGGTGATGTAGTCCAGTCCGTCCGAGACCACCTCGAACACGGTCTTCTTGGGGTCGATGTTGGCGCGGTTCTGGTCGACGTAGCTGAGCTTGACCGTCTCGCCCACCTTCACATCGCCCGAGTCCGGGGCCTCCAGGCCGACGATGGTCTTGAACAGCGTGGTCTTACCGACACCGTTGGGGCCGATCACGCCCACGATGCCGTTGCGCGGCAGGGTGAAGCTGAGGTCCTTGATCAGCACGCGGCCGTCGAAGCCCTTGTCCAGGTCGGCGACCTCGACCACCACGTTGCCCAGACGGGGCGGCGTGGGGATCTGGATCTCCTCGAAGTCGAGCTTGCGGTGCTTCTCGGCCTCGGCGGCCATCTCGTCGTAGCGCTCGAGGCGGGCCTTGTTCTTGGTCTGCCGGGCCTTCGCACCGGAGCGGACCCACGCCAGCTCCTCCTTGAGGCGCTTCTGCAGCTTCTGGTCCTTCTTGCCCTGCACCTCGAGGCGCTCGGCCTTCTTCTCCAGGTAGGTGGAGTAGTTGCCCTCGTAGCCGTGCAGCTTGCCGCGCTCGACCTCGCAGATCCACTGCGCCACGTGGTCGAGGAAGTACCGGTCGTGGGTCACGGCGAGGACGGCGCCGGGGTAGCTGGCGAGGTGCTGCTCGAGCCACAGCACCGACTCGGCGTCCAGGTGGTTGGTGGGCTCGTCGAGGAGCAGTAGGTCGGGCTTGCTGAGCAGCAGCTTGCACAGCGCGACGCGGCGCTTCTCACCACCGGAGAGGTTGGTCACCTGGGCATCGCCCGGCGGGCAGCGCAGCGCGTCCATGGCCTGATCGATCTGCGAATCGACCTCCCAGGCATCGACGGCGTCGAGCTGCTCCTGCAGCTTGCCCATCTCCTCCATGAGCTCGTCCGTGTAATCGGTGGCCATGAGCTCGGCCACCTCGTTGTAGCGGCGCAGGTTGACCATCGTCTGGCCCAGGCCGTCCTCGACGTTCTCGCGGACCGTCTTGGTCTCGTCGAGCTGCGGCTCCTGCATCAGGATGCCGACGGTGGCCTCCGGGTCCAGGAAGGCTTCGCCGTTGCTCGGCTGGTCGAGTCCGGCCATGATCTTGAGGATCGACGACTTGCCCGCACCGTTCGGGCCGACCACGCCGATCTTCGCACCGGGGTAGAACGACATCGTGACGTCATCGAGAATGACCTTCTCGCCGTGCGCCTTACGCACCTTCTTCATCGTGTAAATGAACTCAGCCACAGTCCCTGCCCTGTCTCACGCGAATACTGCCACCGGGGTGCCGGGGGCAAACGTCTCCAGCCTACCGACTCCTCCGGCGTCGTCCACACCGGCCGAGGCGTGCCGTCAGTCGCGAGAGCGTACCGCCGCGGCGACACGCTCGCCCGCGATCACGACTGCCATTGCTTCGCATTGTGAATTTTCGGTGCCGATTTCGCTCACACCGTGGGGCGCACGGGCGGGCGGAGGTCGACACACCGCCGTAACAATGAGGCCGGAACCCGGAAACACCGCGCGGGCACCGTGTGCGATATGGACATCGACACGGTGTGCGGGTACTGCGGGGTGGGCTGTGGCCTCACACTTCAAGTACGCGACGGCGTGGTCACCAAGTCCTTCGGCACGCCGAGCCATCCGGCGAACCGCGGCCGCCTGTGCACGAAGGGCAGCACCACCGTCGATCTGCTGACGGCCGGGGGCCGGCAGGCCCGCGCCGAGATGCGAGGGACCCGTGACGACGCCCGGGGCACCGTCGCCCTCGACGAGGCGATCGCCGCGACCGGGCGCCGCCTGCGCGCGATCCGGGACGCGCACGGGCCGGACGCGATCGCCCTCTACGTGAGCGGCCAAATGACGCTGGAGGCGCAGTACCTCGCCACCAAGCTCGCCAAGGGCTTCCTGCGCACGCAGTGGATCGAATCGAACTCACGGCTGTGCATGGCCAGCGCGGGCACCGGATACAAGCAGTCGCTCGGCGCCGACGGGCCGCCCGGCAGCTACGACGACCTCGACCACGCCGACGTCTTCCTGGTGATGGGCGCCAACATGGCGGACTGCCATCCCATCCTGTTCCTGCGGATGATGGACCGGGTCAAGGCCGGCGCGAAGCTGATCGTGGTGGACCCGCGGCGCACGGCGACCGCTGCAAAGGCCGACCTGCACCTGCCGATCCGTCCGGGCACCGACCTCGCGCTGCTCAACGGGCTGCTCGCGCTGATGGTCGGCAAGGGCGCCGTGGACCGGGATTTCGTCGACCGGTACACCGAGGGCTGGGACGCTATGCCACCGCTCCTCGAGGAGTACCCGCTCGATCGCGTCGCCGAGATCACCGGTCTCGCCGCCGCCGACATCGATGCCGCCGCCGAGCTCATCGCGGGGGCTGCGAACTGGACCAGCCTCTGGACGATGGGCCTGAACCAGTCCACCCACGGCACCTGGAACACCGTCGCCCTGTGCAACCTGCACCTGGCGACGGGCGCGATCTGCCGCACCGGTTCGGGACCGTTCTCACTGACCGGGCAACCGAACGCCATGGGTGGCCGCGAGATGGGCTACATGGGGCCGGGCCTTCCGGGCCAGCGCAGCGCCCTCGACGACGGCGACCGTGCGCACGTCGAGGAACTGTGGGGCCTGCCGGCGGGCACCATCCGGACCGAGGCGGGCACCGGCACCGTCGAGATGTACCGCGAGATGGCCGCAGGAAACATCAAGGCGGCGTGGATCATCTGCACCAATCCGGTGGCGTCGATGGCGAACCGGTCCACCGTGATCGACGCGCTCCGATCCGTCGACCTGGTGGTGGTGCAGGACGCGTACACCGGGTCGGAGACGGCGGAGTACGCCGATGTGGTGCTGCCCGCGGCGCTGTGGGCCGAGACCGACGGGGTCATGGTCAATTCCGAGCGCAACCTCACCCGCACCGTCGCCGCGGTCGCGCCGCCCGGGGACGCGCTGCCGGACTGGAAGCTGATCTGTCTCGTCGCCGCGGAACTCGGCTACGGCGAGCACTTCGACTACCCCGATGCCGAGGCGGTCTTCGACGAGCTCAAGGCCTTCGACAATCCGCGGACCGGATGGGACGTGCGGGGAGTCGACCATGCGCGGCTGGAGCAGGGGTCGGTCCAGTGGCCCGCGCCGCCGGGCGCCCCCGACCGCAACCCCATCCGCTACCTCGATGCCGACCGCGGTCTGCGGTTCGCGACCCCGTCGGGGCGCGCCCGGTTCCTGCCGCGCCCCTACCTGCCACCGGCGGAGCTGCCGGACGACGAGTACCCGATGCTGCTGACCACCGGCCGGCTCGCGCACCAGTGGCACACCATGACCAAGACCGGCCGCGTCGCCAAGCTCAACCGCCTCAACCCCGCCCCCTTCCTCCAGCTGCATCCCGAGGACGCGGAGCGGATGGGATTGCGTGCGGGGACGCAGGTGCGGGTGTCCAGCCGGCGCGGCGGTGCCACCCTGCCCGTGGAGGTGGACGAGGCGGTACGCCCCGGAGTCTGCTTCGCCCCCATGCATTTCGCCGATGCCTTCGGAGAGGAGGTGGCCGTGAACGCGGTGACCAATGACGCCGTCGATCCCGAGTCGCTGCAGCCCGAATTCAAGGTGAGCGCCGTCGCGCTGACCCCGGTCCCCGCCGAATCGACGACGGCCGCCCCGGCCCCGCAACAGCCGGCCTCGCCCTTGGCGGCGGCGCTCGCGCCGTACACCTCCGGGCCCGGCGAGCTCAGCGCGGAGGCGTCCGGATTCCTCGGTGGCCTCCTCACCGGACTGAGTGCAGCTCCGCCGTCCGGCGTTCCGACGGTGCCGCACTCGGCGCCCCTCGAACCGATCGCCCGCGCTTGGCTCGAGGGCGTTCTCGCCGGTGTGTACGGCTCCGCCGCGGACACCGGATCCCCGGACGAGGATCCTGCCGTCACCATCGTCTGGGCGTCGCAGACCGGGACCGCCGAGGCCTACGCCGCCGACTGCGCTACCGCCCTGGCCGGCGCGGGGCTCACCACCACGGTGGTCGGCGCGGAGCTGCTCGCACCGTCCCAGTTGACCGGGACCGTGGTCTTCGTGGTGGCCACCACCGGCGATGGCGACGCACCCGACAACGGCGTGGCGCTGTGGGACGCACTCGCTGCGGCCGAACCCGGCGACCTCACCGACCTGCGGTTCTCCGTTCTCGGTTTCGGGGACCCGTCGTACGCCGACTTCTGTGGCTTCGCCCGCAAGCTGGACGCCCGCTTGGAACATCTCGGGGCCACGCGGATCGCGCCGCGCGCCTCCTGCGAACCCGACTACGCGGACACCGCCGCGGCGTGGCTCGGCACCGTCACCACCGCGCTCGCCCCGGGAACGGCACCCGCCAGTACCCCGTCCCCGGCGGATTCGGCGCCGTCGCGGAACCATCCACTGCGCACCACTCTCCTGGAGTCCGAGCGGCTCTCGGGCCCCGGGTCTGCGAAGGACGTCCGCCGGTTCACCTTCGCGCTCCCGGCGTCGGAGCTGAGCTACCGCGCCGGTGACGCGCTCGGCGTGTGGCCGCGGAATTCGGGCGCGATCATCGAGGAGTTCTGCGCCCGCACCGGAGTCGACCGGGACACCGAGGGGCTCGAGCACAAGGACCTCACCCGGATCACACCGGAGCTCCTGCGGTTCGTGGCGAGCCGGTCCTCCGCGGGCGGCGAGCTACAGCCGGTGATCGACGAACCCACCCGATTCGCGCAGTGGACCTGGGGCCGCCAGCTCCCCGATCTGCTCGCCGCGCACCCGGTGACCGCGGACGCCGAGGAGTGGACCGCGCTGCTGCGGCCCCTGACTCCCCGGCTGTACTCGATCTCGTCGAGCCCACGGGAGGACCCCGATCGGGTATCGGTGACGGTCTCGGTGGTCGGCTTCGAGCACGAGGGCGTTCGCCGCGCCGGCGTGTGTTCGTCGCACCTCGCCGGCCTGACGGCGGGTGACGAGGTGCGGGTGTTCGTGCAGCCGACGCGTGCCTTCCTCCCACCCGACGACCCGCAGGCCCCGGTCATCATGATCGGTCCCGGCACCGGTGTCGCGCCTTTCCGCGGCTTCCTGCGCGATCGCGCGCACTCCGGCGCGACCGGCCCCAACTGGCTGTTCTTCGGCGAGCAGCACGCCGCCACCGACTTCTACTACCGCGAGGAACTGGACGCACTCACCGCCGACGGCGTGCTCACCCGCATCGACACGGCCTTCTCGCGGGACACGGCGGAGAAGGTCTACGTGCAGGACCGCATGCGGGAGAACGCCGCCGAGCTGTGGCGATGGATCCGGGGCGGTGCGTACGTGTACGTCTGCGGCGATGCGAGCCGCATGGCCCGCGATGTGGACGAGGCGTTGCGCGGCATCGTCGCCGAGCACGGCCACATGGCGCCGCGCAGCGCCGATGCCTACGTGGCGGCGCTCTCGGCCGAGCACCGCTACGTGCGCGACGTCTACTGACAGCTCACACCGCGGAAGCGGCGGGTGTGAGGAAGCCGTGACGGCGGCGCAACGCGACAGAACCCGCGCGCAACACCCGCTCCATAGCGTGGCTTCCATCAGCTTCGGGCAATCGATCCCGGCGAGAGGAGACTCGAATGAACGCCCCGCGCACAGTGGTCGTGGTGGGACACGGCATGGTCAGCCACCGCTTCGTCGAGGCACTGCGAGCCCGCGACGGCGGCGGCGAGTGGCGCGTCGTGGTCTTCGGCGAGGAGGCCGACGCCGCCTACGACCGCGTGGGCCTCACCTCGTACGTCGGCGAGTGGGACCGGAGCGCATTGGCGCTGTCCGGCAACGACTACGCCGGCGACGACCTGGTGGACGTCCGGCTCGGAAGCCGGATCGCGGCGATCGACCGGGCGGCGAAGACGGTCACCACGGAGTCGGGCGAGACCACGTCGTACGACGCCCTCGTCCTGGCCACCGGTTCGTACGCCTTCGTGCCGCCGGTTCCGGGCCACGATCTGCCGGGCTGCCACGTGTACCGCACCCTCGACGATCTCGACGCCATCCGCGCCGACGCGAACGCCGCCGTGGACCGCTCCGACGGTGCCGTGGGCATCGTGGTCGGCGGCGGACTCCTGGGCCTGGAGGCGGCCAATGCCCTGCGCACGCTGGGCCTGCGCCCACGGGTCGTCGAGGTCAACCCGCGTCTGATGCCGCAGCAGGTGGATTCCGGTGGCGGCGAGCACCTGGCCCGGATGATCGCGGACCTCGGCATCGACATCAGCCTGTCGTCCGGCACCACTGAGATCGCCGCCGCCGAGCACGGGTTGGCGGTCACGCTCAAGGACGAATCCGTGATCGACGCCGCCGTCGTGGTTTTCGCCGCGGGCGTGCGGCCCCGCGACGAGCTGGCCCGCGACGCGGGCATCGTGGTGGGCGAGCGCGGCGGTGTCATCACCGACCTCAGTTGCGTCACCTCCGATCCGGCCGTCTACGCGATCGGCGAGGTCGCCGCGATCGAGGGCCGCTGCTACGGCCTGGTGGGCCCCGGTTACGCCTCCGCCGAGGTGGTGGCCGATCGCCTACTCGGTGGCGATGCGCAGTTCCCCGGCGCCGACATGTCCACCAAGCTCAAGCTTCTCGGTGTCGATGTGGCCAGCTTCGGCGACGCGCACGGCACCACCGAGGGCGCGCTGGACGTGGTGGTCAGCGATCCCATCGGCGGTACCTACGCCAAGTTGGTGCTCTCCGACGATGCCTCCACCCTGCTCGGCGGCGTGCTCGTGGGCGACGCCTCGCAGTACGGCGTGCTGCGTCCGCTGGTCGGATCGTCGCTGCCCGGCGATCCCGTGTCGCTGATCGCACCGTCGAGCGGCGACTCCCCCGGTATCGGCGTGGGTGCGCTGCCCGACGCGGCGCAGATCTGTTCGTGCAACGACGTCACCAAGGGCACGTTGTGCGCAGCGATCGCCGACGGCTCGTGCACCGTGGCCGAGCTCAAGGGGTGCACCGGTGCGGGTACCTCCTGCGGTTCGTGCGTGCCCCTGCTCTCGCAGCTCCTCGAAGCCGAGGGCGTTTCCGTCTCGAAGTCGCTGTGCGAGCACTTCTCCCAGTCCCGCGCCGAACTCTTCGAGTTGGTCCAGGCGAGCGGCATCCGCACCTTCTCCGGCCTGATCGAGCGGTTCGGCTCGGGCACGGGCTGCGATATCTGCAAGCCGACTGTGGCCTCCATCCTCGCGTCCACGAGCTCCGACCACATCCTCGAGGGCGAGCAGGCCTCGTTGCAGGACAGCAACGATCACTTCCTGGCGAACATCCAGCGCAACGGCACCTACTCGGTGGTGCCGCGGATGCCCGGCGGCGATGTCACCGCGGAGCAGCTCATCGTGATCGGCGAGATCGCGCGGGACTTCGGGCTCTACACCAAGATCACCGGCGGTCAGCGGATCGACATGTTCGGTGCCACGGTCGACCAGCTGCCGCTGATCTGGCGCCGGCTGGTGGACGCGGGCATGGAATCCGGCCAGGCCTACGGCAAGTCGCTGCGCACCGTGAAGAGCTGCGTGGGCAGCGATTGGTGCCGGTACGGCCAGCAGGATTCGGTGCAGATGGCGATCGACCTGGAGCTGCGGTATCGCGGCCTGCGCTCGCCGCACAAGATCAAGATGGGCGTCTCCGGTTGCGCGCGCGAATGCGCGGAGGCCCGCGGTAAGGACGTGGGCGTGATCGCCACCGAGACCGGATGGAACCTGTACGTCGGTGGTAACGGCGGTATGACTCCGAAGCACGCGCAGTTGCTGGCGGGCGACCTCGACCGCGAGACACTGATCAAATACGTCGACCGGTTCCTCATGTACTACATCCGCACAGCGGACCGGCTCCAGCGCACGGCGCCCTGGGTGGAGGCCCTCGACGGCGGCATGGACCGGCTGCGCGCGGTCGTGATCGACGACGCCCTCGGCCTCAACGCCGATTTCGAGGCCACGGTCGAGCGGCACGTGGACGGCTACGGCTGCGAATGGAAGGGCGTGCTCGACGATCCCGACAAGCTCGCCCGGTTCGTGTCCTTCGTCAACGCCCCCGGCGCTCCCGATCCCACCGTGGAGTTCGGCGAGAAGAACGGCCGCAAGGTCCCCGTCCTCATGGGGACGCCTGCGTTCCCCGCCCGCAAGCCCTCGCTCACCGCACAGGAGGCCTGAGATGACCACGGTTCCGTTCGATCTGCATCGGTGGACCCGCGATTGGACCGCCGCCTGCCGGGTGAGCCGCCTCGAACCCCTGCGCGGCGTGGCGGTGCTGCTGCCCGACGGTGCGCAGGTGGCCCTGTTCCGGCTCGCGGACGACAGCATCCGGGCGATCGGCAACATCGACCCGATCGGTCGCGCCGCGGTCATGTCCCGCGGGATCGTCGGCGATCGCGGCGGCTTCCCGGTGGTGCAGTCGCCGCTTAAGAAGCAGGCCTTCAGCCTGCTGGACGGTCGTTGCCTGGACGCACCCGGCGTCTCGATCCCGGTCTACGACACACGGATCTCCCTGGACGGCACCGTCTTCGTCGCCAACTCGCCCGAGATCCGGTTCGGCTACCGGGCGCCTCGGCCGGAGTCCGCGTAGTCGCTGCCCAGCCCGCGCGTGCCCGTGACGGCGAATCCCGCGAGCCGGCGGCGCAGCACCGCCAGGCGCACCACCGCGGGATGCAGCCCGAGGGGCTCGGCCACCACATCGGCCCCTGATTCACGCAGACGTTGCTGGAACAGCCCCTCCGCCAACAGATACGACGCCACGGCGACCGTGCGCGCACCGTCGGCGCGCACCCGGGAGACCACCTCCGGCACGCAGGCGTAGCCCGAACCGTCCTTCGGCGGCGAGGCGAAGGCGATGGAGACGCGGCTTCCCACCAGCGCCGACAGCATCGCGGCCATGGCCCGGATCTGGCCCTGCGCCTGCGGGTCCCGCGTCCCGGCAGCGGCCATCACCACCGCACCGCCGCGACGCCAACCTGCATCGATCAGGCGGCCGAGCATCGCGCGAGCGAGTTCGGGAGACGGGCCGAGCGCGTCCGTGACGGTGACCGCCCGGTGACCGGACTCCGCCACCTCCCGCGGCAGATCGTGCTGCACGTGGAACCCGCTGGACAGGAACGCCGGCACCACCACCGTGGGTTCACCGTCGAGACCGGCGAGCACCTCCCTCGGGGTGGGGCCGAGCACATCGACGAAGGCCACCCGCACCGGTTCGGCGAGCCGGTCGGCCATCGCGGCCGCGAGGTCACCGATCATCGCGACGCCGTGTGCGCTGCGCGTGCCGTGCGCCACGAGGAGGGTTCCCATGTCGTGCTCCTGTCAGTGCTCGTCGAGCGCGAGCCGGTAACCGCGTTTGACCACGGTGGCGATGATCTCCTTGTGCCCCAGGCCGGTCCGCAGGCGCGCGACGGCCGCCTCCACCGCGTGCGGGTCCTCACCGCCCAGCGCCGCGAGCATCTCGTCACGCGCGACGACGGCCCCGGGTTCGCGGGCCAGCAGGCGTAACAGAGTGATCGAGGTGGGGGTGAGCTCGCGCTCCGCACCGTCGACCACCGCACCCCGAGCGCGCACGCCGAGCCGGTGGCCGGCGACCGGCAGGTCGGGATTGCGGGTGGGAAGGTCCTGTTCCACGAGCCGTGCGAGGGCACCCAGCCGCATTCGCTCGGGCGTGACGGACGGCACGCCCACCCGCTGCAGCGGGGTCGCGGTGACCGGTCCGACGCAGTACACGGTGACCGGGCCGGTGAGCGCCGCATGCACCGAACCGGACACCCCCAGTTCGCCGGCGCGCTCCAGGAGCGAGGCGGCGGCGGGCGCCGAGGTGAAGGTGACCGCGTCCACGTCGGCGAGCGCGATCGCCTCCACGATCCGGTCCAGACCGGACAGATCGTCGGGCTGCTCCCACCGGTAGACGGGCACCGGGACGATCTCGGCACCAAGTGCGCGAAGGCCGTCCAGCAGACCGGGATTGGGGTCCCAGTCGTCCGTGGCGCCGTGCAACTGGACGGCAACACGCTGCCCGTGCAGATCCTCCCCACCCAGGTGGCTGAGCACCTCTGCGGAGGACTCCGACTTCGGAGACCACTCCTCCCGCAGCCCTGCGGCGCGCAGCGCACCGGTGGCCTTGGGCCCGCGCGAGATCACCCGTCCGCCGCCCAGCGCGCCGAGTAGTTCCTCGGCCACGCCCCAGCCCTCGGCGGCCTCGAGCCAGCCGCGGAACCCGATGCCGGTGGTCGCGACCAGCAGATCGGGCGGCGCCGCGAGCAGCTCATCGGTGGCGGCCCGCAGCCGGGCATCGTCGGACAGCGGCACCATCGCGATCGCGGGGGCGGCGACCACGGCGGCGCCGCGCCGTTCGAGCAGAGTGGATAGCTCGTCGGCGCGGCGCGCGGCGGTCACTGCCACGGTGAATCCGAGAAGTGGGGTGGCCGAGGCCTCAGTCATCGGACTCCTCTCCGGTTCGATCACCGTCACGTGTCAGCGGCTGTGCTGAGCGCACCACGACGGTGTGTCCCGTCGAGCGTGCCATGTCCGCGCGGCGCGGGCGTACGCACGTAGACCTTCCAGGTGACGAACGCCGCCATCACGTAGAACGCGCCGAACACCCAGAAGGCGGTGGTCGCGGTCCCGCTGGACTGGTACGACGCGCGCAGTACGAGGTTGATTCCCACGCCGCCGAGGCCACCGATCGCGCCCGCGATCCCGATCACGGCACCGGACATCGCTCGCGAATAGTGCGTCCGGGTGGCCTCATCGGCGTCGAGCGAACGCGACTTCGCCTCGAAGATCGAAGGAATCATCTTATACACCGAGCCGTTCCCCAGACCGCTGAGCAGGAACAGCGCGATGAATCCGGCGACGTACGCCGCCATCGTGGCGCCCGTGGGCGCCGCGGTACCCGCCCGCGTCGCGGTGGTGATCAGCACGCCCGCGCCCGCGATCATGCCGGCGAAGACGTACAGCGTCACTCGGCCGCCGCCGATGCGGTCGGCGAGCTTGCCGCCGTACACCCGCGAGATCGAGCCGAGCAGCGGACCGAGGAAGGCGATTTGGGCCGCGTGCAGCGAGGCCTGAGCGGCGGTGTCCCCGCCGGCCTTGAAGGTGGCCTGCAGCACCTGACCGAACGCGAAGGAGAAGCCGATGAACGATCCGAAGGTACCGATGTAGAGCAGCGAGACGATCCAGGTGTCGCGATCCGTGGTCGCCTTCCGCATGGCCGCGGTGTCGACGGTGGGCACCTGCAGGTTGTCCATGAACAGGGCGGCTCCGATCCCCGCCACGGCGAGCAGCACGAGGTACACCGCGCACACCCAGTACGGCTGGCGATCGCCGACGGTGGCGATCACCAGCAGGCCCACGAGCTGGACCGCCGGCACACCGATGTTGCCGCCGCCCGCATTCAGCCCGAGGGCCCAGCCCTTGAGCCGCTGGGGGAAGAAGGCGTTGATGTTGGTCATCGACGAGGCGAAGTTGCCGCCACCGAAGCCCGTGAGCGCCGCGCATACCAGGTACACCCACAGCGGCTGACCGGGATTGGCGAGGATCACGATGGTCGCGATCACCGGGACTGCCAGGACGAAGGCGCTGAAGATGGTCCAGTTGCGGCCGCCGAAACGGGCTGTGGCCAGCGTGTAGGGCAGGCGGAGCAGCGATCCCACCAGGGTGGCGGTGGCACCGATGAGGAACTTGTCGGCGGTCGTCAGTCCGTACACGTCCTGCGGCATGAACAGCACCATCACCGACCACAGCGACCACACGGAGAATCCGACGTGTTCGGCCATCACCGACCAGAACAGATTCCGCTTGGCGATCTGCTTACCGCCGGACTCCCACTGCTGCGTGTTCTCGGGATCCCAATCGGTGATCGTGTGTGAGCGCGCCATTGTCGACCTCCTGTGCACCTTCGGAACGCGAATCGAATGTCCCGAAGGTAGGGAAGCCATGTTGCGGGCCCGCACCGGCGCGTGTCCCGGCGGTAAACCCGTTCTCACAACCGCAGCTGCTCGGCGGTGAGCCGGTGCAGTGAGACAATCGCCGCATGATTCCGGCCATCCTCACGGGGACCTGCGCCTTCATCGTGTGGTGCCTCCTGGCGACCCGGATGGAGCGATGGTGGGTCTCCGCTCCGCTGGTGATGGTGCTCGCCGGCGCGGCCGTGGGGCTGGCAGCGCAGGGCTCCATCGCCGCCGCGTTGAACACCACCGCGGCTCAGCGGGCGGCCGAGATCATCCTGGCGGTCCTGCTGTTCGTCGACGCCACCGAGGTCCGGGGGTCGTTGCTGGGCCGCTACCCCCGGCTCGCGGCGCGCGGGCTGTTGATCGGCATCCCCGTCGCACTCGCGCTGACGATGGTGGCTGCCTCCTTCCTGCTCCCCGCCCTCGGCTGGTCGATGTTCCTCCTGGTGGCCTGCGTGATCGCCCCGATCGACTTCGCCTCGGCGCCGTCACTGCTGCGCGATCGGCACGTGCCGGAGCGGGTGCGCGACGTCTTGACGGTCGAGTCGGGGTACACGGACGGACTGGTGACCCCGATCTTTCTGTTCGCCCTGCTCTGGGCCAACCCCGCCAACGACAGCGACGATCCGCTCGCGGCACTCGTCAACGCCGCACCGGCGTCCCTCATCGCCCTGGCCGTGGGTGCCGTGATGGGCCTGATCACCGAGACCGCCGTGATCCACAGCGACCGCGCGGGGTGGTCCACGGAGCGCACCCGCCGCCTCGCCCTGGTCGCGATCCCCCTCCTCACCTATGCCGCGGCGGTGGGCTTGGGTGGCAACGGATTCGTCGCCGCGTTCATCTGCGGGATCGTCTACCGGTTCCGGCGCGGCGATGCCGCGAGCGCCGAGGTCGGTCTCACCGAGGACGTCGGTGCGCTACTGACCGCCGCGATGTGGTTCGTCTTCGGCGCCGTGATCGTGGTCGCGCTCGGCGACGGCGTGCCCTGGCAGATCCTCGCCTTCGCCGCGCTGGCGCTTACCGTGCTCCGGGTGCTGCCGGAGGCGATCGCTCAGATCGGCAGTGGGCTCCCCCGGTCCGAAGTGCTCGCGCTGGGCTGGCTCCGACCGCGCGGCACATCCACGATCGTCTTCGCGCTGATCGCGTACAACACTCTGCCCGAGGGCGACCCGGCCGAACTGGTCCTGGCGATCGCCTCCCTCGTGGTCCTGGGCAGCATCGTGCTGCACACCGTGGGCGCACCCGTCGCCGTGGCCGGCCACGACCGGCGGGTCCGGAACCGCTCCGCGCAGTAGCCGATCAGAAGTCGGGCACGGCGGCGAGCGAGGGCTGGGACGTCTCGTCCGCCACCCCGTCGGTACCCGGTGCCGAGCTCCTCGATCGCCTCGCCCTCGGCCTCCTCCACCTCCGGTACGTCGCCCGGCGACAGCAGCGATCTCCCCGGCCCGGTGCGGCAGGCCTGAGCGCCCCGTATACCCGTATCCCCAGATCGAGCTTCAGGGTTAGCCGATGCCATCACCAACCGATACCGATCCAGCGACAGGGCAGGAATACGGCAGAGTGGTGGGTGGTCCGATGAACGGGTTAGCGGCCGTGAGCCCCGATCACATCGTTCCGAAGGCCGAGATTGCCCAGTTGCCCCGGTTTACTGAACTCACACCTGACCAGCAATGGGCAGTGATGAATACACCAACGAACCTTGCATGGCTCGGAAGGACTCCCAACAAGAAAGAGGGATCCCGAGCAGTGGAGAACATGGGAGGCGTTCTCCAGACCTGGCAGGAAGAATACTCCCGACTACAAGAGCAGAAGCGTGCGGAGCTGAAGCTCCTGATCAGCGCACTCGCCGACAGCAATACGCAAGGATGAGGAGAAGAGCCATGGATCAGGCGGAGGTTGAAGCTGCATTCGCACCGTATGGGCGAGCACAGTTCACCGTCTTGGATGCTCAGTCCGCAACACACCCTCGCATGCCGGCAACGTGGACGACGATGCTGCAGTCGACGGACCCGCAAGAACGAATCGACAGCGCCCTCAGCTTATGGAACCCGGGATTCCTCAGCCTGGTCCCTCGCTTCGCCGTAGCGTTCCGCCTGTCCCTACTCGATGTTCGCGTCATATCCACACCGGGTGAGCACGATCCGATGCTCGTTTACATCTGCGAAGACGTGGGAGGGCCGAAGGCGATCTGGCTGGGATGGAGCCCCGCCAGCTTCGGCGACGAAGGCCCCGAGTTCTTCGACGCACTCCCGGGGGAAGCGCAATACTTCCTCCGCAACGTTCATGCCGGGTTCACGGCCCCGGACACCGAAACCTGCGGACTTACCCCTCCGTCACACATGACGAATCTCGCGGACTGGACGGGACTACCAGACGGCATCCCAGACTGGGAGGACTACGGCTGGGAGGGCCGCGACCCGATCGATTCCCGTCGGCTGCTGCGCGTAACTGGATACGCAATACAGACCAGCCTCTGCGTCTCCCCAGACCTGCCGCCGGGCCAAGCACTGCTCGATGAGGACAGCGAGCTGAGCGTCGGCCCCTTCGATAAGATGCTGGATCAACTAATGATCACACCGATCTACGCGTACGCCGAAGGTTCGGATCTGCGATGAACAATTCACCGCTGATTGATGACGGCCTCCTGAGGCTTGCACGATGACCTACAACCAACCCCCGCCCTATGGTCCGCGTCCGGGGCACCAGCAACCCATCGGGTACTTCACAAGCCCGCGAGTGCCACTGTCGAGCGGCCCCGGACCGTCCGCGGCAATACCAATTGGTCAAGGAAGGCGACTCCTGGAAGGTCTGCGACGCATAAGAATCAGCGGCATTACAGCGCCCCGGTTCAATACAGTAGGCGACCAGTTCTCGTCGGCCCCTGCGGCGCAGCGCGCGCACCTCGATGATGCGACGTTCGGTTCGCAACGGTGTGCGAGCGGGGACCGCGGTAGGGAGGACCGGGAGGATCGACCACCGCCGCACCGCCACCAACGCGATACAGGCATACTCACCGTGCCGCAGCCGGCGAAGCCTGGAACCGTTCCGCCCCCGATGCACAGCCAGTCTCCTTCGACCACGCTCCGGGCGAACCACAACCGCGCGGTCTCAGACAGCATATTGCGGTGCGCCACACCGATCGAGAGGGACCGCTGACACCGCTATTGGCACGGTTCTCCCGGCCTCGCGCTCCCTGACGACTACCGGATGGCAGGCTGGGCTTAGAACGGCGGTTCCGCCCCGACAGCGGCGGGTTCCCGCCCGGCGTCCTCGGCGTCGTCGAAGCCACGGACCACGACTGTTCCGTCGGGACCCGCCCCGTCGGGCGAGCCGTCCGCGCCCCCGGCACCCGCGGTCGCGGTCGCGGTGGGCGACGTCCCACCGTCGAGCGCTCCCCCCTCGGTTGCTCCGGCGTCGTCGACGGTGCCGGACGACGCCTCCCGGGTCCGCTCCCCCGATCCGGTGTACAGCGCACTGCACAACCGGAGGTTCAACCCTATCGAATCGGCCTTGAGGTCCAGGGAGCTGTGCTTGTGCCCGTCCGCACCGTCGAAGGTCTCGTGCTTGAGCTCACCGTGCACCAGCACCGGACGCCCCTTGGCGATCGCTCCCCGGGCATTGCGGGCCAGGGCACCGAAGGCTTTGACGTTGAGCCACAAGGTGCTGGTCTGCCGCCAGGTCCCCGATTCGTCGAAGAAGCCGTTGTTGTGCGCCATCGTGAAGCTCAGGAAGTCGTGCCGCTCGCCCCGAGCCGATTCTCGATAGGTCAGGTCGTTGGTCACGTATCCGGCGGCGTAGATCATCACTCCGGGCATGACGCCCTCCTCGTCCTCGTCGGCGGCCGGACGGTCCGGCCCCCGGGTCGAGTGTCACGCGCAGGGCCCGCCGCGAACCGTGTCCGCGACGGGCCCTGTGGAGGAATGAAGTTACATACGCTTACCTGTGGAGGAAGCCGCTCATCCGTTCTGCGCCGGCGGCAGCCAGCCCGCGGTCTCGAAGTCGCGCAGGTACTTCTCGATCAACGCGCGATCGAGCACCGGGATGTCGCCGGGGCCCACGCCCGCGTCGCGCACCTCCCCGCGGAACCGATCCACCGACAGCGCGGATGTGCCCGCAGCCGGGGCCGGTTCGCGCACCGCGTGCAGCAGTGGCAGCACGGAACGCTGTCGTGCCTCGTCCGGGAGGGCCTGCAGCGCTTGCTCGAACCTGGTGAACCAGGTGTCGTAATCGTCGATCCGCTCGATCTCGCGGCCCGATGCCTCGATCCACTCCACGAAGCTGTCCAGGCTCACGCCGTCGTCATTGGCGTTGAGCACGTGGAAGGTTCGGTAGCCCTCACGGCCGGCGGCACTGAGCGTGGTGATCGCCTCGGCGGTGAAGTCCACGGGCAGGCCGTCGTAGTGCGGACGGTGCCCGGAGGCATCCGGAGCGTAGAACGAACGGGGCGCCAGGCCGGTCTCTGCGATGCTCAACAGCAGCCGGGTGAACTGATCGACCGCGTTGAACTGCCCGTGGAACCTGCTGTGCGCCAGGATCATGTCGGACCGGAAGACGCGTACGGGAAGACCTGCGAGATCCGCCGCCTCATGCAGCAGCACCTCACCGGCCCACTTGCTCACGGCGTAGCCGTTGGCGTAGGCATCGGCGCCGATGCGCCGCTCGGCGCCGTGCACGCGCACGTCGTCGTCCTCGGCCAGGACGCGGCCGTCGTCCTGCGGGACCACGGCCACCGTCGAGACGTAGTCGATGGATTTGCGCCGGGTGGTGAGCGCGAGACGCACCACCTCGCCGGTGGCCACCACGTTCGGTCCGAACAGCTGGTCGTAGGGCAGCACGTGGTTGACCAACGCGCCGCAATGCACCACGTGGTCCACGCGCGCAGCGAGATCGGTCCAGGTGGCCTCGTCCAGGCCGAGCGACGGGCTTCCGAAGTCGCCCGCGATCACCTGGAGGTGCTCCTGCGCGAGCTCAGCGAACTCCGCGGTGAGCGCGGGGTCGGCGTCGCCGATGGCGGCGACCACGCGCCGGCGTGCGTCATCGGCGTCCGCGCCGCGCACCAGCGCGATCACGGTGCCGCGGTGCGGGGCCACCCGGCGCAACCACTCGAGCAGCAGGAACCGGCCCAGGTAGCCGGTCGAGCCGGTGAGCAGCACGGTGGCGGGTTCGCCGGTGGCGGCCGGCAGCGCCGGTGCCGCAGCGAGCAGCTGCGGGTCGATGAACTTCTCCAGAGTCAGGTCCGCGGCGCGGGCGACCTGGGCGTTCGTCCCGTGCACCGAGGCTGCGGTGGGCGCGCCCACGGCGCCCGACCGGGCCCGCTCGATGTGGTCCGCGACGCCGCCCAGTGTCGCCGTGGGGCCGACGATCGTCTGCACCGGCACCGGGACGCCGTACAGGCCCTCCAGCGTGGTGGCCAGTGACAGCGCCGACAGCGAGTCGCCTCCGAGGTCGCCGAACCGGGTGCCGGCGTCGAAGTCATCGGCCTCGGCGCCGAGCGTGAGTGCGGCGGCAGCGACCACCGCGTCGATCACGGGACCCGACGCGTCGAGCGCCCGCAGGCCCTCGCGCTGGCGGGCATCGGCTTCGGCGTACAGGGCGTGCAGCGCGTCGCCGTAGCGGGCGGTGAGCGCGGGACGGACGAGTTTGCCGATGCCGGAACGCAGCCCGTTCTCCTGGGAGAAGGGATCCCGCTCGATGATCACATCGCGCGGCAGCTCGTAAGCGGCGAGGTCGTTCTCACGGGCGATCGCCGCCAGGCTGTCGAGCACGCGCGTCCGGGTCTCGGCATCGGTCTCTCCCTCGCGACCTCCCGCGGGGACCACGACGCCCAGCAGGTACGACCGCTCGCTGGTGCCGTAGACGAAGATCTGCTCCACCTCGGGGCTGGTCGCGTAGACCGCCTCGAGCTGCGCGATCGGCACGAACTCGCCCTGCGCCAGCTTGATCACGTTGCTGCGCCGGTCCACGTACTCGAGGCGGTCCGGGCCGAGCTCGGCCATCACGTCGCCGGTGCGGTAGAAGCCCTCGTCGTCGCGCACCTGCTTATCGGAGTGGTAGTAGCCGGGGATCAGCTGGTTCGACTTCACCAGGAGCTCACCGCGGGGATGCGGGGTATCGGTGGTGAAGTAGCCGAGTTCGGGAACGTCGATGAGCTTGTACTCGGTCACCGGCGGCCGCACGATCACGCCGTCCCGGATGACCCCGCCCGCTTCGGTGGAGCCGTAGCCGATCTGGATGTCGATGCCCAGCAACCACTCCATGAAGGTCTGCAATTCAGCGGACAGCGCGGCGCTGCCGCACATCGCAGCCTGCAGCCGGCCACCCAGCATGCGGTCGCGCAGCTCGACGCGCGCGGTCTCGGCATCGGTCTCGGCCTCCACTGCCAGGAAACGCTGGTGTACCAGCTCGCACACGCGCGGAACGAGCCCGATGGCGGTGGGACGGGCGGCCGCGAGGTCGTCGAACAGCGTGGACATATCGGATGCACCGGCGAAGTAACCGGTGCCGCCCGAGGCCAGCCCGGCGATCAGCCAGTTGCGGCCGTACATGTGGCTCATCGGCAGGAAGTGCAGCAGTGATTCGGACGGCATGTCCACATCGACGATGCTGTCCACCTTGAGCCAGGCGTCCACCACCAGCTTCTCCGTGTACATCGCACCCTTGGGCGTCCCGGTGCTGCCCGAGGTGTAGATCAGGGTCACCAGCGGATCGGTATCGGGCTCGGGAGCGAAGAACTCGGGCTGCGGCAATGCCTCGCCTGCGAGGACGTCGGCCTCGATGCCCTCGTAACCCTCGTACCCACCGTCGAAGACCACCACGCGGGGCGTCGCCGTGGACTCGCGCAGCGCCTCTTCCGCGAGCTCCACCTGATCGGCGCTGACGGCGAAGATCTTCGGTCGGGTCTCGTCGAGGATCGCGGCGATCCGAGCGGCGGGCGCTCCGGCCTGCAGGGGCACGTTCGGCGCTCCCAGCAGTGTGGTCGCGAGGTCGACGGTCACGAAGTCCGCGCTGGTGAATCCCAGGATCGCAACGAAGTCGCCCGGGTCGAGCTCGCTTCGCCAGGAGGCGGCCAGCGCGGTGACCCGCCGCCAGATCTCGCCGAAGGAGACCGTGACGTAGGGCGTGCCCGGACCGCCCTCCCGCGTCGCGAACGCCGGACGATCCGCGAACTGGTCGAAGATCCGCGCGATCACCTGTGGGAGTCGTTCGGCCTGTGGGCCGGCGGCCCCTGCCCCGCCGGCTCCAGTGGTCGCGGGGTCACCGTTCTGCACCGTCTCGATCGACATCTGACACCTCTTTTCACTACGGAACTCTAACTAACTCATTCCCTAGCTTAGCTACTGATCGGTAGCTCCGCACGTTCGACGCATCACGAGTCGAAACCTGGCCCCCACGGCCCCCGCGGTGGTGGACTGGCGCCCCGTACCCCGCCCCATCGACGGAAGGCTGCCGTGAGCTCGCCCAACCCCCTCCATCTGCACTGGTTCCTGCCCACCTACGGCGATTCGCGGAACCTGATGGCGGGAGGGCACGGCAGCGGCATGAGCGGCGATCGCCCCGCGAACCTGCACTACCTCAAGCAGCTCGCGCTGGCCGCCGAGGCGAACAAGTTCGAGGCGGTGCTCATCCCCACCGGCCTGTGGTGCGAGGACGCCTGGCTCACGGCGGCGTTGCTCACCGAATCCACCGAGACCCTGAAGTTCCTCGTCGCCCTGCGCCCCGGTCTGGTGAGCCCGCTGCTGTCCGCCCAGATGGCGAGCACGCTGCAGTGGCAGTCGGGAGGCCGCGTCCTGCTCAACGTGGTCACCGGCGGTGAGTCGTCCGAGCAGCGCGCCTTCGGCGACACCCTGACCAAGGACGAGCGCTACGCCCGGTGCGGCGAGTTCCTCGACATCACCCGGCAGCTCTTCACGTCCTCGGAGCCGGTGAACGTCGCAGGGAAGTACGTCTCGGCGGAGAACGCCCTGCTGGCGCGGCGCCCCGAGCCCGCGCCGCCGATCTTCTTCGGCGGCAGCTCCCCCGCCGCCGGCGACGTCGCCGCCCAGCACGCCGACACTTACCTCACCTGGGGCGAGCCGCCCGCCCAGGTGGCCAAGAAGATCGAGTGGATCCGTGGACTGGCCGCAGCCCAGGGACGCGAGCTCACCTACGGCATCCGGCTGCACGTGATCTCTCGCGATACGTCCGAGGAGGCCTGGGCCGAGGCGAACCGCCTGCTCGGCAATCTCGATCCCGCGGCCGTCCGCGCGGCGCAGGCCAACCTCGCCAGGAGCGAGTCCGAGGGCCAGCGGCTGATGCGCGAACTGCACGGCGGCGGTGCGGCTTTCGACGAAGCCGCCGATGCCCGCAGCCTCCAGGTGTATCCGGGCCTGTGGACCGGCGTGGGCCTGGTCCGCGGCGGCGCCGGGACCGCCCTGGTCGGCTCGCACGACGAGGTGGCCGACCTCATCGCCGAGTACGCGGCGCTGGGCCTGGATCACTTCATCCTGTCCGGGTACCCGCACCTGGAAGAGGCCTACCACTTCGGCGAGGGCGTGCGCCCCCGCCTCGCGGCCCGCGGCCTGCTCGACGCCGGCACTTCGCCGTCGGAGCCGGTGCGCGGGGCCTTCCTGCCCAACCTCTCCCCCACCTCCTAGACAGCCCCGAGCCGAAGGAACACCATGACCACCGAGAAGATCGCCGACGAGATCAAGTTCGCCTACTGGGTCCCCAATGTCTCCGGTGGACTGGTGACCAGCGATATCGAGCAGCGCACCAGCTGGGACTTCGAGTACAACAAGAAGCTGGCCCAGACCGCCGAGCGCGTGGGCTTCGAGTACGCGCTCTCGCAGGTGCGGTACATGGCCAGCTACGGCGCCGAGTACCAGCACGAGTCCACCTCGTTCAGCCTCGCGCTGCTGGGCGCCACCGAGAAGCTCAAGGTGATCGCCGCCGTGCATCCCGGCCTCTGGCATCCCGCCGTGCTGGCCAAGTTCGGCGCCACCGCGGATCACCTCTCGAACGGCCGGTTCGCGATCAACGTGGTCTCCGGTTGGTTCGCGGGCGAGTTCAAGGCGCTCGGCGAGCCCTGGCTCGAGCACGACGAGCGGTACCGGCGCAGCGCCGAGTTCCTCGAGGTGATCCGCAAGATCTGGACCGAGGACAACGTCGACTTCGGCGGCGACTTCTACCGGATCCGCGACTTCACCCTCAAGCCCAAGCCGCTCAACACCCCGGAGCGCCCGAATCCCGAGCTGTTCCAGGGCGGCAACTCCTCGGCGGCGCGCGTGAACGGCGGCAAGTACGCCGACTGGTACTTCTCCAACGGCAAGGACTTCGACGGCGTCACCGACCAGCTCGACGATCTGCGTCGCGTGGCACGGGAGGCGCAGCGCGAGGTGAAGTTCGGCCTCAACGGCTTCATCATCGCTCGCGACACCGAGAAAGAGGCGCGGGACACCCTGCGCGAGATCGTCGAGAAGGCCAACAAGCCCGCGGTCGAGGGCTTCCGGGACGCGGTGCAGCAGGCGGGCAAGTCCACCTCCGATGGTCGTGGCATGTGGGCGGACTCCTCGTTCGAGGACCTGGTCCAGTACAACGACGGCTTCCGCACCCAGCTGATCGGAACCCCGGAGCAGGTCGCCGAACGGATCGTGGCCTACAAGGAGCTGGGGGTGGACCTGATCCTGGGTGGGTTCCTGCACTTCCAGGAGGAGATCGAGTACTTCGGCGAGAAGGTGCTGCCCCTGGTGCGCGAGATCGAGGCGAGCCGCGCCGGGGCGCTGGTGTGACCATCGCACCCGGAATCGACTCGGCGCAGACGGCATTCGATTCGGCGCGCTACCTCGCCGAGCGGTTCGCCGAGACCGCCGCCGACCGGGACCGCGATCGCCGGCTTCCGCACGCCGAGGTGGAGTACCTCTCCGACGCCGGGCTCTTCGCGTTGACGGTGCCCGCCCGGTTCGGCGGACCCGATCTGCCGCCGTCCACTGTGGCCGAGGTCTTCCGCATCCTCGCCACCGCCGACGGATCGCTCGCGCAGATCCCGCACAGCCACTACGTGTACCTCACCGCGCTGCGCCTGGCCGCGCCGGAGGGCCTGCAGCGCACGCTGTTCCAGCAGGTGCTCGACGGTGCTCGGATCGCGAACGCGCAATCCGAGAAGGGCGGGAAGACGGTGGCCGAGGTGGCCACGACGCTCACCCGGACCCCGGACGGTGCCCGCCTCGACGGTGAGAAGTTCTACTGCACGGGCTCGCCGTACGCGCACATCCTCGCTGTACTGGCCCGCGACGCCGACTCGGGGGAACAGGTGATCGCCTTCGTTCCGACGGAGACGCCCGGCATCACCGTGCTCGACGACTGGAACGGGCTGGGCCAGCGCACCACCGGCAGCGGGACGGTGCGCTTCGACGATGTGGCCGTCCCGCCCGGGGCGGTGGTGCCGCGCTCGCCCGCCGTCTCCGAGCCCACCGGCTACGGTGCGTTCGCACAGCTGCTGCATGTGGCCATCGACACCGGGCTCGCCCGGGGCGCACTGGAGGCGGCGGCGGAGTTCGTCCGTACGAAGTCTCGCCCCTGGTTCGAGGCGGGCGTCGACCGCGCACAGGACGACCTCCTGGTGGTGCAGCGATTCGGCGAGCTCACCGTGAGTGTGCGCGCCGCCGAAGCCGCGCTCACGGTGGCCGCTGCGGCCGTCGACACCGCCTTCGCCGAACCCGGCGCCGAGCACGCCCAGGAGGCCTCGATCGCCGTCGCCACCGCGAAGGTCCTGGCCGACCGCGCCGCCACCGAGGTGCCCGCCGCTCTGTTCGAGGTGAGTGGGACGCGCAGCGCGGGCGGCGATCTGGGCCTCGACCGGATCTGGCGTGACGCCCGCACGCACACCCTGCACGATCCGGTGCGATACAAGGTGCACCACCTCGGCCGCAGCACCCTCAATCAGGTGCCGCCTCCATTGCACGGCGTGCTCTGACGCGGTCCTCAGATGTGCGCCGCGACCAGCTCGCGGATGCGCCCGAGCTGGTACCGGGAGGTCTCATCCGCGGTCTCGTCCTCGGCGAAGACGTTCGAGCAGATGATCGCGTCCTCGCGGCCGAGGAAGCCGGTGCGGCCGAGCAACCCGAACAGCGCCGTCCAGTCCACGTCGCCGGCGCCGATCCGCAGGTGCTGATGCACGCGCACGGCGTTGCCGGGCGGGTTGGTGATGTAGCGCAGGCCGTGCGAGCGGCGATGGTCGTAGGTGTCGGCTGCGTAGACCGCTCCGAGCCGATCGCCGAGTTCCGGGACCAGACTGTCCGCGCGATCGCCGTAGTGGAAGGTGTGGCTGCCGACGTAGACGAATCCCACCGCGGGTGAATCCAGCCCACGCAGTATCTGCCAGGCCGCCAGGCCGTCCTCGACGAAGTCGTCGGGGTGTGGATCGAAGTTCAGGGTGATACCTGCGGATTCGAGCAGTGGGATCAGTTGTTCCATGGACCGGTAGAAGGCCGCCTCCGATTCCTCGAATCGTTCAGGTCGTCCGCTGAATTCGGTATTGATCACGGAGACCTCGAGCGCTTCGGCGACCTCGATGACGCGCCGGAAATTCCGCAGTGCGGCCTCCCGCTGCGGTTCGTCCGGCCACGAGATCCGCTGCACCGGGAGCAGCGAGGCGATGCCGACCCCCGCATCCGCGGCGCGTTTGCGCACCGTGGCGAGGTGAGCGCGGTCCACCCTCGGATGCCCGAAGAAGGGCACGAACTCCGGATGCGGCGTGAGCTGGATCCATTCGTATCCGGCCCTCGCCGCCACGTCGAAGAAGTCGAGGAACGCGTGGGTGCTGTGGAACGGCGTGGGATCGAGGGCGATTCGGACCATCACAGCCCCCTAGCGCTCGGCGTAGAACGCCGGCGTCACGGGCAGGTCGACGGTGACGGGCCCCTCCTTGTCGAGGGCCTCGACGCCCGCGGCGCAGCACACGGCCACTTTGTAGCCGTCGAACGCCGACGGTCCCGCCACCACGCCGCGCCGCGCACCGTCGACCCAGGCCTGCACCTGGCGGTCGTAGGCCTCGCGGAATCGGGTCGTGTAGTCGGCGTGCTCCGCCACGGCGAACCGTCCCGCCTGGAAGAGCTGGAGCCCGGACGGTTCACCGATCCTGGCCACGCCCTGCTCGAAGACCGCCTCGGTGGACACCTGGTAGCCGAAGCCGATGGAGACGTTCATCTCGACGTCCACGAGGACGCCGTTGTCGAGCTCCATGATCACCAGGATCGGCTCGCGAAGACGTTCGGGAGCGCCACTGTTGCGGCGCGGGTACTTCACCTCGACCGAACGCACGACGCCTCCGGCGAGCCAGGGCACCACATCGAACTCGTGCACCACGGAATCGTTGATGAGCATCGATTGCACGTAGCTCGCCGGGACCGAGGCGTTGCGGTGCCGGGCGTGCAGCATGACCAGTTCACCGGCGGCGCGATCGGCGATCAGTGCCCGCAGTTGCTCGTACTCGCGGTCGAACCGGCGCATGAATCCCACTTGGATCAGCTGCTTCCCGCCCGCCATCTCCGCCTCCACCACGCGCCACGACGACTCGGGTTCCTTGGTCAGGGGCTTCTCGCACAGCACGGGCAGCCCGGCGGCGAGCACCGCGAGCAGCGCCTCCTCGTGGAACTGCCCCGGCGTGGCGATCAGCACCGCGTCGGCGAGCCCCGACGCCAGGGCACCGTCGAGGTCCGTGAAGCCCTGCGCTCCCGGTGCATCGGCGAGCGCGGCACCGCGACGCGCGGCACCGCGACGCGCGGCATCGGGTTCCACGACGGCCGAGACGGTGGCACCGGTGATGGCGGTGGTGATGCGCCGGATGTGGTCGGCGCCCATCATTCCGGCGCCGACGACGGCGATCCGCAGGTCCTGGCTCATGGGGTCTTCGCTCCTGTTCGGTTGGGCGGTCAGCGGGTGCGGGTGAGTGGGTGGCAGCCGAAGATGTGCTGCCGGGTTCGGGTGGCGATGCCCGCCGGGAGGTCGATGTCGACGCCGGGCATGTCCTGCTCGACGATCGCGAAGATCTCCGAGTCGATCCCGTTGACGGCGTCGATGATCGGTGCGAAATCGGGGATGCCGGAGGGTGGTTCGACCATGATCTCGGCGGCGCAGTCGGCGAAGGCGACGTCGTTCTTGAGGACGTCGAAGCGCAGTTCCGGATCGATCTGCTTGAGGTGCAGGTACCCGATCCGGTCCGGGTGTTTCGTGATCAGCTCGACGTTGTCGCCGCCGTAGTAGGCGTAGTGCCCTGTGTCCAGACACAGGCTCAGGCTCTCGGGATCGGTGATCTCCAGGAGGCGCTGCACCTCGCGTGCGGTGCCGATGTGGCTGTCGGCGTGGCTGTGGAACTGCTGGCGGATGCCGAACTCCTCGGCCAGGGCGCGGCCGAGGCGATTATGGCCCTCCCCCATGAGGTTCCACTGCTCGGTGTTCAGGGTACGCGGTTCCAGGGTCTCGCCGGTGGCGTCGGAGCGCCACAGGTCGGGGATCACCACGAGGTGCTCGGCCCCCATCGCCTGCACCAGGGCGGCGACATCGCTCACCTGCCGCCAGGCGCGGTCCCACTGATCGGCGCCCTTGTGGAAGCCGGTGAAGATGGTGCCGCCGGACAGCGCGAGATCGCGCTTGCCGAGCTCGTCCTCGAGGCGCCCCGGATCGGTGGGCAGGTAGCCGTAGGGGCCGAGCTCGATGTAGTGGTATCCGGCCGCGGCGGCCTCATCGAGGAAGCGTTCCCACGGTGTCTGGCGGGGGTGTTCGGGGAACCACACACCCCAGGAGTCGGGGGCGGTGCCGATGCGCAGTCCGGCGGTGTGCTCGCGGTCGTCGGTCATGATGTGGATCCTTCTCGGAGCGGGTTCGGCACTAGCCGAGGAGCGGGCGCTGCTGGACGCGCTGCCGTTCGTAGTCGGCGCGCGCCGCCCGGGTGCTGTCCATCGTCGAGACCTCGGCGACGGGAACGTCCCACCAGCCGCCGCCCTCGGGCGCGTAGACGAACGGGTCGCTGTGCAGATGGATCACGGTGGGACCGCTCGCGGCCTTGGCGGTGGCGACCGCCCGCGACAGGTCGCCCAGAGCCTGCGGACCGGGCGCGATGTCGATCACGTCCACGCCGTAGCTGGCGGCGTTCGCGGCCAGGTCCACCGGAAGGAAGGGGCCGCGCTCGAAGTCGGCGTGCGCCGGATCGCCGTCGGGTGATTCGGCGTACCGGTACCGCGTGCCGTACCGCTGCGATCCGACCGTCTCGGAGAGGTGACCGATCGACGCGTAGCCCTGGTTCTGGATGATGATCACGATCAGTTTGATGCCCTCGGCCACTGCGGTGACCAGTTCGGTGTGCAGCATGAGGTAGGAGCCGTCGCCCACCATCACCACGACATCGCGATCGTCACCGTCAGCCAGGAGTCCGCGCTTGGCGCCGAGACCGCCGGCGATCTCGTATCCCATGCAGGAGAATGCGTATTCGACGTGGTAGCCGAGTGGATCGCGCACTCGCCACAACTTCTGCAGGTCGCCGGGCAGCGACCCCGCTGCCTGGATGATCACGTCGCGGGGATCCATGGCAGCGTGCACGGCTCCGATGATCTCGGGCTGGCCCGGCAGCTCGCCTCCGGTGGGCACGAAGGCGGCGTCGACCGCTGTATCCCACTCGCGTTTTGTTGCGGCGATCCGATCGGCGTAGCCGGATTCCACGGTGTGACCGTCGAGTTCGGTTCGCAGGGCGATGAGCGTCTCGCGGGCATCGGCGATCACCGGGAGCTGGGACCCGTGCTTGTAGGCGTCGAACGAGGCGACGTTGATGTTGACGAAGGTGACCTCGGGGGCTTGGAAGGCGGTGCGGCTACCGGTGGTGAAATCGCTGTACCGGGTGCCGATTCCGATCACAACATCCGCCTCGGCGGCGATCGCATTGGCCGCGGCGGTGCCGGTGGCGCCGATGCCGCCGAGGTTCTGCGGGTGGTCCCAGATCAGCGCCCCACCACCCGCCTGGGTGGTGCCCACGGGTATCCCGGTGGCCTCGACGAGCCGCCGCAGTGCGTCTTCGGCGCCGGAGTAGATCACGCCGCCTCCGGCCACGATCAGCGGTCGTTTCGCGCCGCGGATCGCCGTCACGGCGCGGGCCAGCGGCCCGCGCTCGGGCAGCGGGCGGCGCAGGTGCCACTCGCGGTCGGCGAGGAACTCTTCGGGCACGTCGATGCTCTCGGCCTGGACGTCTTCGGGCAGCGCGATGGTCACGGCGCCGGTCTCGGCGGGATCGGTCAGCACCCGCAGTGCGGCGAGCGCGATCGAGAACAGCTGCTCCGGGCGCTGCACGCGGTCGAAATAGCGGGAGAGGGGGCGAAAGGCATCGGAGACCTGGATCCCCGTGTCGTGCGGGAACTCCAGCTGTTGGAGGACGGGATCGGCCACGCGGGTCGCGAACGTGTCCGAGACCAGCAGGAGCGCGGGCATCCGGTTCGCGGTGGCCAGCGCGGCACCGGTGAGCATGTTGGCCGCCCCCGGTCCGACCGACGCGGTGCTGGCGTACGTGGCGCGCCGCCGGTGCATGCGGGCGTAGCCCACGGCCTGGTGCACCATGGCCTGCTCGTTGCGCGCCTGGTGATAGGGCATGAGCCCGGGTTCCTCGACGGCCGCCTGGAGCAGGGCCTGGCCGACGCCGGCGACATTGCCGTGCCCGAAGATCCCGAAGGTGCCGGGCACGGTGCGCTCGCGCACGACGGTGCTCGTACCGTCGGCGCCGACGACCTCGTCCACGGTCCATTGATGGGCCAGGAACTCGACCAGGGCCTGGCCGACCGTCATCCGCCGCGTGCTCATTCGGCTTCTCCTTCGCTGGATCCGGTGGGGGCCGCGTAGGGCAACCGGGAATCGGGTTCCTGTGCGCTCCATGTGTCCCGCAGCCAGGTCTGGCGCGGATCATCACTGATCAGCCATTCCCGTTCGGGGTCGGGGCCGGCCATCACGTTGAGGTAGTAGAGGTCGTACTCGGGCGCCGCCATCGCCGGACCGTGGTAGCCGAACGGGACCAGCGCGATGTCACCGGTGCGGACCACGGCGTTGGTGTCGATCTCGCCCGCGTTCGACGAGTAGGTGACGAAGCTGCCGAAGGCGTCCGCGTCGGCGGGGGCCGATCCCGCCTCCCGCAGTGCGCGGGTGGGAGCGGCCTCGAAGTAGTAGATCTCTTCGAGCCTGGTCTCGTGCCCCGCGATGTACTCGTCGTGCTTGTGCGCGGGGTGACTGCTCCAGTTCCCACCCGGCGTGATCACCTCGCACACGATGAGTGCGGCGGCGTCGAGGGTGCCGGGAGTACCGAAGTTGTGCACCTGGCGGGTGTCGCGGCCCGCTCCGCGGACCTCGACCGGGACCGCGTGCGCCGGGACGTGGTGGGTCGGTCGGGTGACGGTGGTCGGGGCTTCCGCCACCGCCACCCGCCCGGTGCCGCGCACCGTCAGTCCGGTGCCCGCACCGATGTACAGCACGTCGGTGGGACCGTCGAACACGGAGCGCCGCCCGGCCAGCGTCGTGGAGACACCCTCATGATCCACGATGCAGCCGCCGGTCAGGGGGACGACGATGCGTTCGATTCCGCCCGCGGGCAGCGTCAGCGCGCCGGCGGCCAGGTCCGCGATCCGGATCCCGGTGTGCCGCCAGCCGGGGATCGTGGTGTCGACCACGGATTCCCATCCATCACGCGCCAGGTCACCGCGGGGATGGAACCACTCGTTGGGTGTCGCCGCCATGGCCGTTCCCTTCTCGAAATGCGTCAGTCGTTCTGCGGGAAGCCGAGGTTGATGCCTCCGTGCGAGGGGTCCAGCCACCGGCTGGTGATCGCCTTGAGCTGAGTGAAGAATTTCACGCCCTCGGCGCCGTGCGCCTTGGTATCGCCGAACATGGATTCCTTCCAGCCACCGAAGCTGAAGGTGGCCACGGGAACCGGGATCGGCACGTTGATGCCGATCATGCCCACCCTGATATCGCGCTGGAACCGTCGTGCGGCGCCGCCGTCGTTGGTGAAGATCGCGGTGCCGTTGCCGAAGGCGCCGGAGTTGATCAGTTCGACGCCCTCCTCGTAGGAGTTCACGCGGACCACGGCGAGCACGGGTCCGAAGATCTCCTCGGTGTACACGCGCGAACCGGTGGGCACTCGGTCGATCAGCGTGGGTCCGAGCCAGAAGCCCTCGGGCGCACCGTCGGGCTGCACCGAACGCCCGTCGACCACGACGGTGGCGCCGTCCTCGATCGCGATGTCGATGTAGGACGCCACCTTGTCGCGGTGCGCCTTCGTGACCAGCGGGCCCATATCGCAGCCGCGGCGGCCGTCTCCGGTGCGCAGCGTGGCCATGCGCTCGGTGATCTTCTCGATCAGGGCATCGGCCACGGGCTCGACGGCGACTGCGACGGAGATCGCCATGCATCGCTCCCCCGCCGAGCCGAAGCCGGCGTTGATCGCGGCGTCGGCGGTGAGGTCGAGGTCGGCGTCCGGGAGCACCAGCATGTGGTTCTTCGCGCCGCCCAGGGCCTGCACGCGCTTGCCGTGCTTGGCGCCGGTCTCATAGACGTACCTGGCGATCGGCGTGGAACCGACGAAGGAGATGGCCGCGACATCGGGGTGGGTCAACAGGCCGTCGACGGCTTCCTTGTCGCCGTTGAGCACGGTGAACACGCCGTCCGGCAGTCCTGCCTCCTTCCACAACTCGGCCATCCAGATCGACGCCGACGGATCCTTCTCGCTCGGCTTGAGCACCACCGCGTTACCCGCGGCGATGGCGATCGGGAAGAACCATGCCGGCACCATCGCCGGGAAGTTGAACGGGCTGATGATGCCGACCACGCCGAGCGGCTGCCGGGTGGAGTAGACGTCGACTCCGGACGAGACCTGCTCGCTGAACTCACCCTTGAGGTGATGTGCCAGGCCACAGGCGAATTCGACGACCTCCTGGCCGCGACTGATCTCGCCGAGGGCGTCCGAGAGGACCTTGCCGTGCTCGCTGGTGATGATCTCGGCGAGTTCGGGCTTGCGGGCCTCGAGCAGTTCGCGGAACCGGAACAGCACCGACTGCCGGCGTGCCAGGGACAGATCGGCCCACGCCTCCTGTGCCTTGCGCGCGGAGGCGACGGCGGCGTCGATCTCGGCGCGGTCGGCCAGCGCCACCCGCTTGGTGACCACCCCGAGGGCCGGGTCGTAGACGTCCGCGGTGCGACCGCTCGTGGACGGGTGGGCGGCACCGTCGATCCAGTGCGGAACGACGGGAAGTTCTGTGGTGGTCATCGGTACGGTCTCCTCGGAGTGCGTCGGGTCGAGAGGTTCAGGCGCCGTGGACGAGTGCCGCGGCGGTGTCGACGGCGGCGGCGACATCGCCGTCCGCGGGGTAGAGCAGGGTGCGGCCCACGACGAGTCCGTGCACTCCGGGCAGGCCGAGCGCCTTCGCCCAGGACGCGTACACCGCATCGGGATCGCCCGCGGGGTCGCCTCCGAGCAACAGTGTGGGCAGCGTTGCGGCGGCCATCACGCGCTCCATGTCGTCGACCACGGGCAGCTTGAGCCAGCTGTAGGCCGAGGTGCTGCCGAGGCCGCATGCGATCGCGATCGAGGCGATCACGGCGTCGGTGGACAGGTCGTTGACGATCTTGCCCTCGGACCAGCGGCTGAGGAAGGGCTCCAGCATGATCGGCAACTTGGCGGCAGCGGCGGCGGTGACCGCCGCGGCGGTGGCCTCCAGGGTGGCGGCGGTACCGGCGTCTTCGAGGTTGATCCGCACCAGCAGTTTCGCGAAGTCCAGCCCGTCGCGCTGCATGGCGGGCACGTCGTAGGAGGTGTACCGATCGTCCATCTCGAACGCGGCGCCACGCAGGCCGCCGCGGTTCATCGACCCCACCACGATCTTGTCGTCGAGGACGCCGAGCAGGGCCAGGTCCTCGATCACGTCCGGCGTGCCGAGCACCCCGTCGACGCCGGGCCGGGAGGCGGCCAGCGCCATTCGTTGCAGCAGCTGGTAGCGGTCCGCCATCGCCATCGGGTCGGAACCGACGCCGAGCGCCCCACGGGCGGGGTGGTCGGCGGCCACGATCATCAGGCGCTTGTCGCCGCGTACCAGCGGACGGCGGCGGCGAGCGGCGAGCACTTCCGCGATCGCATCGGGAGCCTCCAGCCGAGCGGTACGGAGGCGCTCGAAGTCCTCGGGGCCCAACGGGCCGGCGTTGAGATACGAATCAGACATGATTGCGGTCCAGCTCCTCGATGACGGTGTCCACCTCATCGGTGGTGGGCATGGCGGTGGAGCACTCGCGGCGGGAGGCCACGATGGCGCCGGCGACGTTGGCGAAGCGCAGCGTCCGTTCGAGCGGCCACCCGGACAGAAGCCCGTGGCAGAGGGCGCCGCCGAACCCGTCGCCCGCGCCGAGACCGTTGATCACGTCAACGCGGTACGGCGGCACCTCCACCCGCTCGTCGCGGGTCTTCGCCAGCACGCCGCGCGGGCCCTGCTTGACGACGGCCAGTTCGACGCCACGGTCGAGCAGGGCGTCGGCCGCCCGCTCGGGTTCGGTCTCCCCCACGGCGATCTCGCATTCCTCGCGGTTGCCGATCGCGACCGTGACATGGTCGAGAGCCCGCCCCACCTCGGCGCTCGCGAGCTCGGGCGACTCCCAGAACATCGGCCGGTAGTCGAGGTCGAGCACGGTGAGCGGTGTGCGTCCGCGAGCCGCCCACGCGGTGTGATGAGCGGACCGGCTGGGCTCGCGGGAAAGTCCGGTGACGGTGGCCCAGAAGATCCGGGCGGCGCGGATCGCGTCGAGGTCGAGCGCATCGTCGTCGACCATGAGGTCGGGCGCGATCGGATCGCGGTAGAAGTACAGCGGGAAATCGTCGGGCGGGAAGATCTCGCAGAACGTGACCGGGGTGTTCAGCCCGGCGACGGTGCCCACGTACCGGTCGTCGACCCCCAGCCGGCGCAGTTCGGTGTGCACGAAGCGACCGAAGGGATCCGCGCCGGTTGCGGTGATCACGGCCGAGGTGCGGCCGTATCGCGCGGCCGCGACGGCGACGTTGGTCGCACTCCCGCCGAGGTACTTGCCGAAGGTCTCCACCTGATCGAGGCCGACCCCGTCCTGCAGGGGGTAGATGTCGATGCCGACGCGACCGAGGGTGATCAGATCGAACGGCGCGCCGCCGGTGCCTGTGGTCATGGCGTGGCTCCTCCTGGTGGGTAACGTCGTGAGTGCGACGTGGATCACTGTATCTCATTTGTCCTGTCATACAAACATCTCTCGACAAATTTTCGTCAGATACACGACTACCTGCGAACTTCGACGTTCTCCGGACGGTTGCGAGGGGTATGACAACGCGGCTGCGGCACACGTCGCCGGTCGATATGTGCTGACATACTCGCGCAATTCCGTAAAAGTTGATTGTCCACACATGCGTTGCTCAGGACCGCGAGAAAATGCACGTCGTGACCTAGACTCGTCGGTATGTCGCAGGACGCCCTCCCCGTCGAGCTGGACCGCACCAGTCCGGTGCCGCTGTACTACCAGCTCGCCCAGGCGCTGGAACGGTCGATCCTGGACGGCCGGCTCGTTCCCGGTGACCGGATCGAGAACGAGATCGATCTCGCCAAGCGGCTCAACCTGTCTCGTCCCACCGCACGCCAGGCGATCCAGGCGCTCGTGGACAAGGGGCTTCTGGTGCGCAAGCGCGGAGTCGGAACGCAGGTGGTGCGCAACGAGGTCCACCGCGCCGTCGAACTGACCAGCCTCTACGAGGACCTGGTCGCCGCAGGGCAGCGGCCGTCCACGAAGCTGCTCGATTACCGGCTCGGACGGGCGGACGAAGAGGTGGCGGACGAGCTGGGGATCGAGCACGACGCCCAGGTGGTCTCGATCCGCCGGCTGCGCAGTGCCGACGACGTACCGCTGGCGATCCTCACCAACCACCTTCCCGCCGAGCTGGCTCCGGCTCCGGACGAGCTCCAGGCCAAGGGGCTCTACCAATGCCTGCGCGGTCGTGGCATCACCATCGCCCAGGCGGAGCAGCGGATCGGCGCGCGCATCTCGACCGGCGACGAGGCCGAGCTGCTGGACGAGGGGCCCGGCGATGCCGTGCTCACGATGCAACGCGTGGCCTTCAACGAGGTCGGCACGGCCATCGAGCTCGGCCGGCACGTCTACCGGGCCTCGCGGTACTTCTTCGACGTCTCCGTCTTCAGTCGCTAGCGGTCACAGGCCGGCCAGATTCGGCGGCGTGACGATCTGGATCGCGGTCGGCCGCGGGCGCTGGGGCCCCGGGAGCGCACCGTGATACCCCATCACCGCGTGCGCGGCCTGCCGCAAGTCGGCTCGCAGATCGTGGTGCAGGAGGGCGGTGATGCGCCCCGCGCACAACAACTCCCGGTTCGACTCGGCCAGATCGTGGCCGATGTAGGCGTGATAACCGCGGTCCGCGCCGTCGAAGGCCGCGATCACGCCCCGGTTGCCCCCGCCCGGCGTGTACACCCCCGCGATCTCCGGTTCGCGGGCCAGGACCGCCGCCACTGCGCGCCGGCAGGCCTCGTCGGAGCCCGCGGTGTTCGGCACCTCGATCACCGACCGCTCGGGGTCGATGCGGCGGATCTCGCTGCGGAAGCCCATCTCCCGTTCCTCCTCGCCGCGGAAGAGTGCGCCGCTGGTGACCACCAGGTGCGCACCGGGCCGCTCACCGACGAGCTGTGAGACCAGGTACGCCGCCGTCGCACCCGCCGCCCGGTTGTCCATCCCGACGTAGGCGATGCGCGTACTCGCCGGAATGTCGGTCACCACGGTGATCACGGGGATCCGGCGCGCGGCGAGCCGATCGATCGCCGCCGCAACCTCGGGGAGGTCGGGAGCCTTGAGAATGACGCCGTGGCTTCCCTTGCGGGCCAGGGTATCCAGCTGGGAGATCAACTCGGCGGTCGGCCACTCCTCCCGGAAGTGGTAGCGCGCCCGGAAGACCGCCGGCCGCAGCGCCGGTAGCTCGGATTCCAAGGCGTCGCGGGTGAGCGTCGAGAAGCGACGCGGCGTCTCCATCACGACATCGAGCATGAACCTGCGCCCGGACAGGCGTAGTTGGGTGCGTTGCCGGTCCAGATCCGCGATCGCCTGCCGCACCTGTTCGGCGGTCCCGGCCCGAACCCCCGGCCGGTCGTGCAGCACACGGTCGACGGTGGCCTCACTGACGCCGGCCTGCTGAGCGATCTCACGGATCGGATACGGATGCGGCATCGGGTGCTCCTGTCGGCGCGGTACTCCACCATTCTGAGGGGTTTTTGATGGGTTTGCGGGGTGTTTCGACACGACTCCGGTTGGCAACATCTGTGGTGCACAGCACATCCGGCCCCCGGGCCGCCGAACAGGAGCCACCGCCCATGGCCACAACCGCATCATCCCGGCCCGTCCGGGTTCGCGCGCAGGACTGCGACCTCGACGAATTCGTCGCGCTCCTGTCCACGGAGACCGACCTCGCCGCGTTCCCGAACGCCACCGGGTCCGAGCGCGGGGTCCTCACCTACGGCCACGACGTGCAGCGGCGCGCAGCCGACGCCCCGGCCTTCCGCGAGGACCTCGGTGACGAATTGGTGCGGGCCCTGCTGGACGGACCCGGCATCGTCGTCTTCCCCGGCGCCTTCGATCAGCGGCACGGCCTCGACGAGTGCACCGCGGCGTACACCGCGATGATCCGCGAGCAGCGCGCGGCGGGGGGCGCCGGCGGCGATCACTTCGCCGCACCCGGTGCCAACGATCGCATCTGGAACGCCCTGCAGAAGCTCGCGCTCCGCGACCCCGCCCTCTTCGTGCGGTACTACGCCAACGACGTGCTCAACCTGATCGCGCAGGCCTGGCTCGGACCGATGTACCAGGTGACCTCGGCGATCAACGTGGTCAACCCGGGCGGCGGGGCGCAGTCTGCGCACCGGGACTACCACCTGGGCTTCATGTCGCCGGAGACGGCCGCGCAGTTCCGCATCCCGGCGCATCTACTGTCCCCCGCGCTCACCCTGCAGGGGGCGGTGGCGCACGTGGACATGCCGCTCGAATCCGGCCCCACCATGTACCTGCCCTACTCGCAGCGGTATCCGAACGGGTACCTCGCCTTCAACCTCCCGGAGTTCCAGCAGTACTTCGCGGAGCACTACGTGCAGCTCCCCCTCGCCGCCGGCGACGCGGTCTTCTTCAACCCGGCACTGTTCCATGCGGCCGGATCGAACGTCTCCGGCGGAATCCGCCGCATGGCGAACCTGCTGCAGGTCAGCTCGGCGTTCGGCCGCGCGATGGAATCGGTCGATCGCTCCGCCATGCTGCGCGCGACCTATCCGCACATCGCGAACCTGGCCGCGTCCGATCCGCGCGGGGCGGGCCATGCCGTGGCGGCCACCGCGGAGGGCTACGCCTTCCCCAGCAATCTCGACCTCGACCAGCCGGTGACCGGGATGCACGGCGAGACCCAGGCGGAGCTCACCCACCGTGCCCTCGACGCCGGCATGTCCGCCGCGGAGTTCAGCGCACAGCTGTCGGCGCTCGACGCCCGGAGGCTCGCGTGAGTGCCGCGGCCGGAGGCGATCTCGCGGGCCGCGTGGTCCTCGTGTCCGGCGGCACCCAGGGCGTCGGCGCCGCCGTGGTCCGTGCCGCAGTGGCCGCCGGAGCACGTGTGGCCTTCACCGGACGCCGGGCGGACGTGGGCGACGCGCTCGCGGCCGAGCTCGGGGCGGGCGGCGCGGACGTGCGCTTCCTGATGGCCGATGTCGCCGATCCGGCACAGGCCACGGCTTCCGTCGAGGCGACCGTTGCGGCCTTCGGCCGCGTCGACGGGCTGTGCAACGCAGCCGGGCTCACCACCCGCGGCACCCTGCTCGACACCACCCCCGAGCTCTTCGACGAGCACATCGCCGTGAACCTGCGAGCCCCGTTCTTCACGATGGCCGCAGCGGTGCGCGATATGCGCGGTCGCGGCGCGCCGGGGGCGATCGTCAACATCATCTCGATGTCCGCGCACGGCGGACAGCCCTACCTCGCGCCGTACGTCGCCGCGAAGGCGGGACTGATCGGGCTCACCCGCAACACCGCCCACGCCCATCGGTTCGACCGGATCCGCGTCAACGGACTCAACATCGGGTGGACCGAGACCGAGGGTGAGGCGATCACACAGAAGCGGTTCCACGCTGCCACGGACGACTGGGCGCAGGAGGCGGGCCACGGCCTGCCCGCGGGACGGCTCGCGCAACCCTCCGAGGCGGCCGATGCCGTCGTCTTCCTCCTCTCCGATCGCAGCGGCATCGTCACCGGCTCGGTGATCGACTGGGACCAGCACGTTCCCGGCGCCTACGACTGATCCGTTCCGAACTCCCCTCTCCATCCCCCACTTTCGAGAAACGAGAAGCCCGATGACCGACCTTCCCCTCCGCCTCGCCGCCGCCCCGATCTCCTGGGGCGTCTGCGAGGTCCCCGGTTGGGGGTATCAGCTCGCGCCCGATCGCGTACTCAGCGAGATGCGCGAGCTCGGCCTCACCGCCACGGAGACCGGCCCCGACGGCTTCCTGCCGGCCGAACCGGCTGCGCTGCGCACCACGTTGTCCGGCTACGGCCTGTCCTGCGTCGGCGGCTTCATCCCCCTGGTGCTGCACGACCCCCACGTCGATCCGCTCCCCGAGTTCCTCGTCGCCGCCGACCGGATCCTCGCGGTCGGCGGCGGCGTGGCGGTGATCGCCGCTGCGACCGGCACCGACGGCTACGACGCGCGTCCTGAGCTCGACGCGTCCGGCTGGGACACCCTGCTGCACAATCTGGACCGGCTCACCGCCGCCGCCGGTGAACGCGGCCTCGATGCCGCGCTGCATCCACACGTGGGCACCATGATCGAGCAGCGCCCCGAGGTCCTGCGCGTGATCGAGGGCTCGGCCGTCACCCTGTGCCTGGACACCGGGCACCTGCTCGCGGGTGGCACCGACCCGGTCGACGTGGTCACCCTCGCCGCTGATCGCGTCCGCCTCGTGCACCTCAAGGACGTGCGCGCCGAGCTCGCGGCCCGCGTCCGCTCGGGCGACCTCAGCTACACCGACGCCGTGCGGGCGGGCATGTACACCCCGCTGGGCGATGGCGATGTGGACCTGCCCGCGATCATCAAGGGTCTCACCGCGGCCGGGTATGCGGGATGGTACGTCCTGGAGCAGGACACGATCCTGGGCTCCGAGGCGGACGGCGACACCGCGAAGGACGATGTCGCGGCGTCGATCGACCACCTCCGGGCCGTGTGCGCCACGACGTCCGCATGACGCGCGGCGAGGCCGCGGTCCGCATCGACGGCACTCCGCTTCCCGGTGACCCGCTGCGCATCGGGGTGCTCGGCGCGGCGCGGATCGCCGCCGACGCGATCGTCGGTCCCGCCCATGCCCTGGGGCACCGGCTGGTCGCGATCGCCGCGCGCGATCGCGACCGCGCCGAGGCCTTCGCCACAGAGCACGGCGTGGAGCGGATTCACGGTGATTACCAGGCGGTGATCGACGATCCCGAGGTGGACGTCATCTACAACCCGCTGGTCAATTCCCTACACGCGCAGTGGAACCTGGCCGCGGTGCGTGCGGGAAAGCCGGTGCTCACCGAGAAGCCCTTCGCGGCCAACGCCGATTCCGCGCGTGCGGTGGCCGACGCCGCCACCGCGGCGGGAGTCGTGGTGCTCGAGGGGTATCACTACCGGTTCCATCCCCTGGTCGCGCGGGCGGAGCAGCTGCTCGCCGCCGGCGCGATCGGCGACCTGCGCCGGATCGACGTGCGGATGTCGATGCCGACGCCACCGGACGAGGATCCGAGGTGGTCGGCGGCGCTGGCGGGCGGTGCACTCATGGACCTCGGTTGCTACGCCGCGCACGTGATGCGCACCTTCGGCGCCTTCGCCGGAGGTCGCCCGACGGTACGCGGCGCGGTCGCCGTCCTGCGTTCACCGGGCGTGGACTCGGCCTGCGATGTGGATTTCGGATTCCCCGGCCGCGACGGCGCGATGCCGGTGACCGGCCACGCGCACGTGTCGATGGTCGGTGATCGCTACGACTTCGCGCTCGTCTTCCGCGGCGACGGCGGATCCATCGCGATCCCCGATTTCCTGGGTCCGCACCGCGACGATCGGTTCATCGTGACCGGTGCGGACGGGTCCGAGACGGTGGAGCACCTCGATCGCACGTCGACCTACACCCACCAGTTGGCCGCCTTCGCGGACGCCGTGCGGACGGGAGCGGCGCTCCCGATCGACGTCGAGGACTCGGTGTCGACGATGGAGCTGGTGGACTCGGCGTACCGCGCGGCGGGCCTGACACCACGGTGAACCCCACGAACCGCATCGCGATGAGCGATGATCGGTTCCACCCATGACCCGTCTGCCCCGCCCCGCCACCGTCTCCTTCCGCCGCCCGCTCGCCCTGCTGGTGGCGGGTGCCCTGTTCCTGGAGAACCTGGACGGCACGGTGCTGCAAACCGCCGCGCCCGCCGTGGCACGCGAATTCGGCACGACCCCCGCGGGGGTGAGCCCGGCGATCGTCGCCTATCTGCTCGCCGTGGCGGTGGCCCTTCCGGCCGCCGGGTGGGTGGCCGACCGGTACGGCGCCCGGCGCACCTTCGTCTGGTCGGTCGTGGGATTCACAGCGGCGTCGCTGGCCTGCGCCGTGGCACCGGACCTGGTGTGGCTATCCGTCTTCCGCGCGGCACAGGGTGTTGCGGGTGCGCTGGTGATCCCCGTGGGTCGGATCGCGGTGCTGCGCACGGTGCGCCCCGTCGACCTCCTGGCCGCGATGGCGTACCTCACCTGGCCGTCGCTGATCGCGCCCGTGATCGCGCCCTTCATCGGCGGCGTCATCACCGACCGCCTGGGCTGGCGGTGGATCTTCGCGCTGAACATCCCGATCGGCATCGCCCTGGCCATCGGCGGCGTCCTCCTGATCCCCCGTCCGCAGGCGCTCCCCCGAACCCCGTTGGACCGCTGGGGATACCTGTGCACGGCGGGAGCGGTGGTCTGCCTGATCGGCGGGGCGGAACTGGTCCGCAGCGGACGGCCGGTACTCGTCGCCGCCCTGCTCGTCGGCTCCGTGGCACTCACCGCGGCCGCGGCGCACGGGATGTCGCGACGCCCTGCCCCGCTGTTCGACCCGGCGGTGATGCGTATCCGGACCTTCCGCGTCGGCAACGTGAGCGGTTCGGTGTACCGGCTGGTGATCACCGGTGCGCCCTTCCTGTTCGTCCTGACCTTCCAGGCCGGGTTCGGGTGGAGCGCTTCCGCGTCGGGTGCGATGGTGGCCGCCGTCTTCCTCGGCAACCTCGGCGTCAAACCGCTCACCACCCCGATCATCCGGGCGATCGGCTTCAAGCGGACCCTGGTGGGTTCGATCCTGGCCGGCGCGGCCGCGCTGGCGGCGTTCTCAGCGGTGACGTCCGCGACCCCGCACGTGGTGATCGCGGTACTGCTGGTGTTCAGCGGCGCGGTGCGGTCGATCGGCTTCAGCGCCTACAACACACTCATGTTCGCCGATGTCCCGCCGTCGATCCTGGGCTCGGCCAACACGCTGTCGGCCACCTTGCAGCAGGTGGGAACCGCGCTCGGTGTGGCGGTGGTGGCCGCGGCCGTCGGGCTGGGAACGGCGGCGGCGGGACCGGGCGAGGCCGAGCTGGGATACCGCCTCGCCTTCCTCCCGCTCGCGGCCCTCCTCGTGCTCCCGCTCCTCGGAGCGCTGCGCCTACCCGCGGCAGCCGGACAGCACGCCGCGACGCGCTGAACCGTCCGGCTCAGGTGGCGAGCCGCACGACCTCGCCGGTCCGCAGGGACTCGGCCGCCGCATCGGCCAGCAGCAGTGCAGCGCGGCCGTCCTCGAAACCCGGCGACGCGGGTTCCCCCGTGCGTGTCATCGTGATGAAAGCGTCGAGCTCGGCGCGGTACGCCGGGGTATACCGGTCCAGGAAGAAGTCGTGGACCCGCCCGGCGGCACCCGTGCGATCCACGCCGGAGAAGGACACCGAGGTGGCCCGCTGGTTCGCGACGTCCAGCGCACCCAGCGCGCCGAAGGCTTCGAGGCGCTGGTCGTAGCCGTACGCGCACCGTCGCGAGTTGGTGATCGTGGCGAGCTGCCCGCCGACTCCGCGCAGGGCGACCACCGCACCGTCGACATCGCCGGCCGCCCGAATGTCGTCGGAGACGAGGTTGGCGCCGAGCGCGGACACCGACTCGATCTCGCCGAGGAAGAACCGGGCGAGATCCAGATCGTGGATCATCATGTCGCGGAACAGGCCGCCCGATACCGCGACGTACTCCGCGGGTGGCGGCGCCGGGTCACGGCTGATGATCGTGAGTTGTTCGAGGGCGCCGATCTCGCCGCCACCGACCCGTGCTCGCACCTCGGCGAAGGACGGATCGAACCGACGGTTGAAGCCCAGCATGACCCGCTCGACGAGGTCGCCGAGATCGCCGCGGCAGGCGTCCACACGGGCGATGTCGAGGTCGATGGGCTTCTCGCACAGCACCGTCTTCCCCGCGCGCACCGCGCGGGTGAGCAGGTCGATGTGCGTGGGGGTCGGCGAGGCCACGATCACCGCATCCACCAGATCGTCGCCGAAGATCCGGTCGACGTCGGTCGTCCATGCGGCGCCGTACCGCCCACCGACGTCCTTCGCCGCGGCCTCGACCGGGTCGAACACCCAGGCCAGTTCGGCACGTTCGTTGATCGCCACCGAATCGGCGTGGACCCGCCCGATCCGGCCGCAGCCGAGGACCGCGATCCTGGTCGCGCTCACATCCGCCTCCTCACTCGAGCGTTGTCGCTCGTCTACTTCCGCAGTTCGTGGCTCAGGGTCTCGAGTTCGTCGCCGCCCGCCATCTGCTGGGTGAGCTTGTCGAGCGAGATCTCGCTGTACGTGCAATCGAGCTTCTGGCGCCCGCGGTTGAGCAGCACGAAGTGGTCGCCCACCAGGTGCGCGTGGTGCGGGTTGTGCGTGATGAAGACGACGCCGAAGCCCTGGTCCCGGGCCGCCGTGATGTAGCGCAGCACCATGCCCGACTGCTTGACGCCGAGCGCGGCGGTGGGCTCGTCGAGGATGAGAACACGGGCGCCGAAATAGATCGCGCGCGCGATCGCCACGCACTGGCGTTGGCCGCCGGAGAGCGAGCTGATCGGGGCGTCCACATCGGGGAGGTCGATGCCCATCTTGAAGAGCTCGTCCTTGGTGGTCGTGCGCATGGTCTGCACATCGAGCGACCTCAGCACGCCGGTGCGCATCTCCTGTCCGAGGAAGAAGTTGCGCCACACCGGCATCAGACCCACCACCGCGAGGTCCTGGTAGACGGTGGCGATGCCCTTGTTGAGCGCGTCCTTCGGGGATTCGAGGCGCGTGGCCTCCCCGTCGATGAGGACCTCGCCCTCGGACTGCTGGTGCAACCCCGCCATGATCTTGATCAGCGTGGACTTGCCGGCACCGTTGTCGCCGAGCACGCAGGTCACCTCACCGGCATGCACCCGGAGATTGATCCCCTTGAGCGCGATGATGTTCCCGTACTGCTTGCCCACATCGCGCAGCTCGATCAGCGGCGTCCCCGAAGGCTCGGTACCGAGGACGATCTCGTCGTTGTCCGTGGTCATATCGGTCACCTCTTCGCCGCGAAGTTACGGAATGCGTTGTTGGCGATCACGGCGAACAGCAGCATGATCCCCAGGAAGAACTTGAACCAGTCAGGGTTCCAACCGGCGTAGACGATGCCCTGGTTGACCATGCCGAAGATGAAGGCGCCGATCGCGGCGCCGACGGCCGTGCCGTAGCCGCCGGTCAGCAGGCAGCCGCCGATCACCGCAGCGATGATGTACAGGAATTCGTTACCGACGCCCTGGCCGGACTGCACCGTGTCGAAGGAGTACAGCAGGTGCTGCCCGACGAACCACGCGCAGAAGCCGACGAAGACGAACATGCCGATCTTGACCTTGGTGACCGGCACACCGACCGCACGGGCGGATTCCTGGTTGCCGCCGACGGCGAAGATCCAGTTGCCCACCCGGGTCCGCATCAACACGTACGTGGCGACGGCGGTGAACAGCAGCCACCAGAAGACCGTGATCTTGACGTTGATGCCGAAGATGCCGATGGTCGACGCGAACATCGACCGTGCCGACTCGTAGCCCTGCATGTCGGCGATCGACGGGGTCGCGACCTGGCCGGTGACCAGCTTCGTGACCGCGAGGTTGATGCCCGTGATCATGAGGAACGTGGCCAGGGTGATCAGGAAGCTGGGGATCTTGGTGCGCATCACCATGTACCCGTTGAAGACGCCGACGGCGATCGAGAGCCCCAGCGCCAGTGCCGATCCCACCCAGGTGTTCAGGTGCAGGTTGTACGCGAGCATGGACGCGGCCAACGACGAGAAGGTGACCGCGACACCGGTGGACAGGTCGAACTCGCCGCCGATCATCAGGACCGCGACACCGCAGGCCATGATGCCGATCGTGGAGCTGGCGTAGAGCACCGTGGCGAAGGCCTCGGGACTGCGGAACGGCGGCGCCACGATCATGAAGAAGACGAAGATCGCGATCGCGCCGATCAGCGCGCCCACCTCGGGGCGCACGATCACTCGTTGCAGCGCCTTCTGCTTCTTGACCCGTTCGTCGGCGGCGGCTGTGCCGTCCGCGACGTCGACGGTGTCACTCGCGGTCATCGGGTGCCCGCCTTGGCGAGTTCGGCGACCGCGTCGACATTCGTCTTGTCGATGAAGGCCGGCCCGGTCGAGACGGGCTGGCCGCCGCCGATCGTATTGCGGTTGGTGAGGTACAGCCACAGCGAGTCGACGGCGAGGTATCCCTGCAGATAGGGCTGCTGATCGATGGCCCAGGCGACATCACCCTTCTTGATCGCGTCGATCATCGCGGCATTGGTGTCGAAGGTGACCACGGCGGCCTTGCTGCTGGTGCCCGCCTTGGCCTTCACCGCACCCAGCGCGAACGGTGCGCCGAGGGCCACGATGCGGTCGATCGAGGGATCCTGCTGCAACTTGGCGGTCACCTTGGACTGCACGTCGGACATGTCCTCACCGTTGACATTGAGGTTCTCCACGCTGCCACCCGTGAATCCCGCCTTGACACCGGCGCATCGGGATTCGAGCTGGACCTGCCCCTGCTGCTGGATGATGCAGATCGCCTTCTTCGCGCCCTCCTGCGTCAGCTTCTCACCGACCGCCCGGCCCGCGGTGGTCTCGTCCTGCCCGAAGTACTGGCCGATGCCCATTCCCTTGTACTCGTTGAATCCCGCGTTGAACGCGGTGACGGGGATTCCGGCCTTGAGCGCGGACGCGACCGCCGGCGCCATCGCGCTGGGCGAGGCCAGTGTGAGCGCGATGCCGTCCACCTTCGAATCGATCGCGGTCTGCACGAGATTCGCCTGGTTGGGGGCCTGTGGATCGTTCGAGTACCGCAGTGTCACGTTGTCCTTCTTCGCGGCCATCTCCGCACCCTTGCGGATCAGGTCCCAGAAGGTGTCGCCGGGCTGCTGATGAGTGATCATCGCGATGGTCAAGGCCTTCGTGCCCGCCGAGCCCACCCCCGCCCCGCCATTGCCGGTGTCGCGCGGAGCGCCGCCGGTACTGGAGCATCCGGCGACCGCCAGCACGACGGCGGTGCTCGCGGCGGCCGCGGTGAGCAGCCCCCGGAACCGGCCCGTGGTCTTCAACATGTCTGTCCCTTTCGACCTCGCGGATGAACCGACCCACCCGCTGAGGATGAATGTAGTACAGATCACACTTCATGCCTAGCGTTTGTTCAGACATACGCACATTAGCGACAATCCGATGCACGCCTCAGTCGGAGGATCGCGGCCGCGCCGTGGTCGACCGCGTCACCACTCGCGCCGGCAAGGTCGTGCGCACCGGACCCGCTCCGAGCGGTGCGAAGGCGTCGTCGTCGCCCATTCGCGCGCGCAGCAGGCCACCCGCCCGTTCGCCCACGTCGAAGCTGCGATCGTCGACAGTGGTGAGGCTGATCAGACGGGTGGCCGCGAGCGAGGTGTCGTCGTAGCCGATCACCGAGAGGTCGCCGGGCACAGTGCGGCCGGCGGCCCCGGCCGCGCCGAGCACGCCCACCGCCAGCACGTCGTTCGCGGCGAAGATCGCCGTGACCCGAGGGTCGGCGTCGAAGATCGTCAGCGCGCCGGCGAACCCCGCATCGTCGGTCGCGGGACCGTCCCGGCCGGCCTCGACGAGGCTCACGCCGAGTCGCCCGGCCTCGGCGGCGAAGGCCTCGCGGCGGACGGCGCCCGCCCCGCCCCCGGCGCACACCTGCGCGAGGCGACGGTGACCGAGTCCGACGAGGTGGCGCGCCGCCAGTCGCGCACCCTGTCCGTCATCGTTGGCGACCGCGTCGAAGGGCAGATCCGGCGCCGCTCGAGTACCCGCGATCACCACGGGCGGAAGCCGCTCCGCACCGATCAGCGATCGCGGCGGGTCCATGCCGAGCACCAGGCCGTCGACCCGCATCGCGAGCATCGACTCGATCGGATCCTCAGCCTGGCCCGCCGTCGCGACATCGACCACGGCGAGCCGATACCCGGCGGGACCGAGGGCGGCGTGCAGGCCACGCACCAGATCGACGAACCAGAGGTTGGTGTAGTCGTCGATCAGGACGCCGACGGTGCGGGTGCGCCGGGCCGCGAGGTCCGCCGCCGCACGGCTCGGCCGGTAGCCCAATTCGCGGATCGCGTCCTGCACCACCCGACGGGACTCCTCACCCACGCGCGGCGAATCCCGGAGCACAAGGGAGACCAACGACTTCGATACTCCCGCCCGCGCGGCCACGTCGTAGATGGTGGGCCGCTTCTCGCTCATCGAACCTCCGGCGATCGAGTCTTGACAGGACATAGCGACATTTCGCATCATTGTTGGAGCGCTCCAACTCACACCGAATCCTACGTGTGATGCAGCGCACTCACAATCATCGCCCGCGCCGGGGTCGCTGAACCCCACGGCCGCGCACCCGAGGAGAACAATGACCGAGAACGGGATAGGTGTCGCCGTCATCGGCGCCGGAATGGCGGGCAAGGCCCATGCCGCCGGTTACCGCACGGCCTCCACCGTCTACGGGACGGAGCTGCCACCCGTGCGGCTCGTCGCCGTCGCCGACGCCCACGAACCACTCGCGAAGGAGACCGCCCGGCGGTACGGCTATCGCCGCCACATCACGGATTGGCGGACGATCGCCGACGATCCCGCGATCGACGCCGTGAGCGTGGTGGTGGCCAACCGTCTGCACCGCGAGATCGTGGAGACGTTGCTCGCCTCCGGAAAACACGTGCTGTGCGAAAAGCCGCTCTCCGACACCATGACCGACGCGGAAGCGATGACCGCGGCGGCCGAGAGCTCGTCCGCTCTCGGCCGGATCGGGCTCACCTACCTCCGCTCCCCCGGCATCGCCTTCCTCGGCGATCTCGTCCGCAGCGGACGCCTCGGCCCGCTGATCACCTTCGACGGCGCCTATTGGACCGACTACGCCTGCGATCCGCAGGCCCCGATCAGTTGGCGGTTCAAAGGACCCGCTGGGTCCGGCGCCCTCGCGGATGTGGGAAGCCACCTGACCTACATCGCCGAGCTCTTCGGCGGTCCGGTCGCGACGGTGCGCGGCGGCACCCTGACCACCGCGTTCACCTCCCGGCCGAAGCCCCTCGGCCGAGTAGTCGGCCATGAGCACGCCGAGGTGAGCACCGAGCGCGAGCTCGTCGAGAACGATGACGCAGCCGGCTTCTTCGTGGAGTTCGCGGGCGGCGGGACGGGTGCACTGCAGGTCTCGCGCGTGGCCGCCGGGCACGCGAACACGCTCAAGTTCGAGGTCTTCTGCGCACGCGGATCCGCATCCTTCGACTTCCGCGATCCCGGCCGGGTGCGGCTGTGTCTCCCCGAGGCCGACCACGCCGTCGCCGGCGAGCGCACGATCACGCTCGGTCCGGACCACCCGTACTGGCGCGGCGGCCTCCCGATGGACGCGCCCGGCGTGGGCATCGGGCAGAACGACGGCTTCGTCTTCCAGGCACGCGCCTTCCTGGAGGAGATCGCCGGCGTCCCCGCCGCACAGGCCCTTCCGCGCAACGCCGGCTTCCCCGACGGTCTGCGCACCATGCGACTGCTCGACGCCGCGGCCCGCTCCGCGCTGGCCGGTGGCGCCGAGATCGCCGTCCCGCACTGATCCCCACGAACCAAGGAATCGCCATGAAACTCGGCCTGTACAACGCCGTCCTGCACGATCGACCGCTGCCCGACGCGCTCGCCGTGATCGCCGGCCTCGGTCTCACCGGGATCGAGATCAACACCGGCGGGTTCCTGCCCGCCGTCCACGTCCCGACGATGGACGACATCCTGGTGAGCGACACCGCCCGCGACGACTTCCTCGGCGGATTCGAGGGGACCGGTGTCGACATCGCGGGGTTGAACTGCAACGGCAATCCGCTGCATCCGAATCCCGCCATCGGGGGCGAGCACGCCGAGGACGTGCGGCGATCGATCCGGCTGGCTGCGCGGCTCGGGCAGCATCGCGTGGTCACCATGTCGGGGTTGCCCGGCGGCGAGCCGGGCGCGACCCGGCCCAACTGGATCGTGAACGCGTGGAACTCCGCCGCGCTCGACGTGCTCGACCACCAGTGGGCGATCGTCGCGGACTTCTGGCGCGAGATCGACCGGCTGGCCCGCGATCACGACGTGAAGGTGGCGCTGGAACTGCATCCGCAGAACGTGGTGTTCAACAGCGACTCCGTGCACCGCCTGATCGAGCTGACCGGGGCCACGAACATCGGAGTCGAACTCGACGCCTCGCACCTGTTCTGGCAGCAGATGGATCCGGTCGCGGTGGTGCGCCATCTGGGCGATCTCGTGGTGCACGCGGCGGCCAAGGACGTACGGATCAACGCCGAGCACGCCGCCCTCAACGGTGTGCTGGACAACGGCTTCCGGCGATTGTCCTCCGACGAGCCCCGCACCAACCTCGGCGGCGACGAGTGGGCGAACGAGTGGCCGGAACGGTCCGCGTGGGATTTCGTCGCGCTCGGCAAGGGGCACGACACCGCTTACTGGACCGAGTTCCTCCGCGCCCTGCACGAGGTGGACCCCGACATGATGGTCAACATCGAGCACGAGGACACCGAGCTCGACCGCGTCGAGGGAGTGGCGGTGGCGGCCGGCGTGCTCCGGGCAGCCGATGCCGCCCTGGAGCGATCGCTCCTGCCTCCTACAGCGTGACCCAGCACCCGGCGGCGATCGACTCGGTCATCGCGTCCAGAGCGCGGGCGCTGCGTACCGCGTCGGCCGCCGTCGCCCCCTCGGGTGTTCCGGTCACGATCGACCGCATGAACCGCTGCGCCTCGATCACCTTGAGATCGTCGTAGCCCATCGGATTGGCCGAACCCGGCTGGAACGCCGCGAAATCACCGCTCCCCGGCCCCACGTAGACCGTGGATACGGGCTGGTCCTGGAACGTTGCGCCCAGCGAGGTCTCGAGTTCGCCCATCCGGCGGTAGTCCCACCGGATCATTCCGGTAGTCCCGTGGATCTCGAAACCGTAGGAGTTCTGCTCGCCCACCGCGATCCGGCTGGCCTCGAGCACGCACCGCGCCCCCGACGCCAGGCGCAATTGGGCACCCACGTAGTCCTCGTTCTCGACCGTGCCGCGCACACCGCCGGTGGCAAGCTGATGACCGGACGTGGCACCGGAGGGCTCGGACCGCTCCGGAATGAAGATCGCGGCGTCGGCCACCAGGGAGTCGATGTCACCCAAGAGGAAGCGAACGAGGTCGACACCGTGCGAACCGAGATCACCGAGCACGCCGTTGCCGCCGCGAGCGCGCTGGTACCGCCAGGTGAGCGCGCCGTCGGGATGCGCGGCGTAGTCGCTGAAGAAGCGGAAGCGAGCGTGGGTGACGGTGCCGATCGCACCGTCGGCGATCATCGTGCGCGCGGCCTCGACGGCCGGCGCATTGCGGTAGTTGAAGCCGACCGCGGTCACCAGATCGCGCGACCGCGCCGCCTCGTCCACAGCGCGGGCATCGTCGGCGGTCAGCCCCACGGGCTTCTCGATCCACAGGTGCTTACCGGCTTCGAGGACAGCCGTGCCGATCTCGCGATGGAGGAAGTTGGGCACGGTGACCGAGACCGCGTCGATGTCGTCGTCGGTGAGCACGTCGCGCCAGTCGGTGTACGCGCGCTCGGCACCGAACCGATCGGCGAACTCGGCGGCCCGGCCGGGAACGTCATCGGCCACCGCGACCAGCACCGGACGGGCCGGGCCCTGCGGGTAGTGATGCGGAACGCGGGTGTAGGCCTGGGCGTGCACGCGGCCCATCCATCCCATGCCGATCACTGCCACGCGCACCGGTTGGAGCGCACCGCCGGGCTGTGCGGAATCGGTCATGGAGCACCTCCGTTGTCGGATCACCTACGTCGTCGACTCCCATGATGGCAGATATCCGACTCGAATTCACCTTTTGTCCTAACATTCGTTCAAATTCAACGAAACACTTCCCAAACTCGACTTCTTCTGTTGTGATCAACATCACCGAACAGGTGAAGGGAACCCCCACATGGCCCACGGCAGCATCGATACTCCGCACGGCGGCGTCGCACTCCCGCCGCTGAGACCGGGACCGCATCAGCGGCGCCTCGACCTGGTGGCGGTGGTGGCGACCTTCGGCGGCCTGCTCTTCGGCTACGACACCGGCGTCATCAACGGCGCGCTGGAGCCGATGAAGAAGGATCTCGGCCTCACCTCGGTGACGGAGGGACTGGTCACCAGCACGCTGCTGATCGGCGCGGCGGTCGGCGCACTCGCCTGCGGGCGACTCAACGACCGACTGGGCCGCAAGAGGACCCTCACGCTGCTGGCCGTGATCTTCTTCGGCGGCACCATGGGCGCCGTCTTCGCGCCGGATCTGTTGGTGATGCTTCCCGCGCGCTTCGTCCTCGGGTTCGCCGTGGGCGGCGCCTCCGTCACCGTGCCCGTGTACCTGTCCGAGCTCGCGCCCACGGAACGGCGCGGGGCGCTCAGTGGCCGCAACGAACTGGCGATCGTGATCGGTCAGATGTCGGCCTTCATCATCAACGCGATCATCGCGAACGTGTGGGGCGAGCACGAGGGCGTCTGGCGCTACATGCTGGCCGTCTGTGCGGTGCCGGCCGTCTTCCTGTTCATCGGCATGCTCCGGATGCCGGAGTCGCCGCGCTGGCTGATCTCCAAGGGCCGCGACGACGAGGCGCTCGGCGTGCTGATGCAGATCCGCTCCGAGGACCGCGCCCGGGCCGAGATGGCCGAGGTCGGGCATCTGGCCGAGGAGGAGGCCGCCACGAAGACCGGCGGGTGGTACGACCTGTCCGTGCCGTGGATCCGGCGGATCATGATCGCCGCCATCGGTCTGGCCATCGCGCAGCAGGTGACCGGCATCAACTCGGTCATGTACTACGGCAGTCAGTTGCTCACCGTGGCCGGGTTCGACGCGAACTCGGCGTTGCTCGCCAACATCGCCCCCGGCGTCATCGCCGTGGTCGGCTCCGCGATCTGTCTGTTCTTCCTGATCGACCGAGTGCCCCGCCGCACCATGATCATCGGCGGTCTCATCGCCACCACCACGTGTCACGGGCTCATCGTGATCGCCTCGCTGCTGATCCCCGAGGGCATCGTCAAGGCCTACGTGATCCTGGCCCTGGTCGTGCTGTTCGTCTTCTGCATGCAGCTGGCGCTCAACGTGCCGGTGTGGGTGTGCCTGTCCGAGCTGTTCCCGCTGCGGATGCGCGGATTCGGCATGGGGCTCAGCGTCCTGGTGCTGTGGGTGACGAACGCCATCGTGGCCTTCGGTTTCCCGATCATGGTGTACGCCACCGGGATCACCGGATCGTTCATGGTCTTCTTCGTGCTCGGCGTGTTCTTCGTGGGTTTCCTGTGGAAGTTCCTGCCCAATACCTCGGGCCGCTCGCTGGAGCAGCTCGAGGAGTCCTTCGCCTCCGGCGATTTCCGCTGATCCGACCATCCGCTCACGAGAGGAATGCCCGCATGACGATTCTGGTCGCCGTTTCCGATACCCCGGAGGGTCGCGCCGCGCTGGCGCAGGCCGTCGCGGAGGCGAAGATGCTCGACACCGATCTGGTGGCGATGAACCTGGGGCTGCGCCCCCTGGACGTGGCTCGGTACAAGGAGGCCGTCGCCATCACGGTGGTCGACCGGCACGGCCGCGGCGACCGCGATCCCGCCGACGCCGTGCTCGACGAGGTACAGGAACGTGGCATCGAACGCCTCGTGATCGGGATGAAACGAAGGTCCCCGGTGGGCAAGGCGATCCTCGGCAGCCTGAGCCAGCGGCTGCTGCTCAACTGCCCCGTCCCCGTGCTCGCGGTCAAGGTCGACTGATTCGACCTATCCTGGGGCGGTGCCGAGACCACGCGCCCCCTGGGCCGCCCCGTCCGGCCGCCGATCCACCACCGTCGCCGCGCTGATCGCGGTCCTGGTGCTGGTCGGCGGTCTGGTGTTCGCCTGCTCGCCCGACCGAGGTCCGTCGGTCCGCCAGACCGAGGCGATGCTCGACGGCGCCGGGGTGGCGCTCGACACCTCGTTCTTCGTTCCCGACGGTGCCGCCGGCCCCCTCCCGGCGGTGCTCCTGGCACACGGCTTCGGCGGCTCCAAGGCCGATGTGGAGGCGGAAGCGAAACAGCTCGCGGCGGGCGGCTACGCCGTCCTCACGTACACGGCACGCGGATTCGGGAAGTCGACCGGTCTGGTGGGACTCGATTCCCCCGACTCCGAGGTCGCCGATGCCCGCAAGCTGCTCGATTGGCTGAGCACCCGGCCCGGGGTGCGCCAGGACGGCCCCGGCGATCCGCGGGTCGGCGTGGCGGGCGGCAGCTACGGCGGCGCCCTGGCCCTCCTGCTCGCCGGCCATGACCGTCGCGTGGACGCCATCGCACCACGGATCACGTACTGGAATCTGGAACAGGCCCTCTTCCCCGGCGGCGTGTACAAGAAGCAGTGGGCCGGAATCCTGTTCACCATGGGTGGCGGTTGCGCGAAGTTCGAGCCCGCGGTCTGCGAGATGTACAACCGGGTCGCCCAGGGCGGAGCGCTCACCGATGGCGACCGCGCCCTGCTCGCGGCGCGAAGCCCGGCCTCGGTGGGCTCGTCCATCCGTGTTCCCACGTATCTCGCACAGGGCGAGAGCGATTCGCTGTTCCCGTTGGACCACGCCGACGAGGCGGCACGGCGGATCGCCGAGAACGGCTCGCCCGTGGCGATGGACTGGATCGCGGGCGGCCACGACGGCGGCGATCGCGAGGATGCTCGCGTCAACGCCCGCACCAAGGACTGGTTCGACCGCTACCTCAAGGGCGAGGACGCCCCCGCCGTTCCCGCCTATCAGGTGACCCGCACAGGCGGCATCGACTCCGAGACCGGTACGCAGGCCCTGCGCTCGGCCAGCACCGACCGCTATCCGGGACTCGAAGGAACGCGGACGCGCACCGTCGAACTGACCGGCGGCCCGCAGAACGCCGAGAATCCGCCCGGCGGCGCACCACCGTCGATCTCGGGTGTCCCCGGGCTCGGCGGCAGCCTCGGCGCCGCGGGCGCACTTCTGGGCTCGGCCGGACTCTCTCGCGACCTGCCCGCCCAGTCCGCGGGCTTCGAATCCGCACCGCTGGATACCAATCTCACGGTGACGGGCGCCCCGTCGATCACCATCAAGGTCGACTCCGCCGCCCCGGACGCCGTGCTCTTCGCCAAGCTCTACGACGTGGGCCCCGACGGATCGCAGGCACTGCCGCAGCAGCTCGCCGCGCCGATCCGCATACCGTTGGCGGGCGGTAGCGCCACCACCACGGTGCGCCTGCCCGTCATCGACCACGAATTCGACGCCGGGCACCGCCTGCGCGTCGCGTTCTCCACCACCGATCTCGGCTACCAGTCACCGAATGCTCCGGCGATGTACACGATCTCGGCTACCGGGCCGCTCACCGTGCCCGAAGTTCCGGGCCTGGTGTCGGCGCCGCGGCCCCTGCCGACGTGGGTGTGGGCACTGCCCATCATCGCGCTCGCGGTGGCGGCGGCCCTCGTCCTCATCGGGCGCCGGCGCACATCCGCACCCGCCGATCCCGATCTGGCCGATGTGGCGCTGCAGATCACCGGCCTGTCCAAGAAGTACGCCGGCGGCGACGGCTACAGCGTGCGCGATGTGACCTTCCGCGTGGACCGCGGCCAGGTACTCGGACTGCTCGGCCCGAACGGTGCCGGCAAGACCACCACGCTGCGGATGCTGATGGGACTGATCACCCCCGACGAGGGCGAGATCCGCGTCTTCGGGCACGTGATCCGGCCCGGCGCACCGGTGCTCTCGCGGGTGGGTGCCTTCGTGGAGGGCGCGGGCTTCCTGCCCCATCTCTCGGGTCGCGCGAATCTCGACCTGTACTGGCGTGCCACCGGCCGGCCGATCGAGGACGCGCACTTCGAAGACGCCCTGGCGATCGCGGACCTGGGGTCCGCACTCGATCGTGCGGTGCGCACCTACTCGCAGGGCATGCGGCAGCGACTCGCGATCGCCCAGGCGATGCTGGGCCTTCCGGACGTCCTCGTGCTCGACGAGCCGACCAACGGACTCGATCCTTCCCAGATCCGCGAGATGCGCGCCGCCATCGTGCGGTACGGCGCCACCGGCCGCACCGTGATCGTGTCGAGCCACCTCCTCGCCGAGGTGGAGCAGACCTGCTCGCACGTGGTGGTGCTGCGGCGCGGGCAGCTGATCGCGGCCGGCACCGTCGACGAGATCGTGCACGCCGACGGCTCCGGGGCACCGCGCAGCCTCGAAGACGCCTTCCTCCAGTTGACGGGTGGTGACGACGAATGACCGCACAGACCGATTCGGTGACCGAACACGACGGTGCCGCACCCGGGTACGCGCCGGGGCGCACGCTCACGGTGCGGGTGGAGCTGGCACGCCAGTTCCGGCGGCGCCGCACGCTGGTGATGGCGGGGTTGCTCGCAGCGCTGCCGATCGTGCTCATCGTGGCCCTCGCCGTGGGCAGTGACGACGAGAGCCGCCGGGGAGGCCGGCCGTCGATGTTCGATGTGGCCACCGCGTCCGGGCTCAATCTGACGGCGACGGTGCTCATCGCGGGCACCGGATTCCTCCTCGTGATCCCGGTGGCGTTGTTCTTCGGCGATGCCATCGCCTCGGAGGCCGACTGGTCGTCCCTGCGGTACCTGTTGGCGGCGCCCGTGCCCCGGACCAGGCTGCTGATCACGAAGGCGATCGTCGCCCTCATCCTGTCGGTGGCGTCCGTGGCTCTGCTCACCGCTGTCGCGCTGGTCGCCGGGACCCTCGCCTACGGATGGGGTCCGCTGCAATCCCCCACCGGGACATCGCTCCCCGCGAGTGAGGGTCTGTGGCGGCTGCTGCTGGCGGCGGCCTTCATCATCGGTTCCGAGCTCGCCACCGCGGGGCTCGCGCTGTGGCTCTCCACCCGCACCGACGCCCCGCTCGCGGCCGTCGGCGGCGCGGTGGGCCTGACCGTGATCGGCAGTGTGCTCGATCAGGTGACCGCCCTGGGCGGGTTGCGCGCCGCGCTGCCCGCGCACTGGCAGTACGCCTGGACCGATCTGCTGCAGCCGTCGATCGAATGGGCCGGGATGGCGCAGGGACTGTCGCTCTCGGTGAGCATCGCGGTGGTCTTCTTCGCCCTCGCCGTGCGCGGTTTCCGCTACAAGGACGTGGTGAGCTGACATGCCGTGGAGCACCAAGCAGCTGGCGGATCTCGCCGGCACCACGGTGCGCGCCGTCCGGCACTACCACCACGTGGGCCTGCTCGACGAGCCGATCCGGCAGAGCAACGGCTACAAGCAGTACGGGGTCGATCACCTGCTGCGGCTGGTCCGGATCAAACGGCTCTCCGAGCTCGGCTTCTCGCTCCAGCAGATCGGCGGGATGGGCGACGCCCAGACCCTCACGGCGGATGCCGTGCACGCGCTGGACGCGGAGCTGAAGGAGTCGATCGAGCGGATGCAGCAGGTGCGCGACGAGCTCGCGACCATGCACCGCGACGAGATGCCCACCGACCTCCCGGCCGAGGTCGCCGCATTCGCCGAGGGCATGTCCGAGGCGGACCGCTCGTTGATCGTGGTGATGACCCGGGTGCTCGGACCGTCGGGCATCACCGCCTACGCCGATATGCTGCGCTACTCGTCGAAGCTGAAGCCGCCCGCCGATCCGACACCGGAGTTCGACGCGCTCACCGTCGACTCGGACGACGCCACCCGGCAGGCGCTCGCCGAACGGATGCTGCCCCACTCGATCGACCTCATCGAGAACAATCCGGCGATCGCCACGGCCACCGCCGAATCCCCGCGGGGCGCCGGACACTTCGCCCGGACCGTCGCCGAGGCGATGCGCGACCTGTACAACCCCGCGCAGCAGGACGTGCTGGCCCGGCTGGGCAGGCTGATGGACGCGCACCGCGCCGCGCGGGAGGACCGCGCGGCCGATCAGACCTGATCGCCGACGCGCCCACCGAGGTGACGGGCCAGGAAGCCCTCTGCGGCGCGGTACATCTCGATCACGTTCTCGGGGTTCACGAAGCCGTGTCCCTCATCGGATTTGATCATGTACTCGACATCGCCGCCGCGGGCGCGCAACGCCTCGACCAGGTTGTCGGATTCGGCCTGCACCACCCGGGGATCGTTGGCGCCCTGCACCACCAGGAGCGGGGTGCGGATGCGACCGACCAGCGTGATCGGTGAGCGCGCCAGCATGTCGGCCTCCTGCACCGGATCCGCCGGATCGCCCACGTAGAGGTACCAGTTGTTGGTCAGGTAGGGCCGCGCGATCTCGGGTGCGGTGCGCATGAAGTTCGGCAGGCTCGAGATGCCCACGTAGTCGATCGCCGCGGCGAAGACCTCGGGCGTGAAGGTCACCCCCACCAGACTCGCGTACCCGCCATACGAGCCGCCGAAGATCGCCACTCGTGCCGGATCGGCGTAGCCGCGCTCGACCGCCCAGTTCACGCCGTCGATGAGGTCGTCGTGCATGGCGCCGGCGAACTCCCCGATCGCCGCCTTGGTGAAGGCCTTGCCGTAGCCGGTGGAGCCGCGGAAGTTCACCTGGAGCACGGCGTAGCCGCGATTGGCGAGCATCTGCACGTCGCCGTGGTAGCCCCAGGAGTCGCGGAACCACGGGCCGCCGTGCACCAGCAGCACCAAGGGCAGTCCGGCGGGCTCCACTCCGACGGGAAGGGTGAGGTAGCCGGGCAGGGTGAGGCCGTCGCGGGCGGGGATGGAGACCGGGCGCATCGGGGCGAGCCGTTCCGGATCCAGGTGCGGGAACGGGCGGAACAGCAGTCGCGAGCTCCCCGTCCGATGGTCGTAGAGGTAGGTGACCCCGGGGTCGCGGTCGTGCACGAAGGACACCACCCAGCGGTCGCCGTCGCGATCGGAGGACAGGGCGCCGATGTCCCCCTCGGACAGCGACCGGAGGTTCGCGAGAACCGCGGCGAAGCCCTCGTCGAGCGCGTGGATCTCCTGTCGTTCGCCGAGGTAGCGCACGCCCAACAGTGCACCGGTCCGGCGGTCCAGGATCAGCGGCGAGGGCAGCACGGGCGAGACCAGCCCCGTGGTGTCGAGATCGAGCGTGGGGTGACTGTCGACCTCGATCTCCGTGCCGCTCGCGACGTCGAGCCGCACCACGCGCGTGCGGTCGGTGCCGGTATTGGAGCCGAGCCACAGGTCTCCGTCCGGGGTGGCGGTCACCGGGAAGATGCCGAGCGGGTAGTCGGCACCGTCGAACCGGGCGATGAGCCCGAGCTCGCGGGTGCCGGAATCCCACCGGCAGATCTCGATGTCGCCGTCCTCGTTCTGGGTGGCGGCGAACAGGTTTCCGCCCGGTCCGTACACCCACCCGGCCACGTTCCCGGGGTTGCGCTCCACGAGGGTCAGTTCGCCGGTGGCGATGTCGAGCTCGTAGACGTCGAACTCGTCCACCTTGCGGGAGTTGAGGGAAACGATCGCGACGCCCGGCCGCGACGGCGGCAGTTCCATGAGGAAGGCGGTCGCCCCGTCGAAGGGTGTGAGATCGACCGCGGGCGCGGCGGGATCGTCGAGGTCCACCCGGTGGATGTGCCACTGCTCGTTGCCACCGTCGTCCTGCAGGTACAGCAGCCAGCGCGGATCGTCGGTCCAGTAGTACATCTGCACGCTGCGGGTGGAGTCGGCCGTCACGCACCGTGCGGGCGAGTCGCCGTCCAGGTCCTCGATCCACACGTTGAGCCGGTTCCCCCACGGCGCGAGGAAGGCGATCCGGGTGCCGTCCGGCGAGATCTTCGCGGCCGCACGGACGGGCGAGTCGAAGAACTCCTCGATGGTGATGGTGTCGGGCAGTGCCATGCCGCTCTCCTGACGTCGGTGGTGTGCCTCCAGGAGAAACCATGCCGTCGGGGCATGGTCAAGCAGCGGCTACTTCATGATCCGTGCGAGGAACCGGGTGGAGTCCTTCATCGATTCGAGCACCGCCCCGCTGTGGTCGGCGTTCGGGTACTGGTGCAGTTCCACCTGTGCCCCGCTCTTGCGCAGTGCGGCGGCGAGCGCGATCGACGATTCGACGGGCACGTCGCGGTCCTGCAGGCCGACGCCGAGGAAGACGGGCCGGTCGTAGCCCGAGGTGGGCGTGCCCATGTACCGGTCGACCGCCTCGGCGGCCCCCGGGAGGGTGGTCAGGTCCTTGGTGAAGTAGCTGGTGGGTGTGACTCCCGTGAGCGAATCGCTCAGCTGCGCATAGCATTGGACTTCGGCCTTGGCGGCGGCTGCCCTCCCCTGCTGGCTCAGCACGGAGTCGACGTCGATCGCGGGGTTGGCCTCGCGGAAGCCCGCGAGGATGTACGCGGTGTACGCCGTGGCCGCGGATCCGAGACCGGCCGGGAGCTTCAGGTTCGGGCCCGCCTTCTTGATGATCTCCTCGATCTTGAACGGCGTCCCGGTGGAGACCACCCCGCGGTAGTCGAGGCCGCTGCCCTCGCTGAACCGGGTCGCCCACCGCGCGCTGTTCACCGCCGCGGCGCCGCCCTGCGACTGGCCCACGATGGCCCACTTCTTGGCCAGCTTCAGCGAGGGGTCGCCCTGCGCGGACACCACGGAGTCGACCACGCTGTGCGCCGTGGCGACGCTGTTGAGGTAACTCATCAGGCCAGGGGTACCCAGGCCGGCGTAGTCGGAGGCGACGATGGCGTAGCCCTGCTGCAACCAGTGGCCCAGGTACTGCGCGTCGCGCTCGGACCGCGGGTTCGCCGACGGTGCGCAGCTGTCGCCGAGGCCGACGGTGCCGTGCGCCCAGGCGATCACGGGCCATCCGCCCTCCGGCGGTGTGCCCTTCGGCGTGAAGATCGCGCCCGTACTGGTGGCCGGGCGTCCGTGCTGATCGGTGGTGGAATAGAGCACGCGCTTGGCCGTGCCCGCCCCGGGCAGCGACAGGGCAGGGGCGAGCGGCACGGATGTGATCAGCTTTCCTCCGCGAGCGGGCACGTGGCCCGCGTAGTTCGCGGCGTCCAGGCCGGACCAGTCCGGAGCCGCGGTGGCGGGTGCCACGGCGACCGCCGCACCCACGGCGATCGCGATACCGGACATCATCCACCGATTCGTTCTCATGCGAAGGATCCTAACGAGCGGCCGCGCATGCGGTCGCATCTTCGCGGAGCCGCTCATGCGAGCGCGTACCGCTGCCGGGGACGCCCGGTCGCGCCGTACTGCAGGGCCATCGTGAGCGTGCCGTCGCGCACCAGCTCCGCCAGGTAGCGCCGGGCGGTGGCGGGCGAGACGCCGACGGCTGCGGCGATCTCGTCCGCGAGCATCGGCTCCGCCGCGGCCCGCAGGATGTCGACGATCCCCCGTTCGGTGACGGATGCGCCCTCGTCCCGGCGGGGCACGGCGCGTTCGGAGCGCAGCACCGCCGCGGCGGCGTCCACCTGCTCCTGCGTCACCTCGCCGGTGTCCAGGATCCGGCGGTACGCGGTGTACGCGCCCAGGCGGCGGGCCAGTTCGGTCGCCGGGAAGGGCTTGATCAGGTACTGCAGGGCCCCGGCGGCGAATCCCGCACGGACGCTGGCCGCGTCGTCCGCGGCCCCGAGGACGAAGGCATCGGCCCGCAGCTCGCGCACCAGGTCGATGCCGGATCCGTCCGGGAGGTAGACGTCGACGAGCGCGAGGTCGATCTCCTCCCGGGCCACCAGCGCGCGGGCCTCGGACAGGGTGCGCGCCGATCCCACGGTGGCGAGCCCACTCATCGTATCGACGATCTTGGCGTGCAGGGCGGCGACGCGGAAATCGTCGTCGACCACCAGGACGCGGAGTTCAGGACGCATCGGCGCGCACCCCCGCCGGCAGCGTGGCGATCACCGTGGTCGGTTCGCTCGACGAGGGGCCGCCGCGCGACGAGACGGTCACCTCTCCCCCGTGCCCGCGCGCCACCTGGCGGGCGATGGCGAGCCCGAGGCCGCGACCGCCGGGCACCGTCGGGTCCACGCGTGTGGTGACCCCCTCGGCGAAGGGGTCGGCCACCGTGAATCCCGGTCCACTATCGGTGACCACGATGGCCAATTCGTCTCCGCCGGAGAGCACGTCGAGTTCCACCTCCCTGGGTTCCTGGCCGTCGGCGGCCGCATCGATCGCATTGTCCAGCAGATTCCCGACGAGCGTGGTGGTGTCGACGGGATGCGCGAGGGTGCCGAGCACGCCCGTGTCGGCGCCGACGCGCAGGGTGACACCGCGTTCGCGGGCCCGCGCGGCCTTCGCGGCGACGAAGGCTCGCAGGTGCGGCTCATCGAGCCGGTCGATGCCGGGCACCGGTGCGACGCCGGAATGGCCGGTGAGCTCGTCGAGGTAGGCGAGCGCCTCCTCCGTACGTCCGTCGCGCAGCAGGCCCGAGACCACGTGGATGCGGTTGGCCGCCTCGTGGCGTTGGGCCCGCAGTGCGGAACTCATCGCCTGCACGGAATCCAGTTCCCGGGTGAGCTGTTCGACATCGGTGCGGTCGACGGCGGTGAGCACGGTTCCGAGATCGGCGTCGCCGCGCTGCACGCGCCGCGAGGACACCAGGACGACCCGCTCGTTGACGGCGGCGGCCACGGGCGCCGCCGCAGGTGCGGCGACCACCGCGGCCACGCGCTCGGTGAGTCCCAGCTCCCCCAGTGGAGTGCCCGGTTCGGCGGTGACCCCGAGCAGCTCGCGAGCACGCGGATTGATCACGCGCGCTATCCCGTCGGCATCGATGGCGATCACGCCCTCGGAACCCGAGTGCAGGACGGCGTCCTGCTCCCGGATGAGCTCCGCCATCTCCTCGGGCTCGAGCCCGAGGGTGAGGCGACGCCACCGTCGGGCCAGCAACGCGGAACCGACCAGCCCGATCACGAAGGCCAGGACGACGACCCCGATCAGCAGCAGGAGGTTCCGGCGGGCCGCAGCCGTGACCGTGTGCGTCGAGATGCCCACGCTGACCAACCCGACGACGCGCCCGTCTGCGCCGTAGACCGGCGCCTTCGACCGCACCGAATCGCCGAGTGTTCCCTTCTGCACGGTCATCTCGACCTGGCCCGCGAGCGCCGTGGTCGGATCGGTACTGAGCGGTTTCGCGAGCTGCGTGGCATCGGGATGCGCGATCCGGTACCCCGCGTCGTCGGCGATCACCACGAAGAGCACGCCGGTGCGCTGGGTGATGTCGGCCGCCTGCCGCTGGAGTGGGGTGGCGGCGAGTTGTTCGGCGGTCGCCGGACGGCCCGCGCGACGTGCCTCCGATTGCGCGGCGGCGGCCGCGCGGACGTCGGTGTCGGAGGCCACCGTCTCGGCGATCACCCGTGCCCGCTGAGCGTGCTCACCACGCGTCTCGGTGTCCACCCGGTGCAGCACCAATCCGAAACCGGCGGCCAGGCTGGCCACCAGGATCACTACTTGGAGTAGGAGGATCTGCGTGCGCAGCCGGAGCCCGGGCATTGGGACAGCGTAGCCATCGGGCACCCGATCAGAAGGGGATCTGACCGAGTCCCACACCGACCACGAGCATGAGGATGGACACGGCCGCGGCCCGCCAGAGCACCTTCTTGTGATGATCGGCCAGGCCCACACCGGCGAGGGCGACGAGCAGCAGGATCGCGGGAACCAGGGGGCTCTGCATGTGGAAGGGCTGCCCGGTGATGGAGGCGCGTGCCATCTCGGCCGCACTGATGCCGTAGTGGCTCGCGGTCTCCGACAGCACGGGCAGGATCCCGAAGTAGAAGGCGTCGTTGGACATCAGGAAGGTGAAGGGGATCGACAGCACGCCGGTGATCACCGCGAGGTGCGGCCCCATCGAGGACGGGATGATGCCGGTGACCCACGCGGCGACCGCCTCGACCATGCCGGTGCCCTTGAAGACACCGGTGAGCACGGCCGCGGCGAAGACCATGCCCACCACGGAGACGATCGACTTCGAGTGCCGGGTGATGGCCTCCTGCTGCTCGGCGACCTTCGGGAAGTTCACGATGAGGGCGATCGCGGCGGCGATCATGAACAGCACCGGGATGGGCAGCAGGTCGAGCGTGAGCACCGACAGCAGGGCTGCGGTGAGGGCGGCGTTGAACCACAGCAGCTTCGGCCGGGCGAACGCGCCGGAGATGGGCGTCAGGGCCGAATCGCCCGGCTCTTCGGCGACTGCCGGACGGTCCGATCCGGTTGCGCCGGAGGAGCCGCCGCTTCCCGCCGCCCCGCCGCCGATACCGCCGCCGACGCCGGCGAGGACGCTCTCGCGCACGGTGATCGTTCCGATTCGCTTGCGCTCCATCAGTCCCAGGTGCCAGGCGAAGGCGAAGACCAGCACCATGCCTGCGATCAGCGACGGGATCATCGGCACGAAGACCTCCGACGGCGAGATCTTCAGCGCCGCCGCGGCTCGTGCGGTCGGGCCGCCCCACGGCAAGATGTTCATGGTGCCGTTCGCCAGGCCCGCGACCACCGTGAGCACGACGGGACTCACACCGAGCTTGAGGTACAGCGGGAGCAGCGCGGAGGTGGTCACGATGAAGGTGGTCGAGCCGTCCCCGTCGAGGGAGACCACGGCGGCGAGCACCGCCGTGCCGATCACCAGCCGGGCCGGATCGTCGCGCACCAGGCGCACCACCGCCCGCACGACCGGGTCGAACAGGCCGACATCGATCATGACGCCGAAGAAGACGATCGCGAAGAACAGCATCGCCGCCGTGGGCGCGAGATCTTTGATGCCGTCGGTAATCATCTTCCCGATCCCGGTTCCGGCGCCCGCGAGGAGCCCGAAGACCACCGGCACGGCGATCAACGCCACGATCGGTGTCGCTCGGCGGGTCATGATGACGGCCATGAAGGCCGCCACCATCGTCAGTCCCAGGGCTGTCAACATCATCCATCTCCTCGCACAGTGATCGTGGTCACAGAGGAGCATCGGGGTGAGCGGCGGCACAGCGCGCGCTTGTGCGCGATTCCCGTTCTTTTGCGCGTTTCGCACGCGGCGAGGGACGGCGGTAACAGCCCTGGAGGGGAACGCCGAAAGTCCGCACAACACATTATGATTGGTGTTACTTGTGGGGTTATTGTGATAGAAAGAGACTCGATGGGCGATTTCCGCGCGGCGATCGAGTGAGCGCCGGCGGGCATCGATGCTTCAAGACAGTGAGCACCTGAGGAGCCCGCCATGACCCGCCGAAACCTTCCGTTACGCCTGACCGCCCCCGCCGTCGCCGCCCTACTCGTGACGACCGCCGTTGCCGGCACCGCCTCCGCAGCGCAGACCACAGTCCCCGCCGGATCGATGCGGGCGAGCTCGCTGTACGCGGGCGGCCCCACCTACGACTCGAGTGCGGGCACCGTCATGCGGCTGTCGAACAACGGCACCATCTCGATGCCGATCGCCCCCACCGGGACGGCCACCCTCGCGGTCCGGGCGCGGGCCGACCTCTGCAGCGGATCACCCATCGCCACCGTGAGGGTGGGCGGGACGGTCGTGGGAACGATCGACGTGAACTCCGCTTCCTGGGCGACCTATCCGCTGAGCGGTTCGGTGCCGCCCGGCGCGAACACGCTCACGATCGAGTATGCGAACGACTACTTCGCGTTGTTCCGGTGCGACCGGAACCTCTACGTCGCGTCGGTCACCGTGGACGATGCCGGAGCTCCGGAGATGTGTCCCCCCAACCAATTCCGGGCGAGATACTTCAACAACACCACCGCCACGGGCACCCCGGTCGCCACCCAGTGCGAGAACGGCCCCGGCGGTTCGTTCACCGGATCTCCACTCCCGGGCGTGAACGCCGACAACTTCTCGGTCGAGTACACCGGGACCGTCGACTTCCCCGCGACAGCGGATTACATCGTCTCGACCACCCTGGGCAATGTGGGTACTCGCGTGTGGATCGACGATGCACTCGTCGTCGACAAATGGTCGCCGCAGTGGGGAACCACCAACATCCAGCGGACGATGACGCGCGGACCGCACCAGGTGCGCGCTACCTACGTCAACACCTCCGGAATCGCGCACTTCGGCATCTCCCTTCCACGTGCAGCGCCCGGCCCCGCATCGAACAACGGCAACTACTTCGCAGCCGACTCCCCGTGGAACCAGCCGATCCCGCCCGGCGCGGCGGTGGACCCCCGGAGCGCGGGCTGGGTCAACACCCTGGACGGCGGCAACGACGGGATGTTCGTCAACAGCACCGACTGGACGACCACCGTGTACAACGCGCCGCCCGGAACGCCGACCACAGAGATCACCGTGACGAACACCAATCGCAAGGTGACCATCCCGTACCTGCCGTCGTACCGGCCCACCCGCGATGCGGATGCGCACCTGTCGGTGATCGACGATGCGACGGGCTGCCTCTACGAGTTCCAGAGCTTCAATCCGGTCACCAAGACCGCCATCGCCCAGGCCACCTACAAGGCGTACACAGGATCGGGCGGACACACCGCCGGACCGTCGCACGCCGGCGGTGAGATCTCCTACCTGGCAGGCATGATCACTCCCCAGGACGTGCAGTCCGGAGTGATCGACCACGCGGTGCGATACGCCCTGCCCGAAGGCGCCCCCACCTACGTCTACCCCGGCACCCGATCCGACGGTTCCACGATGGGTGGCGTCCCGCAGGGCACCCGGATCCAGCTCGATCCGAGTCTCGACCTCACGCAGTTCGGGCTCTCGCCGTTCCAGCTCATGCTCGCCCGGGCGATGCAGGTGTACGGCGGATTCAACTCCGATCACGCCGGTTCGTTCGTGGTCTCGGCGCGCAGCACCGCGGACGGCACGACTTACGCCCAGCCGATCCAACCGCTGCCCGATGCCCTGCTCCGGCACATGCGGTTCCTCTCGCCCACCCTCTCGTCGACGCAGATGTATCTCGACCGCGCCGACGATCCCACCTGCAACCAGCAGCGGTAATTCACTCCACGGTCGCGTCGTGACCGCCGTCACCACGGCGGTACGATCGTCCAGCGGGAATGCGCCACAACGGAGTCCGATGTTTGCAGCTACGCACGGAGGGCGGCTGCGCCCGATTTGGCAGCGCGCCCGGACTCCTATAAAACCAACCTGTGGATGATAGTACTCAGCCCACCGACTCTCACAGCCCCTGGGAAGTCTGGTTCAGTGACGCATTCCAGGTGACCACCGAGGGCGTGCGCAGTTTCGGCCGCGCCACGGGCTGCTGGCACACGCCGTCACCGTCGCTCGGGATACCGCCGGACGACACCCCGGTGCCCTCGACGCTGCTCGCCGCGCCGACCCTGCACGCGGTGGCCGCCGTCGTGTCCCAGGCGATCAGCAGCCCCAACATGTCGCGCATCCTGCATGCCGGACAGTCGTACACCTACATCGAGCACCCGCGGATCGGCGAGCGGATCGATATCGGCGCGCGCCTGGTGGAGCACACCCAGCGGGGCGGCGCGGACTTCTTCGTGGTCGAGACCGGGGCGTTCGTCGACGGCGCCCTCCGGGTCCTCGGCACCAGCCGGATCGTGTACGCCGGCGAGGCCGACGATGTGCTCGCCCTCAGCGATGCCGTCGTCGACGAGGTGATGCTCGCCGGCACCGGGCCCAGCGCCCAGCGGGCCCATTCCTGACGCGGGACCTCAGGTGCGCTGGTCTTTCTCGAGCGCCCCCGGCAGGAATCGAACCTGCGACCTAGGGATTAGAAGGCCCTTGCTCTATCCAACTGAGCTACGGAGGCTTGGCGTAGCGATATTAGCGGAGGCACCGGACGCGCCCCGACTCCGTCATTTCGACAACACTCGTTGTCGGCGTTGCTAGCCTGGTGCCGTGACGCCCACCGCCTTCCGTTGGGAGACCGCCCGCACGCGCGGCGGCCATCGTCGTGTCCGGGACGCGGTGCTCCGCATGACCGGCGTCGACCTCTTCCCCGCCGACGGTGTCGGAGAGGAGTTCGCACGACTGCGCACCGTCGGCGACCCCGAGGCCGAACGATTCGTCGACGCGACCACCTACGGCGATCTCGGACCGGAGGGCACTCGCGCCCTCGTGGATCTCGCGCTGGCCGAGGGCATCGATGCCGCGCTGCGCACGGTGGATCTCGATCCCGGGACCGAGCGCGCCGCGCGCGAGCTGTTCGAGCAGTTCGAGACGGTTCCCGACTGGGTGGATCCCGCACTGATCGAGCAGGGCGCCGCCGTGTGGCGACGGTGGGGCTACGACCTGGGAGCCGTCGGCAATGCGGGCACGCTGGACACATACACCGAGGGCTCGCTCGCGGTGCCGCTCTCACTGTCCGGCGGTTACGCGGGCGCCTCGGCCCTGCACCGCTTCCTGGAGACGAGCCGCTGGTGGATCGAGGTGAGCCGGCCCGGCGCGCTGCTCACCCCGGGTTCGCTCGGCCGCAGCCTGTCGATGCGGGTGCGGATCATGCACGTCTCGGTTCGCCGCGGCGTCCAGCGCCATCCGGAGTGGGACGCGCAGCGGTGGGGCCTGCCGATCAGCCAGGCCGAAATGCTGCTCACGCTGCTCGGCGGCAGCGTCGGACCGGCGAGCGGGCTGTACGCGCTCGGATACCTCACCTCGCCTGCCGAGATCCGCGCGGCGCTGCACTTCAACCGCTACCTCGGCCACCTGCTCGGCGCTCGGGCGGATGCCATCTTCCCGTCGACGGTGGCCGACGGGCTGCGCCTGCTGTACATGTTCGACGCCTCGCGTTCACACGATTCCGGTTCGGCTGGAACGGAACTCGTCGAATCGTTCGTCCCGGCTTTCGCTCCGCAGCCGGGCCAGTCACGGCGCGATCGCGCGCGCTCCCGCTGGCACGCGACGGTCCAGGCCGGCCACACCCGGCTGTTCATGCTGCCGTGGAACCGCCGATTGTTCCGCCTTCCTCCGTCACTGCCGGGCGTGGCCTACCTGGCGGCACGATTCCCGTTCATCGCGGGGATCGAGGCGGCGCGACATCTGAGTCCGGCCGTGGACCGCGCGTGGCAACGTCGCTCGGTGGCGGCATGGGAGCGCTGGCACGCCTGGGCGCTGGGGAACGAGGAGACGGCGTTCCAGGCCGGCACACTCCGCCGTTGATACGCATTCACGCGCACTGCAACTAGTTGCATAGCGCGTCGCTGCGGCGTAACGTCGGCGGCGTGGCCCTCGAACATGCGCTGCTCGTGTCCCTGAGCGAGCGATCCGGCACCGGGTATCAGCTCACCCGGCGCTTCGATCGGTCCATCGGGCACTGGTGGCGGGCCTCGCACCAGCAGATCTACAAGACGCTGGGGCGGATGACCGAGAGCGGGCTGGTCACCTTCGTCGAACAGGCGCAGGACGGTAAGCCCGATAAGAAGGAGTACTCCATCACCGAGGCGGGCCGTGCCGCCCTCTCGGAGTGGATCCGCACACCGGGCAAGGACGTCACCGATCGCCGCGAACTGGCCACCAAGATCCGGGGAGCCGCACCGTCGGACCTCCCCGACCTGACCGCCGAGATCCGGCGGATCCGCGATCTGCACGCCGACCGGGCCGCCCTGTTCCGCACCTTCGAGAGCGACGACTACCCCGACCCCGGCACCCTTTCCGGCACGGCGCTCCAGCAGTACCTGGTGCTGCGCGGCGGCGTGCTCTCCGAGCAGGGCACCGTCGAATGGCTCGACGAGGTCCTGGCAGCCCTCACCCCTGCAGCAACTCAGCTCCAGTCCATCTCAGCCGAATAAGGAACTCGCCCATGACCAGCAAGTACCCGCTTCTGTTCGAGCCCCTCGATCTGGGCCACACCACACTGAAGAACCGCGTGGTGATGGGGTCGATGCACACCGGCCTCGAAGACCTGCCCTGGGACCTGGGCAAGCTGGCCGCCTACTTCGCCGCCCGCGCCAAAGGCGGTGTGGGCCTGATCATCACCGGTGGATACTCCCCCAACATCACCGGTTGGTTGCTGCCCGCCGGCGCCAAGATGTCCAGCCCGATCGACGCGATCCTGCACAAGCGAGTGACCGACGCGGTGCACGCCGAGGGCGGCAAGATCGCGATGCAGCTCCTGCACGCCGGCCGCTACTCGTACCACCCGCTGAGCGCCTCGGCGAGTGCGATCAAGGCGCCCATCAACCCGTTCAAGCCGCGGGCGATGCACGACCTCGAGGTGCGCAAGACCATCAAGGACTTCGGGAACGCCGCGCGCACCGCCCAGAAGGCCGGATACGACGGTGTCGAGGTGATGGGCGGCGAGGGCTACCTGATCAACCAGTTCCTCGCGGCACGCACCAACAAGCGCACCGATAAGTGGGGCGGCTCCGCCGAGAACCGGCAGCGCTTCCCGGTGGAGATCGTCAAGGAGATCCGCAAGCGCTGCGGCGAGAACTTCATCATCGTCTTCCGGCTGTCGATGGCCGATTTCGTGGAGGACGGCCAGACCCGCGACGAGATCATCTCGCTGGCGCACAGGCTGGAGGCGGCGGGCGTCGACATCCTCAACACCGATATCGGCTGGCACGAGGCCCGCGTACCCACCATCGTGACCTCGGTGCCTCGTGCGGCCTTCGCGGCTTTCACCGCGGACGTCACCCGCGCCGTGAACATCCCGGTGTGCGCGGCGAACCGGATCAACATGCCCGCCACCGCCGAGGAGATCCTCGATCGCGGCGACGCGCAGCTGGTGCAGATCGCGCGCCCCCTGCTCGCCGACCCCGAGTGGGCGAACAAGGCCCGCGAGGAGCGCGCCGACGAGATCAACACCTGCATCGGCTGCAACCAGGCCTGCCTCGATCACGCCTTCGTGCACAAGAAGGTCTCCTGCCTGGTGAATCCCCGCGCGGGCCGCGAGACGGATCTCGTTCTCGCGCCGACGCGTTCGGCCAAGCGGGTCGCCGTGGTCGGCGCCGGACCGGCCGGGCTCTCGGCCGCCGTCAGCGCAGCGGAATGCGGGCACAAGGTGGAGCTCTTCGAGGCCAGCGAGCACATCGGCGGCCAGTTCGGCTACGCCGCGAAGATCCCCGGCAAAGAGGAGTTCAACGAGACCATCCGGTACTTCACCACGATGCTGGACCGGAACCAGGTCACCGTGCACCTGAACACCGAGGCCGGCGTCGACGATCTCGCCGGCAAGTTCGACGAGGTGATCATCGCGACCGGCGTGGTGCCGCGCGTGCCCTCCTTCCCCGGCGTCGATCACCCGAAGGTGATCACCTACGCCGAGGCGATCAGTGGCCGCAAGGAGATCGGCGACACCGTGGCGATCATGGGCGCCGGCGGCATCGGCTTCGATGTCGCGGAGTTCGTGACCACCGACAAGTCCCCCACCCTGCACCTCGACGAGTGGAACGCCGAGTGGGGCGTCACCCGCCAGGGCGACGTGCCCGGCTTCGTCACCAAGCCGAACCCGGCACCGTCGACCCGCTCGAAGGTGTACCTGCTGCAGCGCAAGACCACCCCGCAGGGGATCGGCCTCGGCAAGACCACCGGCTGGGTGCACCGCGCCTCGGTGAAGATGAAGAAGGTCGAGCAGATCTCGGGCGTGAACTACGAGAAGGTCGACGACGCCGGCCTGCACATCAGCTTCGGCGAGGACCGCAAGGACGCCCGCGTACTCGACGTCGAGACCGTGATCCTGTGCACCGGCCAGGAGTCGGTGCGCGACCTCGACGACGCGCTGCGTGAGCGCGGCGTCACGGCGCACGTGATCGGCGGGGCGGCACTGGCCGCCGAGCTGGACGCCAAGCGCGCGATCCGGCAGGGCACCGAGGTGGCCGCTGCGTTGTAGCTACTTCTTCAGGGCGTTGCCGCTGAACCGGGTGGGGCGGATCGCGATCTTCACGCGGTCCGCCGCATCCGGCGGCACGATCGATCCCTGGCCGTACCGCTCGGCGAGGCGGGTGTACAGCGAACCCGTGGGGTCGGGCTCGATGCGCTCGAGCCCGCCACGGATCTCCAGATAGTTGTACGGATCACCCTCGGGCAGGATCGAGATCGCCACCCGCGGCTCGTGCTGCAGATTGCGGAACTTCTGCCGGTAGTCGGTGTGCGTGAACCAGATCAGGCCGTCCTCGAACAGGAACCACATCGGGTTCACCTGCGGTGCGCCGTCCGGGCGGACGGTGGCGAGATCAACGACGAGTGGCTGGTCGAGCAGGACGCGGGCTGCTTCGGGGACTGCGACGGTCATACCGTCGACTCTGCCGCATCCTTCTGCGCGGCGGGCGCCGGATCGCCGTTACGGGCGCGGCCGATCAGAGCGTCCAGGCTGATCGGCCCCGGACCGGTGAAGGCGAAGAGCAGCAGGACCCAGCAGTACAGGACCGACAGCTCGCCGTTGTTGGCGAGCGGCGAGAGGCCGTCGCCCGCGTGGTAGGCGAAGTAGGCGTACGCCATGGAGCCGGAGGCGATGATCGCCGCCGGGCGCGTGGCCAGGCCGAAGGCGATCAGCAGGCCTCCGGCGAGTTGGATCAGCGCGCCCCACCAGGAGGGCCACGCGAAGACCTCCGGGCTGGACTGCTTGCCTCCGAGGAATCCCCAGTAGGTGGCAGCTCCGTGCAGCGCGAAGAGCACGCCCACCACGATGCGGAGGGCGGAGAGGTAGTACGGCGCCCAGCGATTCATTTCGTTGACCTTTGCTTGAATCGGAAATGGTGAGGCTAACCTAAACGAGGTTGGTGCGGGTCGCCACTCGAAGACGCGTCACACCAGGTCCAGCGTGATCGAAACCTCCCCCGGCGCTCCGTTACGATCGGGACCCATGCCAGTACCCGCACCCAATTCGTCCGCCCGCGCCGTCGTGACCGGCGGTTCCTCCGGCATCGGCGTGGCGCTCGCCACCGAACTCGCGCGCCGCGGCCACTCCGTGATCCTGGTCGCGCGCAGCACCGGTCCCATGGAGGAGCTGGCGGCCAAGCTCCGCGAGCAGTTCGGCGTCGAGGCCGAGGTGCGGGGCGTGGACCTCTCGGATCCCACGGCGCGCGGCGAGCTCTGCAAGGAGCTGTCGGGTCGCGAGATCTCGATCCTGTGCAACAACGCGGGCACCGCGACCTTCGGCAAGGTGATCGACCTGGACGCCGATTACGAGCGCGCGCAGCTGGAACTCAACGCCAATGCGGTGCACGACCTGACGCTGGCCGTGCTCCCGCAGATGGTCAAGCGCGGCGCCGGCGGCATCCTGATCACCGGCTCGGCGGCGGGCAACATGCCGATCCCGAACAACGCCACCTACGCCGCCTCGAAGGCCTTCGCGAACACCTTCTCCGAGTCGCTGCGCGGCGAGGTGAAGCCGCTGGGCGTGCACGTCACCCTGCTCGCCCCCGGCCCCGTGCGCACCGAGCTGCCCGATCCCGAGGACCGCTCCACCGTGGAGAAGGTCGTTCCCGAATTCCTCTGGGTCAACACCGAATACACCGCGCGGATCTCCATCGATGCATTGGAGAAGAACCAGATGCGCATCGTGCCCGGCCTGCTCTCGAAGGGCATGTCGCTGGCCGGTTTCTACACCCCGCGCCGCATCATGGCTCCGATCGTCGGACAGGTGTATAAGAAGCTCGCGGGCAACTAGCCCGTCGCCGCGACTCTGCGGCCGTAAGAAGCTCGGCGCAACGAAGTCCGGTCACCGGGCCCCAGGATCGTGGGGCTCAGTGACCGGACTTTCGTGTGCGGTGATCGATCAGCGGCGACGCTTGGTGCCGAAGATGCTGCGGGAGAGCTCACGACCGGCGCTGGACGCAGCGGACCGCAGGAAGGACTTGACCGCCGGGTTCTTCATCACGTCGGACACCCAGCCGGACTCGTCCTCCTCCTTCTTCGGTGCGGGCGGCGGCGGGGGCGCCTGCTCGGCGGGCGCGTTCTCCTGCTGAGCCTGCTGAGCGTTCTGCGACAGCTTCTCGAACGCCGAGAGATTGTCCACCGTCTGCGAGTACTTGCCCCACAACGGAGACGCCTGTGCCGCAGAGCGGATCGCATCGTCGCCGATCGCCGACATCAGTGAGCGCGGGGCCCGCAGGCGGGTCCACGCCACCGGGGTGGGAGCGCCCTTGTCCGAGAGCACCGTGACGATCGCCTCACCGATGCCGAGGCTGGTGAGCGCCTCGTCGAGCTTGTACGCGGGCGAGGTCGGGTAGGTCTTCACCGTCTTCGACAGTGCGGCCTGATCCTCGGGCGTGAAGGCGCGCAGCGCGTGCTGGATGCGCGCGCCGAGCTGGCTGAGCACCGGGTTGGGGATGTCGGTGGGCAACTGCGAGCAGAAGAACACGCCGACGCCCTTCGAGCGGATCAGCTTCACGGTCTGCTCGACCTGATCCTTGAACGCCTTGCTGGCGTCGGCGAACAGCAGGTGCGCCTCGTCGAAGATGAAGACGAGCTTGGGCTTGTCCAGGTCGCCCGCCTCGGGCAGGTACTGGAACAGGTCGGCCAGCACCCACATGAGGAAGGTAGAGAACAGGGTGGGCCGCGAGGCCTGATCGCCCAGCTCGAAGAGGGTGACCACGCCCTGTCCGCCTGCGGTGCGCAGTAGGTCGCCCATGTCGATCTCGGGCTCGCCGAAGAAGGTATCGCCGCCCTCGGCTTCGAGGTTCACCAGGGCGCGCAGGATGACTCCGGCGGTCTGCTTGCTGACGCCGCCGATGCCCTCCAGATCTGCCTTACCCTCGGCCGAGGTGAGGTACTGGATCACCGAACGCAGGTCCTTCAGGTCCAGCAGTTCGAGCTGGTTCTGATCGGCCCAGTGGAAGATCAGGCCGAGGGTCGACTCCTGGGTGGCGTTCAGCCCCAAGACCTTCGACAGCAGGATCGGGCCGAAGGAGCTGATCGTCGCGCGGATCGGGACTCCCACGCCGGTGGTGCCGAGGGAGACGAACTCCGTGGGCACGTTGGCAGGCTTCCAGTCGTCACCGGTGTCGGCGGCGCGGGCGGTGGTCTTGTCGTTCGCCTCGCCGGGCTTGGACAGACCGGCGAGATCGCCCTTGATGTCGGCGAGGACCACGGGAACACCGTTCGCCGAGAGCTGCTCGACGATGAGCTGCAGCGTCTTCGTCTTGCCGGTACCGGTGGCGCCGGCCACGAGGCCGTGGCGGTTCATCATGGCCAGGGGGATACGCACCTTGGCCGACGGGTCGACGGTGCCGTCCACCAGGACCGTGCCGAGCTCGAGGGCCGGTCCCGTGAAGTTGTAGCCGGCCGCGATCGTCTGCGCCGGGGAGTTCGCGTTCTCAGTCACGACGGCAACCCTAGCTTGGATACGCTGAACCGCGTGGACGACAAACTGGTATGGGTCGATTGTGAGATGACCGGGCTCGATACGGGTACGGACCGGCTGATCGAAATCGCGGCCCTGGTGACCGACGGCGACCTGAACATCCTGGGCGAGGGCGTGGACCTGGTGATCCACGTCGACGATGCCGCGCTGGAGGGCATGCCCCCGGTGGTGCAGGACATGCACGCCAAGTCGGGTCTGACCGAGGAGGTCCGGAAGTCGACGGTGACGGTCCGTGAGGCCGAGGAGGCCGTACTGGCGTACCTGCGCGAACACGTCGAGGCCGGCACGACGCCGCTGGCGGGCAACTCGATCGCGACGGACCGTCGGTTCATCGCGCAGGAGATGCCCGAACTGGACGGCTTCCTGCACTACCGGATGGTGGATGTCAGCTCGATCAAGGAACTGTGCCGCCGCTGGTACCCGCGGATCTACTTCGGTCAGCCCGACAAGGGCCTCGCCCATCGCGCGCTCGCCGATATCCGCGAATCGATCCGGGAGCTGAAGTACTACCGGAGCACCGCCTTCGTGCCCGCACCGGGACCGTCGACCGAGGAGATCACCGCGAAGGTCGCGGAGCTCGGTCCGGCCTGACACCGCAGGTCACGGCGCCGACGATATCGATTCGCTTTCCGCGGCGTGCGTCGGGTAAAGTACTCCGAGCCTGGCGATCCCAGGCACCTGGTGGGTGTAGTTCAGTTGGTAGAGCACCAGATTGTGATTCTGGCTGTCGCGGGTTCGAGTCCCGTCATCCACCCCAACCGAGAGAGCCGGTTGACCAGCAGCGATGTTGGTCGACCGGCTCTTTTGCGTGGTCGGTCCCGCCTCGCTACGGCCACCGACACGTAACAGCGTCCTTGTGGACGACACACTCACGGCTTCCGGATGTTCCGTCACCCCACTTGACGTTCTGCACCTCCGGGCTCGCCCACGGCTGCCAGATCATTAAGCCCAACAGAAGCATTCCGGCGGTGAGCCAGCCCGCCGCGAAGCGGATCGATTTCGCCAATGCGAGCGCTTGCAGGTCCGTCATGAACTGGACGATAACATCGATTCAACACAGCAAATCGTTGTCGGAAGCCCCGCCCCTGTACCGCGACACGATTGCGAAATGGTCACTCAGGTCGGGCCAGCAGGCCACCGACCCACCAGTCCTGCGGTTCGCCGTGCAGCATCGCGCGCTGCCGGAGCAAACCCTCCACCTCGAAGCCCAGCGACTCTGCGACGGCGCGGGAGCCCGTGTTGCCGACCACCGCCCACCAGTCGATCCGATGGATACCGAGCGTGTCGAAACCCCACTGACACAACAGCCGCGCTGCCTCAACCGTGTAACCGCGCCGCCGATGCTCCGGCACCGTCCAATATCCGAGCTCGACGATCCCATCACTCTTGCGAGTGAGCTGACAGGTGCCCACCAGATCGCCGCCGGCGATCACCGCGAAGGCGTAGGCCTCGTCGGCCGCCCAGTCCCGAGCGGATCCGGCCACGAACTCACGAGCGTCATCGACGGTGTAGGGCGAGGGCACCGGCACGTACCGCTGGATCGACGGGTCGACACATGCCGCTGCGATCGCCGGAACGTCGGACACAACCGGGCACCGGAGGACAAGTCTGCCGGTCTGCAGCTCGACGAGGTCCATGACCGCAGTCTGCATCGGTCAACCGATCCGGACAATCGACTTTCCCGAGGCGACGACGACGCGCGGCCACCGTCCTAGGCGGGCGCCTTCTCCGCGAGCCGTGCAGCGCGATCGAATTCGTCGTCGATGATCTCGTCGGTCCGGTACGTCGCGAGGCTCACGCCGACCGCCACCACGAGGTTGGCGATGAAACCGGGGACGATCTCGAACAGGTCGATGGGCTTGAACTCGCCCCAGAGAAAGACGACAACGGCACCGGTGACGAGACCTGCCAGCGCGCCCTGATGGGTGAGCCGGCGCCAGAACAGCGCGAGCAGGACCACCGGTCCGAAGGACGCCCCGAACCCGGACCACGCGAATCCGACCAGATCGAGGATGCTCTGTGCCGGATCGATCGCGAGGACCACCGCGACCACTGCGACGAGGAGGACACCGAGCCGCCCGAGGCGCACGTAGGTCGAATCGGTGATGCCGACCGCGCGGCCCGTCTTCTCGGCGAAGATCTTGAACAGATCCTCGACGAGGGCCGACGAGCACACGACCAGCTGCGAGGACACGGTCGACATGATGGCCGCGAGGACCGCGGCCAGGACCAGCCCCGCGACGAACGGGTGGAACAGGATCTGCGACAGCAGTAGGAAGACCGTCTCCGGATCCTTCGGCGCGCGTTCGGGATTGATCGTGAAGTAGGCGAGACCGACCACTGCGGTGGCGATGGCTCCGCCCGCCGAGGCCACCATCCAACCGATACCGAACCGGCGTGCCGTCGTGGCCTCCTGCGGGGACCGCAGTGCCATGAAGCGGACGATGATGTGCGGCTGACCGAAGTAGCCGAGCCCCCACGCAGCAGCCGAGATCACTCCCAGGACCGAACCGCCCGCCACCAGGCTGAAGAAGTTCGGGTTCACCGACTCCACCGTGTCGACGGTGGTGCCCACGCCGCCCACCTGGATGAGCGCGGCGACCGGTACCGCGATGAGCGCCGCCAGCATGAGCAGCCCCTGCGCGACATCGGTGAGCGTCGCCCCCAGGAAACCGCCGAACAAGGTGTAGACCATCGTGACCACCGCGACGATGAGCATGCCGTGCACGTACGACACGCCGAAGGTGCTGTCGAAGAACTTCCCGGCCGCGACCATGCCACTGGAGACGTAGAAGGTGAAGAAGACCAGGATGATCACGCCGCACACCAGGCGCAATGATCGCGACGAATCCCGCAGACGGTGCTCCAGGAAACTCGGAATGGTGATCGAGTTACCCGCAACCTCCGTGTAGGAACGCAGCCGAGGAGCCACGAACTTCCAGTTCAGCCACGCCCCGATGGTGAGCCCGATCGCGATCCACGCCTCGATCAGCCCCTTGGCGTAGATCGCGCCGGGCAGACCCATGAGCAGCCAGCCGGACATGTCCGAGGCGCCCGCACTCAACGCGGCCACCCACGGTTTGAGTCCGCGCCCGGCGAGCATGTAGTCATCGAGATTGTCCGGGTACGGCTGTACGCAAACCATCCGATCCCCAGCATGGCGACGAAATACAGGGTCACTGCGATCGTCTGATACGTGGACTCCGACACGGATGTCTCCCTTCGAGTCGACAGCGCCATGGTAGCCAGTACACGGATGATGCACAGATCAACACCAAGTACGCCAAGCTGATTCGGTTCGATGACAGCTTCCGGCAAATGGTATGGTGGCGAACACATTTGTGCGGCGATTTCGGCGCGCGGACACTCACGACCGACATCCCTGGGAGGGTTGGATCTTGGCCGAAGGCACGCGCACGAGCAAGTCGCTTCGACGATGGGCGCAGTGCCTCCTCGCCACTGCGGCGGTCGGCCTCATGGCCGCGCCGCACGCCACCGCCGCTCCCGTTGCGCCGCCCGCCCCACCGAGCCCCGCCGCTCCGGCGCCCGGCGCACCCACGCCCGGAGCCCCCGCGCCCGGTACGCCGAACCGCCCGGCACCGTCGACCCCGGCGCCCGCGCCGTCGACCCCGAACCGTCCGGCACCGGCACCGCCCACGCAGAACCCGTCGCCGACCTCGGTGGCCCCCGGAGACCGCATCGACATCCTCCAGCGCTCCCTCGGCGGTGGCCGCTTCGAATCACTGCAGTGCACCATGGGCTTCGCCGTGACGGCCCCCAACGGCGAGCGTCTGGGAGTGACCGCCGGCCACTGCGGCAGCGCGGAACAGCCCGTGGGCGTGAAGAAGTGGATCGTGGGCGAGGTCGTGCAATCGGTGACGCCGAAGGTCACCGAGGACCCGAAGCGACCGGGGCACTTCTCCCCCGTCGACCCGTTCCAACCCGACTGGGCCACCTTCCGGCTCACCGATCCGTCGGTGAAGCTGCTGGCCTCGTCCCCGCAGATCGCGCCGCGGCTGGCCGGTGTGGCCCGCCCGGGCGACCCGGTGTGCCAGCTGGGTTCGGTGAACGGACACCGCTGCGGCACCGTCACCAAGGTGATGAACGACTGGGTGGTCACCGACATCGTCACCACGCAGGGCGACAGCGGCGGGCCGCTGATCCGCACCACGGACAACGCGGCGCTGGGCATCATCACCGACGCGGTGACCCTGACCGACAGTGACAGCGGCGCGGTGAAGCAGCGCCTCACGCAGTACTACTCGATCAACGCCGTCCTCCGCGCCGCGGGGAACGCGCAACTCGCCACCCGATAGACGCACCCGGACGGCCGGGGCTGGCTACGATTCCGGCATGACCGCGCCCGCCTCGCTCAAGTCCCGGTTCCTGCAGCTCGGCCGCCATCGCGCGGTGGCCCGTGCCATTCGCGCCACCGTTCCGCTCGACAAGGCCATCACGCGCCTGAGCGGTGGGCGCGTACATCTCGTGCCCGAGGCCCTGCTCCCCCAGATCACGCTGACCACGGTGGGGCGTCGCAGTGGCGTGGCGCGCGCCGTCCCCCTGCTGTACGTCAACGACGGCGAGGACTTCGTGGTGATCGCCTCGAACTTCGGCCAGGAGAAGCACCCCGCCTGGTCGTACAACCTGGAGGCCAACCCCGACGCCGAGGTGCTGCTCGGCACTCGCCGCATCCCGGTGCGTGCGCGCAGGATGACCGAATCGGACCGTAAGCGCCTGTGGCCCAGCATCACCGCGATGTGGCCCGCGTACGACGACTACATCGACTGGGCGGGCGATCGCACCATCAAGCTGTACCGCCTGACGCCCCGGTAGCCGATTCGGCCGGCACCAGGAACGGCCCCACGACGTCGGACTCCACCGCGCGAGCGGTCACCGCGGCGCGGGCCGGCGGGAGGTCGACGGCGCCGAAGGCACCCGCCGCGGTCGCGACCGTCAGCGTGAGTACCCGTGCCCGCCGCTGGAAGAAGGTCTCGGTGGTCACGAAACCGATGACGCCGTCGAATTCGAGCACGGTGCGGGTGCGGGCCACTGTGCCCGCGCCGAGCACGACGGTGTCCGCACCGACAGTGGTGCCCAGGTTGCGGTAACGCGTGCTCGCCAGCGGGATTGCGGCGAGCAGGAGCGCGACGGCCAGACCGGCGGGCAGAGTCCACCACCAGCCCGGCGCGGTGAAGGCCACGGCCACCAGCAGTACCGCGGGGATCGCGGACGCCAGAAGCGCCCGCGTGCGGCGCCGACGCAGCGCTGCAGTTCCGTGCGGGACGAGAGTGGTCTCCATCGCTCCCGGCCTACCGAGCACGTCGTCCGCGACGCGGATCGCTTCGCTGCGCGGCGCCGGCGGCAGTAGGCTGGGGTTGCGGTCGGTGCCGGTGGCGATCGCCCTCAGCTTGGCGCCCCCGGGGATCCGCATCAGCACCGGCTCGTGGATCTGCACGCCGCGCACGCGCCTGCGCTCGATCGTCGCCGCCACCGTGGACACCAACCCGCGGCTGGTGTGCAACGCGCCGTCGGACCGCCGGACGAGGCGGAAGCCCCAGAAGGCCAACGCGTACGCCAGCACCGAGATGAGCGTGGACAGTAGCAGGACCAGCACGATCGCACCGGGGATCACCACCGCGGCACCCAGATCGAGGATCTTCACCAACCAGGATTCGGCGATCTCCGACCCGCGTTCGCGCAGGCCCGCCTCGTCGACCACCCGGAACCCGATACCGGCACCCGCCGCGACAACGGCGAATCCGGTGAGCGAGAACGGCGCGAAGCGCAGCCACGCAGGCTGCAGGCGGGCCAGCTCTTCCTCGGTGACGGCGGGTGCAACCGGCGCGACGGGCTGCTCGCCGTCGTCACTCGGAGCGGGGTCCGCAGCGACCGGGCTGCGGCGCAGCAGCTCGTGCCCGAGGCGCTCGGCGACGTCGGCGGGGATCGGGTCGAGGACCAGGGCGGACTCCTTGCCGCCGACCCCCGTGCCCACTTCCACCTTGCGGAGCTTGAGAATCCGCTCGATCGGCCCCGCCGTCACATCGACGCTGCGGATGCGGTCCCGTCGGGCCGTGGCGGAAACGCGGCGCAGCAGGCCGTGCCGCAGTTCCAGCTGATCGTCGGTGACCCGCCAGCGGGTGGTGAGCCAGGGCAGCAGGCCAACCAGCACACTGATGCCGAGGCCGATCACGATGATCACCGTGGGACCCGCCGTACGGCCCAGGACGAAGACACCGATGAGCGCGGGGATCAGCGACGGCAGAGCGCGGATCACCCGCGTGCCGATACCCCACGGGGAGAGCCGGTTCCAGCCCTGATCATCAGGTTGCGTCATCGGTGTCCTCCGCGGCGCTCACGGTGAGGCTCGCCGCGATCGACTGCGCAACCTCGGTCGGCAGGCCCGAGATGCGCACCGTGCCCGCCGACGAGGCGGTGGTAACCGTGACCGTCGACAGACCGAAGGACCGTTCGAGCGGTCCCGCGACAGTGTCGATCACCTGCACGCGCGACACCGGGATCAGCACGCGGGTGCGCGTGAGCCAACCCGCCTGCGAGTACACCGCCACGGGATTGATCTCCCAGCGATGGAAGGCGTACCGGAACCGGGGCATCACCACGAGGTGGGCGGCGGCGGCCGCCGCCAGCAGGACGAAGACGACGGCGGTCACGAACCACGGCATATCGGGCACGAGGGCAACGGCGATCGTGACCACGGGGATGATCACGATCCACCGCAGTGCGGCGCGAACAGCCCACCAGGTCTTGGCCTTCGGCGAGACCTGATGCGCCGGTGGCCGCAGCACCTCGTCGGCACCGTCGACGGCGGGAACTCCGGGGGCGGTCATGTTCCCACCTAAGCACGGCTTCCACGCCGGGACCACCACCCGGCGGTTATCGTGACCGACAGGAGGGCAGATGACGACACATCCCGACGAATTGGCGGGCCTCACCGGCCTGTTCACCGACGAGGAACACCAGATCGCGGCATCGGTGCGAGCGCTGTGCGCCTCCGAGGTCGAGCCCCACATCGGACGGTGGTTCGAGGACGGCGAGCTCGACGATCCCCGCGGCCTGATGCGCTCGCTCGGCTCGCTCGGCGTGCTGGGCATGCACCTGGACGGCTACGGCTGCGGCGGCATGTCGGCCACCGCGTACGGCGTGGCCTGCCTCGAACTGGAGGCGTGCGATTCGGGCTTGAGGTCGATGGTCTCCGTGCAGGGCTCGCTGGCGATGTTCGCGATCTGGCGCTGGGCGAGCGAGGAGGAGAAGCAGCGCTGGCTGCCCGGTATGGCCACCGGCGAAATGGTGGGCTGCTTCGGCCTCACCGAGCCGGACCACGGCTCCGACCCCGCCCACATGCGCACCCGGGCCCGGCGCGACGGCGGCGACTGGATCATCGACGGCCGGAAGATGTGGATCACCAACGGATCGCTGGCCGATGTCGCCGTGATCTGGGCGCAGAACGACGAGGGCATCCGCGGCTTCGCGGTGCCCACCTCGACACCCGGCTTCACGGCCAACACCATCAAGCACAAGATGTCGTTGCGGGCCTCGGTGACCTCCGAGCTCGTGCTCGACGGTGTGCGCGTGCCCGATTCCGCCGCCTTCCCCGAGGTGCGCGGACTCCGCGGACCACTGTCCTGCCTGAGCGAGGCGCGGTACGGCATCGTCTGGGGAGCAATGGGTTCGGCGCGGACCGCGATCGAGTGCGCGCAGCGGTACGCGGTGGAGCGGGAGCAGTTCGGCCGGCCGATCGGTGGTTTCCAGCTGACGCAGCAGAAGTTGGCCGATATGTCGCTGGAGTACGTGAAGGGGGTGCTGCTGGCCGTGCATCTGGGCCGACTGAAGGACGCGACCGGCCTTCGCCCGGAACAGGTCTCACTCGGCAAGCTGAACAACGTGCGCGAGGCGATCGAGATCTGCCGCACCGCCCGCACGATCCTGGGTGCCAACGGCATCTCGCTCGAGTACCCCGTGATGCGGCACGCCAACAACTTGGAGAGCGTGCTCACCTACGAGGGCACCGTGGAGATGCACACGCTGATCCTGGGCCAGAAGCTGACGGGCCAGGACGCCTTCCGCTGATTCCCTCAGGGTCCCGGATACACCCCCTGAGCAGCCGATTTCATTTTTCCGGCGTCGTCTTGCTAGAGTTCTTCAGCACGCAGCGAGCAGGAGCGAGCAAGCGAGCGCCATTAGCTCAATTGGCAGAGCAGCTGACTCTTAATCAGCGGGTTCGGGGTTCGAGTCCCTGATGGCGCACCCGACACGACCCCGGCCGTAAGGCGCGGGGTCGTAGTCGTCCTCGGGCAGAAGGTCCGTGATCGGCACATTCAGTGCCCGAGCTACCGCCAGCACCTCGTCAATGGTCCACGTGCGCTCGCCGCGCAGCTTGCGCCCCAGACTCACGGCCGTAGCGCCGATAGCAGGGGCGAGATCCTTCACCTGCATCTGTCGCCGCCACATGATCATGTGCACACGTTCGCCCACAACCTTGTCGGCGGTCGTCATCGCTGTTGTCATGCGTCCATAATAGCTCAAACCATCCAATCCGTGCGGCGCGTACCGAAACGGTTGCCGAATGACATCGGCGTGGTCTACGGTCGGAGCCATGCACCAACCAAAACGGGTTGCACCTGCCGTAGCGGAACGTCTCACCCAAAGCGAGGTGACATCCGCGTTGCGCGTGTCGCGCACCACGCTAATGCGGTACGAGGCAGCGGGCCTGATTCATCCGTATCGAGTTCCCGGAGGCCACCGGCGCTACGACCGCGCCGAGGTTGAGGCGCTGGCAGCGGAGCGTGCCCGTTGAGGAATCCGTGGGTCCGGTACGTGACAGCGATGTACTGGGCGCAGCGGCGCCCGCAGCTCGCGCGTATGGAGACGGTGGCGATGGGCTACCCCGCCGACGAACGCGGTTACTACGACCGTGAGCCGCGCGTGACGTTCCGCGACACCCTGATCGCTTGTTCGCCTGAGTGGCGTGCAGCGAAGGCGGTGGCGTGATGAGCCCGTACCTGCAAGCCCTGATCTTCATTCTGATCATGTTCGCCGGAGCTTGCATCGGTATCTGGTGGGACATCCGCCGTGGGTGAGGTGATCCAAGGCCCCTGGCCGGGTGGCGCGTTCGAGCCCCGATGGGCCTCCAAGCGCCGCCCGACCGAGTCGGAGCGCCGCGCGAACATCCTCGCCGCCAAGCCGGAGTGCAAGGGGTGCGGCGTGATGTTCAACCCCCGCGGCTACGTGCCCCATGACTTGACGTGTCTGTCCTGCCGGACGAAGGCCGTCATGGAGCCGGCGGATTCCGGTCCGCAGCTCGCGACCCTATTCGACCAACCACAGGAGCTAGACGAATGAACGTACGCCTGGAACTCGCCGCCTACTCGACCTCGGTGATCTCGTGCATGGAGATCACCCGCTAGCTCGATTCGCCCTGCCGATCGGCGGCGAGCCGGGTTCAACGTCCCGGCCAGGGCACAAGGTCGCTATTGCCGAGTCCGACCTAAACCGACCGGCTGCATGTCTGCCAAGTCCCACACCGTGCATGTGGGCCACCCCGAACCGACTGATCCCCGATTTGACGGTGCCACGCAAGCGGTTTCAGAACACCCACGTTCTGGAGGCGCTACTCGTCGTGGCCGAGATCGCATATCGGGCTATGGACTGCGGGCTGGTGGGGATGGGGCCTTTCCGGGGACCAGTCCGACCGACGGGAGGCCCGCACCGCCAGACCCCACCCCTACCTACTGGAAGGAAACACCACCTCATGATTCACGGATTCCCTGCCAAGCGTCCCGGCACCTGCCTGCTCGGGTGCGCTTCCCCTGCTATCGCTCCGGGTGACCTGATCGGCTACTGGAAGGACCAGCTGATGCACGCGGCGTGTGTGAACCACTGCAACGGCACCCTGCGCGAGTACGCGGACAACGAAGCACGCCTGGACAGGCGGCGGGATCGGCAGCGCGCCGAAATCAGCCGCCACCGTGCACTGCTGAAGGCGGGTGCGTGATGAATCTGACTACTGCTGTCGCTGAGGCTATGGACGCCGCGCTCGCGCACGGCGACGAGCTGGGCCTCTATGACGATCTGTCGAAGTTCCCCGCCGCCCGTGCGGTGGTCGCTGAGGAGCTGGTCGACCAGCTCCTCGGATACGGATTCAAGATCATCACCGCCGAGCACCATGACCGACTACTCGCACTCGCACTCGAACTCGCGGTGCGGATAGCGGCGGACGATGCGGGCACGGTCGATGAGTAGCGGCGGGTGGCGTGATCGGGCTGGTTGCGCGGGCGACGAGCCGGAGCGGTGGTGTGATCAGCCGTTCGTCACGGCGGGGCACGCCGCCCGGTGCGAGGCGTGCCCGGTGCTGGTGGCGTGCGCTGAGGACGCGCTGGCGATGCAGACCACCGGCCGAGTCGTCCGTGCGGGCGTGCTCTGCGAGCGGCGCACCAGAGACGAGCGCGAGCGCACCGACGCGCAGCTGATCGAGCAGCTGGCCGCACACGGTGTCGCCGTCACGGTGGTGACGGTATGACCTGGGGCGGCAGGAAGGTGGCCGAGCTGTACGCGTTGGTGATCGCCACGTACGGCCCGATCTGCCACCTGTGCGGCTCCGACGGCGCCGACAGCATCGACCACGTGATCACACAGCACGCGGGTGGCGGCGACGAGCTGGAGAACCTTCGACCCGCGCACGGCGGCTGCAACTCCGCACGCGGCGCCATGACGCTGATCGAGTGGTTCACCAAACACCCGCTGCCCGCCAACAAGGCGCAACGCAGCTTCGACTGGACCCAACCACCCGCGAAGGCCCGGTGATGGAAATGGCGTCAACCAAAAGTAGACGCACCGAGAATTCAGAGTTCACAGCGTTTGTCAACCGCGTGATAGCCGCTCACGGCCGACGGGTCGCATCATCTGATCCTGAATCCCTCGCAGCGCTGGTAGCAGTACGCGCCGAAGTAGACCAGGCGATTGAAGCCGGGGTGGCTGGTCTGCGAGCTGGTGGCTACTCCTGGGCAGCCATAGCAGCCCCGATGGGCATGACCAAACAAGCAGCATTCAAGAGATGGGGAAACCAGTGACATACCGAGTGATTCACAAGCCGCATGTGTGCGCCAAGCCGAACAGCATGACCACCGCCACTGGCACTGTCATCCAGTGCGACACGTGCGGCCAGCAGTGGAGACTGAACTACTTCCCGTGCATGTGGGTGCGAGTGAAGACAAACATTCGAGTGATCGATGATTGCATAAATGCGCGCAATGAGTGAATATTATGCGCATCGGGTGTCCGTTTTTTAGGCACGTGGTGCCCACGGAAACCTCGCGCCCCCTTTCCTTTCTCTCGGAGGGGCCCCCAGACCGGGGGGTAGGAACACGATGCATGAATATGCAGGAACGGAGATGATGGAGATGCCCAGACCGGACGCACGCAAACCCGGCGAAGATCAAGGATCGCTGTTCGGTGTGGCGAGTTCGCCGACCGAACACGGCCATAAGCGGCATTCGCTGGCGTTCGCCCGCGCGATCAAGGCCGCACAGGATCGCGAGCTGCTCGAAGACGTGGACGAGGCGGCGGCATCGCTGGCAATGGCCGGTGCCTGGTCGCTCGATGAATTCGAGGCGCAGAACAAGCCCTACGGCCCCTCGAAGATCGTGGGCGAGCTGCGCGAGCTGCTGGGCGTGATGCACATGACGCCCGAGGCCCGCAACACCCAGACCGAAGCCAACATTGCCGACCTGATGGACCGGCTCGAAGAGATGGATAGCGACGATGCCAGCGGCACCGAGATTCCACACACCCGCTAACCCGACGCGCCGCAACCAGGCGCGGGCGGTCGCAGCGGTGTCCAAGCTGCTCGGTAAGGAACTGATGCCGTGGCAGCTGCGCGCCGCTGAGGTGATCACCGAGATCGACCCCGCCACCGGCCGCTACACCTACCCGAACGTCGTCATCACCGTCCCACGCCAGTCCGGTAAGACCGCGCTCGTGCTCGTCCTGGCGATGCACCGCGCCATGACCGGCATCCGGCAACAGATCTGGTACACCGCACAGGACGCCCAAGCTGCCCGCCGCCGGTTCCTCGAAGACCTCGCCGAACCCGCCGAAGACCCCGCCGTCACCGATCCGGCGCTGATCCCGCACCTGGACCTCAAAAAAGGCGCCGGGGACACCAAGCTCATCGTCAAGCAACTGCACTCGACCATCCGCCCGTTCACCCCGTCGGCGAAGTTCGCGCACGGCGACAAGCACGACCTGACCATTCTCGATGAGTGCTGGGAGTACGACGAGTCCAAGGCCACCACGCTCATGCAGGCCGTCGGCCCGACACAACAGACCCGCAAGCGGCCGCAAACGATCTACCTCTCCACCGCCGGTGACGCCCGCTCGACCTGGTGGCAATCGCTGGTCGACAAAGCACGTTCCGGCGCTCCCGGCTGGGCGATCATCGACTACGGCATCGCAGAGGATGTCAACCCCTCCGACATCGACGCCGTGATCGAAGCGCATCCCGCCGTCGGCTACACCACACCCGCGCAAGCGATCCGCGACGCCGCCACCACCAACACCCCGTCCGAGTTCGCCCGCGCCTACGGCAACCGCCCGACGCTGGCCCGTGAGTCGATCCTCACCGCCGAACAGCTCGACCGCCTGTTCACCGCCGAACCGATCCTCGACGGTGCGCCGTTCGCGCTCGCCGCCGCCACCAGCTTCGACCGCACCGAGACCGCCGTCGTCGTCGCCGCGCTCGACCACGCCGGGCACCCGCTCGTGGAAGTTCTCGACGTGCGCCCCGGCACCGCCTGGGCCGTCGACCTCATCCGCGCCGTCCGCGCTGCCCGTAACCCAGTCGCCACCGTCGTAGACCCCAACAGCCCCTCGGCGGTCATAGCCGACCAGCTCAATGCCGCCGATCCTGAGATGCTGCTCCCGGTCACCGCCCGCGAGCTGTCCACCGCCACCGACGACATGCTCCGCCGCGCGGGCCTGCGCACACCCGAAATCCGCTTCCGGTTCCACGACTCGATGCGCCGGTCGTGGGAGTTCGCGACCCTGCGCCACATCGCCGAAACCGGCCGCATGTGGTCACGCAAACACTCCACCGGCTCCATCGCCGCACTCGAAGCCGCCACGTTGGCCCTGCACGGCCTCACCCACCAACCGCCCGCCATAGAACCTGCGTACTCCCGCATCGCCTGAAAGGCCCGAGATCATGGCAACCGACATCACTGTAGACACCGCCACCGGCAGCGCCGTCGGCGTGTGCGCCCGCTGCAACTGGCGCACCTCACACACCACCCCGGCACACGTATGGCTCGCCGCCGCAACACATCTCAAGAACGTCCACGACGACGCACAGGGCGCCGCCTACGCCATGCAGTACGCCAAGCGTTCGAGAATATCTGATAACCGTTCGTACGTTTTCTCCCATGGGGTTCATCGACACGATCCGGCAAGCGCTCGCCCTGCCCGCCGCAGCGGCGGGCGCGGTACCGATGCCGTACGAAAGCCCGTTCGCTAGCCCCAATCACCTTCTGCCGCTGGCCTCGCCGCCCGACGCACCGGTCACACTCACCCGTGAGCGGGCACTGTCGGTCCCGGCCGTCAAGCGTGCTCGCGACCTGATCGCGGCGAACATCGCCCGCTGCCCGATGGTCGCCTACAAGGGCGAAACCGCGCTGGTCGATCAGCCCGGCTTCCTCTCCCGCACCGACGGGCCGGTCGGCCCGTTCAACCGGATGCTGTGGACCGTCGATGATCTGATCTTCTACGGCTGGTCCCTGTGGGCAGTCCAGCGCGGCGCGCCGTCGAGCGAGGAACGTCTCGGCCCGGTGCTCGCCGCCGAACGGGTGCCGTTCGAACGGTGGGACTTCGTAGACGGCCGCATCCACTTCGACGGAGCTCCCGTCGATGCCGCGTCCGTGGTGCTGATCCCCGGTATCAACGAGGGAATCCTGCGACTGTGCGGCACAGCGATTGATCACGCCATCGCCCTCAACGCCGCCGCCGCCAAGTCCGGCCGCGTTCCCGCCTCGCAATACCTGCTCAAGCAGATCGACGGCCCACCCATGACCGACGCCGAAATGGAACGGCTGTCCACCGATTTCGCCACGGCACGCATGGCCGGTGACGGCCGCGCTGTCGTCTCCAACCGCAACATGGACGTCAAGGAAATGGGCCGCGTCGATCCCGCCCTGCTCATCGCTGGCCGCAACACCGCCGCAATCGAGGTCGCCCGCCTGATGGGCGTGCCCGCCTCGATGCTCGACGCCGGACTCGACGGCAACGGAGGCTCGATCAACTACGGCAACGCCGACGTACGCAACCGGCAGCTGGTCGACTACGGCCTCGCCCCCTACATGGGCGCCGTCGCCGGAGCCCTCGGGCTGGACACCGTGGTCCCACGCGGCACCCGCATCGAGTTCGACACCACCACCCTGCTCGATGTCGCCAACAAGTCCGTCGAAGTCCCCGACGACAACGACGCACCCGCCCCGGCACCGGCCGCACCGGCAGCGGATCAGACCAGCACGCAGGAGAAGAGCGCATGAGCTTCCGCACCGCCTACGGCAACACGTACTCGGAGAACGGGTGGCGCATGTGCAACCGCGACGAATGCGACATCGTGCGCATCCCCGGCCTGTTCCTCACCGACACCGCCCCGATCCGCAAGGGCGCGCCGCTGACCATCCTCGGCGCCTGGATGTACTGGTACGACCGCAACGTCGAAGAGATCACCTCCCCGATCTGGGGCTGGTCGCGGGACAACAACGTGGCTAGCAGCAATCACCTCGCCGGAACGGGCATCGACCTCAACGCGCCCCGCTACCCCTGGGGGCAGCGCGTGATGCCCGCCGCCAAGATCGCCAAAGTCCGCGAGGGCCTGCGCCTGTTCGAGGGCCGCGTGTTCTGGGGCGCCGACTGGGACCTCGCCGACGAAATGCACTACCAGCTCGCCTATCGCGAGGGCGACGCCCGCAACGACACGTTCGCCGCGAAGCTGCGCGGCGGCTACCTCGGCATCTACGCCCCCGCACCGAAGCCACTACCGAATGGAGATGACATGTTCACTGACGAGGACCGCAGGATGCTGCGCGAGCTGCACACCGCCGTGTGTGTGCCGCGCCCGTCCCTGATCGACCCGGCCAAGAAGTTCGACCTGCCCACGAACGTGCAGCTGATCGACGCCGCCACCTTCCGGCTCACCACGGGGAAGGAGCAGTGATCGGCATGGCGCTGCTGTTCATCGCCGGGATCATCGCCGGGATCGTCCTGACCGCATTCGTGCTCACCGCATGGATCGCCACCGCCGCATCACATGTCAACCGCACCAATGAGGAGAGGAGCGTCCAGCGTGCGAACCTCGCGCCCCTGGGCGGCGACACTGCGATCGGTGCTCATCACCGCTCTCGCCCTCGTCCCCGCGCTGCCTGAGATCGCACGCGCCGCTGGCATCGAGACAGTTCCGTTCGTCGCCTCGATTCTCGCGATCTCCGGCGCGCTGACCCGAGTTCTCGCCGTCCCCGCCGTCGCGACGCAACTCGAACGGCTCGGCCGCCGCACCCCGCCCACCGACCCCGCACCACTGACCCCGCCGACCTACATCGGCCAGCACCGATCACCTGACGAGGAGGAACTGTCGTGACACGCACGATCACCGGTCGCATCCTCCCGTACGGGCAGTACGGCAAGACCAACGTTGGCCCGGTCGTCTTCGACCACCGCTCGCTACATGTCCCCAACGACCTGACCAAGGTCAAGCTGCTGCGCGATCACAGCACCCACGGAGGCGGTCCGGTCGGCGTGCTGGCCTCATTCCACGCGGACGAGACCGGCGTGTACGCCACCTTCACCATCCCCGAAACCGCAGCGGGCGACGAAGCGCTCATCGAAGCGCTGACCGTCCGCAACCGGTTCTCCGTCGAAGTCGAGCCCGTCACCCGCAACGGACCCGTCATCACCGCAGCGGTCCTCAAAGCTGTGGCGCTTGTCCCCTATCCCGCATTCCAGAAAGCAGAGGTATTCGAAGTGACCAACGGAACCACCACCCAGACCCCCACCCAGGCCACCACAGCCGCACCAGCGCACCAGGTGGATGCGAGCGAGCAGCCCGCCGCCCTGATCCTCGCGCAGGACACCTCCGGCGCGGATGCCCTCGCCAACACCACCCCCGCCGGAGCACCCGCCACCAGTGCCGCCGCACCTGCACCGGCCCCGACTCCGACTCCGGCGGTCGTGCCCTCGCCGCTCGCCGGCCTGGTCCCCTCCGCCGCACCCGTCCTGGAGTTCGAGGAGGTCGTGCGGCAGCTCATCGAGGCCCGCAAGGCAGGCGGCGACATGTCGCTGATCACCGCCGAGCTGGTCGACATCACCAACGCCGGACACCCCGACATCTCTGCCCCTGACTGGCTCGGGCAGCTGTGGAGCGGTGTGACCTACCAGCGCCGCGTGATCCCGCTGCTGACCAACAAGCCGCTGCGCAACCGCGTGGCGAAGGGCTGGCGATGGACGAAGAAGCCGGGCGTTGCGAAGTGGGCCGGTAACAAGACCGACATCCCGTCCTTCCCGACCGCGACTGAGCCGGAGGAGATCAAGGCGCAGCCGTGGGCCGGTGGTAACGACATCGACCGTAGCTTCCTCGACTTCAACGACACCGAGTTCATCGCCGAATACTGGCGCGCGATGGCCGAGAGCTACGCGATGGAGACCGACCTCGACTTCGCCGCATGGCTCACCGCGAACGCCACCACGCACACCGGTCGCGGCCCCTACACCGATCCAGTGCGGGCGATCAGCTCGGCGGCGGTGGCTATCGGTGAGAACGACACCAACGGCATCGGCACCCCGGCCACGTTCGCCATTGTCAACCCGCTCGATCTGGAGCTGCTGCTCGACGTGTCGCAGCTCGAAGCTCCGCACTACGGCAACATCGCCCCGCTGGGCGACCCGAGCAAGTGGACCACCAGCAGCACAGTCACCCAGGGCAGCGCGATTGTCGGCGCCAAGAGCGCCGCATCGTTCTTTGAGCTGCCCGGTTCGCCGCTGCGTGCGCAGGCCGCGCACATCGCCAAGGGCGGCTTCGACGCGGCCCTGTTCGGGTACACCGCCGCGATCCTCAACAAGCCCGAGGGTCTGAAGAAGGTTTCCTGGACCGCACCGGCCCCGACGCCTGCACCGGCTGGTCAGTGATGCCCGTCCTCGTCACCGCAACCTCGCTCACCGAGGCGGCAGCTACCGAGCTGAAGCTGTCGCCCGGTGACGAGGGGTACGAGCACATCGCGCCGCGGATCGCCGCTATCGCGGACATCATGCTCGAATACCACGGCCTCGAACTCGACACTGAGTGGCCTGCGCATCGGGCGCTCGGCGCGGCGGCGGCGGTCGCCCGCTGGCATCGCCGCCGCAACTCCCCGGACACGATGACCGTGGATGGGGCGTACGGGCCGATGTACTTCCCGCGCTACGACCCCGACATGTCGATGCTGCTCGGCCTGGACCGGTTCATGAAGCCCAAGGCGATCTGATGCGCGCCGACCAGATTCCGGTAGCGATGAAAGCTCTTACCTCCGAGCTGAAATCGCGGCACCTGCACGCGGAGACCGACCGCCGGAACATGAACCTGCCCGCCGCGCTGGTCGAACTCGAACGGATCGACTTCCCGACCCTGTGCGGCGAGGCGGATGTGTTCGTCGCCGTCGAGCTGCTGGCCGGGGACCAGGGCGGGCCGCAAAGCCTGAACCAGCTCGCGACGATGGTCGGCAAACTCGACGGCCTGCCCGACATGTCCACGCTCACAGCGACACTCGCCCCAAACGGTACGACGCTCGGACTCCGATTCATCATCCCACTCGAAAGGTACGCACCATGACCTCGCCCACCCCCGCCAAGCGGCCCCTGCACACGCTCGGCCCCGGCACCTTCGAACTCGAAGCACCCACCTCCGGCGGTGTCGGACTGGACATCTCGTGCCAGATCACCGATATCAAGTTCTCCGCCGAGGGTGACTCCGAGGACCCCACGCCCACGCTGTGCGGCGGCCAGGTCAACGGTGCCCGCACCTACAAGCCGAAGGTGGAGTTCACCGCGTACCAGGACATCCTCAAAGACGGGATGATCGATTGGTCCTGGCGTAACGCCGGAGCCGAGGTGCGGTTCACCTTCATCCCCGACAAGACCTCCACCACTGCCAAGGTCACCGGCACTGTGGTGGTCGACCCGATTGAGTTCGGCGGCAAGGTCGGCCAGCGCAACACCAGCGAGGTCGAGTGGGGCACCGTCGGCATGCCGACCTTCACCCCGGCAGATACCGCCGCCCTCGAAGACACCACCCCCGCCGGATAAGCGGCCCGGTCATGGCAGCAATGGTGCGCGTCGAGGGTCTTGACCGGCTCCAACGCACCCTGCGCCAGGCCGGGGTGGACATGAGTCAGTTCCGCGACGCCAACAAGGCAGCGGCCTCCGTGGTCGCGAGCGCGGCAAGCCCACCCCGGCGCACAGGGCGGCTCGCAGCATCGGTGCGCACCGGAGCCACACAGCGGGCGGGTGTGGTGCGCGCCGGACGGGCGAGTGTCCCCTACGCCGGACCGATCCATTGGGGATGGGAAGCCCGTGGCATCCGCGCGCAGCCGTTCCTCTCCGATGCCGCTCGCTCATCGGAGGCGGCGTGGCTCCAGGTTTATGACGCCCATATCGACCGAATCATCGACAACATACGAGGAGTGTGAAACCGCATGTCTACCATCATCATTAACCCCGTCTCCGGGCCCAAGTACCAGGTTCAGACGATCATCGCGGACCAGGTTGCGTTCAGTCACAAGCGCCGTCAGGCCAAGTGGCCCGCCATCGCAGACGACCCGCTGCTCGCACAGAACTACATCGCGTTCGCCGCCGCCCGCCGCGAGGGCAAGTTCACCGGCACCTGGGATGACTTCGGTCTGCAGACCGCCGAGGTCACCGAAGAGGAAATCGACGACGACGAGTTCACCACCGTCACCGTCGACGCCGACGGCAACAAGGCGGTGCCGATGCTGCCGAACCCTACGACCGCGGCGACGCCGCCTATCTCGTCGCCGCCCTCGCCGTCCGCACCGGAATCGCCCCCTCTGTCCTTCTAGCCGAGGACGACCAGATGATCGCCACCATGGTTGCGGTCATCGAAGAGGCCGACCGCGAGGCGGAAGCCGCAGCAGCGAAATAGCCACCATCCCAACCGATCCAAGAGAGGGCATGCGTCATGGCCGGTAGGACAGCGATTGTCTCCGTTCGTATCGTCTCCGCCGCGAACAGCAGCGGATTCCGCAAAGCCGCCGCCGACGCTGAGCGCATGTCCTCTCGGGTCGCCAAGGCCACCGGGAAGATCGCCGCTATCGCCACCGCCGCGTCGGTGGCGGGGGCGGCGGTCGGTCAGGTCGGTATCGCCGCCGGAGTGATGGGCGTGGGGCTGGCCGGGGCGGCGGCGCTGGCCGTGCCGTCGCTGGTGGCGATCAAGCTCGGCGCCGACGGTGTGAAACAGGCTGCACAGAAGGCGGTCCCGGCCGTCACCAAGCTCAAACAATCGGTCTCCGGGCGGTTCGCCACCGACATGATCCCCGGCTTCACCGCACTCGGCCGGGTGGCGACCTCACTCACCCCGGCCATGACCGGGCTCGCCGGGACGATCTCCGGGGTATTCAACGGCCTCGCCGGGACCGTCGAACGCAACACCGGCGGCCTGGCAGCTCTCACCCGAGGTGCGGGGACATTCGTATCCACCCTCGCGCCGGGTCTGAACCAGCTCGTGACCGGCATGATCTCCTTCGGTGCGAACGCCTCCAAGTCCGCCGGGATCATCGGCGGCGAACTCGGCTCCGCTATCGGCAAAGTCGGGCAGTGGATCGGGAACCTGCCCATTGACAAGCTGATCACCACCTACACGCCGATGATCAAAACGCTGATCGGCGGGATAGGCGACCTCGCCGGCCCCGTGGTCAAGCTGTTCGGTGACCTCGCGCTCGCCGCCGGACCGTCCCTGGCCGCGATCTTCACCAGTCTCGGCGCCGCCGTGACCGCACTGACTCCGCCGCTGAGCCAGATCGCTCGCGACGCCGGACCCGCTCTGGCCGAAGCGTTCGCCAACCTCGCGCCCGCGCTGGGCACGCTCGGTGGCAGCTTCGCCACGCTCATCTCCGCTATCGCCCCCGTGCTGCCTCCGCTGGCGCAGTTCGCCGCGACCCTGGTCGACACTCTCGGCCCCGCGCTGCCCGCCGCCCTGATCGGCATCACCGCGTTCTCCGCCGCGATGAAGTTCGCCCCGGCCGTGAGCGCCGTCGGTAGCGCCGTGATGGGCCTGGCGAACGGGTTCGTGGCCTTGCGGACCGTTGTTACCATCCTCGGGCCGCTCGGCGCGATCCAGGCGTTCATGCCGCTGCTGGGGACCGCGCTGACCACCGTCGCCACCGGCATGCGGGTCGCCGCCGTCGCCACCTGGACCTGGACCGCCGCGCTGCTGGCAAACCCGATCACCTGGGTAGTGCTCGCCGTCGTCGCGCTCATCGCCGTCATCGTTCTCATTGCCACGAAAACCACCTGGTTTCAAACGATCTGGGCGGCGATGGTTTCGTTCGTCACGACCGCGTGGAACACGATGTGCGCGTTCGTGTCGGCGATCTTCTCCGCCGCCATGTCGCTGGTGCAGTCCATCGTCTCGGTCGCCGTCTCGTTCATCTCCGCGCAATGGAATCTCATCGCATCGGTCGCGTCCGCTGTCTGGGCAGGCATCACCGCTGTTGTCTCCGGCGCGGCGAACGTGATCAGCTCCGTCATATCCGGTGCGATCAACATCGCTATCGGCGTGTTCAATACCTTCCGTGCGATCGGCACCGGAGCATTCCAGGCGGTCGCCTCCGCCGTCTCGGCTATCGGCTCCGCCGTACAGACCGTCATCGGCTGGGTGCAAAGCCTGATCAGCGCGATCGGCAATATCAGTTTCCCCTCGCCGCCGTCGTGGCTGTCCTCGATATTCGAGCTCGGTGACGGCGCGACGATCATCGCCCACCGGTACGCAGGTGTCGGCGGTGGCACCATCACCGCTGCCCCCGGAGCGTTCAGCGCCCCGGCGCCGAACCTGCGCGGCGCCGCCCCGGTGATGGTCAACAACTACTACGACCAGTCCACCAAGGTCCAGGTGGACGGCTCCGGCATCGTGGATGCGAACAAGGTCGCATCCAGTGTCGGGTACGCCGTCGGCCGCACCGACCGCACGCAAGGTCGCGTTCCGGCGGTGGTGCTCTGATGGTTAACCCCATCCCCGTCATCGCTATCGACGGCGAGTTCCTGTCCTGCCAGCCCACCGTCACCGCAGGCGGGCGCGAGGTGTTCGCCCTCGACCGCCCCACCCTCCTCGGTGAACTGGGCATCGACTGGGGGCGCGATGACCAGTGGGCACAGCCCGAACCGGCCGTGCTGTCCTTCCAGCTCTGGGAGCCCTGGCCCGGAACCTGGCTGACCAAGATCAACGAACAACGCGCGATGCGACGCGGCGTCAACGTCATCTACAAGCACCAGGGCGATAAGCCCGGAGACCGCTCGATCTTCCAAGGATTCACGACCAACGTCGATATCGACATGGCCGTCAAACCCACCAGCGCAGGCAACACCATGGGCTGGCTGGTCACCATCCAGGCCGCCGACCGCTCCGCATTCCTCGGCAACATCAACTTCGCCGCCGGGATCACCCTGCCCGAAGAGTCCATGCAGAACCGGGCCGTGAAAATCCGCAACCAAGCCGCACCGCTCGGCATCCGCGAAATGTACTTCGAATCCCGATTCGCCGGCCAAACCGTCAAATCCATTGACCCGAAAGACAAGTCCGCCCGCGACATGGTGGACGAGATGTACAAGAGCTTCGCCGACCAATGGTGCTACAACCCCTCCCGCAACACCATCAACCGCATCCCCACCGGCTCCACCTGGGGACCGTACACCCTCAAACTCGGACGCCTCCCCGGCGGCGCCGACGGCAAAGGCACCGGCAAGATTCGCCTGTACCCGCCGCCCTGGACTGACACCACCGGCACCCAAGCCGACATCGACAAGCAGCCCTACCCCACCGCGTACATCGGCGCGTGCCAGGTATCCGGCAAGGTCACGCTGTCCGCCAACACCATCCAGGACATCACGCACATCACCTGCAACTGGTTCGACAAGCCGAACAACAAGGACTGGAAGACCAACGTCACCGTCAAAAACGACGGCCCACCCTCACGGCTGGAATTCGACTCCTGGTTCATCGACGGCAGGGCCGTCGACCCCGTGATCGAAGACGTACGCAAGATGGTCACCGGCGACGGCCGCAAGCCGATGCACCCTCAAATCGAATGGGACACAGCGAAAACCGGCGACATCCCCGACTGGTCGACCTTCGAATCGATGACCATGCCCGCGCAAACCATCCGCATGGTCGTCCTCGCCGGTTCCCCGTTCTCCAACGCCACCGGCCAGCCGCCCGTCTGGCACCCCGCCGGAGGACGCATCGCCTACCGCAACGGCCGCTGGGCCTTCACCGTCAACCTCGCGCCCACCACCCTGCCCCTGCCAGCGGGGCACACCCCGTTCAACTTCGGCCAGCTCCCCGAGTGGGTCACCATCGACGACCTTGACGACTCGCTGAGCTTCGACGACCTCTATTACGTCTCCGACCCCAACATCTACCCCGTCCCCTAGGAGAGTCGATATGCCCGGCGCCACAGCCAAATACGCCCTTCCCTACGCACTCGGCAACGAACACCCCCGCGTCCTCAACACCGTCTCCAAGCTACTCGCCGAACGCCTCGAAGCGATCCTGCCCACCCTCGGCGGCGGATCGTCGGCGCCCGCCGCGCCCATGGCGTCGATCCTCCAGAACACCGCCTACAGCTACGACAACCAGGGCCTGTACACGCTGTTCTTCAACGGCACCGTCGAATACGACAAGAACAGCCCCGGCGGCGCGCAAGCCTCCGCCGACCGTCTCACCGTCCGCAAAGCCGGAATGTACCTCGTCACGGCCGTCTGCCCCTGGGACACCAAAAACGCCAACGGCCACCGCGTCATCAAACTCGTCACCCTCGACGCCCAAGGCAACAGCACAACCGTCGCCGAAGACGTACGCCCCGGCACCACCACCAGCCTCGAACAGGTCAGCCAAATCTCTGTCCTGCTCCCCCTCCCGGTAGGAGCGCAACTCACCGTGCAGCTCTACCAAACCAGCGGCACCGCCCTCGTCGCAGGAGGCACCCAACAGGGCGCCATAAAGACCCGGCTAGCCATGCAGTGGGTATCCGCCACCGCCTAGCCCGAAGGCTCCGAGCCGACCGGCCCGGAAGCCAAACCCCCTGAAAGGAAACACATTCACATGACGCACCTCGCAATCGCAGTCCCCGGAACCTGGGAAGGCGACATCGCCTGGAACTCGGGTGTCATCCCCGGCCCCCGTAAGGCGGTCGGACTCCTCAAGCTCGTCACCGACAATCTGAACCGGGCGACGTGGGACGTGATCTACTGCAACTACCCGGGCAGCTTCGGGCCGGTCGCGGGTGGCGGCACGCCGCCGTTCGACGCGATCACCCGCCCAAGCTATGCCGAGTCGGTTCAGATCGGCGTCAACGATGTCATCGGCATCATCAACAACAACCCCGGCCGCAAGTTCGCTCTCCTGGGCTACAGCCAGGGCGGCGAGGTCATCTCGCGCGTCGCAGAGCGCATCCTGCGCGGCGACATGCAGCACCGCAAGAACGACATCCTGTTCGGCCACACCTTCGGCAACCCCTGCCGTGGATACCAGCGCACCTTCGACAAAGGCGCAATCCAGCCCGGATCGGGCATCAGCAAGTTCAACCTGCACGACACCGGCCCCATCGACTGGTTCGACTACGTCAACCCCGGCGACATGTACTCGTCCGTGATGCACCCCGACAGCTACATCGATGAGGTCTACGAGCCCGCCACCCACCTCGGGATCAACCCCACCGAGATCGCACAGTTCATCGTCACCGGACTCAACGACCAGAGCATCGTGCAGAAGATCATCAGAGACGGCATCAGCGATCCCCTGGGCACGGCTGTCCGGCTCGCAGCCTCCGTCACGCAGGCCGCGATCTTCTTCGGCCAGGGCACCGGGCCGCACATCAGCTACCACACGGCTCCTATCATCGGGAACCTGACCGCGATCCAGCACTCGACCAACCACCTGAACTACTGGGGTGCGCGGCGCTAGACCCTCTCATCAAAATGAGCGAGGCCCCGACCGTTTCGGTCGGGGCCTCGCTTATCGCTGCTCTAGCGCGGGACGCAACTCTCAACCTGGGGGTTCTGCCCCGGCTGGCAGTACGGGTAACGGACATCCGGCACCGGCATCCCACCATTCTTCGGAGGCGGGGCGTACTCGGTCGTCGGCTTCGGGGCGGCCGGTTTGGGTGCTGGCGCCTGTGGCTTGGGCGCCGGGGCCTGCTGCTGCGTCTGCACGGGAGCCTGCTGCGCCGGAGGCGTATAGGTCTGCTGCTGAGTCGGCGGAACGTAGGCGGGAGTAGGCGGCACGGGCGCCTGCGTCTCGACGGCCGGGGGCGCAGGTGCCGGCGGATTGACACTCGGCGTCGTGGGAGCTGGCACCGACGGCGTGGCGCTCGTGAGACTCGATGTAGCCGGGGCGCTGCTCGGCGGCGTCGCATCGTCGGAATTCGATCCGCATGCGGCAGCGAGAACGCCGAGGCCGACAATCACTGGGGCTAGGGCAAGGCGACGCATAGTTCCCTCCTTGGGAATCTGGTTCGGTTGTGCAGGTAATCGGTTGAAGGTCGTCGGGTGTTACACCGCGTCGAGGTTTGACGCTGCATGGGCTGCTCGGCGCTTCGCGTCATCGGGCACGGCGGTGTAGATCTGTGTGGTTGCCACGCTCGCATGACCGAGCAATTCCTGCACGGCGCGGATGTCCCGCTCTGCAAGGTATGCGGCTGAGGCGAACCGGTGCCGCAGGGTGTGTGTGGTCCAGCCGTCCGGCAGCAGGCGCGAGACCCGCTTGCCGACGTAGGCGGGCGAGAGGTGTCCGTCGACCTGTCCGGGGAACGTCCACCCTTGCCCGCGGGCCAGGATTGCTTCGGCCACGTCGTCGGTGATCGGGACCATACGGACCCGCCCGCCCTTGCCGAGCACCTTCAAGGCGTATCCAAAGAAGGTCTGCTCCACGTGATCGCCGCGACACGCGGCGATCTCGGCACGCCGCAGTCCGACACATCCGCCGAGCAGCAACATCAACAGCTCACGCTCCCCCGCGTCTCGCATGGCTCGCTTCACCGCCAGGTCGGGGCACGGACGGGGGCGACCCATCACCGCACGGACTCGCGGTAGCACCGCCGCAGGGTTGTCGCCGCGCCGCCCGGTTGCATGCATCCATCCGAAGAACACCCGCAGGCTTGCCTGTGCCGCCCGCCGCGTGTTTGGTTGCCAACCCTCGTTCGCCAGCCATTCCACGAGGTGATCGGTAGTAATCGACTGAGGCCCAGTAGATTTGATTGAACTCGCGAAGTTCGCGACGTGATAGCGCCGAAGCTCGCGTGTCGTGGCTGGCCTACCGATAGCGGTGAGGTACTTTGTAAACTCTGTGACTGCTGTTGCCCATGTGGTTGTCATAACTCAATACCTAGCACAAGGACAACAGCAGCCAGCATGTGAAACATTTCACTGCAACATACTTGAAGGTAACCACTATGCTGCACGAAACTCCCCCAGTTCACCCCATGTGACCTGCGCAAACCCCTTATCAGCGGGTTCGGGGTTCGAGTCCCTGATGGCGCACAATCACTGAGAAGGCCGGGCAGATGCCCGGCCTTCTCGCGTTACCGGGGTCACTGACAGGTTCACGACGCTCACGCTCCTGTGTGACCGTCGGTCCGCCCGCAAAGATGACCGCCATGCCTGATAACCGACGATTACCAGTTCTTCGGGTCTCCGAACGCACCACCTGCAGCCTCCGAAGCCGCAGCGAAGGCGATCCAGCCGACGAGCGCGACAATCACCATGCCGACCACCAACGTGAAGCGCCACACCGCACGCCAACCAGTCGGCTCCGAGTATGAGGCACCTGGCAGGCGTTGACTCAGGACGACGAGCCCGATACCGACGGCGCCTCCGACGACGATCGCGACCCCGGCGAGAGGCACGGTTATCCGGCCGATGACCACTCCGAGTCCCAGCGCGCAGCAACCGAGTCCGACGAAGCCTCGCCGGCCCACTCGCTGAATCGCCTGCAGAGGAGAATAGAGCTTGCTATCAGCACGGGCGACCCCGAGCCACGCGAACAGCGGCATCAGATAGGCGGCGGCCAGCGCGTCGACGACGAACGCCGCAATGCCGTACTGATCGCTCCCCACCCAACCACTATGTCAGATCATGGACTATCGATTCATCGTCATGTTGCCGGAGCGGCACTTGACCCTTCTATTATTAGCTTGGCAAAGGTAAGCTCCTCGGTGAGCCTGGGGAGGCCACCTCACTTCACCCGTGCACCGCAGCGTTCTCCCCAGGCTTCCTACTTGCCCTTTTCGGCCCCGTCGGGATCCTCGGGCTCGTCGTCGTCCGACTTGCCGGCGCCGAATCCGAAGGCCGCCGCGATCGCGACGCCGATGCCCATCCCCATTCCGATGCCCAGGCCGGTGTTGTCCAGCACGACTCCGAGCGCCGCACCGACGCCCGCGCCGAGCGCGATACAGATCGCCAGCATGTTGTAGCCGCGGTCGTCCCAGGGCCCTTTCGGAGCCTTGTCATCGCTCATACCCGCACGGTACCGCCTCCGACAACGCCCCGGGCCGCCGCTAGAATCGGGAGCAATCGGTCTCACTGCCGTCCGCCGATCGCTTCTGCTCAACCCCGGGGGTTCTTCATGCGTTTCCGCCGTCCCGCGTCTCGCCGCGCTCTGACCGCCACTCTGGCGGGGCTTGCGACGGTCTCGCTGCTCGCGGGGTGCACCAGCACCGCGAACGACGCACTGCCCCTCCCGCCCGCGGACCAGAAGATCACCGACTCCACCCCTTTCTTCGACCTGCTCCGGCCGCAGATCACCGCCAGCGTGAAGAACGGCGCGGTGGGCGTGGCCCCGGGCGCGCCGGTGAAGGTCTCGGTGGCCGGCGGCACGCTGACGAAGGTGGTGGTGACCAATCCCGACGGCAAGCAGGTGCAGGGCGCACTGAGCCCCGACGGTCGCAGCTGGCAGAACTCGGAGCCCCTCGGCTACAACAAGCAGTACAAGCTACGGGCCGAGGCCAACGGCGTGGGCGGCGTGAACGTGGCCAACTCCACCTTCACCACCGAATCACCCAACAGCCTCACCCAGGCCTACCTGTCCACCGCGGACAACTCGGTGGTCGGCATCGGCCAGACCGTGGGCGTGAAGTTCGACGAGAAGATCGGCGACCGCCTGGCGGCGCAGCGCGCCATCAAGATCGTGACCGACCCACCGGTCGAGGGCGCCTTCTACTGGATCAGCCAGTCCGAGGTGCGGTGGCGCCCCGAGAGCTTCTTCAAGCCCGGCACCAAGGTGAACATCGACGTGAAGATCTACGGCGTCGACCTCGGTAACGGGCTGTTCGGCCAGAAGGACGTGTCCTCCAAGTTCACCGTGGGCGACGAGGTGATCACCACCGTCTCCGACAAGGACAAGATCGTCCGCGTCACCCGCAACGGCAAGCTCGAGAAGACCATGCCCACCTCGATGGGCGGCACGGGCAACGAGACCCCCAACGGCACCTACATGATCGGCGACCACCGCGAGAACATGATCATGGACTCGTCCACCTACGGCGTTCCGGTCAACTCCCCCAACGGATACCGCACGCAGGTGGACTACGCGATCCAGATGTCCTACAGCGGCATCTACCTGCACAGCGCGCCGTGGTCGGTGAGCCAGCAGGGCGTGACCAACGTGAGCCACGGGTGCCTCAACGTGAGCACCGAGAACGCGCTGTGGTTCATGCAGAACACCAAGCGCGGCGACATCGTGAAGGTGACCGACACCGCCGGCCCCGTGCTCGAAGGGGCCGACGGGCTAGGCGACTGGAACGTTCCGTGGTCCGTCTGGAAGGCCGGCAACGCCAAGGTCGGCTGACGCCGCCTCGTCGGTCCGCGCGGCCTCGTCCGCCTCGACGGTCCGCTCCGCCTCGGCGAAGCCCGGACGACCGTTGCCGACGAAGGCCCGCAACCAGTCCCGCAGTACGACGATCCGGTTGCCCATCCCCGCCAGGTAGTACAGGTGCACGGCCAGCCAGCCGACCCAGGCGATGAATCCGGTGAGCTTGGGCAGGTTCATCGGCGGATCGATCACCGCGTTCGGGGTGTCGATCATCGCCATGCTGCCCTTGTCCAGGTAGCGGAAGTGCGTGCCCGGCCCCTTGACGCCGCGGATGATGTCGGCGGCGTGACGGCCCTGCTGCATCGCGACGGGGCTCTGTCCGGGGAGGTTGTTCAGGTTCGTCATATCGCCCAGGGCAAAGACGTCCGCGCGACCGCCGACGGTGAGGTCGCGGTTGATGAGCAGCCTTCCGGCACGGTCGGTCTCGCACCCGGTGGCCTCGGCGAGGAGACCGGCGAGCGGGTTGGCCTTGACCCCGGCCGACCAGACGACGGTGCCCGCCGCGATTGTGCGCTCGGCGCCGGTCTTGTCCTTGACGGTGACAGCACCGTCGTCGATCGCGGTGACGAAGGTGTCGGTGAGCACGTTCACGCCCGCCTTCTCCAGCGTGGCGCGGGTGAAGGCCGAGAGCTTGCCGCCGTACACGGGCAGCACGTCACCGGCACCCTCGACCAGGTTGATGCGCACCTCGGCGCCCCCGTGATGGGTCCGCGCGAGCTCCGCGATCTGACCGGCGACCTCGACGCCGGTGGCACCGGCGCCGACGATGACGAAGTCGCGCAGCACGTCGTCCGCGGTGGCCTCGAAGGCCCGGAGGACCTGCTCGCGCAACGCCTTGGCATCGTCGAGGGTCTTGAGCGCGAAGGTGCGCTCGGCCCACTCGTCGTGACCGAAGTAGGCCTGCGCGGCACCGGCCGCGACGATCAGGTAGGTGTAGCCGATCTGCTCGATACCGTCGTCGGTGGCGTAGGTGATCACCTTGCGGTCGGCGTCGACCGCGGTGACGTAGCCGGTGATCACGTCGACGCTGCGACGACGGCGCAGGACCTCGGCGATGGGCGGGGCGATCCGCGCACCGTCGACCACACCGGTCGCGACCTGGTAGAGCAGCGGCTGGAACAGGTGCTCGCCGTTCGCCGAGATGAGGGTGGTCTCGATGTTCGACTTGGCCAGCTGCTTCGCGGCGGCGAGGCCGCCGAATCCCGAGCCGATCACCACGACGTGGGTGTTGCGCATGATCGCTCTCCTTCCGCTTCTCGGGCCTGGTAGGCGGCCCTTTCCGTTCCCTATGCCACTACTCTTGTCGATAATTCGAAGCGTTTCAACGGGCTCCACCACACACTTTTCGATGCAAACCATCTGTTCTGCTCATACTATGGAGGAATGGAGTTCCGGCAGCTCGAGTACCTGGTCGCCGTGGCGGACACCGGCGGTTTCTCCCGCGCGGCGCAGCGCTGCTTCGTCTCCCAGTCGGCGGTGAGTCACCAGATCGCGGCCCTGGAGAAGGAACTGGGCGCCGACCTGTTCGAACGGGCGGGGCGCACCGTCCGGCTCACCGATGCCGGCGAGGTGCTACTCCCCCGCGCCCGGGACCTGCTGCGACTCCGCGACGAGGCCGTCGACGCCGTCCGGCCCCGCCCCGACCGCATCCGGCTCGCGGCCAACATGTCCTTCGCGCGCTCGGCTCTCGGTGCGATCGCCGACGTGCGCGGACGGCACCCCGAGGCGGAGGTCGACTTCCTCATCAAGCCCTTCGCGCAGCGCATCGCCGCGGTCACCGCGGGCGAGGCGGACCTCGCACTGGTCCGCGGCCGGGTCGACGAACCCGGCCTGTACCTCGAACCCTTGTGGGTGGATCAGCTCCTCATCGCCTTCGCCCAGCGGCACCCGCTGGCAGCCCTCGGGCGCGCCCCCACGGCGGCCGAGCTCGCGGAGTACCCGCTGCTCCTGCCACCCGCGAACGAGCAGGTGCTGCTCCACCAGCTAGTGACCCGGGTGTTCGCCGCGGAGGGGCTGGAGGTCACGCTCGGGCCCGAGATCCGCGACGGGCACCCCGTGACGCTGGAGCTGATCAACCACCCCGACGGCTGGACGCTGCTCTACGAGGACCCGCGGCAGCCGGGCGTGGTCAGCCGACGCAGCGCCGGGTTCTCGCTCCCGGTCGCCGCGGTGCTGCGCACCGACGCGGAGCCGAACCCGCTGGTGGCGGAGCTGCTGGTGGGACTGTCGAACGGCTATCGCCGGTCGTGATCAGTCCCGATGCAACAGGCGGCGGCCGAACGCACCGGCGGCGTCGACCGGCCCGGCGATCGCCTTCTCGGCGGCGGCGATCACCGCGTTCGGCCCGGCCAGCACCGCGTTGACCTTCTCGACCGCGGCATCCGCCCTGGCCAGAGTCGCGGTGAAGGAGGACAGCAGCCGCTCGAACTCGTCGAGGTTGCGGTTCACCCGCGCGAGAGTCGCGTCGAAGTCGGTCATGGTGGTGTCCATGCCCTGCATCGTCTGGCTCAGACCGTCGAGGACGGTGGTCGCCTGATCGATGGTGACATCGGCGTTGAGCGCAGCGCTCGCCAGATTGCGGATCCTGGCACGGCCGCGGCCGACCGTGTCATCCTGTGTGGCCATAGCGATACGGTAGCCGTATGAGCACCTCTTCGCGCCTGCAAGCGGGCGATTCCGCGCCAGATTTCACACTTGACGACCAGGATGGCAAATCCGTCTCGCTGTCGGACTACCGCGGGCGCCGCGTGGTCCTGTACTTCTACCCCGCCGCGATGACCCCCGGCTGCACCAAGCAGGCGTGCGATTTCCGCGACAACCTGTCCGATTTCGAGGCCGCGGGCCTCGACGTCGTCGGCATCTCGCCCGATAAGCCGGAGAAGCTCAAGAAGTTCGCCGAGCGCGACGGCCTGACCTTCCCGCTGCTGTCCGATCCGGATAAGCAGGTGCTTACCGAGTACGGGGCCTTCGGTGAGAAGATGATGTACGGCAAGACCGTGACGGGGGTGATCCGGTCGACGTTCGTGGTGGGCGCCGACGGAAAGATCGAGGTGGCGCAGTACAACGTGCGCGCCACCGGCCACGTCGCCAAGCTGCGCCGCGACCTGAAACTCTGAGAGGACCCGTCTTGGACCGCACCATCTACACCGAGGATCACCTGCAGTTCGGCTCCGCCGTGCGCGACTTCCTGCAGAAGAACGTGCTGCCGAACGCTGAGCAGTACATCGACGACAAGCTGATCGCGCGCGACGTGTGGCGCGGCCTCGGCGAGCAGGGCGTCCTCGGCTTGGAGATCCCGGAGGCCTACGACGGTGGCGAGGCGGACGACTACCGCTTCAACGCCATTGCGCAGGAGGAACTGGCGGCGGTCTCGATGGCCTTCGCCAGCTCGGTGGGCATCGACTTCGACATCACCACCCCCTACATCGTGCGCCTGGGCACCGACGAGGCGAAGCAGCAGTGGCTGCCCGCCATCGCCGCCGGCGAGGCCGTGGCCGCCATCGGCATGACCGAGCCCTCCGCGGGATCCGATCTGGCGGCGATCAAGTCCACCGCCGTGCGCAGCGGCGACGACTGGATCCTCAACGGCTCCAAGACCTTCATCACCAACGGCTACACGTGCGATGTCGCGGTGATCGCGGCGAAGACCAACCCCGACGCCAAGGCCCGCGGCATCTCGCTGTTCGCCGTGGACTGCTCCCTGCCCGGGTTCGAGCGCGGCCGCAAGCTCGACAAGGTGGGCCAGCCCGAGGCCGATACCGCCGAGCTGTTCTACTCCGACCTGCGCGTGCCCGGCAGTGCGCTCATCGGCGAGGTGGACCGCGGCTTCATGCACATGATGGAGAAGCTGCCGCAGGAACGCGTCGGCTCGGCGGTCGCGAACGTCGCGCACGCCAAGCAGATCCTGGCCGAGACCATCGAATACGCCCGCGAGCGCAAGGCCTTCGGCCAGTCGATCGGCTCGTTCCAGCACAACAAGTTCCTCCTCGCCGATCTGGTGACCAAGATCGAGATGGCTCAGGCCTACGTGGATCAGGCCGTGCTCGCGCACGCCGAGGGCAAGCTGACCGCGGTCGACGCCGCGAAGGTCAAGTACGTCTCCGCCGAGGTCCAGAACTCCGTGCTCGACAGCTGCGTGCAGCTGCACGGCGGGTACGGCTACATGCGCGAATACCGCGCCGCCCGCGCGTGGATGGACGCCCGCGTCACCCGCATCTGGGCCGGTTCTTCCGAGATCATGAAGGAGATCATCGGCCGCGATCTGGCGCTGTAGCCGCGGGATAGGCTCCGGCTCTGATGAGCTGCTGGTAGGGCACCGTCTGGACGCCGGACGGTGCCCTACTGCTCTTTCGCTCCCCCATCCAGCGCCGATGCGCGTGCACCGCGGTTCGTCCCCCACCCCACGATGTTCCTCCCGCGGGGGACGGACGACGATGCAGGGGAATCGGCGAGGCGCGGGGGACGAAATCGGCGGCCCCACTCCCGGCGGGGAGACGGTGTCCCCCTGATGCCGTGGCCTCCCCGCTCCAGCTGCGACGGGGAGGCCGGGCGAACGCGGGGAGGCGACGTCCCGGCAGGGAGCGGGCATTGGGGGTGAGCAGTGTGTGGAACGACGAAGGGCGCCACCGGAGAACCGGTGGCGCCCTTCGTTGATCGAGCTACTTCTGCGAGGCCTTCGTGATCACCGAGATGATCTTCGGACGCAGATCGGACGCGGCGACGATCTCGTCGACCGAACCGACCTCGACGGCGCGGCGGATGCTGTGCACCTGGTCGAACTCCGCGGCCACCTCGCCCAGCTTCTCGGCGCGCACCGAGGCACGCACTTCCTCCAGCTCGGCGGCCAGTGCGGCACGAGCGGTGCCGGAGACACCCGCGATCCGGTCCTCCAGCGCCTTGACCCGCGGGTCGGCTCCGGTGCGGGAGTTGACCTCACCGGAGAAGACCACGGCCGCGGCGGGCGCGCCGCCGAGCACCGAGGCGAACGAGCCCTCGATGGCCAGCACCGTCATGTTCGGGTTGAGCCGCTTGGAGAACACCACGAAGGCGCCGCCGTGGTACCGCGAGATCACGCAGAACACGATGGGGCCCTTGAAGTTGACGATCGCACGACCGATCTCGGCGCCGTACTCCAGCTGGAGCTTGCGCAGCGACTCCGGCGAACCGTCGAAGCCCGACAGGTTGGCCAGCACCACCAGCGGACGGTTACCGCTGGCCGCGTTGATCGCGCGGGCCGCCTTCTTCGACGACTGCGGGAACAGCGTGCCGGCGGTGTAGGTGTCCGGACCGTCGGTGGCCGGGAAGCCCAGCCGCGGAACCGACTTGGACTCGATGCCGAGCAGCGCCACCGGGGTACCACCGATGTGCACGTCCTGCACCACCGCGGTCTCCGCATCGGCCATGCCGGCCCAGCGCTCCAGGATCGGGTGATCCTGGTCCGACAGGGCGCGCATCACGGTGCGGATATCGAAGGGCTTCTTGCGGTCCGGGTTCTTCTCCGAGGAGAAGATATCGCCCACCGTGGTGAAATCGCTGTCGGCGATCCGGTGCGGGAAGGCCGTGATGTCGCGGTCCGACGGATCGTTGGTCTGCGATGCGCGCGGAGCGGCCTCGCCCGGCGCGACGTAGGTGTGCGCGTAGTGCCGCATGAGGATGTCGCGCGCGCCCAGCAGATCCGGCGCCCAGTACTGCGCCTGGCCGTTCGGACCCATGATCCGGTCGTAGCCGCCGATGCCGAAGTTGTCCTCGGCGGAGACGCCGCCGGAGAAGTCCAGCGACTGCTTGCCGGTGAGCACCATGGCCGACTCCGGGGTCATCACCAGCACACCCTTGGTGTGCATGAGCATGGTGGCCTCGGCGTTCCAGTACGGCTGCGCGCCCACGTTGATGCCGGCGGAGACGATGTTGATCTCGCCGCCCTCCTGCGTGAACTCGACGATCTTCTTGAGCGCCTCGGCCACCCAGTCCATGTTCTCGGTACCCGAGTCCATGGAGATGCGGGCACCGGCGGACAGGGCGTACCACTCGACCGGTACCTGCATGCGGTCGGCGAGGTCGATCGCGGCGATGATCCGGCGACACTCCCCCTCGGCGAGCGCACCGAGCGACTTGGTCGGATCGCCCAGCAGCAGCACGCGGGTGATGCCCTCGGGGTACTCGGGAGTGGCGGTCTTGATGACGCCCGCCACGATGCCCGCGGTGTTGCGGCCCTTCGGCCGGTTCACCGGGACCAGGACGTCGGCGATATCGCCGTCGGCCAGGTCGTACTCGGTGAAATCGCCCAGCAGGCCCGTCAACTCGTACGGGTAGGCGGTGTTGCGGCTCGCGGCGCGCAGCACCTTCTGGCGGTAACCGTCGATCGGCTCCACCGGCTCGTCGCTCGGGCCGCCCTCGAAGAACACCGCGTTCCCGGTGGGGCTCAGCGCGATCCGCACCTCGGTCTTGGAAAGCACGCCCGCATCGTCGCTGCGGCGGCCGATGAACAGGACCTCCTCGAGGCCCGCGCCGGCGGCGATCGACTCCACGTGCCGCACCACCTCCGCGATATCGGCCTCGCTGAGGTCGATCGGCGGCCAGATGTACATCACGATCCGGTTGGTGGGCAGGCGCTTCGCCGAGGGCTGCGCCGCCTGGGCCCGGCGGATCGAGTCCACGCAGGTGGCCAGCACGATCTCGGCCGCCGGCAGCGCCAGCAGGTTCCCCTTGCCGTCGCGGACCGCCGTGAGGTCGCGGACTTGGGCGAAGGCCACCAGGCGATCGTCCGCCGGGTTCTCCTTGGCGACGGCGCGGTACAGGTACACCTCCTCGTCGTCCGAGGACGGCAGCCGCGTGAGATCGAAGCGGCGCAGCCGCTCCAGCTGCATGCGCTGGGCGATGTACGGGTGTAGGCCGCGGATCAGGCGGTCCTCGGCGACGCCGTTGGCCGCCGACCGGAAGGTGAAGTGGTGGTGCATCACCGAGCCGTCGGTGCCCGCCACGGTGACCGTGACGCGCCGGACCTGCGGCGGCAGCGGGTGGGCGCTGAGCGCGTTGTCGAGCACCACCGCCATCTCGTCGAAGTCCTCGGGCTGCTGCTCCCAGCTCAGGTAGATGTCGGCGTCGACCGACGCCGCGCCATCGGCGACCTTCGCCAGACCGGTGATCGCACCGGGCAGGCCCCGGTAGTCCACCGCGGTGGAGGCCAGCAGCGCACCGTCCTTCTCCGCGACCACGAAGACCGTGCCGTCCACGTCCTGCGTGCGGACGTCGCCGAGGCCCTTGTTGCCGTAGTACCGGCGCGTGAGCACCTCGAGCATCACGGTGTTATCGGACTGCGCGCCCGAGACCAGGCGCTCGCCCAGCAGCGCCACCAGCGGCTCGGTGCTGCGCACCATCTCGCCGATGCGATCGGCGCGGTCGGCGGCGTCGGGCTTGCCGTCGAGGTAGGTCAGGTTCTCGCGGACCTGCGAGTACACCGACTGCCGGTTGCCGTGCAGCAGCGGCTGACCGAACCACGCGAAGACCACACCGCGGGCGAGATCGGCGATCGCCGGGTACCGCGACTGGGTGGCACCGATCAGGCGCTCCAGCGTGGGCCGCGCCTCCGCCGATGCGGCCGGGGCCGGCTCGCGCAGCCACTTGCGCAGCAGCGTGGTGATCGCGCCGACGGTGTCCTTCGGGCGCTGCAGCGCGAGGAAGATGCGGAAGACCGCGCCCTCCAGATCGGAGGTGCGCTCCAGCTCGGTGATGCCGTAGTGCGACAGTGCCGCCGTCAGCTTCGCCTGGAAGATCTCGGGGATACCGGCCCGCTCGACGTCGAGGCTGCGCAGGTAGGTGTGGAAGTGCTCGCGCGGGCTGTGCACCTGATCGTCGCTGACCGCGCTCCGCAGGCTCAGCTCGGCGAGGTCGGCGAAGACGCCGGCCAGGGCCAGCTCGTCGGCGACCGGGCCCGCGCCGACCTCGGTGCGAGCGGCCAGGTAGTCGTCGAGCACGCGCCGGTCGTCGGCGGGATCGCGATCGAAGCCGAGCAGCAGGCTGCGCAGATCATCGCGGCCGCGCGCGGCGCGGGCCTCGGCATCGGCGGCGTCGGGCTCGGTGACCAGGTCGAGCGGTGCCGCCTCGCCCACACCGGCGGCCTCGGCCTCGTCGCTCAGGGGCTCCAGGCGCAGCATCGCCGCACCGGCCTCCACCTGGCTGCCGACGGTGACCGTGATCTCCTTGAGCTTGGCCGAGAACGGCGCGCGCAGCACCGTCTCCATCTTCATCGATTCGAGCACCAGGATCGGGGCACCCGCCTCGACCTCATCGCCCACCGACAGCGGCACGGCCACCACGAGAGCCGGTGCGGGAGAACGGACAACGCCGCCCTCATCGCGGCTCACGCGGTGCGTGACACCGTCCACATCGACCACGTGCACGGGGCCGTGGGTGCCGGTGGTGAGCCGGTACCGGACGCCGTTGACCACGGCCTGCCCGGTGTGATTGTCGAACCGCTCCAGATCGACGTCCGCGGTGCGGACCTCGGGGCCGTTCTCGATCACCAGGCGGAAGCGGTGCGCGCCCGTGCGGGCGACCCGCACGCGGTAGCTCGCGCCGCGCAGCTTGAAGTCGAGCGGCTGACCGCTCTCGTGCTGCACCTGGGGACGGCCGCCGGAGGCGGTGGCGAACAGACGCTGCAGCTCGGCCCGCTCCTCATCCTCGTAGGCGTCGATCGCGGCCGAGGCGAGAGCGACGGCGGTGTGCCGGTCGGCCACCAGGCGGCCCTCGCCGCGCACGCGGTCGATCCAGCCGGTATCGGCGCTGCCGTCGATGACCTCGGGCTGGTTCAGCAGATCGAGCACGAAGCTCTTGTTGGTGGCGCCGCCCTCGATGATCACGCGGGTCTCGGTCATGGCGCGGCGCAGTCGGCCCAGGGCCTCGTCGCGGTCGCTGCCGTACGCGATCACCTTGGCGATCATCGAATCGAAATCGGCGGGGATGGTGTCGCCCTGCGAGACGCCGGTATCGATCCGGATGCCCGGGCCCGCAGGCAGGTCCAGCAGCGCGATCCGGCCGGGGGCCGGTGCGAAGTCGCGGTCGGGATCCTCGGCGTTGAGGCGGGCCTCGATGGCGTGCCCGCGCTCGGTGGGGCGCTCACCGTCGAGCTTGCCGCCGGAGGCCACGTGCAGCTGCGCGCGCACCAGGTCGAAGCTGTTGGTGACCTCGGTGATCGGGTGCTCCACCTGCAGGCGGGTGTTCACCTCGAGGAAGGCGAGCAGATCGTCGCCCGGGTGGTAGAGGAACTCGACGGTGGCGGCACCGCGGTAGCCGACCTTGATGGCGAGGCGCTCCGCGGACTCCTTGAGCCGCTGCACCTGCTCCGGTCCGAGCACCGGCGAGGCCGACTCCTCGATCACCTTCTGGTTGCGACGCTGCACCGAACAGTCGCGCACGCCGAGCGCCCACGCCGTCTCACCGTCGGAGATCACCTGGACCTCCACGTGGCGGGCACCCGTGACCAGGCGCTCGAGGAAGACGACGCCGCTGCCGAAGGCGCGCTCGGCCTCCTCGCGGGTACGCAGGTAGGCCTCTTCGAGATCGGCGTCCGAGGCGACCATGCGGATACCGCGACCGCCACCGCCCGCGGTGGCCTTGAGCATCAGCGGGTAGCCGATGTCCTTCGCCTTGTCCTTGGCCTCCTCCAGCGTCTCCACCGGGCCGCGGCTCCACGGTGCGACCGGGACGCCCACCTCCTCGGCGATCAGCTTGGCGCCGATCTTGTCGCCCAGCTGACGCATCGCGTCGGCGCTGGGGCCGACGAAGGTGACGCCCACCTCCTCGCACTTCTCGGCGAAGGCGGGATCCTCGGCGACGAAGCCCCAGCCCACCCACGCCGCGTCGGCGCCGGTGTCCTTGAGGGCCTGGCCGAGCAGCTCCAGGTTCAGGTACGGGCGGGCAGATGCGGGCCCGAGGTCGTAGGCGATGTCCGCCTCACGCACGAAGGTCGCGTTCCGATCCACGTCGGTGTAGAGGGCGACGGTCTCGATCTGCTGACCGGTTTCGGCGGCCAGGTCGCGCACGGCATGGATGAGGCGCATCGCGGCCTCGCCGCGGTTCACGATGGCGATTCGGCTGAACACTCGCTGTTTCCCTTTCGGATATGTCAGGTACGGGGCTGGCCCGCGCTCAAGTCTTCTCGATCACCGCGACCGCAGCCGCGGTATCACCGTCGTGGGTGAGTGAAACATGGATCGTCGCGTCCGGCCCGAGGTCGTCCGCGATCCGTCCGTGGACGCGCACCGCGGGGCGGCCCCAGGCGTCCGAGACCACCTCCACCTCACGCGCTCCGATCTCCTTCTCGGCGGGCCGCTGAGCGTAGTAACCCGACGAGAACGCTTTGAAGACCGCCTCCTTGGCCGCCCACCGGGCTGCCAGCGACCGGACGTCGCCGGCGGCGTCGCGCCGCTCGGCCGGGCTGAACGACGAGAGCATCGTCGTGCCCGGCCGGGCGAGCTGCTCGGCGAAGTCGGGAACGTTCACCAGATCGATCCCGACACCCACCACAGCCATGGCGGGCAGCCTATCGGCTACTGGCATCCACCGGCGCACGACGTCCCGTCGTACGTGCCGTCGCGTCCCAGGCGCAGGTCGTCGTCCAGCAGCAGCGCGGCCTCGCGGCTGTCCGTGGTCTCCGACGAGGAGTCGGCGCCGAAGCGGCGACCCGCCGGGGGCTTGCGGTACAGACCCGACCGGCCGCACATGGCCGACAGCACCGCGCGCCGTCCGGCGACCTCCCGCTCCCGGGCGGCCGCGATGTAGGCGGCCCGCTCCTGCGGCGCCAGCGAAGCCAGGAAGGCGTCGCGGTGCACCACCGCGATCAGGCCCGAGACGTGACCGAAGCCCAGCGAGGTGAGCAGGCCCGCCTTGGGACGGAAGCCCTCCCCGAAACGTGCCGTCTCACGCAGCCACACCAGGTGCGGGTACTTGCGCATCTCGTCGTCCACGCAGTCCAGGCTGCGGTTCGGGGGAACCACGCCCTCGTTGAGCATCTGGCACATGCCGATCAGCTGGAAGGCCGCCGCGCCGCCCTTGGCGTGACCGGTGAGCGACTTCTGCGAGACCACGAACATCGGGGCGCCCTCGCTCCGGCCGATCGAGGCGGCGATCCGCTCGTGCAGGTTCGCCTCGTTCGGATCGTTCGCGTTGGTCGAGGTGTCGTGCTTGCTGATGATCGACACGTCGTCCGCGGCCACGCCCAGACGCTGCAGGCTGCGCGCCATCGGCGACTGCGCGCCGCCCGCCGCCACCGACAGCGCACCCATACCGGGCGCCGGGATGGAGGTGTGCACACCGTCGCCGAAGCTCTGCGCCCACGCCACCACGCCGAGGACCGGCAGGCCCATCTGCGCGGCGATGTCGCCGCGGGCCAGCAGGATGGTGCCGCCGCCCTGCGACTCGACGAAGCCCGACCGGCGGCGGTCGTTGGCGCGCGAGAAGCGGCGCGGGTCGATGCCCTTGGCGAGCATCTTCTCGCTGTCGGCGGTGGCCTGCATCATCCCGAAGCCGGTGATTCCCTCGATCGACAGGTCGTCGAAGCCGCCGGTCACGGCGAACAGGGCCTTGCCGACCTTGATCTTGTCGACGCCCTCCTCGACCGAGACGGCCGCGGTGGCGCACGCGGCGACCGGATGGATCATCGCGCCGTAGCTGCCCACGTAGCTCTGCACCACGTGCGCCGCGACGACGTTCGGCAGGGCCTCCTGCAGGATGTCGTTCTGGTTCGGCTCGCCCAGCAGGGTGTTGATGAACAGGTCGCGCATCGAACTCATACCGCCCATGCCCGTGCCCTGCGTGTTGGCGACGTGCGCCGGGTGCACGTACTGCATCAGCTCGGCCGGCTCGAAGCCCGCGGAGATGAAGGCGTCGACGGTGGCCACCAGGTTCCAGATGGCCAGCCGGTCGACCGACTCCAGCATCTCCGGGGAGATGCCCCAGTGGCTGGGATCGAAGCCGTCGGGCACCTGACCGCCCACGCTGCGCAGCAGCTTGGTGCGGCGCGGCACGCGGATCTCGGTGCCCGCCTTGCGGGTCACCTGCCACTCGCCGGTCTCCATCGGCACGGCGACGGTGTTCTCCGGGTCGGCGTCGACGAAGGCCCGGGCCTCCGCCTCGTTGGCGACCACGAAGGTCATGTCCTCCGGGAGGAAGACGGAGACCAGCAGCGGCGCCGTCTTGTCCTCGATGTCACCGTCGTCGCTGAACTCGCGGATGCCGCACCGCTCGACCACGGCGTCGTGGTACTTGTCGGCGAGCTCCGCCTCGGGCACCAGCTCGCCGGATTCGGCGTCGTACCAGCCGGGCTCGGGATCGTTCTCCCACGTGACCATGCCGGTCACCCAGGCCAGCTCGGCGACGCCTGCCGCGGAGAGCCGCTCGTCGACCTCCATCTCGAAGCGGGTGCGGGCGGAGCCGTACGGGCCCACCTCGCCGGCGCCCACGATGACGACCATGTCCTCGGGGCGGGCGTCGATGCCGTCCCACACGGGCTCGGTGATGGTGGCGACCGGGGCGCCCGGGAGCGCGGCGATGGTGCCCTCGTCCTCGGCCTCGGCGGCCTCGGCGAGGCGCGCCTCCATGGCCTGATCGGCGAGCGCCTTCATGTCCAGGCTCACGCCGCCCAGCCCACCGGTGAGGTCGGCGTACAGCGGCGCCTGCGCGGCGCGCTCACGCGCCTCCGGGGTGGCGTTGGCGAGCAGCTGATCGGCCATCTCGAAGGTCGACCAGGTGCGCACACCGGCCGCCTCGACGGCCTCGACCAGCGGGTCGTTACCGCCCATGAGGCCGGTGCCCCGGACCCAGCCGATGATGGCGTGCGCCAGGGTCACTCGCTCCGACCAGGACTTCTCCGCGTTCCATCGGGTGACCAGGGCGTCGAGCGAGGCCTTCGATTCGCCGTACGCGCCGTCGCCGCCGAACATGCCGCGGTTCGGCGAGCCGGGCAGCACCACGTGCAGCTGCGAGGCCAGATCGGTGTCCTTACCGATGGCGGACAGTCCGGCGATGAGCCGCTCCACCGACCACAGCAGGATCTTCATCTCGAGCTCGGCGCGCGGTCCGGCGTCGGCCATATCGCCCGAGACGCGCGGTGCGGCGAACGGGAACAGCAGCGTGGGGACCAGGGCCTCCTTGTGGACCATCGTGTACGGGCCCACGGTCTCGGCCTGACGCTCGCCGATCCACTCGACCAGCGCATCCACATCCGCGTAGCTGGACATGTTGGCCGGGACCACCCACAGCGCCGCATCGGTGCGGGCACTGTTGCGGTACAGCTCCTTGAAGAAGTTCAGGCGCTTCTCGTCGAGACGGCTGGTGGTGGCGATGACGGTGGCACCGCCGGCCAGCAGCCGGCCCGCCACCGCGGCCGCGATGGAACCGGCCGATGCGCCGGTGACCACGGCCACCTCGTCGGCGTACTCGCCGGGCTCGGGGTTGGCCTCGGCGAGACCCGCCAGGTAGGCGTATGCCTGCGCGTGCTCGGGACGGCCCGCCTCGATGGCCTTCTTCTCCCACCAGCGGGCCTGGTTCACCAGGACCGGTCCGGCGCCCTCGGCCGCAGCCAGCAGGTGCTTGCTGTAGGTCGGGAAGGTCGCCGGATCCATGCTCCACACGCGGAGCAGGTCCTCGCGGGCGCTGGCCCAGCGATCGTCGAGCAGCACGGCCTTGTTGCTGTCGAAGGCCGGCGCCACAGCGGTGGCCCAGTCGTCGCCCAGCTCGGTGGCGATGAGCGCGGCCAGCTTCTCCGACTCGTCATCCAGCTCGGGCAGTGCGCCCTCGACCGTCTCCAGGCCCAGCTTGCGCAGCAGGGTGCGGGCCGAGGCGGCGAGCGCACCGTCGGGACCGGTGATGGTGGAGGTGAACTCGGCGAGCGCCGCGGCGTCGACGGTCGCACCGCCGCCACCGCCGCCCGCGGAGGGCTTGCCCACGGCGACGCCCTGGGCGGCACCCACCTCCATGACGGCGCGGTCGATCAGCGCGTCCAGGGCCGCGGCGTTGGAGACGGGACCGTCGAGCAGGGTGGCGAGATCGCCGCCGCGCACCGACGCGCCCTCGCGGGTGCCGGTGGCCAGCGCGAGCACGGTGTGCTGCGCCCAGCCGGCGCCGAGTTCCCAGGTGCCCGTGACGTACTCGGTGATGTAGTTCGGGCGCTTGCCGGTGGAGCCGAGCAGCTTGCGCAGCTGGTTGCCGACGGTCTCCGACAGCACCGGACCCAGCGGCTTGTAGGTGCGCGCCAGCTTGGTGACCGTGGTGGCCAGCGTGGGCAGATCGGCCTCCGCGGCACCGTCGATGGCGCCGAGGTTGAGCTCCGAACCCAGGTCGAGCAGGAGCTGGTTACGGCGCGAACTCACACCGTCGCACAGGGTCTCGATGGTGTCGGTCTTCTCCAGCTGATCCGGGCGCATCTTGGTCCAGATCGCGATCATCGCGCGGGTGGCGTCGGCGGCGTCGAAGGACAGATCGTCCGGGCGCGGTCCGCCCGCCGGTGCCGCGGGGGCGGCCGACGGTGCCGGGGCGGCCGCCGCGACGGGAGCCGGTGCGGCCGTGGCCTCGTCGACTCCGGCCTCCGCCTCGTCCTCCGGGGCGTCCTCATCGGTCGCGAAGACCTTGGCGGCATCGCGCTCGGCGTTGAGCACGGTGGCCGCGGCCCGCTGGTACGAGGCCAGCGCCAGGGTGCGGCTGGCCAGGTTCGCGAGCGTCGGGGCGGACGCGAGGCCCACCTCGATGAACCGCTCCACGCCGAGGCCACCGTGATCGGTGTCGATGAGCAGCTGATCCTGCGTCTCGATCCACCGGACGGGGCTGGCGAACTGCCAGGCGAGCAGCTCGATGAGCAGGGTGCGGGCGGTGGCCATCGGGTTCGCCGCGGCGGCATCCCAATCGGCGACCAGCTCGCGCACCGGCTCGCTGGGCACCACGTCGAGGATGGAGACCGCGAAGTCGGCGGTCAGCTCGAACGGGCGCGCCACCAGGTTCGGCAGGTACTTGCCCACCAGCTTGGTGTAGTCGAATTCGGCGGGCACCAGCTCGTCCAGGCGCGCGGCGAACTCGGGGACGCCGGCGCGCAGCACCGACGAGTGGAAGGGGATGTCGATGCCCGGCACCACCTGGAAGGCCTTGGGGCTGCCGGTACGCTCGGCGATCGCCGACTCCAGCGCATCGAGGCCCGCCTTGTTGCCCACCACCACGTACTGCGCGCCGCGCAGGTTGAGGTTGACGATCTCGGCGTACTCGTCGGCGCCCTCGAGGCTGCCCTCGACCCAGTTGGCGAGATCGGCGTCGTCGACCTCGAACAGCTCGGGCCGGATGGCCGCCATGGCGTACGGGCTGCGGCCGTCCTCGTCGCGCGGGACCAGCTGCTGCATGATGCGCCCGCGGTGGAAGACGGTCTCCAGGATGGTGCCCAGCGGCAGCACACCGGCCGAGGCGAGCGCGTTGTACTCGCCCACCGAGTGGCCGGCGATGATCGGCTCGTCGACGCGGGCGCCGGCCTCCTTCAGCTCGGCCAGCTGCGCGCAGGCCACGGTGGCCATCGCGACCTGAGTGAACTCGGTCAGGTACAGCACACCGTCGGGGTGGCTGTAGGTGGTGCCGTTGGCGCGGATGGACAGCGGGTTGTCGCGGACCACGGCGAGAATGGAGAAGCCGAGGTTCTCGCGGGTGTGCTCGTCGGCGGCGTCCCAGACCTCGCGGGCGGCCTTGCTGCGCGAGCGCTGGGCCAGGCCCATGCCCTTGCCCTGGATGCCCTGGCCCGGGAAGACGTAAGCGGTCACGGCCGGGAAGGCCACGGCCGACGCCGCCATCACCAGGTTCTCGCCGACGCGGGCGGTGATCTCGAGCAGCTCGCCGCCGCGGTCGATGCCCACGCGCTCGACGGTGAACTGCACCTCGTCGCCCGGCAGGACCATGCCGAGGAAGCGGGTGGTCCAGCCGCGGATCTTGCGGTGCATGACATCGCCGTTGGACGCCGAGGTGACCTGCTGTGCGGCGGCGGAGAGCCACATGCCGTGCACGATCGGGCCGGGCAGGCCGGCGAGCGACGCCGCCACCTGGCTGGTGTGGATCGGGTTGTGATCGCCGGAGACGGCGGCGAAGCCGCTCATGTCCTGCGGCGCCTGCACCGTGACCTGCCGGACCCGCTTGCGCGGGGTCTCGGTCGCGGTCTCGCCGCGGGCGTCGCCGGCGGGCTGCGGGTCGGCCAGCTCGGCCTCGCCGGTGCGGCCGCGGATGGCGAACCGCTCGGTCATGGTGACGGCGGGCTCGCTCGCACCCGGGGTGCGCACGTCGATGCCGACGGTGACCACGGTGCCGATATCGGTGGCGGTGACGTCCTGCAGGCGCGCGGTGGCGCGGTAGGAGCCCGGCGCCGGGTTCGCGGCCAGCTCGATGGCGTGGTCCAGGTGGACCAGGTCGAGCATGCCCTCGACCACGGGGCGACCCTCGGCGTTCTTGGCATCGCCGACCACCGCGAAGGACGCGGGCCAGCACAGGCCGACGAAGGCGTCCGGCACGGCGAGCTGCTCGTCGCCGTACAGCGCCGAGAGCCCCACCGGGAGGCTGTCCGCGGTGATCGCGGCGTGATCGGCGGCGTCCTCGGCGCGGAAGTCGAAGTCGATCGTGGCGGCACCGTCGCGCACGGCGGGCAGTTCACCCGCGGCGGCCAGGGCGACCAGTGTGGACATGGCCTTGCTGGCCTCGCCGAGCTCGATCACCGGCACGCCGCCGTCGGCGCAGCTGTCGGGGACCTCAATGGGGATCACCAGCTCGGTACCGGACACCGGGATCTCCAGGCGCACGGAGTTCGGTCCGGTCACGCGGACGCGCGCACCCGTGTCGGGCTGCAGTGCAACGGATTCCGCACCCTCGCCGTGGATGGCCCAGGTGCTGCCGGCGCCGAGGCGCGCGATCGGGCTGTGCACGAGGCGTCCGGCCCACAGCACGTTGGTGGCGGCCAGGGCCCGGGCCAGCGGCACGGACTCGACGCCGGGCACCACGCGGCGACCGGCGACGGCCTCCGGGGTGTCGCCCGCGCTGGTGCGGCGACGCACGAGCTCGGCCTCGAACCGGTTCAGCAGCTCACCGACGGGCTCGTCGACGCGAGTGATGCCGGCCACGGCCTCCGGGCCGGGGATGATGCACACCTCGTCGGCGCCGTAGCGCGGGGAATGCGCCTGCCACAGCGAGTCCGAGCGCCACCAGCGGCGCACGTCCTTGTCGATGACGGGCACGAAGTTGACCGGCTTGCCGGGCGTGCGGCACAGCGAGACGAAGAAGGGCACATCGGCCGGGTGCAGCCGGGTGGAGGCGGCCTCCGGGTAGTGCTGCAGCAGCGTGTCGAGCGCGGCGTAGGCGTCGTCGGTGGCGGCGACGTCCGCGAAGGCGGTCTCGATCGGGCCGCGATCCTCGGCGGCGAGGCGGGCCTCGGCGCGGTGCAGCATCGACAGGAAACGGTCCTGGTGCGTGACGTCGAGCCAGCCGTAGTCGCCGAAGCGCTCCGGATCGGCCGCGGCGACCTGCGCACGGGTGCCCACCGACAGCTCCAGGTAGCGCTCGAGCCACTGGCCGTAGGTCATGGCGTCGGCATCGCCGAAGTAGGGCTTGGCGGTGCCGGCCATGGCGGCGACGATCTCGTCGCGGCGCTCGGCCACGGCGTCGCCGTCACCCGCGACCTCGTCGAGCAGGCGGCCGCACGCGGAGGCGGCGTTGTCGATCTCGTGGATGTCGGCGCCGAGCTGGCTACGGCCCGAGGCCATTCCGCCGCCGGCGTGGCCGGCGCCGATCCAGTCCGGGGTGCCGGGGATCTCGGCCAGCATGCGCTTGACGTCGTCGGAAGTGGTGGCCTCCAGGGTCGCCATCGCGGCGGTGCCCACGAGGATGCCGTCGACGGGCATCGCGGGGGCGCCGTACTTGCGCGACCACTCGCCGGACAGGTACTCGGCGGCCAGCTCGGGCGTGCCGATACCGCCGCCCACGGCGAGCACCACGTTGCCGCGGTCACGCAGTTCGGAGTAGGTCGACAGCAGCAGCTCGTCGAGGTCCTCCCACGAGTGGTGGCCACCGGCCTTGCCGCCCTCGACGTGCACGATCACCGGGTAGCGGGGCACCTCGGCGGCGATCCGCGCCACCTGCCGGATCTGCTCGACGGTGCCGGGCTTGAAGGCCACGTAGCGCATACCGGCGTCGGTGAGCTCCTCGACGAGGGCCGTGGCCTCCTCCAGCTCGGGGATGCCGGCGGTGATGATCACGCCGTCGAGCGGGGCGCCCGCGGCGCGGGCCTTCTGGACGATGCGCTTGCCACCGAGCTGCAGCTTCCACAGGTACGGGTCGAGGAACAGCGAGTTGAACTGCGCCGCGCGACCCGGTTCGAGCAGCGCGGTCAGCTTGGTGATGTTCTCGGCGAAGATCGGCTCGGTGACCTGTCCGCCGCCGGCCAGTTCGGCCCAGTGTCCGGCGTTGGCGGCCGCGGCCACGATGCCGGGGTCGACGGTGGTGGGGGTCATGCCCGCGAGCAGGATCGGGCTGCGCCCGGTGAGCTCGGTGAACCGGGTGGAGAGCACGGTGCGGCCGTCGGGCAGCGAGACCAGGCGCGGCGCGAACTCCGACCAGGCCAGCGGGAGTTCGGGAATGCCACCGGGCGAGAACAGGTTCCGCGCTCCGCGCAGGGTGGTGGCGGGCACCAGGCCCACGCCGCGACCGCGGGCCGGGGCGGCGGCCAGGCGCGTGGCCAGATCGTCGGGGCCGAGGTCGATCAGCCAGCGCGCGCCCTTGGCGATCGCGGCGTCGACGTCGGCGACCCAGTCGACCTGCTCGACGAGCACGGCGGCGGCGAGGCGGCCGGCGCGCTCGGCGTCGAGGCCGCAGCGCTCGGCCCACTCGGTCACCAGGGTCACGCCGTCGGCGAGCGCCGGGTGATGAAAGCCGATGTCGACGGGCACGTCCTCGAACTTCGGCGCGAACGGCGCACCGCCGGTGAGCTTGTCCTTGCGCTCGGCCTCCTCGGTCTCCGCGACGGACTCGCAGAACTCCCGGAAGCCGGCGAGCAGCTTGGGCGTGCCGGTGAGCACGAAGGCGGTGCGGCTGTTGCGCACGGCGAGGACGGGGCCGCAGGCGTCGAAGGCGACGGTGGCGGTGAAGTCGGCGAGGAGCTGCTCCAGCTTGTCCTGGCGGACGCCGGAGACGGACATCATCGGGGTGGCACCACCGAGAGCGACGAGGCCCTTGCGGCGGGCGACCACCCGGCCGGCGGCGCCGATCAGGCGCGCGATGGCGAGGAGGTCGCCCTCGCCCCCGCGGGAGGCGAAGGCGGCGACGGCGAGCTGTCCCTGCGAGTGGCCGATGGCGGCGACCGGCGGCACGTCCCACGGATCGAGCCCCTGGGCCTCCAGGCCGTACAGGGCCACGAGCTGACTGAACAGGACGCCGGGCACGGAGAAGACGGCACCGTCGACCTGGGGGGCGAGCGGGCGGCGGGACTGTCCGGCCTGCGGTGCGGCCGCCGCATCGTCGGCCTCCTCGTCGGTGGTCTCGGCCTCGGAGGCGGCGATCGAGGCGTCGCGCCAGCGCATCGGGTCGAAGGTGAGGGCCTGCGCACGGAGCAGTTCGGCGCGCACCGGTTCGAGCACGCTGTCGGCGCGGGAGACGAAGCCGTCGAAGAGCTCGCGGTACTCGGGATCGTCGGCGAGGCCGGTCTGCTCGAGCAGGGAGACGAGGCCGGGCAGCCACGGGCCGCCCTGGCCGCCGAAGATCAGCGCGTACTGCTCGCCGGACGACAGCCTGTCCACGAGTGCTTCGTTCGACCGAGGGTTCTTCGCGGTGCGTGCTTGTGCGGTGACGAAGTCGTCGACAGTCATGAATCTCCTCGTGAAGAGCTCGTTGCGCACCGAATCACGGCGGCACGTCCGCGACCGGCTCGCGGAAACCCGTTATCCATGAGACCACAGGATTGCGACACCTCTGACGTGCGCGAATGTAACTCCCGGGTATACCCGCCAGTAAGTTATGAAAACCGATTCACGGGTGTATTCGGAAGCCAATACACCCATGAATCAGCGCAGGTGAATACCCGCGTGATGCCGATCACCGATGTTTCCCGCCAGTAGCAGTTGTTATCGAATCGTTACCTTCTTCACGGGGGCCCGGCGGCGTCCGCCGGGTCGGTAGGCTGGACCGATGCAGCCCGGAATGCCCCCTTCCGACCGACCTGCGCCAATTCCCGTTCCGCCGGCGGTGGCAGAGCTCGTCACGACGGCCGACACCGTCGCGGTCCTCACGGGCGCGGGTATGAGCGCCGAATCGGGTATCTCCACATTCCGGGAGGCGCAGACGGGACTGTGGGAGAAGTACGACCCCGAGGAGATCGCCTCGGTGGACGCGTGGTCGCGCGATGCCCCGCTGGTCTGGGGCTGGTACCAGTGGCGCGCGTACGTGGCCCGGCAGGCGGAGCCCAACGACGGACACATCGCGCTCGCCGAACTGGGCGAGCACCGCACCGTCTCGATCGTCACGCAGAACATCGACGACCTGCACGAACGCGCAGGGTCCGAGGTCACCGCGCACCTGCACGGCAGCATGTTCGCACCGCGGTGCGAGTACTGCGGCACGCCCTACCTCGGGTCGGACGCCGAGCTGAAGGCCACACACGGCGAGCCCAGCCCGGAAATGCGGGTCACCCCGCCGACCTGCATGCAGTGCCTCTCGCAGGTCCGTCCCGGCATCGTCTGGTTCGGCGAACCGCTGCCGATGGACGCCTGGGGGCGCGCGGAGGCCGCGGTGCTGGCGGCCGATGTGGTGCTCGTCGTCGGCACCTCGGGGCTGGTCTATCCCGCCGCGAGGCTGCCCGAGATGGCGCTCGAGGCGGGCATCCCCGTGGTCGAGATCAACCCGGAGCCCACGCCGCTCAGCCGGCAGGCCACCGAGGTCTGGCGCACGACCGCCGCCACGGGGCTTCCGGCCCTGGTCGCGGCGCTCAATTCCGGCGCGGCTCACCCCTGACGGGCGGCCGCGGCGCCTCCGGGGCCTTGTCGGCCCGCCACTCGCCGATCACGCCCGGACCCACGAGCGGGAGTCCGCCCACCAGTTCCTCGCCGTTCGCCCGGTCGATGAGGTAGCCGGGCGTGCGATGCCGGCCGTCCCCCTGGCCCCGCTGCCCACCGGCCGCACCCGCGGGCACCCCGCCGAGCGGCATCGACGACCGCGCACCCGTGGTGGCGGACGCACCCGCCACTGCCGCGGGCGCCGTCCCCCGCAGCGAGGCCCCGTCCGGACGCAGTCCCAACGGGGAGGCGGTGGTGCCGCCGCCGCCGCGCAGCCCGGAGGTGCCGAGCCCACCGCGCCCCGCGGTACTCCCCGACGGTGTGACGCCGGCGGGCGAGAGCAGCGGCGACACCTGACCGCTCGTGTCGTAGGGCTCGGTATCGGTGAGGGCGCCGTCGGTGCCGTCCGGCAGGCCCGTGCCGCCCGCGGTGCGGTCGGCTCCGGTCCCGGTGCCCGACGGTGCGCCGGCGCCGCTCTGCTGTCCCGAACCTGGTCCCCCACCGGCGGCATCGGTCGACGAGCCGAGACCGTTCTCGTCCGCGGCGCCCGCACCCAGCCCGTCGTCGTCACCGTCTGTGGTCCCCGGCGTCGTTCCCGCGCCCGTCGACGAGGTTCCGCCGCCCGAGGACGAGCCGCCAGGCCCCGCTGTTGTGCCCGAACCACCCGGTCCCGGTGCACGCCCGGGCCCGGTCCCGCCCCCGTCGCCGCCCCCGAACGAGATGGCGACCTCGGGCGGGCACGACGGCATATCGGTGGCGTCGCTCTGGATCGGTCGGGAGTACCGGCGCTGCAGTTCCTCGGCGACCTTGCGCGTGTGGGACTCGTCCTCGCCCCGCCCCACCTGCAGTCGCCCACCGTCGAAGCTCACGGACACGAGTTCCTTGATCACTCTGCGGGTACTGAAGTCCCGGTTGATGGTCGAGGCCGTCTCGGAGAGTCCGTCGATCCGTGAGACGAGGTTGGCCACCGTCGCGCCGGTGGTGTAGGAGCCCTCCGTGTAGTGCCGCACCTTCTCGAAGGACTCGTCCGCGGCCTCACCCCGCCATCGGGATCGGAGCGCCGCCGCGTCCCGTTCCAGCTCGGCGACGCTGTCGGCCTGCTTCGCGGAGGCCGCGGCCAGCGCTCGAGCGTCGGCGGCGACACCGGGCCCGTACAGGCCTGCGGCCATGTCGTACATCATCCGCTGCGACCACCCCTGCTGGAACTGGGTCAGCCCGATCGGTCCACCTGCCATACCCATTGGACGCGCCAGCGCCGCAATCGGTTCCCCGACGTGCGAGGCGAACCGGTGACCGGCACAGCCCGATTCAGGCCGCTCAGGTCCTCCGCGGCCCGCCGCCCGCTGGCGGCTCGGGCCGGCGCACCGGGTCCTTCGCGCCGTCGGCGCGCCACTCGCCGATCACGCCCGGGCCCACGAGCGGGAGACCGCCCACCAGTTCCTCGCCGTTCGCCCGGTCGATGAGGTAGCCAGGGGTTCTGTGCCGCCCGTCGCCCTGACCGCGCTGACCGCCTGCCGCACCGGGGCCCATACCGCCCATCGGCATCGACGACGATCGAGCGCCGGCGGTGGACGCGGACGCCGCGGCGGCGGGCGCGACGCCACCACGGAGTGCGGCGCCGTCCGGACGCAGCCCGAGTGGCGACGCAGAAGTTCCCAGACCGGCGGTGCGAACCGCCCCGGCACCGCCGCCCGACGTCCGCCCCGACAGGCCGCCCGCGGGCGTCAGCAACGGGGTCGCCGCCGCGCCGTCGGTCTCGTAGGAAGACGGGGTGGTGCTCGACGGGTCGGTGAGGCCCGTTCCGGTGTCGCCGGGTAGTCCCGATCCCGGTTCGGTCGCCGCACCCGCGCTCGTCGGGGAGGAACCGGTGCCCGCGCTCGGTGTGCCGAACGACGTCCCTTGCGGGGTGCCGGTCCCTTCCGGGCCGCCGGCGGCGAGCTGATCACCGTCCGGATCGTCGCCGGGGCCGGTTCCGGTCGGAGTGTCCGACGGTCCGCCGCCCGGTCCGGCACCGCTCGAACCACCCGATCCGCCGAGACCGCCGCTCGTATCCGGTAGTCCCCCGCCCGCCGAACGCGGCGACAAGCCCTCCGGCCCGCCACCGTTGAAGGACACGGGGACCGTCTTCGCCGGCAACGGCAGCTCCGACGCCGCCCCCTGCACGGGAAGCGTGTACGTCGCGCGCAGTTCGCGCGCCCGGGTCTCACCGATGCTCTCGTTGGTGCGGTCCGTGGAGTCGCAGCTCTCCCCCTGGTCCAATCCCCCATCGGCGATGTTGCTGAACCTCTGGTTCGTCTTCGTCGCGGCATCCGAGAGGTCCTCCAGCTGGCGAACCGTCCTGGTTACTTCCGGACCGACCTGGTACGAGACGGCGGTGAACCGCCGGATCACGTTGTAGCTCTCGGTCGCGTCCTCACCCGACCACCGCGGGGTCAGCACGGCGACATCGCGCTCCAGTTCCGCCACGCTCTGCGCCTGGGAATCGCCACCCTGCTTCACCGCCCGGGCATCCGTTGCCAGCCCGCCCCCGGACACCGCGCGAGCGAATTCCCGGACCATCCGCCCCGAATATGCCCCGAAGTTCGTATCTCCGACTTCCCGAAACCCCTCCATGCCCGTTAGACGCACCAGCCCACGTATCGGTTCCGATCACCGAGTTCGGGAACGGCGTCGGATCCGTGGGAACCGTCCGGTGAGCCCGTGCGTCCAATTCAAGAGACCCGTACGAGCGATGCGGGCAAGACGAGGAGGACCGATGGCCGACGGTGAGCTCGCCGAAATCATCGACGCCGCCCGGGACGCAGTGAAGGGCCGCGAGATCATGGTGTCCGACGGGAACGTCCAGGAAGAGCTCGCCCGCGCCTTCGAACGCCACGCACTACGACTGGAAAGCGCATCGAAAGACCTCCAAAAGGTCGGCGCGCAGAACTACCTCGGTCCCACCGTCGAGGGCGAGGCGGCCACCTACAACATCCAGGTCGGGGTGGTTACCCACGAACGCTCGCTGTTCAACACGTTCAACGCGCAAGCGGCCGAGGCCCGCGGGATCGCCCGCGCCTTGCGCGAGAACGGGCGCCGGATCCTGCGCGCGGAGGGTGCCAACGAAGCGGAGATCAACGCCGTGATCGGCGGCAACTGAATGCGTATGGCACCTGCGATGGTTGCCGCCGCACTACTGGTCAGCGGTTGCACCACAACACTCTCTGGTGAACCTGTCTCCGGCGTACCTTCGTCCGTCACAACCAACGGCACAGCGGCGCCCACAAGCACGTCACGCCCCCCGGCGAAACCTCTCCCGTTCACGCCCACTATCAAGAACCGCACCAACGACCGCACCGATGGCACCACCTTCGAACCCTGCAGCGCCTACACCGACGCCGAACTCCTCGCGCTCGACATCAACCCCACCACCATCACCGACGCCGCCAAGATCGACTATCCCAACTTCCGCGGCTGTGACTGGCTCGGCACCGACTACACCGCGAAACGCGGCGGCTCGCAGTACTCCCAAATCGTCGGCCGGGAACTGACCTTGGACGAATACAAGCGAACGATGAAACGACTCCCTTGGCAGGCCGATCGCACCGCCAACGGCCGCACCATCGCCCTTGCACCGGAGAACAACTACTGCATCGCCGCCTTCGCCTCCGAGAAATCCATCGTCACCACAAGCGTCATCGTCACCAACCCGTCACCGGGACGCACCGTCGAATGCGACCGAGCCTTCGCATTCGCGTCTCTCGCCGTATCCAAGGCCCCCTGACAGTGGTCGTCGCTGAGTACGCGACACGCGTCCTACCAGGTCTACTCGCGGTCGGACTTGTCCTCAGCGGGTGCACCACAACGGTAACGGGCGACCCGGCACCCGACGCCGCAGCGATGAGTGTCACAAGGACAACCAACGCGGCATCCACCACGAAGTCACACGCCCCCGCGAAGCCACTGCCCTTCACGCCCACCATCAAGAATCGCACCAACGACCGTACCGACGGCACTAGCTTCGAACCTTGCACGGCCTACACCGATGCCGAACTCATCGCAATCGACATCAATCCCTCTTCGATACGCGACGCAGCGCAAGTCGACGCCGCCAACTACCGAGGCTGCCGATGGAACGCCAACGACTACACCGACTCCCGCGGCGGCGGCCAATACTCACAGATCGTCGGCAGAGAAATGGGCCTCGACGAGTACAAGCGCTACATGAATACCCTGCAATGGCAACCCGACCGACAGGCCCACGGCCGCACGATCGCCTACGCCCCGGAGAAAAACTACTGCATCTCGGCCTTCGCATCCGAGCAGTCCATCGTCACGACAATCGCCGGGTCGACCAACCCCTCTCCCGGCAACAAGGCCGAATGCGATCGCGCGATCGCCTTCGCATCACTTGCTGTCTCCAAGGCCCCATAACTGTGGAGGCGCTCAAGTGAACACCGCCACCACTCCCCTACGCTGGACCCGTGAGCGCCACCATCGGTATGCCCGATAAGGACACCGTGCTGTGCATGTCGCTGTCCGGCCGGCCCAGCAGCATCGGTACCCGGTTCCACAACTACCTGTACCGCGAGCTGGGCCTGAACTACCTCTACAAGGCGTTCACCACCACCGACCTTCCGGCGGCGATCGGCGGGGTGCGGGCGCTGGGCGTGCGCGGCTGCGCGATCTCGATGCCCTTCAAGGAGGCCGTGATCGAGCTGGTGGACGTGATGGAGCCGTCGGCCGCCGCCATCGATTCGGTGAACACGATCGTCAACGAGAACGGTGTGCTGCACGCCTACAACACCGACTACGCCGCGATCGCCTCGCTGCTCGCGTCGAACGAGATTGACCCGGCGCTGCCGGCGGCGGTCGCCGGATCGGGCGGCATGGCCAAGGCCGTGGTCGCCGCGCTACGCGATCACGGATGCAGCGATGTCACCGTGGTGGCCCGCAACGCCGAGACCGGCGGAGCGCTGGCCGAGCAGTACGGGTTCCGCCACGCCACCGCCGCGCCCGACGGTGCGCGCGTGCTGGTCAACGCGACCCCGGTCGGGATGGACGGCGGGCCCGCCCGCGACGACCTGGCCTTCCCGCAGCCGCTGATCGAGGCCGCCGACACCGTCTTCGACGTGGTCGCGATGCCGCCGGAGACGCCCTTCGTGCGCGCCGGTCGCGCCGCCGGGAAGACGGTGATCACCGGTGCCGAGGTGATCGCGCTGCAGGCCGCCGAACAGTTCGTCCTCTACACCGGCATCCGCCCGGACCCGGAGCTGGTGCGCACCGCGTCCGAGTTCTCCCGCGCCTGAGCCGATCACCCCGATCCGACCACCCCGGGCTGATCACACGGCGGGCAGGGCCAGGTACTTCACGTTGAGGTACTCACCGATGCCCTCGGAGCCGCCCTCGGCGCCGATCCCGGAGGCCTTGACACCGCCGAAGGGCGCAGCGGGATCGGAGATGAGGCCGCGGTTCACGCCCACCATGCCGGACCGGAGTGCGGCGCCCACGCGCTGTACGCGGGCGGCGTCGCGGGTGTAGAAGTACGCCGCGAGACCGTATTCGGTGTCGTTGGCCTCGGCGATCGCGGCGGCCTCGTCGGTGAAGCCGCGCACCGTGGCCACGGGGCCGAAGATCTCCTCGCGCAGGATGCGCGCACCGGCCGGGACCTCGTCGAGGACGGTGGGGGCGTAGAAGTGTCCGGGCCCGTCGATCGCGCTGCCACCGGTGCGGACCACGGCACCGTCGGCCACGGCCTCGTCGACCAGGGCGGCCACGGTGGCCCGCTGCTTCTCGGAGATCAGCGGTCCGATCTCGCTGCCCGCCTGCGCGCCGGCTCCCACGGTGAGCGCCGCGATCCGCTCGGTGAGTCGCGAAACGAACTCCGCCCGTACCGATTCGTGCACGAGGAACCGGTTCGCGGCGGTGCACGCCTGTCCCCCGTTGCGCATCTTGGCGAGCATCGCACCGTCGAGCGCGGCGTCGAGATCGGCGTCCTCGAACACCAGGAAGGGGGCGTTGCCACCGAGTTCCATGGAGGTGCGCAGCACCCCGGGCGCCGCGGCGGCCAGGAGCTTGCGGCCCACCGCGGTGGATCCGGTGAAGGTGATCTTGGCCAGATCGGGTTCGGCGAAGAGCGCGTCGGAGACTTCGACCGGGGCCGAGCAGGGCAGCACCGAGAGCACCCCCTCGGGCAGGCCCGCCTCGGCGAGCACCTGCGCGAGAAGCAGTGCGGTGAGCGGAGTCTCGGCCGCAGGCTTGACGATCATGGTGTTGCCGGCGGCGAGCGCGGGGCCCACCTTGCGGGTGATCATCGCCAGCGGGAAGTTCCACGGGGTCACGGCGTAGCAGAGCCCGACGGGTTCGTGGGTCACCACGATCTGCCCGGTTCCGGCGGGGGCCGCGGCCGTGCGGCCGTTGATGCGCACGGCCTCCTCGGCGAACCACTCCAGGAAGCCCGCGCCGTAGGCGACCTCGCCGCGGCTGTCGGACAGCGGCTTGCCCATCTCGGCGGTGATCACGGCGGCGAACTCCTCGGCCCGCGCGGTGACAGCGTCGAAGGCCCGGCGCAGGATGCGGGAGCGTTCCCGCGTGGGGGTGGTGCGCCAGCCCTCCGCCGCGGCGTGGGAGGCGGCGACGGCGGCCCGCGCATCATCGGCGCCGGCGTCGGCGACGCGGGCGATCACGGCGCCGGTGGCGGGATCGATCACGTCGAAGGTGCGCCCGGAGGCGGCGGGACGCTCGGTGCCGCCGATCGAGAGGCCGTGCACGGTGATGGTCTGCAGATCGGTCATGCGGGGACCCCGGCCTCGGCGCGGATCGCGTCGACGAGCACGGCGACACCATCGGCGAGGGTGTCCTCGCCGATCACCAGCGGCGGGAGCAGCCGGATGACGTTGCCGTAGGTGCCGCAGGTGAGCACGAGCACGCCCTGCTTGAGGCATGCGGCGGCCACGGCCTTGGTGAGATCGGCGTCGGGGGTCACGCCGTCCTCGCGGACGAACTCGATCGCCAGCATGAGGCCGCGCCCGCGGACATCGCCGACGGCGGGAACGGCGGCGGCCAGCTCCTGCAGCGTGGCCTTGGTGCGGGCGCCGAGCTCGGCGGCGCGGCCGGGCAGGTCGAGCTCGCGGATGCGGCCGATCGCGGCGAGCGCGGCGGCGCAGGCCACGGGGTTGCCGCCGTAGGTGCCGCCGAGGCCGCCCGCGTGCACGGAGTCCATGAGGTCGGCGCGGCCGACCACGGCCGACAGCGGCATACCGCCCGCGATGCCCTTGGCGAGAGTGATGAGATCGGGTACCACGCCCTCCTCCTCGCAGGCGAACCAGCGGCCGGTGCGGCCGAAGCCGGTCTGCACCTCGTCGGCGATGAAGACGACACCGTTCTCGCGGCACCATGCCGCGACCGCGGGCAGGAATCCCGGTGCGGGCTCGATGAACCCGCCCTCACCCTGGATCGGCTCGATGATCACGGCGGCCACCTGATCGCCGCCGATCTGCTTCTCGATCGCGGTGATCGCGCGGGCGGCCGCCTCGGGTCCGGTGAGGCCGGCCTGGTCGCGGAACGGGTAGGACATCGGCATCCGGTAGACCTCGGACGCGAACGGACCGAAGCCGTGCTTGTACGGCATCGACTTGGCGGTGAGCGCCATCGTGAGGTTCGTGCGGCCGTGGTACGCGTGATCGAAGGCCACGACGGCGTTGCGACCGGTGGCGTGGCGGGCGATCTTGACCGCGTTCTCCACCGCCTCGGCACCCGAGTTGAAGAGCACGGCCCGACGGGGACCGTCGCCCGGCGTGAGTGCGACGAGCTGCTCGGCGACGGCGATGTACTCCTCGTACGGCGTCACCATGAAGCAGGTGTGGGTGAACCGCGCCGCCTGCTTCGCGATGGCCTCGGCGACGGCCGGGTCGCTGGCGCCCACGTTGGTCACGGCGATGCCCGCGCCCAGGTCGATGAGGCTGTTGCCGTCGACGTCGAGGATCACGCCGCCGTCGGCGTCCGCGGCGTACACCGGCGCGGTGGAGGCCACGCCCGCGGGGATCACCGCGGCACGGCGCTCGGCGAGCGCGCGGGAGGCGGGGCCGGGCAGCTCGGTGGCGAGCTGGCGGACCTGGGGCAGGCGATAGCTGATCGTGGGCACGGGGCCTCCTGGCGTCGTGGGCTCGCGGCGCGAGCGCGTTCCCTGTGAGGATCCACCACGACGCCCTCCGACCACACCTGCCGATTCGTCTACCGCGTGCCCTCGAAACACGCCATCATGTACACCGTGACCACGACCGTCGCCTGGCTCGCCGGACTGCCGGACCTCCGCCTGCGCGTACGCGCGGGCAGGCGCGGCACGCACCGCGACATCCGCCACGTGCAAACCATCGAGCACGCCGAGCCCTTCGAATGGCTCTCCGGCGGCGAGCTCGTGCTCACCACCGGGGTCAGCCTGAGCGATGATGTCGATCGGACCGCATACGTGCAGCGGATGGCCGAATCCGGGATCGCGGCATTGGGTTTCGGTGTGGGACTGTCGTTCCCCAGCATTCCCGCGGACCTCCTCGACGCCGCCGAGGCGGCGGGCCTACCGGTGCTGGAGATACCGCGATCCACACCCTTCGAGGCGGTCTCGCACGCGGTGCTCGACCAGTTGGCATCGGCCCGGTACGACGCCCTGCTCCGTGCGGCGCGGGCCCAGCCGCGGATGACCCGGGCGGTCCTCCACGACGGTGCCTCCGCACTGGTGCGTGAACTCGCCGCCACGCTGGAGGGCCGAGTGGCCGTGCTCGATCGGGCGGGCGGCATCGTCGCCGCGCATCCGGCGGGATTCGTCCCCGAGGCGCTCCCCACCGCCACCGCGGACGCATTGACCAGCTCCGACGCGGGCGGACAATCGGTGACGGTGCTGGCGATCGGACGGCGCGCCGAGCACGGCCGGCTGGTGCTGGTGGGCGAGCAGCCGCCCGGCCCCACCGGCCAGATCCTGCTCGGCCACGCGGCCTCGCTGCTCGCCCTCGACGCGGCCAAACCCGACCGCGTGCGCGCGGCGCAGGATCGGGTGGACGCCGCCGCCTTCGCCCTGGCGCTGGCGCACGGCGGCGAGACCGGGCTCCACGGCGCTGCGGGAGCCGACGGCCGGATCCGCGTGCTCGCCCTGCGCGCGGCCGATGAGGACGCCGCACAACGTGTGGAAGCTACCGTCGGTGCGGCTCTGGCCGAGGCTCGGCGACCGGGGTACGTGCATCGCGCGGCCACCCGGATCGACGTGCTGGTGGCCTCCGACGTCGATACCGCCGACGCCGATCGCCTCCTCTCGGCGCTGCCGACCGGGGTGCGCTCGACGACCGCGGCGGGCCTGGGATCGGCCCGGCCGTTGTCCCGGGTGCGGGAGGCGGCCCAGGAGGCCGCGATCCTGCTGGGCGCCGCGGAACGCGGTGGCCCGGTGGTCGATTCGACCACGACGGCGGGCGCGCTACTGCTGGCGCCCGGACCCGCGCGTGAGGCTCTGACCGCGGTCGCGGACCGGCTCCTGCGCCCCCTGCGCGACCACGACGCCGAGCACGGCTCCTCGCTCCTGGAATCGCTGCGCGCCTACCTCGAAGCCAATGGCAATTGGGAGGAGGCCGCCGCGACGGCCGGGGTGCACCGGCACACGCTGCGGGCGCGGATCGGGCGCGCCGAGGCCCTGCTGGGGGCCGATCTCTCCTCGGCCCGGGTGCGCGCCGAACTGGTGCTCGCGCTGGCGACCGCCGACTGACCGGCTATTCGGTATCGATGTCGAGCCCCACGGGCTCCCACACCTCGACGGTGCCGTCGGTGGCCTTCTCCCCCACCGTGAGCGCGCGCTGCAGCGTGAGCGGTTGCACGCCACGGCGATCGAGCGCCTGCAGGACCACCGACATCGCCGCATCGGGGTCGGTGAGGAAGACCGACTCGCGCACCCGCACGAACTCCCAGCCGCACCGGCGCAGCTCCCGCTCGCGTTCGATGTCCGAGCGCGCCTGCTCCGGGGTCGATGCGAAGTCCGAGCCGTCGCACTCCACCGCGAGGCGGCCGTTCTCACCCGTGACCACCAGGTCGATGACCCGGTTGTTCACGGTGACCTTGGGATTGACGTGATAGCCCATGTCCCGCAATCGCACGAACACCTGCTGCTCGAAGAGGTTGTCGAAGGGTTCCACGCGGCGGTCGGTCGGCACGTCGACCGGCATCGGCTGCGCCACCTCGACATCGGCGCGCGTGACGTAGCGCAGCAGCGACGCCCGCAGGTCGTTCGGCTTGAGATCGTCCTCGCTCACGGAGGTGAACAGCCACAGCTGATCCCGGGCGCGGGACGCGGCCACGTTGAAGCGGCGCTGGAAGTCCCGGCCGGTGAGCGCCCGGAACTTGTAGTCGGGCGCCACCACCATCGACAGCAGCACCACATCGCGCTCGTCGCCCTGGAAATCCGGCGGGGTGCCCACCCGCAGGCGGCGGGCATCCCACTCGTCCGGGTCGATGGCGGCGCGCAGGCGCCGGTACAGCTCGTCCACCTGGCCCTGGCCCTGCAGCGCGATCACGCCGAAGGTGCGGCCCTTGTACAGCGGATCGGCGAAGCACTCCACCAGCTGGTCCACGATCGCCTGGGCCTCACGGGGATTGCTGATCCGGGCGCCCTCGCCGACCACCTCGGCATCGTCGACGTGCGTCACGCGCAGCGGCACCGGACGATCGGCGCCGTAGTGCCGCACCGGGATGAGCGGCGCGTCCGAGTAGAACTGGCGCGAGGAGAAGTCGATGATCTCCGGCATGCAGCGGAAGTGCTCCCGCAGCCGCACGGTGTGCCCGAACCGGGTGCGCAGCAGGGTGAACAGGCTGGACCGCGGGGTCAGCGAATCCCGCAGGTAGGGCGGGATGTCGGGCAGTTGCGCGTCCAGCCGCGCGAAGACGTCGTCGAGGTTGACCCCGGTGAAGGCCGACGGCGCACACTGGTTTTCATCGCCCACCACGATCACGCGGGGCGCGAGCCACAGCAGGAAGCTGGAGGTGATGTCGGCCTGGCTGGCCTCGTCCACGATCACCACGTCGAAGGCATTGGGCTCGGGCGCGATCGATGCCACCACCTGCGAGATCGGCATGATCCATGCGGGCACGGCGGACTGCGCCTGTCGCATCGCCTCGCGCGCCGCCACGCGGAAGCGTTCGGCGTGCCGTCCCGAGCCACGGCCGATCGAGGCCATGTGATCGCGGTAGGCGTGTAGGGCCTGGATCTCGTCGAAGGTCATGCGACGCAGGCACTGCCGCCACGCACTCGCCGTGGCGATCCGCGTGGTGTAGTGCGCCACGTCCTGCTCGGCGGACTGCAGATCGGCCTCGAGCTGGGCGTCGTCGGCGGGGTGCACGCGGCCGGCCGCCCACATCACCGCGCGGCGCCACGACCAGGCGGCGTTCATCTCGGGCACGCGGGTGTCCCAGACCGGATCGTCGGCGGTGCGCGCCATCAGATCGAACAGGGCCGGTGCCTTGGTGCGCAGGCGCAGGGCGAGCAAGTCGAGCGCGCCGCGGTCGTCGCGCTCCGTGCGCGCGGTCTCCCAGGCGCGCCGGGCGTCGCGGATCGGTCCGTACCGGTACTGGCGCAGCGCGGCCACGAGGGCGTCACCCTCGGGCGACGGACCGCGTTCGACGATCTCCTGCACCCGCAGCCGGACGGTGTCCATCCGACTGTAGGCATCGCGGGCGCCGGCGGCGGCGGAGATCGCCACCACCTGCTCGGCGACATCGGCCACCTCGTCGAGATCCTTGGGACGGGGCGAGTTCTCGGACAGCTTCTGCATGGCGTGCACCATGCGGTCGCGTTCGCTGACGAGCCGCACCACGGTGCGGGCGCGCAGCAGTTGGTCCGCGGCCTGGCTGAGCCGCTCGGAGCGGGTGCGGGGCGAGCCGGTGCCCGTGGGATCGGCGGCCGGCGCCTCCAGGCCGAGCGCGGTGAGCACGGTGGCCACCCGGCCGATCGCGTCCTCCACCACCAGGTGCCGCTCGGCGGCGAGCAGGAAGTCGCGATCGGAGCCCTCGTCACCGTCGACCACGATGCCGAGGCCCGTCTGCTCGAAGTCCTTCTGCTCGGGCTTGCGGAACCGCTTGCGGGGCTCGTTGCCGTTGTCCAGGAAGCGGGCGTACCGCTCGATGGCGGTCCGGTCGTTCGCATCCGGGGTGTCGCTCAGTTCCACTGCGGCACCGTCGAGCTCGACGTCTGCGGCGCGCGCGATCGCGATCTGGTCCTCCAGGCCCACGAGGCGCGCGGCCAGGTGCGCCCGGGTACCGATCAGCATGTCCTCGGCGAGGAGCTGCGCGGACGGCGGGAACCGCCGCACCCGGTCGACGAGCTCGGTGATCACATCGGCGCGGGCCTTGATCACGCTGAGCTGATCGGCGTCCACGCCGCCGAGTACGTGGGCCAGCGCACCGTCGCCGTCGACCGCATCGCTGAGCGGCGAATCGGCCAGGATCGCGGTGAGCTGCTCGATATCGTCGACGTCCGGCACCTCGGCCGACAGATCGGGAAGGCTGTGTGCGAGCCGGCGGGAGAAGACCTCGTCGTTGCGCCGCAACAGATCCACCAGTCGCGCGAACTCGCGGGTGTCGAGCGGCGGCACCGTCCCTTCGATGGGCCCGGGCAGCCAGGAGTACTGGTCCGCGTCGCGGCGCACCTGCGTGACCACCTCGGCGGGCTTGCCGGAGTACGCCGAGCTGAGCCACTCGGACTCCTCGGTCTCGGCCGTCCGCAGCGCCCACACCTCGCGGACCAGGTCCTCGCGGCGGGCCACGGCACGGTCGCGCTTGGCGCGCAGATCCCGCAGCTCGGCGTCGGCGAGCGCCTCGGAATAGGTGGACTTACGGGTCGCGATCTCGGTGACGGACGCGGCGAGCGACGCCGAACCGTCCTTGGTGACATCGGTGACCGAGACCACCAACTGCCGCAGCTCCGGCGGCAGCTTGTCCTCCAGGACCGCGAGGGCCTGCGCCTTCTCGGACACCACGAGGACCCGCTGCCCCTTTGCCAGGAGCGCGGCGAGCAGGTTGGCGATGGTGTGCGTCTTGCCGGTACCGGGCGGTCCCTCGACCACCACACCGGTGTCGCCGCCCATGTGGGCGAGGATGTCGCGCTGCTCCACGTTCGAGGGCAGCACGTAGTAGGCCTCGTCGAGCAGATCGGCGGGGCCGATGGCGCCGACCTCGCCGAGCATGCGCAGCCGCTCGCCGGAATCGACCGCCTCCACCAATTGCGCCAGACCCACCGGGACGGTGCGCTCGGGATCGGAGACGTCGGCCTTCATCGCGTCGTAGAAGCCGAGCAGCGGCGCGGACCCGCGGGTGCGCAGCACCAGCGCGGGCGCGAACTCGATGTGCGCGCCACCGTCGCGGGACGCGGCACCGAGCCACTGCTCGGTGAACTGCTCGCAGGCGGGATCGAGCACGGTGCGGGCGGTCTCGCGCAGCTCGTCCTGCAGGTCGGCCGAGCCGGACAGGTCGAACGACGGGAGCCCGGCCAACAGGAGCGAGTCCTCGACGCGGGGCACCGAATCGCGCGGCAGGACCACCGAGAGCTTGCGGCCGCGGCGGTCGCGTTCGAGCAGGACGGGCTGGGTGAGCAGGTGGGCGCGGATGCGGGTGTCGCCGTCCCGGGCGGTGAGCAGGCCCGAGGCCAGCACCAGCTCCACCGACTCGGGATGGTCGGCCAGCTCGTCGTACACGCGCAGCAGGCGGGCGTGCGGCGAATCGGGCCCGTCGTCGCCCTGGCGGGGCACGGTGAAGATGGTGCCGCCGGGCTTGGTATCGGCGTCCCAGCTGTCGGTGAGCGCGCCGGTACCGGTGAGCGGCAGGACCGCGAGGTGATCGTCCAGATCGCGCGCGACCACGGAACGGGAACGGATCAGCTCGTCCAGGTACTGCAACAGCCGGACGACGCGATCCCGACGGCCGCCCGGGCCGTCGCCCTGCTCATCGGCGGCGGTCATGTGCTCCTCGAGTCTCTCGGGTCGGCGCAGGCCGACGCTTCGGCGCGCCCACGATGGGCTACACCTTGACTAGAGGTTAATGCATATCGCCGAAGAGCCGACAGGTCATTACCTCTTGCGACCCGCGCGGAAACGCTGCTTGCCACCGGTGGGGCGGCCCGACGGTGCCCCCGGGTCCAGTTCGAGGTTGATCAGCTGGCCCGAGATCCGGGTGCGCTCGAGGGCGTCGAAGACCTCCCGGGGCAGGTCATCGGGCAGTTCGACGATGCTGTGATCGGGCCGGATGCTGATGTGCCCGAAGTCGCTGCGGCGAAGGCCGCCCTCGTTCGCGATCGCGCCGACGATGGCCGACGGGGTGGCGTGCTGCCGCTTGCCGACCGCGATCCGGTACGGCGCCATCGGGCGGCCGGTCTTGCGGTGGATCGACGGCTCCCGGTCGCGGTCGCGGTCCTTGCGGCCCCGGCCGCGGTCCTCGCGGTCGCCGAAGTCCCGGTCCTTGCGGTCGCGGGCGTTGCGCTCGCGCTCCGGCGGATCGGGCTGCAGCAGGAACGACGAGCCGTCGCGGGACTGCAGCGCGAGCGCCGCGGCCACGTCGACGAGCGGTACGTCGTTGCTGCCCACGTAGTCCTCGATCAGCTTGCGGAACAGCTGCAGGTGCTCGGAGGTGAGGTTCTCGGTGATCGACTCGCCGAACTTCTCCACGCGGTGGGCGTTCACGTCCTCCACCGAGGGCAGGCCCATCTCCGTGAGCGGCTGCCGCGTGGCCTTCTCGATCGCGCGCAGCAGGTGCCGCTCGCGGGGCGTCACGAACAGCAGCGCGTCGCCCTTGCGGCCGGCGCGGCCGGTGCGGCCGATGCGGTGCACGTAGGACTCGGTGTCGTGCGGGATGTCGTAGTTCACCACGTGGCTGATGCGCTCGACGTCCAGACCGCGGGCCGCGACGTCGGTGGCCACCAGGATGTCGATCTTGCCGTCCTTGAGCTGCCCGATGGTGCGCTCGCGCTGGGCCTGCACGATGTCGCCGTTGATCGCGGCGGCGGCGTGCCCGCGGGCGCGCAGCTTCTCGGCGAGCTCCTCGGTGGCCGACTTGGTGCGGACGAAGATGATCATCCCGTCGAACTCCTCCACCTCCAGCAGGCGGGTGAGCGCGTCGAGTTTGCGCTGGTGCGCCACCTGCAGGTAGCGCTGGGTGATGTTCGACGCGGTCGCGGTCTTCGCCTTGACGGTGACCTCGACCGGATCGTGCAGGTACTTCTTGGAGATCTTGCGGATCGCGGGCGGCATGGTGGCCGAGAACAGGGCCACCTGCTTGAACTCCGGGGTGTCGGCGAGGATCCGCTCGACGTCCTCCTGGAAGCCCATGGTGAGCATCTCGTCGGCCTCGTCGAGCACCAGGAACTCGAGGTTCGACAGGTCGAGCGTGCCTTTCTCCAGGTGATCGATCACGCGGCCCGGCGTTCCGACGATGATCTGCGCGCCGCGGCGCAGCCCCGAGAGCTGCACGCCGTAGCTCTGCCCGCCGTAGATCGGCAGCACGGTGACGTTCGGCATGTGCACGGCGTACTTGCCGAAGGCCTCGGACACCTGCAGCGCGAGCTCGCGGGTGGGCGCCAGCACCAACGCCTGCGGCTTGCGGCTCTCACCGTCGATCTTGGACAGCACGGGCACCGCGAAGGCGGCGGTCTTACCGGTGCCCGTCTGCGCGAGGCCCACCACATCGGAACCGCTGAGCAGCGGCGGAATGGTGGCGGCCTGGATCGGCGACGGGTTCTCGTAACCGACCTCGGCGAGCGCACGCAGCACTCGCTCGTCGATTCCGAGATCCAGGAAGGTGACGGGCTCGGGACTCTCTTGGCCGGCCTGCTCGTCGGTGGCGGCGACAGCGGTGGCGGTGCGCTCGGCACCGAATTCTTCAGACATTATTTGCCCAGCATATGTGCTATGAGTCGGTCACGCGAAACACCAGCGGAATCGGACATCCTCCGATAGGTTGGGCACACATCCCTATCGGCTTCCAGGAGGAGCACTTGCGCATCGAGGCCACGGCCCCCACCCGCACCCATGCCCCGTCGGACAACCTGACCACCAGGATCCGCACTCTCACGGAGTCGGCCCCCGGGACGGAACTGTTCCTGCGGCCCACCGGATCGGGCTGGCAGCCCGTGACGGCGGCGCAGTTCAACGAGCAGATCACGGCGATCGGCAAGGGATTGATCGCCCGCGGCGTGGGCAACGGCACCCGCATCGCACTGATGAGCCCCACCCGGTACGAGTGGGCCGCCCTCGACTTCGCCAACTGGGCGGTGGGCGGCTCCACAGTGGCGGTGTACGAATCGAACTCGGCCGCGCAGGTCGAGCACATCCTCACCGATTCGGCGTCGATCGCGCTCATCACCGACAGCCGCGCGACCGCCGATCGGATCGGCTCCGGTGTGCCCGCCGGGGTGCCGGTGTGGGTGATCGACGAGGGCCTGATCGACGGACTGGTGGCCGACGGTGCGGGCGTCAGCGACGCCGATTACGCCGACCGCGTGTCCGCGGTGACCTCCGCTGCCGAGGCCACCCTCGTGTACACGTCGGGAACCACCGGCAAGCCCAAGGGCGTGGTCCTCACCCACGAGAACCTGCTGGCCGAGTACGACGCCATCTACGACGGGCTGAGCCAGATGGCGCAGCCGGGCGACAGCACCGTGATGTTCCTGCCCCTGGCCCACATCTTCGCGCGCGCCGTCTCGGTGGCCGCTGTGCAGCACGGCATCCGGGTGGCGCACACCGCCGATCTGACGAACCTGACCGGACTGTTCGCCGAGCTGAAGCCGAGTTACATCCTCAGCGTGCCGCGCGTCTTCGAGAAGGTCTACAACACCATGAGCGCGAAGGCCGAGGAGGGCGGCAAGGGCAAGATCTTCACCGCGGCCGTCGATACGGCGATCGAGTACAGCAAGGCACAGGATTCCGGCGGCGCCGGTCTGGTTCTGAAGCTCAAGCACGCCGTCTTCGACAAGCTGGTCTACGCGAAGCTGCGCGAGGCACTGGGCGGCAACTGCAACTGCGCCGTCTCGGGCGGTGCGCCGCTCGGGGCGCGGCTCGGCCATTTCTTCCGCGGCGCCGGCGTGCCGGTGTACGAGGGCTACGGCCTCTCGGAGACCAGCGCGGCGATCACCTGCAACTCCCCCAGCAGCCAGAAGGTGGGCACGGTGGGCCGCCCGCTGCCCGGCCAGGAGGTGGCGATCGCCGACGACGGCGAGATCCTGCTGCGCGGCCCCGTGGTCTTCGGCGGCTACTGGGGTCTTCCGCAGGCGACCGCGGAAGCGCTGCAGGACGGCTGGTTCCACACGGGCGACCTGGGGTCGCTGGACGAGGACGGCTACCTCTCGATCACCGGACGCAAGAAGGAGATCCTGGTGACCGCGGCGGGCAAAAACGTGGCGCCCGCGCAGACGGAGGACGCCCTGCGCCAGCACCCGCTCGTCTCGCAGGCGATGCTCGTGGGCGATAAGCAGCCCTTCGTGGGCGCGCTCATCACGCTCGATCCCGAGGCCCTCCCCGGCTGGCTCACCGCGCGCGGGCTGCCCGAGATGACGCTCGCCGAGGCCGCCGAGAACGAGACCCTGCTGGCCGAGATCGGTTCCGCCGTGGCCACCGCCAACTCGCTGGTGTCCAACGCCGAGCAGGTGAAGAAGTGGCGCGTGCTGACCACCGACTTCACCATCGACGGCGGCGAACTGACGCCCACGCTCAAGGTGAAGCGGAACGTGGTGATGGACAAGCACGCGGGCGAAGTCGACGCGATCTACGGCTGATTCCCCTCGCGACGCAGCGCCGCCCGCCACGGATTCCGTGGCGGGCGGCGCTGTTTCGTGGGCCGGTCGATCTCGGCGGTCAGAGCTTGTACTGGGCCCGGATCTCGTCGGAGTTCTTCTTCTCGAAGTAGAAGCCCAGCAGCGGGATCGTTCCCGCGAGCAGCGTCACGAGGAAGCGCGGCGCGGGCCACTTCACCTTCACGCCCAGGTCCAGCGTGTGGATCAGGTAGATGAAGTATCCCCAGCCGTGAATGATCGCGATCAGGCCCAGCCACCCCGGGATGGGCCAGTCGAAGGCGGGCGCCAACAGGTACTTGTAGATCATCTCCGCACACAGGATCAGCAGGAAGTAACCGGTGAAGTTGGCCATGAACCGGTAGCGGCCGAGGGCTCCCTTGACCTGATCGCGGCGCTTGGCCGCGAGCTGGTCGGCGGTCGGGGTGGGGGCGTCGGTCACTGCTTCTCCTTGGCGGTGTCTGTCCGGGGGGTGTCGTTCGCCGCGAGTTCGGCGAGCAGACGGTTGTATTCGGCGTGCGCCGCATCTTCGGGCCCATCATCGGCGGGCGACGCGGCCGCGGGCCGGCTGGGGAGGAATCCCTCGGGGATGGCCGTCAGGGACGATGCCGCGGACTTCGCACGCTGAGCGCTCGCGGCGGTGCCGTCGCCCGCTGCGGCGGCCTCTTCCTCGGCGGCCATCCGGTCTTCGAGTTCCGCCTCGTCCTCCAGTTGGACGAACCGGCGGTAGCCCCAGATGAAGGCGACGGCGAACAGCGGCCACTGCATGGCGTAGCCGAGGTTGCGCGCACTACCGGCGGTCGACTCGAACCGCCCCCACTGCCACCAACCGAGTGCGAGGCATGCCGCCGCCGCGACCACCACGAACACGATGAGTGCGGGGCGATGGCGACGACGATTCACATCCTCGACGGTACCTGTCCGGGCGTTCGACGCTGAAGACAGGTATCGTGACCTGCGCCGCAGCGGTGGACCGCTGGGCACGCGCCCGTGGCGGAATTGGCAGACGCGCCAGATTTAGGTTCTGGTACCTCAGGGTGTGGGAGTTCAAGTCTCCCCGGGCGCACTCACCCCCTTGCTGCTACTGCGCCGCCCACGCCACACCCTCCTCCGCCGGCGCATGCCGGACTCTCTCGCATGCAACCGCAACAATGGCCACCACCCCGGTACGGATATTCCGCGGGAGACCACGTTATGGCTTGCCGGTCAGACATTGAAGTCCCCGATTCCGAACGCCCAGGATTTTTTCAGGTTTCACTCGCTGTGAACTCGCTGAAAAGGTCTACCAACCCCTCATTCATACCCGGTTTCAGGCGGACGCTGCGACACTCGACGCCTCGATGTATTTGCAGTTACACCATTCTTACGGCGTTCAATAACCGCGTTTCAGCGCCACGTAATTTGGCGCAGCGAACCTCTATCCAGCGACAACTTTGGTTGCCTCGGTTGCTTGGTCGCACTAGAGCCCACGACTCTTTCACTACTGCGCGGTAACAATAGGGAGAGTGGCAATACCCAATTAACGGGACTAACTGTTGCACTTACGTATTTAAGAGAATGCTGAATAAAACGTGTACAAATCCGATCGTCGTCTACTAACGTCAGCCAGGCAGACGCGAAGAAGACGCACTGCTTTCCCACTCGGAGGTCCCCATGGCTCGTCATTCAGGTTCCACCGCTCTGACGCGTTCTACCCGTCACCTGACCGCCGTCGCCGGCGCGCTGGCAGCAACCGCCGCGCTCACCACCGGCACCGCCGGCACGGCTGCCGCCGCCACGACGAATCCCCTCGATCCGGCGAATCTCGCCAACCAGCCGGCCGCCGTGCTGCTGGGTCTGGCGCCCGCCGCGCCCGGCGTGATTCCGCTGGTGGTCATTCCGGCGACATCGGCACAGATCGCTCAGGGCGTGCAGACGTGGAACGGCATTCCCATCGTCGGCTCACTGTTCCCCGCCACCAGTTCGTCCACGTCGGGCATCGGCGCGATCAACCACGGCCCCGCCGGCTGGACCGGCCTGGGCGCCGTCCAGAACGTCGGCATCAGCGCTCTCGGCCTCGGCGGCGTGAGCAATTCCTTCTACGGCGGCGTGACCTTCCCGGCCAGCAGCCTGCCCGCGATCCTCACCGCCATCTCCACCGGCAATCTGGGACCGCTCTCCACCGCCGATCTCGGCAGCATCCTGGGCAACGCCACCACGATCAACGGACCGCTGGGCAGCGGCCTGAGCCTCGATGCCTGGCTGAGCTCGATCCGGACCAACGGTGTCACCACGGTGACGCCGAACATCAAGGTCGGTGCCACGGCGCCGCTCGGCCTGGGCAATGCGTTGTTCACGTTCTCCCCCGGCGGCCTGATCTACGGCAACGGCACCGTCGGGCTCGCGGGCCCGACCCTCGGCCTGAACCTGTCGGCCCTGGGCTTCGGCGGCAACATCAACCTGGGCCTCGGCAGCATCGCCGTCGGCCCGAACGGCCTGGTCATCACCACACCCACCCTGGGCGCCGGTCTGACCACGCCGATCGGATCCGCCAACGTGGGCCTCTCCGCGGGCACCATCACCGCGGGCCTGAACGGCATCGGAGCGACCCTTCCGGTGCTCAGTGGCGGCGTGACCACCCCGATCGGTTCCGCCACGGGCGCGTTCGGTGGCGGCGGGGCGAGCCTCGGCCCGAACGGTGTCGCCGTCAACGGCCCGTCCGGGTCCGTCGCGGTGACCACCCCGATCGCGAGCGGCACCGCGAACGTCAACACCGGTGCGGTCTCCGTCGGACCCAACGGTGCCTCGGTGACCACCCCGTCGGGCTCCGCGTCCGTGACCACTCCGGTCGGCAGCGGCAATGTCGCCGTGACCCCCGGCACCGCCACCGTCACCCCCGGCGGCGCCACGGTGACCGGCCCGACCGTCGGCGGCGGCGTGACCACCCCCGCGGGCAGCGCCTCCGGCTCGGTGAACACCGGCAGCGGCAGCGTGAGCCCCGGCGGCGCCACGGTGACCGGCCCCTCGGGCACCGGCACCGTGACCGCGCCGAACGGTGCGAGCACCACCGTCACGGGCAGCACCGGTTCCGCCACGGTGACGCCCGGCGGCACCTCGGTGACCCCGGGCAGCGTCTCGGTGACCACCACGCCGGGCACCTCGAGCTCCGCGAGCAAGGACTCCGCCTCGGATTCCTCCAGCTCGTCGAGCTCCTCGAGCTCCTCGAGCTCCTCGAACGAGGTGTCGAGCGGCAAGGACGCGGCGTAATCACCCACACCGCAACGAGAACGGCCGTCCCACGCATTCGCGAGGGGCGGCCGTTCCTCTGTGCCCTACTGGACCGGGCCGTCCGGCGGCGGAGCCGTGAAGCCCTGAGCGGCCTCCACGGTGCCCACGCCGTCGACGCCGCGCAGCGCCGCGAGCCGTCCCGGTTCGACCTCGCCGGTCACGATCCCGAGATTCCGGAGCACCTGATCGACCCGCAGGCCGGTGGCCCGCACGGCCTCGACGGTGGCATCGAAGGCATCGTTCGGGCAGCTCAGGGTGACGGTGACCGGGGTCATGAGTCGACGATAGCGCCGTTCCCGTCGGTGTGGGCCAGGCCGCTGCCCACGTCCGCCGAGGCTCCGTCGAGGCGTTGCGCGGTCCGGGTGAGCTGCGCCCACAGGTCCTGCCCGCGCAGGCCTGTGACCTGGGCCGCGACCGCGGCCAGCCCGGCGACGTGCGGGGTGGCCATGCTGGTGCCGCTGATCGTGTTGTAGCGCTGCGGCAGGGTCCACGACGAGTAGACCTCGACCCCCGGGGCCGCGATATCCACCTGCCCGCCCGCCACGGGGTTGCTGGTCGCCGAGAACGGGGCCACGCCGAGCGCCTGGTCGACGGCGGCGACCGCCATGATCGACGGGCTGTTGGCAGGCACGCCGACGAATCCCTTATCGCCCGGGCGGCGCGCGTTGTTTCCCGCGGCGGCCACGATGAGGGTGCCGGCGGCGAGCGCCGCGGCGCCGGCGCGCTCGTACGCGGCGGACACCTGCCGGACATCGGCACCGAGCGACATCGAGATCACCTGGCAGCCCTCGCCGAGCGCCCAGTCGATTCCGGCCAGGATGCCAGTGTCGTTCCCGGTTCCGTTGTTGGCCAGCACCTTCCCCACATACACCTGCGACGCGTAGGCGACGCCGTAGCGGCGTCCACCACCGGCGGGCACGAGCGGCCCGCAGGCCGTGCCCACGCAGTGCGTCCCGTGTCCGTGGGCATCGGCGGCGTCCTCGCCGGGGACGAAGGACCGGGTGATCACGCCGCGGTCGGCGAAATCGGGATGCCCCAGGGTGAAACCGGTGTCGAGGACCGCCACCTTGATGCCCGCGCCTCCCGAGCGATCGACGGAGGCACCGACGGCCTGCAAGCCCCAGGTGAACTCCGCGGTATCGGCGAAACGCGACGCGGCGCCGCTGGGGGTGGCGGGCTCGGCGATCCCGAGCCGCCGCGTGAGGTCGGCGACGCCGTCCCGGTAACCGGCGAGGTAATCCTCGGAGCCCACGCCGAGCGGGTAGTGCTCGAGTTCCGGCTCCACCGACAGCACATCGGGCGACGCTCCCTGCAGCGAGACCAGCTGATCCGGGTCCGCCTGCACCACGGCGATGCCCAAGCGGTCGAAGACCACCGCACCCGCGGTCTGGAGATCGTTCTCCGAGCCCGCATCCGCGGACCGCAGCACCTCGGAGACTCCCATGACGCGGCGCAACACCCGGCCGTATTCGTCGGAGCCGGAGGGGAAGACGAGCACGTAGCGCCCGGCCTCGTTCGGCACACCGTCGATCGCGATCACACGTCCTCCTCGTCCGACGCTGCGATCAGTGAAGCGCACCGCAGCGAACTCTTAGATCCGCGTACGACACCGAGATTACCCGCGAATCGCGCCGCGTTCAGTCCACGCAGGGGATCTGGCCGCCGCGCAGGGTGGTTCCCGCGTCCGGTGTGGGCCCGGCGACGGCGGTGGTGGGCGCCGTGAGACGAGGAGCGGTGGCGGCCTGCGTCGGGGCGTAGCCCACCTGGCTCGGTCCGGCGCCACCGGGCGCGGTGGTGGTCTCCTCATCGGCCGGGTCCGGAATGGACTGCCCGAAGGCCTGCTGCACCTGCGACCGGATGGCCTTGGGGTCCACGATGTTCACGGCCTGCTCGTCGATCGTGTCGTAGCCGAGCACCGGCAGGGTGGTGAAGGTGAGCGCGGTACCGGCGATCTTGCCGGCCTGCTTGGCGAACTGCTCCAGGTCCCAGCCGCTGGAGATCACCACGTCCTTCTGCGCCACCGCGATGAGCGATTGCAGCTTGCGCACATCGCCGAAGACGCCCTGGTTCTGCAGCTGCACCATCACCCCGGCGATGAACGCCTGCTGGCGGTGGGTGCGGTCGAGGTCGCCGTCGGCCAGACCGTGCCGCTGCCGCACGAAGGACAGCGACTGCGCCGCGTTGAGCTTCTGCCGGCCCGCGGGGAAGGCGGCGCCCGAATAGCTGTCGCGCACCGGCTTGTTCAGGCACACTTCGACTCCGCCGAGGGTCTTCGCGAGATCGTAGAAGCCCACCAGGCTCACCTCGGCGAAGTGGTCGATCGGGACTCCCACCAGTCGTTCGACGGTGGCGAGGGTGGCGGCGCGGGCCGACTCGCGGCTGCGCGCTTCCAGTTCCTTGCGATCGGTGACGCCCTTCGCGGTCAGTTCGTCCTGCACCTCGGCCTTACGCAGACCGTAGGCCTCCTTGATCTTGCCCTTCGTACGCGACTTCACGCCGACCAAGGTCACGTAGTCGTCGCGGGGGATCGAGAAGGCCACCACCTTCTTCCCGTCCGCGGGGACGTGCATCAGGATCAGCGTGTTGGTGTTGTACCCGCCGTTGCTGCTGTCGCCGGCGTGCAACTGCTTGAGCACATCCGCGGGCAGGTCGTTGCCGTCCTGGTCCTTGCGGGTGTCGAGGCCCATCAACAGGATGTTGCGGTCACCACCGGTGGACTGCGCCACCTTGGCCTCGGCGAGGGCACCGGAGAGGTTGAACCCTCCGATCACCAGATTGGTGCTCCACCAGAGCGTCCCGGTCACGGCGAGCACGACCATCGAGAGCAGCGCGATGGCCACGCGGCCACCGCGGAATCCCGACGGTCTGCGATTCACGCGTCGACGTTACCCCGCGGAAGACCCTTCATCGGGGACGCGCGCCGCGAGCTCGCGCAACGGTTCCACCAGCTGCGCGAGTGCGCGGGCCCGGTGGCTGATCGCGTTCTTCTCCTCGGGGGCGAGCTCGGCCGCGGTGCGCTCGGAGCCCTCGGGGAGGAACACCGGGTCGTAGCCGAATCCGCCGTCGCCGTGCGGTTCCCGCAGCAGCGATCCGCGCCAGGTGCCACGTACCGTGATCTCCCCCGCCTCCCCCGGGCCGTGCACCAGCGCACAGGCGGAGACGAACTCGGCTCCGCGGCGCTCGTCCGGCACGTCCGAGGTCTGCGCGAGCACGAGCGCCGTGTTCGCCGGATCGTCGCCGTGCCGACCGGACCAGCGTGCCGAGAGCACGCCGGGCATGCCGTTCAACGCGTCCACGCAGATTCCGGAATCATCGGCGAGACAGGGCAGCCCGGTGCGCTCGAAGCCCTGCCGGGCCTTGATCAGCGCATTGCCCTCGAACGAGGGCGCATCCTCGGGAAGTTCCTCGAAGGCGGGCACCTCGTCGAGGCCGACCACCTCGAGGCCCACGATCCCGGCATCGGCCACCACCTGCCGCAGCTCGCGCAGCTTCTTGGCGTTGCGCGAGGCCAGCAGCAGCCGGGTCACTGCCCGAACTTCTTCTTCGGCTCGCCCTCGGCCTCGGGCAGCACGCCCGGGTACGGCGCCGCGAGCGCCTCCTTCTGCACCGCGAACAGCTGCTCGGTGCCGGCGACCGCCGAATCGAGCATCCAATCCAGTGTGGTGCGGGCGAAGGTGGCGCCCTCACCGGTGCCCTGCACCTCGACCAGGGTGCCGGTGTCGGTGGCGACCACGTTCATGTCGACCTCCGCGCGCGAGTCCTCCTCGTACGGCAGGTCCAGCCGGACCCGGCCGTCCACCACGCCCACCGAGACGGCGGCGATGGCGCACGAGATCGGTTGCGGGTCGGTCAGCTTGCCGGCTGCGCCGAGGTAGGTCACGGCGTCGCACAGCGCCACGTAGGCGCCGGTGATCGACGCGGTACGGGTACCGCCGTCGGCCTGCAGCACATCGCAGTCGATGGCGATGGTGTTCTCCCCCAGGGCCGCCAGGTCGATGCAGGCGCGCAGCGACCGGCCGATGAGGCGGGAGATCTCGTGGGTGCGGCCGCCCACCTTGCCCTTGGTGGACTCGCGGCGGCTGCGCTCGTGCGTGGCGCCGGGCAGCATCGAGTACTCCGCGGTCAGCCAGCCCTGGCCCGATCCGCGACGCCACCCCGGAACGCCGAGTTCGACGCTCGCGGTGCACAGCACCTTGGTGTTGCCGAACTCCACGAGCACCGAACCCGCGGGGTTCTGGGTGAATCCCCGGGTGATGGTCACGGGGCGGAGTTCGTCGTCGGCTCGGCCGTCTGCGCGTCTGCTCACGACTCCACCCTATCGCCCGACCGGGACCGCGCTCTACGGGTTGTGGACCTACAGGTCGAAGACGTCGCCGCCGTTGACCGCGTCCACGGGGCCGTCGTAGACCGACTTGGCCTCTTCGACCACGGCCTCCTTCGACGTCCACGGTGGGATGTGGGTGAGCAGCAGCCGTCCCACGCCCGCTGCCTGCGCGGCCTCGCCGGCCTCGATGCCCGACAGGTGCACCCCGAGCGGGCGATTACCGGGATCGTGCGTCCAACTGGCCTCGGCCAGCAGCACATCGACGCCGCGCGCCAACTCGACCAGGTTGTCGCAGGTACCGGTGTCGCCGGTGTAGGCGAGTGTCCGGCCGCTGGGCGCGGTGATCCGCAGCCCGAAGGATTCCGGCGGGTGGTACATGCGGTAGGGACGCACCGTGAACCCGCCGACGGCGAGGTCTTCTCCTTCGGTCCACGAACCGAAATCGAAGGTGTCCGTGATGTCGTCGAACAGCGACGCGGTCTCCGCCGAGGCGCGGCCGATCCGTTCGGGGGTGTCGGCCGGACCGATCAGGCGGGCGCGGCCGCTCGCCGGCGACGGGTGGTAGCGGCGCCACACCAGGAGCGAGGGCAGGTCGAGGCAGTGGTCGGCGTGCAGGTGCGAGAGCATCACGGAGGCCGAGTTCGGATCGATGCGCTGCTGGAGCTCACCGAGGACACCGGGACCGAAATCCATCACCACCGGCTCGTGCCCGTCCACCTGCAGGAGATAACCGGAACAGGCCGCCTGCGGACCGCCGACGCTGCCCGAACACCCGAGGATGGTGAGTCGCATGCCGCTCATCGTGCCAGATCCACGATCGTCACGAGGCAATCGAGCCGACCTCACTGGATTTACGCGACCGCACCGCGGCCCGCGAGCGGCGGCCGAGCCAGACCGCGGCGATCACGCCGCCCACGGCGCCCCACAGATGCGCCTGCCACGAGATCCCGGGGTCGCCGGGGAAGACGCCCCACAGCATGCCGCCGTACACCACGAGCAGCGCCAAACCCACCACCACGTCGACGATCTTGCGGGTGAACAGGCCGCGGGCCACCAGGTAGGTCATCCAGCCGAAGATCACGCCGGACAGTCCGACCACGAGGGTGTTGGTTCCACCCGTGAGCCACACGCCGGCGCCCGAGACCAGCCAGATCAGGGCCGTGGCCACGACGAACCGGGCGGCGCCCGCCACCAGCCCGACGAAGCCGAGCACGAGAGCGGGGACCGAGTTGGCGGCCAGGTGCTCCCAGCCGCCGTGCAGCAGCGGCGCGAAGGCGATACCGCGCAGCCCCTCCTCCTGGCGCGGGCGGATGCCCCACTGGTCGAGTGCGTTGTTCATCACGGTGTCGACGCCCTCGAGCACCCAGAGCAGGGCGACGAAGGCGATGATCGCGGCCGCGGCGCGGCCCACGCGACGCCCGGCGAGCCATCCCGGCCCGGAGCGCGTGGACGAACCGTCGTTGGTCGATAGCGTCACGGCGAACCTCCTTCGCCTCACTCTCCGGGTGGGCTACGCCCAGAGCTGGCCCTCCAGGGCCTCTTCGGCATCCTCCACGCTACCGTCGTACGCGCCGGTCGACAGATACTTCCATCCCGCATCGGCCACCACGAAGGCCACATCGGCACGCTCGCCCGAGGTCAGGGCCTTATTCGCGACGCCGAGCGCGGCGTGCAGCACCCCACCGGTGGAGACGCCGGCGAAGATCCCCTCGTCGTCGATCAGCTGCCGCATGCGCCGCACCGCGTCGTACGCGCCCACCGAGAACCGGCGGGTGAGCACGGACTCGTCGTACAGCTCGGGCACGAAGCCCTCATCGAGATTGCGGAGCCCGTAGACCAGCTCGCCGTAGCGCGGTTCGGCGGCCACGATCTGCACATCCGGCACGTTCTCGCGGAGGTAGCGGCCGGTGCCCATGAGGGTGCCGGTGGTGCCGAGACCGGCCACGAAGTGAGTGATCTCGGGTAGGTCGGCGAGCAGTTCCGGCCCCGTGCCCTCGTAGTGCGCGCGGGCGTTGGCGGGATTGCCGTACTGGTAGAGCATCACCCAGTCGGGGTGCTCGGCGGCCAGCTCCTTGGCATCGGCGACGGCGCGGTTGGACCCGCCGGCCGCGGGCGAGGGGATGATCTGCGCGCCGTACATGGTGAGCAACTGGCGCCGTTCGGCGGAGGTGTTCTCCGGCATCACGCAGATCAGCCGGTAGCCCTTGAGCTTGGCCGCCATCGCGAGGCTGATGCCGGTGTTCCCCGACGTGGGTTCGAGGATGGTGTCGCCGGGGCGCAGCCGTCCGGCGGCCTCGGCCTCCTCGATCATCCGCAGCGCCGGGCGGTCCTTGATCGATCCGGTGGGATTGCGGTCCTCGAGTTTGGCCCACAGCCGCACGTGCGGCAGCGGCTCCCCCGCCGAGCCCGCCGATTCCTCCCAGCGGGGCGAGAGCCGCGGCAGCCCGACCAGCGGTGTTCCACCGAGCGAGTGCAGCAGCGAATCGAACCGGGCCACCGTCAGCCGCCGGCCACCGCGGGCAGCACCGTCACGGTTCCGCCGTCGGCGACGGGAGTGTCGAGGCCGCCCGTGAACCGCACGTCCTCATCGTCGACGTAGACGTTGACGAAGCGATGCAGCTTCCCGTCGTCCACGAGCCGGTCCTTGAGGCCGGGGTGGCGGGACTCCAGATCGTCGATCACGGCGCCGAGGGTGGCACCGTCGGCGGGTACGCGCTTCTCGCCGCCGGTGTGCGGCCGCAGGATGGTGGGGATGGACACGGTGACGGGCATCAGGATTCCTCGATCTCTAGGGGTTCCTCGGTGACGACGCCGCCGACGATGCGGTAGCTGCGCACCTCGGCGGTTTCGGGGTCGCGGGTGGAGATCAGCACGTAGTGCGCGTTCGGCTCGGAGGCGTAGCTGACATCGGTGCGCGACGGATAGGCCTCGGTGGCGGTGTGCGAGTGGTAGATCACCACCGGCTCCTCGTCACGGGCGTCCATCTCGCGCCATACGGTGAGCTGCTCCCCCGAATCGAACCGGTAGAAGGTGGGCGAACGCTCGGCGTTGAGCATCTCGACGAACCGGTCGGGGCGGTCGGAGCCCTCCGGACCGGCGATCACGCCACAAGCCTCGTCCGGGTGATCGCGGCGCGCGTGCGCGATCATCGCGTCCACCAGGTCGCGGCGGATGCGCAGTGCGTGCGGGCCGGTCTGCTCGGTCACGTCCTGGTCAACCCCCGCCGCGCGCGGCCTATTCCGGCTCGTGGTCCAGCATCACGGACACCAGCACGTCGAGCAGCGCCGACAGCCAGTGGTACACGTCCACGTGCCCCGCCTTGGCCGGATCGTCCGGCGCCGCACCGTCGGGCAGGTCGGCGGTGATGCCGAGGAGCGCACCGAGCGCGAGCCGCAGGTCGTTGACACAGGTCAGCCAGTCGCGGGCCTCGTCCTCGGTGAGCGAGACGGTGCCCGCGCGCTCGGGCAGGGTGGCGAGCACGGTCTGCGCCGCATCGCGTTTGGCGTCGATCACCTCGGGTTCGTTGAGCGAACGCAGCGCCGCGTTGAGATCGTGCGCGAACTCGCCCGACGGTGCGTCCACGGCCCCCGGTGCGTCGGCTCCGGGGCGGTAGAAGTCGGGCAGCAGCCGGTCGAGCACCGGCTCCTCCGGGGGCTCCGCATGCCCGGTGCGCAGACCGGTGAGCTCGGCGAGTTCGTCGTGCGGGGCCGAGCCCTCCCGTTCGTCGAGGAGCTCGACGAGTGATCCGACGAGCGATCGGACGAGGCCGACCTCCTCGGGTTCCATCTTCGAGACGTAGCGCAGACCGCGTACGCCCCGCTTCGCCTGCCAGTTACGCACTCAGCTGTCGCGCTGCATCGTCGCCCACAGGCCGGCCGCATGCAGCTTGCGGACGTCGCCCTCCACCTTGTCGCGATCGCCGGTGGACACCACGGCCTTGCCCTCGGTGTGCACCTGCATCATCAGTTCCTTGGCCTTGGAGGTGCTGTAGCCGAAGATCTTCCGGAGGACGAAGGTCACGTACGACATGAGGTTCACCGGATCGTCCCAGACCACGGTGACCCACGGCTTGTCGATCGCCTGGTCGGTCTCCCGCTCCAGGGTGGCGGCCGAGCCGGGTTGCCCGCTGACGCCCGGGGAGCCCGGTGCGGCTGCGCTGCTGTCGCTCATGGTTCTAGGGTACCCAGTGTGACCGTGGATGACACAGCCCGTTCGAAGAACTCCCCGTCCGATGCGCACGGGGGCGCAGCGCCCAGTTCCGCGCTGCTCACCGACCAGTACGAGCTGACCATGCTGGCCGCCGCGCTGCGCGACGGCACGGCGCACCGGCCGTGCGTCTTCGAGGTCTTCGCGCGGCGGCTGCCCGCCGGGCGGCGGTACGGCGTGGTGGCGGGGACGGCACGCGCACTGCAGGCGCTCCAGCGGTTCCGGTTCGGCCCGGCCGAGCTGGCGGTGGCCGAGCGCTTCCTCGACGCCGACACCCTGGCCTGGTTGCGCGACTTCCGGTTCACCGGCGAGATCGACGGCTACCGCGAGGGCGAGCTGTACTTCCCGGGCTCCCCCATCCTCACGGTCCGTGCGAGCTTCGCCGAGGGTGTGATCCTGGAGACGCTGTTCCTGTCGATCCTCAACCACGACAGCGCGATCGCCTCGGCCGCGGCGCGCATGGTCTCCGCCGCGGCGGGGCGTCCGCTGATCGAGATGGGCTCGCGCCGCACGCACGAGCAGGCGGCTGTGGCGGCGGCGCGCGCGGCGTATCTGGCGGGCTTCACCACCACCTCGAACATGGAGGCGGCGCGCACCTACGGCGTACCGTCGGGCGGCACCGCCGCGCACGCCTTCACGCTGCTGCACACCGGCCCGGACGGCCCCGATGAGGAGGCCGCTTTCGCCGCGCAGGTGGCGGCGCAGGGTCCGGGGACCACGCTGCTGGTGGACACCTACGACATCACCGAGGGCGTCAACCGCGCCGTCCGCGCCGCGGGCCCGGAACTGGGCGGCGTGCGCATCGACTCGGGCGACCTGGGCATCATCACGCGCCAGGTGCGCACCCAGCTCGACGAGCTCGGCGCACCGAAGACGAAGATCGTGGTCTCGGGCGATCTGGACGAGTACGCGATCGGCGCACTCCGCGCGGAGCCGATCGACGTGTACGGCGTGGGGACCTCGGTGGTCACGGGCTCGGGAGCGCCGACCGCGGGCATGGTCTACAAGCTGGTGCAGGTGGACGGGATCCCCGTGGCCAAGCGCAGCTCGCACAAGGAGACCGTGGGCGGCGAGAAGCGCTCGCTGCGGCTGGCGCGCAGCACCGGCACCATCGTCGAGGAGGTGCTCTTCCCGGTGGGATCGACGCCCACGGTGCCCGCCCACCTCACGGCCACCGAGCTGCAGATCCCGCTGGTCCGCGGCGGCGACACCGTGCCCGGCCTGCCCGGCCTCGAGGACGCCCGGGACCACCTGCGGAAGGCGATGGTGACGCTGCCCTGGGAGGGCCTGGGCCTCTCGCACGGCGAGCCGGCGATCACGACGCGGTACGAGGGCAAGCGATGAGCGACGGGCGCGGCGACGCGCTGATCGTGGTGGACGTGCAGAACGACTTCTGCGAGGGCGGTTCGCTCGCGGTGGCGGGCGGCGCGGCCGTGGCCCGGCGGGTCCACGACGACCTGCTGGAGCGGTATCCGACGATCGTGGCCACCCGCGACTGGCACATCGATCCGGGCGCGCACTTCTCGGCGACTCCCGACTTCGTGGATTCCTGGCCCGTTCACTGCCGGGCGCGCACATCGGGTGCCGAGTTCCACCCGAACCTGCGGCTTCCGTTGCGGGTGCCGGTGTTCAGCAAGGGTGCGTACTCGGCGGCCTACTCCGGCTTCGAGGCGCACGACGCCGATGGCGCCTCGCTCGCGGAATGGCTCGCGGCGCATGATGTCTCATCGGTCGACGTGGTGGGTATCGCCACCGACTACTGCGTGCGCGCCACGGCGCTCGACGCGCTGGCCGCGGGCCTGACGGTGCGCGTGCTCGCGGAGTACACCGCGGGCGTCGCGCCGGAGTCCACCCGCGCGGCGCTCGCCGAGTTCTCCGCGGCGGGGATCACCGTCGTCTAGGCGAATCCGCTAGGCCGCCGGGGCATTGCGCCCCAGCCAGGTGGCGATCTGCTGCTCGCCGCGCCGAGTGGCCCAGTGCCGCACGGCCGGCGACAGGCGCGCGGCGAACTGCACCGGGCCGTGCTGCGCCCAGGTCACGCCGACGGCCCAGGGCAGGTCCATCGGGATGCCGAGATCGCGCATCCCCCACGGTCCGGCGAAGACCGTTTCGAGGCTGCCGAGGTAGCGCTGGTGGATCTTGCGGCGCAGCCCCTGCAGCACGGGGTAGTTGTGCCGCCCCCAGTTGCCGTAGAGGGCGCGGCCGAGCACCGCACTGTCGGCGTCCGGGCCCGGCGAGTACTGCCCGATCTGGACCATCCGCCGGCGGCCCTCCCCCTCGGTGGCCGGGAGCACGTGCTCGTCGATGCCGAGCAGCCAGCCCACGTAGCGCCACAGCGCCATCACATCGCGTCCCTCCGCTGCGGACACGGGCATGCCCAGGGCGCGCAGCGCCACCAGGAACGAGGTGGAGAACAGCCCGAGCGTTCCGAGCTGGTCGGACTGGTTGATCGGGACTCCCCAGGCGGCGCGGTCCCAATCGGCGCGCCGCAGCAGCGTGGTGTTGGCGAGGCCGTGGATCACGCGCACCTTCACCGCCGCACGCCACGCGGAGTGCTGCGGCCGCATGGCATCGCCCGGCGCGATGATCTGCGACCACCACTGCGTGGTCTCGTGGATGCGGGCGTCGACCCCCTCCACCATGCGGCCGGTGGCGACGAGCTGGCGGGTGGTGGCGGAGGTGGTGTACCCCGTCATCAGCGACGCCGTGGCCAGCACGTCGAGCCCGAGCGAGCCCGAACGGCGGCACACCGCGGCGCCGCGGCGGCAGGCGTCGAAGTCCACCCAGTCGGGCGTGGATTCGGGGCCGACCGCATCGAGAAGTTCACGCAGGGCGGGGATCTCGGTCCGGCCGGTCTCCAGCGCCGCGTCCAGGTCGCGCATGGAGAAGGCGCGGTCGTCGATCATCGCCAGCGCGAGACGGTTGCCCAGCTCGTCTCCGCGATCCACGGCCTCGCGGGCCCAGTCGATCTCCTCGGGCGCGAAGGGGCGGCGATCGCGCTGCAGGATGCGCAGCGGCAGAACGGTGCGCGCAGCCCACTCGGGGTCGCGGTCGAAGCGCTCGGGCGCGACTGCCTGGGAGGTGCTCGGTGCCGTGGTCATGATCCGAGCCTAACCCATTCTGGCCACATAGCGTGGCCAGAATCCTGAGAATCTCGCTGCGCTAGTCGGAACCACCTCTGACCTGCCGCAACACGGCGGCCAGATCACGGTTACCGAGGATGGAGGCCACCATGATGTCCTCGACCTGCTCCGTCGTGGCGGGAATGCGGCCGCTGCGCGCGGCGATCCCGAGGTGCAGGCCGCCGACCGCGATCAGTCGCGCCGAGAGCAGGGCGTCGTGGTCGTCGGGCGGATCGTCCAACATCTCCTTGGCCTGGGCCGCCATCGCCGCCACGAGGAGGTCGACGAGCGCCTCGCGCCGCGCGTGCAGACCGGTGTGGGTGTCCGCGCCGACCAGCAGCGCGGCGCGGCGCGGGTCCGCCTCCATCGCTACGAGACAGGCGTGCACTCCGGCGCGCACCCGGCGGATCAGGGCGTCGGGAGCGTCGGCGGGGACCGCGGCGATCTCCTCGGTAGCCGAGCCCATCACGGCGAGGGTGAATCCGTCGAACGCCGCCTCGAGGGCCTCATCGGAGGAGGCGAAGGCCTCCCGGAAGTAGCGGGCGTGCAGTCCCGATTCGGCGCACAGCGCTCGCGCACTCACCGCCGCGACACCGTCCCTGGCCGCCACGGTGAGCGCCGCGTCCAGGAAGCGGGCTCGGCGTTCGTCCCGGCGCGCCTCGGCGGAGACACCGTTGTAGCGGCGGCCATCGGCGGCGGTGTCGGTCATTCGTCCAGCGTAGGCGAGCCCCTACGCCGACGCGGCGAGGATCTCCCGCGGATCGAAGGTGACGTTGACGGCGGCGATCAGCCCGTTCTCGACGTGGGTCCAGTTCGCGACCGCGGTGGCGGGCGCTCCACCCATGGCGAGATCGAACCAGGTGATCACGTCCGCATCGTCGGCGACGCGGGCGCGCACCGCGATCGAGTCGGTGGCGGCGGCCATCCCGGCGAGTCCGCGCAGGAACTCGTCCGGGCCGTGTGCGGTGCCGAAGACGCCGGTGAAGGCGCAATCGGGTGCGAGGTGCGGGCGCAGCGGCGCGAAATCCGCGGCGGCCCAGCAATCGAAGTAGATCTCGGCCAGGCGGCGGGGTGTCATCTTCTCGGTCATGTCCTCCACGGTGCCGCCCACGCACGCATTAGTCCAACAGCTGGATCTACTGACTACTAGCATCACTGGTTATGGAGCTGCATCAGCTGCGCTATCTGGTCGCGGTGGTCGATCACGGATCGTTCACCGCGGCCGCGGAGGCCCTGCACGTGAGCCAGTCCGGGGTGTCCGCCCAGGTGGCCAAGCTGGAACGGGAGCTCGGCCACCGGCTCCTGGACCGCACCGGCCGCGCCGTGCGACCCACCCCCGAGGGCAGCGCACTGCTCCCGCACGCCCGGGCCGCGAGAGCAGCGATCGAGGCGATCCGCGCCGCCGCGGACGATCTGACGGGCGTGGTCACCGGACACGTGCGGGTGGGCACGGTGATCGGCTGCACGATTCCCGGATACCTGGCGGGCTTCGCCGACTTCCGGCGTGCGCACCCCGGCGTCACGGTCGAAGTGGCGGAGGGCAATTCGGACGATCTGCTGGCCGATCTGCGTGCCGGCCGGCTCGATGTGATCCTGCTGGCCCACGCGGAGCCGCTTCCCCCGGAGGTGGTGGCGCACACCTTGATCCGGGAGCCGCTGGTTGCGGTGGTGCCCCGTGATCACGCCTGGGCCGCGCGCTCCGCGGTGACCTGCGCGGACCTGGCCCGCGAGACGGTGCTCTGCCTGCCACCCGGGACCGGTGTCCGCACGGCACTGGAGATCACCTGCGCCGCGGAACGCAGCGCGGTGGCGCCCGCGGTGCAGGCCCACTCCCCCGAGGCGTTGCTCGCGCTCGCCGATCGGGGCGCGGGCGTGGCGATCCTCACCGAGTCGATGGCCGGCGGCCGCCCCGGCAGCACGACGATCCCGCTCGCCAGGTCGGCCCGCACGCACCTGTCCCTGGCCACACGAACGGCACCGTCGGCGGCGGCGGGCGCGATGGCGCGCGTCCTCCTCGCTCACCTCGCGGGCTGAGCCGCCGGACGCCAGCGGGCCAGTGCGGCGACCAGCGCGATCCCGGTCAGCGCCGCGACGCCGAAGCCGAGACCCGCGAAGGTCCACGCCGAGACCACCATCCCCGACATCAGGCCTCCGCCCGCGCCCGCCAAAGCGATGAGCACGTCGATCCGCCCCTGCGTGGCTGCGCGATCGCCGAGTTCGGTGCCGTCCACGACCAGCGCGGTGCCGGCCACCAGCCCGAAGTTCCAGCCGATCCCGAGCAGGACGAGCGCGACGATGTTCCAGGCCAGGGAGTCGCCGGGCCCCAGCGCGGCGACCACCCCGGCCGTCGCGAGCACCACCCCGGAGGCGATCACCATCGGGGTGCGGCCGAGCCGGTCGACCAGGATCCCGGTGATCGGCGAGGGCAGGTACATGCCCGCGATGTGCAGGCCGATCACCATGCCCACCGCGCCGAGTCCGTGATGGTGGGCCTGCATGTGGATCGGTGTCATCGTCATCACGGCCGTCATGCCGATCTGCGTGACCACCATGACGGCGGCGCCCAGGTAGGCGGCGGGGCGCACGCCCGACGGTGCCCCGTCCGGCGCCGAATCGTCCGACCCGGCCGCCGCCCCGAGCTCGCGGGCCAGAAGCAGCGGGTCGGGCCGCAGCAGCAGGACGAGAACGAGCCCCGCCGCGGCGTACGCGAGGGCCGCGAGCAGGAACGGGCCGGCGAGGGGAGGCAGCCCGAGCCCGGCGGCGAAGGTTCCCAGGGGCGACACCAGGTTCGGCCCGGCCACCGCGCCCAGGGTGGTGGAGACCAGGGCCAGGCTGACGGCGGTGGCGCGGCGGTCCGGTGCGGCGAGATCGGTGCCGGCGTAGCGGGCCTGGAGGTTGGTGGCGGTGCCCGCGCCGTACACGAGGAAGGACGCGAACAGCAGGGGCACGCTGCCGAGGGCGGCCGCGAGGACCACGCCCGCCGCACCGACCGCGCCCGCGCCGAAGCCGGCGGCGAGTCCCACCCGGCGTCCGGCCCGCTGGCTGATCCGGCCGACGAGGTAGGCGGTGACCGCCGAGCCGAAGGTGAACATCGCGACCGGCAGCCCGGCGAGGGCGTCGGTGCCGAGCATGTCCCGGGCGAGCAGTGCGCCCACCGTGATGCCGGCGGCGAGTCCCGCGCCGCCCATCACCTGGCCCGCCATGACCACGCGCAGGGTGCGGCGTTGCACCCGGTCCCGCTCGTGCGCCCGGTCCGCGTCCGCGATCATCGCCACCCCTCTCGGCAAACTTGTATCCTAGTTGTATCCCAATCTCCGGGGTACCGTCCAGTGGTTCCATGAATCGCGATCGCACCGAGGGAGACGCCGATGGCCGACGCCGCCAGTGCTGCCGAGCGCGCCCACACGCACATCCGCGACGCGATCGTGCGCGGCGATTTCGCGCCCGGAACGATGCTCAGCGAGAACGCTCTCGCTGCCGAACTGGCGATGAGCCGCACCCCTGTCCGGGCGGCGCTCACCCGGCTGCAGGAGGAGGGCTGGGTGTGCATCTACGCCCAGCGCGGCGCACAGGTGCAGGGCCTCTCGCCCCAGGAGATCCGGGAATCGGCGCAGTTGCGCCACGCGCTGGAGACGGCCGGCGTCCTGCAATCCGATGCGGCCGGCCGAGCGGAGCTGGCCGACCGCATGCCGGAGAACCTGGCGGCACAGGAGCGGGCGCTGCGGTCGGGCGATTTCGCCGCCTTCGCCGAGGCGGCGATGGCCTTCCACGGGGCCTTCGTGGACCTCGCGGGCAACTCGCTCATGTCGGCGACCTACGCCCGGCTGCGCGACCGCCAGCGCTTCTCCCTCACCACCCACGCCGGCCGGATATCCGGCGATCCCGACCACGTGCTCGCCGACCACCGGGCAGTGCTGGACGCGGCGGTCGCGGGCGACTGGGTCCGGTTCGCGGAACTGCTCGACGCCCACCAGCGCGACAGCTACGGCACCGGCGCGCCCGCTCTGTAGCCGCGCGCCCACCGGTAGACTCCTCGCGGTGACTGAACCGCCGATCGTGCCGAAACTGCTGGACACCGCGGTCTCCGCGCTCGGCGGCAGCAAGCGCGACGGGCAGGTGCGGATGGCCGCGGCGGTGGCGCACTCCCTGGACACCGGCGAGCACCTCGCCGTGCAGGCGGGTACCGGCACCGGCAAATCGCTCGCCTACCTCGTGCCCTCGATCCGGCACGCGGTGACCACCGGCAAGACGGTGGTGGTGAGCACCGCGACCATCGCGCTGCAGCAGCAGTTGGTGGACCGCGATCTGCCCCGGTTGTCGAAGGCGCTGAAGAAGGACCTGGGGCGCGAGCCCGAGTTCGCCATCCTCAAGGGCCGTGGCAACTACCTGTGCCTGAACAAGCTGCACAGCTCGGTGGCCTCCGAGCCCGACAGCGAGGAGCTCTTCGACCCGTTCGCCGCCTCGCGGCTGGGCCGGGAGATGAAGCGGATCCGCGAGTGGAGCAGCGATACCGAGACCGGCGACCGCGACGAGCTCACGCCCGCGGTCTCCGATCAGTCGTGGCGACTGGTGAGTGTGGGCGCGCGGGAATGCCTGGGCGCCACCAATTGCACCTACGGCCAGGACTGTTTCGCCGAGGCGGCCCGCAAGCGCACCGGGCAGGTGGACGTGGTGGTGACCAACCACGCGCTGCTGGCCATCGATGCCATGACCGAGGTCAACGTGCTGCCCGATCACGACGCCGTGGTGGTCGACGAGGCGCACGAGCTGGTGGACCGGGTGACCTCGGTGGCCACCGCGGAACTCACCGGGACCACGGTGGCCGCGGCCGCGCGCCGCGCCGGCAAGCTGGTCGAGGAGGAGATCGCCGACGCGCTGGTCGCCGCCTCCGAGGGACTGACCGGTCTGTTGGAGGACTGCGGCACGCGGCGCTGGCTCGGCCTGCCCGACGGTGCCGGACCAGCCCTGGCCGCCGTCCGGGACGCCGCATGGGCCACCCGCACCGCGGTGGGTCCGGCGCGCGGCGCCAACCTCGATCCCGATGCGGCCGCTGCCCGCAGCGCCGCGATCACCGCGCTCGACGAGGTGCACGACACCGCCGTCCGGGTGCTCACCGCCTTCGACGAACCCGACGAGTCCAAACGGCGCGATGTGGTGTGGACCTCCGATGTTCCGGTGCGCGGCGGCGGATTCCGCCGAACCTTGCACGTGGCCCCGCTGTCGGTGGGCGGACTCCTGCGCACCCGGTTGTTCGGGGAGTCGACGGTGGTGCTCACGTCTGCGACCCTGGCGGTGGGCGGCGCCTTCGACACGGTGGCCGGTTCCTGGGGCCTGCCCCGCGCGGGCAGCACGGAGGCCGAGCGCGATCCCGATCTGGCGTCCGGCAAGAAGCCGGACGCGGCGATCGAGTGGAGCCACCTCGATGTGGGCTCGCCCTTCGACTACGCCCGCTCCGGCATCCTCTACGTGGCCACGAAGCTGCCGCCACCCGGACGCGACGGCACGAATCCGGCGGTCCTGGACGAGATCGAGACGCTGATCAAGGCCGCCGGCGGTCGCACTCTCGGGCTGTTCAGCTCGACCCGCGCGGCGAAGGCCGCAGCGGAGGCGCTGCGTGAGCGGATCGATACGCCGATCCTGTGCCAGGGCGAGGGCAACACCGGGCAGTTGGTGCGCGATTTCGCCGCCGATCCGGCGACCTCGCTGTTCGGGACGCTCAGCCTCTGGCAGGGCGTGGACGTGCCGGGACCGTCGCTGTCGCTGGTGCTGATCGACCGTATCCCCTTCCCGCGCCCCGACGATCCGCTGCTCACCGCGCGCCAGCGCGCCGTGGAATCGCGCGGCGGCAACGGTTTCATGGCGGTGGCCGCCACCCACGCGGCACTGCTCCTCGCGCAGGGCGTGGGCCGGCTGCTGCGCTCCACCGACGACCGCGGCGTGGTCGCGGTGCTCGATTCGCGGCTCGCCACGGCCCGCTACGGCGGCTTCCTGCGCGCCTCGCTGCCGCCGTTCTGGGAGACGGCGAACCGGGACACCGCGGTCGCGGCGTTGCAGCGCCTGGCCGAGTCCTGAACGGTCCGGGCGGGGCCTCGGTACCCACCCGCCGCGCCGGGCGGTGCACTACCGTTGACCGGGTGACAGGGCGCATCGGTATCGACGACATCGAACCCGTGGTGTCGTGCGGGCAGTACCCCGGCAAGGCCGTGGTGGGCGAGGTGGTGCCGGTCTCGGCCACCGTCTGGCGCGAGGGTCACGACGCCGTGGCCGCCACCGTGGTCTTCACCGGTCCCGACGGCACCGGGCAGACGGTGCGCATGACCCCGGCCGCCGAGCCCGACCGCTTCCACGCGTTGGTGCGCCCCGATCTCACCGGCTACTGGTCGCTGCGTATCGAGGGCTGGTCCGATCCGGTGGCCACGTGGCGCAACGCGGTGCAGAAGAAGCTGGCCGCCGGGCAGGGCCCCGCCGAGCTCGCCAACGATCTGGAGCTCGGTGCGCGGCTGCTCGATCGCGCCGCCGACGGGGTGCCCGCCGAGGCGCGGCCGTCCGTGCTGGCCGCGGCGTCCGCACTGCGCGATGACGAACGGAGCCTGGTCGAACGGACCGGTGCTGCACTGCATCCCGAGATCACCCGGGTACTGGACGAGAATCCCGTGCGGGATCTGGTGACGAAATCGCGAACCTACCGGATCTGGGTGGACCGCAGCCGTGCGCTGTTCGGCTCGTGGTACGAACTGTTCCCGCGGTCCACCGGCGGCTGGGACGGCGAGGGCAACCCCGTACACGGCACCTTCCACACCGCCGCCGAGGATCTGCCGCGGATCGCCGATATGGGTTTCGACATCGTGTACCTGCCGCCGATCCACCCGATCGGCACCGTGAACCGCAAGGGCCGCAACAACACTCTGACCCCCGAGGCCCATGACGTGGGCTCGCCGTGGGCCATCGGCGCGGCCACCGGCGGGCACGATGCGGTGCATCCGGCGCTCGGTTCGCTCGACGATTTCGATCACTTCGCCCAACGCGCGCGCGATCTGGGCATGGAGGTCGCGCTGGACCTGGCCTTCCAGGCGGCTCCCGATCACCCCTGGGCCGCGGAGCATCCGGAGTGGTTCACGGTGCTCCCGGACGGCACCATCGCCTACGCGGAGAATCCGCCGAAGAAGTACCAGGACATCTACCCGATCAACTTCGACGACGACCGGGTGGGCATCTACCGGGAACTGTTGCGGGTCACCCTGTTCTGGGTGCAGCGCGGGGTGCAGGTGTTCCGGGTGGACAACCCGCACACCAAACCACCGGACTTCTGGTTCTGGCTGATCAGCGAGGTGAAGAAGGTCGATCCGGACGTGCTCTTCCTGGCGGAGGCGTTCACCCGGCCGGCCCGGATGTACGGCCTCGCCAAGGCCGGTTTCACGCAGAGCTACACCTACTTCACCTGGCGCACCGCCAAATGGGAGCTCGAGGAGTTCGCCCGCGAGCACGCCGCGAAGGCGGACGTGTGCCGGCCGAACCTGTGGGTGAACACGCCGGACATCCTGCACGAGAGCCTGCAACACGGTGGCCCCGGCCAGTTCGCGATCCGCGCGACGCTCGCGGCGACCCTGTCCCCCAGCTGGGGCATGTACTCGGGATTCGAGCTGTTCGAGCATCAGGCGGTGCATCCGGGCAGCGAGGAGTACCTCGATTCGGAGAAGTACGAGCTCCGCCCGCGCGATTACAAGGCGGCGCAGAGCCGCGGGGAATCGCTGGAGCCGTGGATCGCCCGGCTCAATGAGATCCGGCGACGGCATCCCGCTCTGCAGCAGCTGCGCAACCTGCACTTCCACCACGTCGACAATGAGGCGTTGATCGCGTACAGCAAGCACGATGCGGTCACCGGCGATCTGGTGCTGATCGTGGTGAACCTCAATCCGTTCGGCGCGGAGTCGGGCGTGGTCTGGCTCGATCTGCCGGCGCTGGGCCTGGACTGGCACGAGCGGTTCCCGGTGCGCGACGAGGTGTCCGGCGAGGTGTACCACTGGGGCCAGGCCGATTTCGTGCGGCTGGAGCCGTGGCGCAATGTGGCGCACATACTGGTGCTGCCCCAGCTCAGCCCGCAGGCGCGGGAGAACCTGTCCTACCGGGAGGCATGATGAGCGAGAACACCGCGGGCCGCAGCACCGCGGCGGCCGTCGACCCGGAGGTGGCCGCGCGCCTGCTGACCGGCCGCTATCACGATCCGCATGCGATTCTGGGGGCGCACGCCACGGTGGGCGGAACCGTGCTGCGCGCGCTCAAGCCGGGGGCCACCGCGGTGGCCGCGGTGATCGGCGGCGAGCGCTATCCGCTGGCCCGTCTCGAGGGCGCCCTGTGGGGCACCGAGGTGCCGATCACCGATCTGGCCGACTACCGCTACGAGGTGCTGTACCCGGCGGGCAGCGTGATCGTGGCCGACGGCTACCGCTTCCTCCCGACTGTGGGCGAGATGGATCAGCACCTCATCTCGGAGGGCCGCCACGAACGACTGTGGGAGGCGCTCGGCGCGCACCTGCGCAGCTACACCACCCCCGATGGCGAGGTCACCGGCACGTCGTTCGCGGTGTGGGCACCGAACGCCCACGGCGTCACCGTGATCGGGGACTTCGAGTACTGGGCGGGCGAGTCCTACCCGATGCGCACCCTGGGTTCGTCGGGCGTGTGGGAGGTCTTCGTCCCCGGGGTGGCCGACGGTGCCGCCTACAAGTTCCGGATCTTCACCGAGAACGGCCCGGTGGAGAAGGCCGATCCGATGGCGCGGCGCACCGAGGTGCCCCCGGCCACCGCCTCGATCGTCACGCACAGCCGGCACGAATGGCGCGACGCCGCGTGGATCGCCGAGCGCGCCAGGCAGAACCCCACCGATCGGCCGATGAGCACCTACGAGGTGCACCTGGGTTCGTGGCGGCAGGGACTGACCTACCTGGAGCTGGCCACCGAACTCGCCGACTACGTGACCGAGACCGGGTTCACCCACGTGGAGCTGATGCCGGTGGCCGAGCACCCGTTCGGCGGGTCGTGGGGCTACCAGGTGACCTCCTACTACGCACCCACCTCGCGCTTCGGCACCCCGGACGAGTTCCGCGAGTTCGTGGACGTGCTGCATTCGCGCGGGATCGGCGTGATCGTGGACTGGGTACCGGCGCACTTCCCCAAGGACGCCTGGGCGCTGGCCCGGTTCGACGGGACCCCGCTCTACGAGCACAGCGATCCGCAGCGCGGCGAGCAGTTGGACTGGGGCACCTACGTCTTCGACTTCGGGCGCCGCGAGGTGCGGAACTTCCTGGTGGCCAACGCGCTCTACTGGTTCGACGAGTTCCACGTGGACGGCCTGCGGGTGGACGCGGTGGCCTCGATGCTCTACCTGGACTACTCGCGGCCCGATGGCGGGTGGACGCCGAACGTGTACGGCGGCCGGGAGAACCTGGAGGCGGTCGAGTTCCTCCAGGAGGTGAACGGCACGGTGCACAAGACTTTCCCAGGCGTGGTCACCGTGGCGGAGGAGTCCACGAGCTGGCCCGGCGTCACGCGGCGCACCGACCTCGGCGGGCTCGGCTTCTCGATGAAGTGGAACATGGGGTGGATGCACGACACCCTGGGCTACCTCGGGCGCGATCAGGTGCACCGCAGTTTCCACCACCACGAGATCACCTTCTCGCTGATGTACGCGTGGAGCGAGAACTTCGTGCTGCCGATCAGTCACGACGAGGTGGTGCACGGCAAGGGCACGCTGTGGACCCGGATGCCCGGCGACGCACACACCAAGGCCTGCGGCGTGCGGGCCCTGCTGGCCTACATGTGGGGCCACCCCGGCAAGCAATTGCTGTTCATGGGGCAGGAATTCGGGCAGGTCCGCGAGTGGTCCGACGAGCGCAGCCTGGACTGGGACTGCCTGGAGGGCTGGGAGGGCGAGCTGCACACCGGGATTCAGTCGCTCACCCGGGATCTCAACGCGGCGTACCGCTCCCACCCCGCGCTGTGGAGCCAGGACACCACCCCGTCGGGCTACGAATGGGTGGATGCGAACGATTCGCAGAACAACGTGCTGAGCTTCCTGCGCTGGGGCAGCGACGGTTCGGTGGTGCTGTGCCTGTACAACTTCGCCGGCCAGACGCACGAGCGGTACCGCGTGGGTGTGCCCTTCGCCGGCTCGTGGCGGGAGATCCTCAACACGGACTCCGCCGAGTACTCGGGCACCGGCGCCGGGAACATGGGCGGTGTCACGGCGGACACGCGCTCCTGGCACGGCCGGCCGGCATCGGCCGAGGTGGTGCTCGGCCCGAACGCGGCCGTCTGGCTCACCTTCGACGGCGCATGATGCGCGAGCTCGAGAAGGGCGTCTGGTTCGGCACCGGCACACACGTCAACTTCCTGGCACTGGTCGACGGTGCGGATGTCACGCTGATCGATGCGGGCTGGTCCGGCGATGTGGACCGGGTGGAGGCGGCGCTGCGCGCGATCGGGCGGCGTCCCGAGGACGTGCGCGCCATCCTGGTGACGCACGCGCACATCGACCACGTGGGTGGGGTCGCGAAGCTGCACGAGCGCTACGGCACCCCGGTCCTGGCGCATCCGGACGAGGTGGCGCACGCGCGCGGCGAGGTGCACGAGCAGGCGGCGCCACTGGACATCCTGCCCATCGCGTGGCGGCCGCGCACGCTGCGCTGGCTGGCCGATGTGACGCGGGTCGGCGTGCTGGGGCATGTGGACATGCCCTATGCGCAGCCCTTCTCCCCCGGGTCCGGCGGCGCGCTCGACCTCCCGGGCGCCCCGGTACCGGTCGCCTGCCCCGGGCACACGTCCGGCCACACCGCATTCCTCCTGCCGGGCGGTGTCGTGGCCACGGGCGACGCCCTGGTGACGGGCCATCCGCTCTCGGGTTCGACGGGGCCGCAGCTGCTTCCCGAGTTCTTCAGCCATGACCTGCCGCGCACCGTCGCCACACTGGATGCGATCGCAGCGCTCGACGCCGGCCTGCTGGCCCCCGGCCACGGCGAACCGTGGCACGGGAGCCCCGCCGACGCGGTGGCGCAGGCTCGCACCTAGTTGCAGGTCACGGAGATCTCGAAGGACTTCTTCGTCACGCCCGCCATGGGATTGGAGATGTTGCCGCCCTGCGCGTTCCCGGTGATCGTGTAGCGCTTACCGTCGACCTTCACCGTGGCGTCGCCGACCCCCGGGCCCACCGCGAGGGCATTGCCGTCGACGGTGATGCCCACGGTCTGGACGGTGGGCGGGTTGCCGTCGGTGAGGGTGGCTCCGACACCACCTCCCGCGCCGCCGGAGCCGATCGCGATGGTGTTACTCGTCTTCGCGCAGCCGACCGAGCTGAGGTCCACACCGGACAGGTCCTTGCCGTCGACCTTCACCACGGTGCCGGAGCCGGAGCTCCCTGAACTCGAATCCGAGCCGCCACCGCCCCCGCAGGCGGTGAGCCCCACCGCGGCGAAGACGGCGACCGGGACGATGAGAAGAGTGCGATTCATAGCGAGCCTCCTTAGGCACAGAACCGATTTCGAGCGGATGCCCGAGGAGAGAAGACCACAGGATCAGCCCGCGCGAAGCGGATCAGCGGGTTCGGTTGCAGTCGCGAACGACGGTGCCTCGATGCCCCAGCGGTCGAGCAAGTCCACCATGATCGGGACCGCTGTCGACGCCCCCGGCGAGGCGCCGAGCAGGCCCGCGATGGTGCCGTCGGCACCGCTGACGAGCTCGGTTCCCTGCTGCAGCACGCCGATCCGGCGACGATCGGGCGTCACCAGCTGCGCACGCTGGCCCGCGGCGATGAGTTCCCATTGCCCTGGATCGGCATCCGGGTAGAAGCGCTGCAACTGTGCGAACTTCTTCCGCTTGCCCGCCAGGAGCTCGCTGATGAGGTACCGCACGAGGGCGAGGTTCTGCAACGCGGCCGCCGCGATCACGTGCAGGTTGCCCGGACGCACCGTGGTGAAGAAATCGGTGAGCCGGCCGCGCTTGAGGAGCTTGGTGCTGAACGTGGCGTACGGGCCGAACATCAGGTGATCGGCACCATCGACGTACCGACGGTCCAGGTGGGGCACCGACATCGGCGGTGCGCCGATCGCGGCCTGCCCGTACACCTTTCCATCGAGACGGTGCGCCACGTCCGGGTCGGAGCAGCGTAGGAAGGCGGCCCCCACCGGCAGCACGGCGTATCCGCGGACCTCCGGGATGCGCGCACTCTGCAGCAGCCGCAGCGCCATACCGCCCGCGCCCACGAAGACGCGCCGCGTGCGGATCTCGAACCGCCCGTCGGCGTTACGGCCGCGCACCGTCCACCCCGCCAGGCTCCGCTTGACGCGGCGCACCTCGTGACCGAAGCGCACCTCGCCGCCCGCCTCGGTGATGATCGCGGTCAGCCCCCGGGTTAACGCCCCGAAATCCACATCCGTTCCGCCCGGATGTCGCGTGGCCGCCATCGGACCGAGCGCCTCCCCGGCACCGGTCCGGCCGGCCATGACGAGCGGAGCCCAGTCCGCGATCACGGCCGGGTCCTGCGTGTACTCCATCGCCGCGAACTCGGAGTGTCGGTGCAGGGTGTCAAAGCGGCGCCGCAGGTACTCGACGTCCCGGTCGCCGAAGACCACGTCCAGGTGCGGGGTGGAGTGCAGGAATTCGCCGTCGAGGCGGCCCTGCGCCACGAGCCGGTCCCACCACCGGCGGGTGAGCGCGAATTGCTCCACCATGTGCAGCGGCTTCGCGGCATCGGCCGGATCGGGCATGTAATTGAGTTCGCAGTATCCGGTGTGGCCGGTGCCGGCGTTGTTCCACGGGCCGCTGCTCTCCTCGGCGAGCGCGTCACCGCGCTCGAGCACGACGATCCGCCAATCGGGCCGCAGGTCGGCGAGCATGGCGCCGAAGGTCGCCGACATGATGCCGCCGCCGATCAGCACGAGATCGGCGTCGAATCCTTCGGTGGTGGAGTGGGTCATCGGATTCTCCTTCGCGAGTTGCTGTGCCTGCAGCTTCTCGCCGCGACCTATGTTCCGTCCAATGAAGCATTGCGGCGATATGATCAGGAAATGGATCAATGGTCGGGCCTGTTCACCCCGCAGTTGCAGGCGCTCGTCGTCCTGGCCGAGCACGACGGGCACATGACCCGCGCGGCGGCCGCCCTGGGCGTGCCCCAATCGTCGATGAGCCGCCGCATCCACGCCCTGGAAACGGATCTCAAGCTGCCCCTGCTGGTGCACGCCGGGCGTACCGTCCGGCTCACACCCGCCGCACTCGATCTGGCGCGGCGCCTGCGGCAACCCCTTCGCGAGATCGACCTCGCCATCGCCGAGGCGGTCGGCTCCGCCGATGCCGACCACGGCACCGTGCGCTTCGGTTTCCCGCTCACCATGGGCACCGGCCGGATCCCCGACCTGATCTCCGACTTCCGCACCGCGCATCCGGGAATCTCCGTGGTGCTCAAACAGGCACACGGATCGGAGCTCGCCGACGACCTGAAATCGGGACGGCTCGATCTCGCGGTGGTGATCCCGCCACCGCAGCACCTGCACTGCACCCTGATCGGATCACAGGAGATCCTCGCGGTCCTGCCGCGCGGACACCGGTGCGCGGGCGCCGCCGATGTCGATCTGGCCGATCTCGCGGCCGAGACCTTCATCGCGAACCCCGCCAGCTACCACCTGCGCGGCGCCACCGAACGGTGGTGCGCCGAGGCGGGATTCGCACCCGATGTCGCATTCGAGGTCACCGAGTTCACCACGATCCGCGAACTGGTGGCGCGGGAGCTGGGCGTCGCCCTACTCCCCCACGACGACCGCGCACCGTCGGATGTGGTGGAGGTACCGCTGGCCGGCGACCACCGCAGGGCCGTCGCGCTGGCCTCCGCCACACCCCTGCTCACGCCCGCGGCTCGCCGCCTCCACGACTACATCGTGGCGCGCTGAGCCCCAGCGGAACGGGGTTCGCTCACATCACCTTCGCCAGGAGGCGGGACCGGATGAGGAGCGCGGCCGCACAGGCCGCCGTCACGGCCACCGCGACGATCGCGATCAGCAGACAGGTCTGCATCGCCGGAACGAAGTACTCCTGCAGGACCACCGCACTACCGGGTGTGTCCGGCCCGGCTTCCAGCAGCAGTCCCATCGCATCGCCGCGGCCACCGAGACCGGCCCGGCTCGCGAGTGCGGTGGCGAAGACGGAGCCCAGGATCGCGACGCCGAACGCCCCGCCCAGCTCGCGACTCGTATCGTTGACCGCCGAACCGATCCCGAACTGCTGCGGCGCCACCGAGTTCATGATGTATTCCGTGGCGGGGACCTGCACCACCGCGAAGCCCACGCCCAGGACGAGCAGCCCGAAGAACGGGTAGCCCCAGTACGAGCCCTCCCACGGCGTGCTCCGGAACAGCGCGAAGCCGATCGCCATGACCGTGAGACCGGCGATGATCGGCACCCGCCACTCGGTACGCCGGCCCAGCACCGGTCCCAGCGGCGAGGCCACCGCCATCCCGGCGGCGAAGGGCAGCAACATCGCTCCGGCCGCCGGCGGCGATGCACCGCGGACGATCTGGAAGTACAGCACCAGGATGAAGACGAGACCGAACAGGAGCCCGAAGCACAGGAAGATCACCGCGGAGCCCCAGCGCATCTGGATGCCCCGGAACACCTGCCAGGGCACGATCGGCCGCGAGGTCCTGGCCTGTTGCACGGCGAAGAGCACGCCCACGGCGGCCGCGATGACGTAACGGTTCACGCTCTCCCGAGAGGTCCAGCCGTCCGCCGGGGCCTCGATGACCGCGAGCACCATGGTGCCGATCGCGAGCACCGACAAGACCGCGCTGACCGGCCCGATGGGCGCAGCCTCCTCGGTCTCGGTCGTCGCGTCGGCGAGCGTGGACCGCACCGCCCACAGCGCGAGCATCGCGCCCACGCCCAGCGGGACGTTCATCACGAACACCGAGCGCCAGCCGAAGTGCTCCACCAGTAGCCCACCGACGATCGGGCCGCACGCGACCCCCAGTCCGCCGGCGGTGGCCCACAGCGCCAACGCCGACGCGCGGCGCTGGTCCCGGTCGGCCCCCTCGTCGGTGCCGCGCGTGGCCAGATCGACGACGATGCCGAGCGTCGGTGGATAGACCATCGCCGCCGCCAGACCGAGGACGGCACGTCCCCCGGCCAGGCCGAGGAACCCCGAGACGAACGGGATCACCATCGAGGTCACGGTGAACAGGGCGATCCCGGCGACCAGGACGCGCACCTTCCCGAACCGATCGGCAACGGCACCCGCCGTGAGCAGCATGCCCGCGAAGACCACCGTGTAGGCGTCCACCACCCACTGCATCTGTGCCGTGGTCAGGGCGAACTCCCGGGCGATGGTCGGTAGCGCGACGGTGATGATCGTGTTGTCGAGCATCACCACCAGCGAGCAGCCGATCATCGTGGCCATGGCGATCCGCGACGCCGTGGCCGACGGTGAGCTCACTGCCGGTCCCGCAGGCTGAGGCGGAAGTCCTTCGGTATCAGGGTCAGCCGCTCGTCGACCCGCAGTCGGTAGTCCGGGTCGCTCTCGATGTCGAACTCGTGGAGCAGCCGCGCCAGGATGACCAGTGCCTCGTGAATGGCGAACTGACGGCCGATGCAGGCACGTGCGCCGGTGCCGAAGGGCTTGTAGACGTGTGCGGGCCGTGCGCGCACTGCCGCGCTCTCGAACCGGCTGGGGTCGAAGGCGTTCGGCCGGTCCCAGACATCGGGATGGCGATGCAGATGATGGAAGAAGAGCACCACCCAGTTGTCGGGCCGCATCCGGTACCGCCCGCCCAGGATGTGATCGTGCTTGGGCTGGCGCGCCATACCCGGCACCGTGGGCCACATGCGCAGCGATTCGTCGACCACCCTGCGCAGGAAGCGCAAGCGCGGCACCGCCTCGAAGGCCAGGTCGCGCCCCTCCCCGGTCGCCTCGAACGCGGCATCGGCCTCGGCCTTCGCCTGCTCCAGCAGCTCGCGGTCCCGGCTGAGGTAGTACAGCGCGAAGGCCATCGTTCCCGATGTCGTCTCGTGGCCCGCGATCAGGAAGGTGAGCAACTGGTAGAAGGCGCTCTCACCGTCGAGACCGGGGCGGGACTCGGAGCCGTGCACCATGAGTTCGAGCATCGTGGCGCGGTCGGTTCCGTTGCGCTCCGGTCCGCGGCGGCGCATCTCGTCGACGATGCCGCCCAGGTGCTCGCGGGCGAACCGCCGGTGCTTCGCGGCGTAGCGGTCGGCACCGAGCTCGATCAGTCCGCCGGCGGGGAGCGCGTGCACGGCGCTCTTGACCAGGGAAGTGCGCAGCAGCACCTCCGATGCCCGCACCAGTGGATGCGAGCGGTCGTCGTTCGGCACGAGCAGGTTGTAGGGCCGCCCGAAACCCGCGCGCGCGATCGTCTCGAAGGTGGCGCGGGTCATCTCGTGCGAGACGTCGACGGAGTCGGTCGCCCGCCACCGGACCACCAGCTCGTCCGCGACATCGCACATCGTGTCGTGATAGGCCCGCATCGCCTCGCGGGAGAAGGCCGGTGCCAACAACTCGTGTGCGTCGGTCCAGGCGGACTCGTCGTTGTAGGCGCTGAACAGACCGTCGCCGATGAACTCCCGCAGGGCGTACAGCGAGGGGGCGTGCGCCTTTTCGAAGAGCACGTCGTCGCACACCTCGGCGGCCAGATCGGGCTCTCCGGTGAACACGTAGTTCTGGCCGAAGAAGCGGATGCCGAAGACATCGTGTTGGCCCGGCGTGGTGGTCTCCACCAGGCGACCGATGGGTGACATGACCGATCCCCGGGTCATGTCACCGATGATCGGAACGCGGCGGCCCACCTGCTTCGGCGCCACCGGCCAGACATTGCGGTTCTCCTCGATCCGATACACGTCAGTCCTTTCCGAGAGCGGCGCCGGTCCCGGCGACCTCCGCGGCCCACGCGGATTCGATGCCGAGCGCATCGCACGCGAGCGCATGGACGTGGGCCGCGAAATCGTCCGAGCGGGTGACCGGGGATTGCAGCAACGGCCATTGGGCGCCGCGGTAGAACTCTCCCCGCGGTCCGTCGGCCAGCATCGCGGCCACCACCTCGCCCGACCGATCGGGCGAGACGGCGGCGAGCCGGATCGCCCGCCGGACCGCGAGCGAGTACTCGTCGTAGATCGAGGTGTCCACGAAGCCCGGGTAGATCGACCCCACCGTGAGGTCGAGGGACTGCTGCTCCGCGCGGCGGCGGTAGTGCCGCAGCACCAGGTGCAGTGCCGCCTTGGAGGCCGCGTAGTGCAGGAAGGGCACGGGCCGCGGCAGATCGCCGGGCGTCAGCGACCGCCGGATCCGCGAACGGGTGGCGACCACGTTCGACAACGAGGAGATGCCGAACAGGCCGGCCCGGCCGTTGACGGCGAGCCGCGGCAGCAGTGTCTCGGTCAGCAGGACGGACCCCAGGACGTTCACCGCCGTGTGCCGCTCGAAGCCCTCCTTCGTGTACTCGGTGGAGGTGGGCGCGATCCCCGCATTGTTCACCAGGACACGGAGTCCGCCGTCCCGCGCCAGCGGGGTGGCGAACTCGGCGATGGAGTCGCGGTCGCCGAGCTCCAGCGCCGCACCGGTGGCCGCGGCATCGTCGCCCACCGCGGCGCACACCCGGTCCGCGGCCGTCTGCGCGTCCTCGAGGCGGCGGGAGGTCAGGACGACGTGGTGGCCGGACCGGGCCAGCCGGTGGGCCACCGCGAGGCCGATGCCCCGCGATGCCCCGGTGACCACGGCCGTGTCGGAGCGGTCGCCGCCGCTACGTGGCTGCGGCACCGTCGGCCCCGATCTTCTCGTTCGGCGTGGTCACGATGTCGCTCTCCGCCCGGACGGCCGGGAAGTCGAAACGCCGCTCGACCACGTACTGCTGCACCAGGATCTGCGTCGCGAGAATCGACAGGCACGCCCACTCCGCGGTCACCGCCGCCCAGCTCCCGTCATTGCGGGCGACATCGGCGAGCAACCGCGCCACCGCGTCGGGCTCGAACAGGCCGACCTCTTCGAGCCGGGCCCGCGACATGTGCCGCCGGACGAGTTCGGTGGGGCCGTTCTCGTCCACCAGGTACCAGGACCCGATCGGCGTCATGAAGGGCTTCTTGCGCCGTGCCGTGGTGCGGCGCGGCAGCACGTCCCGCACCGCCTTCTTCAGCGCGTACTTCTCGGTGTTGCCGTGCAGCATCAGCGAGGGATGCAGTTGCGCAGCCGAATCGAGGACATCGCGATCGAGGAAGGGCACCCGGAGCTCCATGCTGCGGGCCATCCCGAGCCGGTCCGAGATGGACAGGACCCAGTGCGGCAGCCGGGTGTACGCCTCGTAGGAGAGCTGGCGGTGCAGCCCGACCGTCGAGGTGGGCCGTGGCAGCGAGGAGTGCGCCGGGAGCGGTGTGCGCGAGACGCCGCGCATGCGCTGTTCGAGTGCCGTCCACATGTAGATCCAGGCGGGGACGTGCCCGAACTCGGCCTCCACCGCGTCCAGGGTCTCGTTGATCGCGGCCACCTCGGATTCGAAACCGATCGGCGCACCGAACCACTTGAGGGTCCGGCGCCAGAACCACGGTTCGAAACGGGTCAGGCGCAGCCGCTGCAGGATTCGGCGCAACCGCAACAGGCGGTAGAAGTCGTACCCGGCCAGCGTCTCGTCCGAGCCGTCGCCGCTCATCATCACCTTCAGGCCGCGCTCGCGTGCGGTGTCCATCAGGTCGAGGATCGGGGTGGCGACGATGCCGTACCAGAACGGTGACTCGAAGTGGTAGACCGCTTCCTCGGCGAGCTCGGACATCCGCTCGCCCGTCACCGGGACTTCGATGTTCGGCACACCGAGGTGCGAGGCGACCAGCTGCGAATCGGAGGTCTCGTCGAGATGGCTGTCGACCACCTCCACGCTGATCGTGAGCGGCCGCTCACCGTGCCGTGCCGCCGCGACCCCCGCGATCGCCGAACTGTCCAGGCCGCCGCTGAGCGCGATCCCCCATTCGACCTCGTCGGGGATGCGCTTGCCCACGGCCTCGTCGAAGGCCCGCTGGTAGTCGGCGAGCCCCTCCTCGCCGCGATGGGCGGTCCGCTCGGTGACGCCGAGGTCGAAGGGCCGGAAATAGGTGCTCTCGTCCTGCTTCTCACCGTCGACGTAGGTGACGGTGGTGCCGGGCCGCACCTCCTGCACGCCCGCCCAGAAGGTGTGCGGAGCCACGGTGTGACCGTAGAACTGGCAGTCGGCCAGGCCCTGCGGATCGACCGCCGGCTCCACCAGACCGCTCGCGAAGATCGCCTTGGCCTCCGAGGCGAAGACGATCCGGCCGTCTTCCGCCGACACGTACAGCGGCTTCACGCCCGCCCGATCGCGGGTGAGGAGGAGCGATTCGGTCTTGCCGTCCCACAGGGCGATGGCGAAGTCACCGTCGAGCCTGCGGACGAAGTCCGCCCCGTACTCCTCGTAGAGGTGACCGATCACCTCCGTGTCCGACGCGGCGCGGAGCCGGTGCCCCTTGCGCTCCAACTCGGCCCGCAGCGCGCGGTGGTTGTAGATCTCACCGTTGAAGATGACCGCGATGGAGCCGTCCTCGGTGAAACTCGGTTGCACACCGTCGGACACGCCCACGATGGCGAGCCGGGTGTGTCCGAACCCGATGGGTCCGTCGTGCCAGATGGTGGCACCGTCCGGTCCCCGATGCCGCTGAGCGGAATTCATCGCCTCGAGTCGATCACGGAATCCGTCCGCCTGGAGGTCCCGGGAGTAGATACCCGCAATGGAGCACATGGTCTTCTCCCTCAGCCGATCCGGCTCTCGGCGACCACGGAGACATCCGCGCCGGGAGCGGAGGGCGCGAGCACGGTCGCAACGGTGGTGTCGATCCCGGCACGGTGCGCGTGCTCGAGTGCCGCGACGGGCGCGGCCGTGTAGTACTGCTTGCCGTCCGTGCGCTCGTACGGGTTCACGATCCGCACATCCACCTCGCCGAAAGCGGTGCGGAAGGCCGGATTCGAAGCCGCCGGCCAGGGAGCCACGATCACCGATTCCGTGGGGTCCACGCTGAGCGCCCCGATGGCGGCCGAGACGGCATTGAAGTAGCCGGCATCGAACTCGTGCAGGTCCACGACCACGCTGCTGCGGGCGCCGGCACCGGCACCGTTGAGCTCCGCGTAGACCTCGGAACTGATGTCGTCCGAAGCGCGCTGAGGTGTGGCCACCTCGAGAACGGTCGAATCCCCCGGTCCGATCACGGCCGCGAAGACATCACTCACCAAAGGGAAATTCGGCTTGAAGAAGGGATTCATACTGGGATGCACATCGCCGACGACAACGGCGCCGTATTCGATGTCGCCCATCTCGATCATGTCCCCGATCAGCGAGACGGCGGTACCGAAAGAGAGACCGCCGTTGAGCAGATCGAAGGTGAGGATCGAGGTATCGGCGTCCGGATCGAAAGCGGGATGGATCCCGGCCTCCTGCTGGATCAGGGCGGCCACGGCCGGCTCACTGATGTTCATATCGCGGGAGGCACCGGCATTGATCAGCAGCCCGAGCTGGTCACCGTCGATCCCGGCGTCCAACAGTGCGGCCGTCAATGCCCGTGCACCCGAGGCGACGTAGCTGGTGGCATTGGGGATCACCCCGAGCCCGGCGATTGCGATGTCCGTCATGCGACTGCCTCTCCGACGCGCAGTGAAATGAATCCGTAGACCATGCCCGATGCGGTGGGCACCACGAGGAGCCGATCGCCCGGCTCGACGGTCCCGTTCCGAATGTGGTGGTACAGCACCAGGAACAGAGCGGTCGACGAGGTGTTCCCGAGGAACTGCATCACGTTCAGCTCGGTCGGCATGGTGCCGTTGAAGACCTTCTCCTCACCGATCGAACGCATGTAGTTCAACGCCACGAGGCTGAACTGGTGATGGATCAGATAGTCGTAGTCGGCATCGGCCATGGTGGTTCCCAGTCCCTCCAGTCCGTGCTGGACGAACTCCATGGCCTGGGTGTACCGCCGCTCGCTGTGCATCCGCTTGTTATCGGTGTACATCGCGATGCCCTCCGAGCGATCACTCGGGAGCGCCACGCACAGCGAGGCCGCCTCCGAGGCGGTGGCCAGCGAGATGGCCTCGATCTGATCGGGCTCGGTGCCCTCTCCGTCGACCACCAGGGCGCACCCGCTATCTCCCACCGTGAGCGCGGCGAACTGCGGATCGTAGGAATCCTTGATCTCTCGCACAGCGGTGTCGGTGATCAGAGTGATCCGCTCACCACTCACGACCAGGGCACGAGTCGCCCTGCCGGTCTTGATCATTCGATCCGCCAGGAACAAGCCCGTTGCCATTCCCGCGCACGCATTCGCCACGTCGAAGGTCAGCGCATCCTTGCTCGCACCGATTTCCCTTCCGATGACCGCCGCGAGGGACGGTGCGAACTGGGTTCGCCAGACGCTCACCATGCGGGTGATCGAGCAGCTGATGATCAGGTCGATATCCGCCGCCTCGTACCGAGATCCTTCGAGTGCATCGCGCGCTGCCGCGAGCGCCAGGTCCAGGCTGGTGTCGGACGGGGCCGCGCGGCGGCGTTCCACGATTCCCGTCACCGCCTCGAGCGGGGGCTTCTTGTCCACGGCGAGCTGATTCACGAGGTCCGTGCTGGTGACGACCTCGGACGGAATCAACGCGCCGATGGATTCGATTCGCGGCCGGGGCCGACTGAGACTCCCGGAATCCAGTGAGCTGTTGTTCATGACGCACCTCCTGCAAACAGCCCTTCAGGACTGTTGCAATCTCGTCGTAGTGATCAATGTGGGTTGGTTCAGTCGGTCAACAGTAACGCAGAGAATTCGAGAACGCGTGCCACATGAGGAGGATCACAGGGCAGTCAACTTCGTCTGAACTACACGACATTTCGGACAAAGTTCGATTACCTGCCTTGTGGACCAGCACTTTTCATGAATGGTCTGCCCAACCGCGCAACCACTACGCCGACGGGCGCGAAGCCTCGAAGCCCAGCGCACAGACGAATGTGTCAGTTCTGTCGCGGTTCAATAAGACAAATCTGACAACGTCGAGGGATGCCCTATCGCTTGCCCGTTCGCCCTTCGCAGGTCGATCGCTTATACCGGGAGACACGCCCGTCCCACCGCGGCGCGACACTCCACGACAATCGGATGCATTCGTCACCTCGATGACACACGCCCTTCAGACGAAGGACGCATTCCCGTCGCAAGGGGTCAGGGCTTACAGCAGAAGCTTCTTCTGCACCTTGCCCATCGGGTTGCGCGGCAGTTCGTCGACGAACCGGATCTCGCGAGGGCGCTTGTGCTTCGACAGGGTGCGACCCACGAATTCGACGATGGCGACGGCGGTCTCGTCGTCCCGCGCACCGTCGGAGACCACGAAGGCCACCACCCGCTGGCCGAGATCGTCGTCCGGCAGGCCGACGACGGCGGCCTCACGGATGTCGTCGTGCCCGAGCAACGCCGCCTCGATCTCCCCCGCGCCCACGCGGAAGCCGCCCGTCTTGATCAGGTCCGTGGAGGCGCGGCCCACGATGCGATGGAAACCCACTGCATCGATCACCGCGACATCGCCCGTGTCGAACCAGCCGTCACCGACCCAGGATTCGGCCGTGGCCTCGGGCCTTCCGAGGTATTCGGTTCCCACCATCGGACCGCGCACCTGCAGCGCCCCGATCGACTCGCCGTCGTGCGGCGCCGGCTCGCCGGATTCGGTGATGAGGCGGGTCTGCACGCCGTTCAGTGGCAGTCCGACCCACCCGGGGCGCCGCTCACCGTCGGCCCGGGCACTGACGGTGATGAGCGTCTCGGTCATCCCGTACCGCTCCACGATCTCGTGCCCGGAGAGCTCGAGCATGCGCTCGAAGACGGGGGCAGGCAGGGGCGCGCTACCCGAGACCAACAGCCGCGCACCGGAGAGCGCCGCGGCGTGCTCCGGTGATCGAGCGATGCGCGACCACACCGTGGGCACCCCGAAGTACAGGCTGCCGCCCGCCTCGGCGTAGGCCTCGGGCGTGGGCTTGCCCGTGTGCACCAGCGGGCTGCCCACGCGGAGCGCGCCGAGCACACCGAGGATCAGGCCGTGGACATGGAACAGCGGAAGACCGTGCACCAGCGTGTCGTTCGCGGTCCAGTCCCACGCCTCGGCGAGCCCGTCGAGGCAGGCCGCGATGGCGCCGCGCCGGATCGGGACGCCCTTCGGGGCCCCGGTGGTGCCCGAGGTGTACATGATCAGGGCGACCGCCGCCGCCGGCGGCTCCGGCAGCGCGTGCCAGCCGCGGGCGTGCTCGCGCACCGGCACAGCGGGCAATCCGTGCGCATCCTCCGGCGTGGCGCCCAACCACGCCTGGGCCCCCGAATCCCCCAGCACGTGGGCGATCTCCTCGCCGCCCGAGTCGGGCGGAACCGGCACGGCGGGCACACCCGCGCGCAGCGCGCCCACGAAGGCGATCACGGTGGCGAGCGACGGGGTCGCCCAGACCGCGACCGGGCCGCGCACACCGAGCCCTCGCAACCGCTCCGCCACCGCCGTGGACGCCCCGATCAGATCGGTGCGGGACAGCGTGCGGCCGCCGATCGTGACGGCCGATTCGTCATCGGAGCCGGGCGGGACGGGGGTCACGGTGTGCGGCAGGAGCATGGGGCCAGCCTAGGCCCGGCGAGTTCTGACGAGTCGGTGACGCGCACGGAAGCGACCGCCCATCCGGTGGCTCCGCATGCCACGCTGGGGCCATGACCGAGGCGAGCGGAACCCGTGAGCGGCCCTGGGTGAGCTGGGCCGCGGCACTGGCCGGCGTGCTCGCCGGGGCCGCCGGTCTCGCGGTGGCCGAGCTCGTCGCCGCGGTCATCGCGCCCGGCGCGAGCACGGTGTTCGCGGGCGGGGCCGCGGTGATCGACGCTGCGCCCGCCTGGCTCAAGGACTTCGCCGTGGAACGGTTCGGCACCGCGGACAAGGCCGTGCTCCTGGGCTCGATGGCGGCGGTGCTCACGCTCGGGGCGGCCTGCGCGGGCGTGCTGGAACTGCGGCGGCCACCGTGGGGCACCGCGCTGATCGGCGGTGTGGGCATCGTCGGGGCGATCGTGGCCGTGCTGCGGCCGGGCGCGACACCGACGTGGGCGCTGCCGAGCCTGATCGGTATCGGTACTGCAGTGATCCTGCTCCGCTGGGCAGTGGGCGCGCTACGGCCGGACGAGACAGACGATGGTGCGGGCGACGGTGGCGCGGGCGACGGCAGAGCCGACGACGGCGTGGACAGACGGGGCTTCCTCACGGCGGCGGGGATCTCCGCCGGCATCACGGTGCTGGCGCTGGGCGGCGCCCGCGTGCTGTCGGCGGGTTCGAGGGCCGTGACCGCGGCGCGCGAGAAGCTCTTCCTCCCCGCCCCGCGGACGGCGGCCCCAGCCGTTCCCGCGGGCGCCGATCTCCGCCTCGATCGCCTCACCCCCTACGTCACGGCGAACACCCAGTTCTTCCGGATCGACACCGCGCTGCGCGTCCCGCAGGTCGACCCCGCACAGTGGTCCCTGACCGTGGACGGCATGGTCGAGCGGCCGTACACGATCACCTGGGACGAGTTGCTCGCGCTCCCGTTGGAGGAGCACTACGTGACGCTGGCCTGCGTGAGCAACCCCGTGGGCGGCGATCTGATCGGCACCGCCCGGTGGCTCGGCTACCCGATCCGCGCGCTGCTCGAACGCGCCGGGCCGCGCCCCGGGGCCGATATGGTGCTCTCCCGCAGCGACGACGGCTTCACCGCGGGCACACCGCTCGACGTGCTGCAGGACCCCGGCCGCGACGCCCTACTGGCGATCGGGATGAACGGCGAGCCACTGCCCGTGGAACACGGCTTCCCGGCGCGGCTCGTGGTCCCCGGGCTGTACGGCTACGTCTCGGCGACCAAATGGGTCACCTCGCTGCGGGTCACCACCTTCGCCGCCGATCAGGGCTACTGGACACCGCGCGGCTGGTCGGCACACGGCCCCGTCAAGGTGCAGTCCCGCATCGACGTCCCGCGCGGGCGCACGCCCGCCGGCGCGGTGACCGTGGCCGGGGTCGCCTGGGCCCAGCACACCGGGATCGACGCCGTGGAGGTGCGCGCCGACGACGGCGCCTGGACGCGCGCCGATCTCGCCGACACCGTGGGCCCGGACACCTGGCGCCAGTGGCGCGCATCGATCCCGCTCGCCCCGGGCGAACACACCCTCACGGTGCGCGCCACCGACGCGGCCGGGCGCACGCAAACGCCGGAGCAGGCGCCACCCGCGCCCGACGGTGCCACCGGGTGGCACTCCGTGCGGGTGACGGTCACCTGACGGGCGGCGCTCCTACGCCGCGCGGTGCGCCCGGTGCGCCGCGAAGGCGGCCGCCAGGAAGGTCGCGGTGAGCTCGACCGCGCGGGCGCTCTCGGGCGTCGCGCCCGACAGCACGGGGAAGGCGTGCACACCGCCCTCGAACAGGTGCAACTCGCAGGGCTTGCCCGCACCGTCGAGCCGGGCGTGCAGCCGCTCGGCGTCCACCCGCAGCATCTCCTCGGTGCACGCCACGATCAGCGCCGGCGGGAAGGCCTCGGGGTCGATCTCGGTGGCGTCGTCGTGCCCACGCAGCCCCTCCGGTCCGCGGTCGAAGAACTCGCGCAGGCCGCGCAGCTTCCCCACGGTGAGATACGCGTCGTCGATGTCGTAGCGCGGATCGCCGTCCTCGACCGTGGGCGTGAGCAGGGGTGAGAAGCCGAAGTAGGCCAGCGGAGCCGTGGCGGCGTCCAGATGAGCGAGCTCCACGACCTTCGCCGAGACGTACCCGCCCGCGGAATCGCCGCCCACCGCGACGTGCCGGTACCGGCCCGAGTCCGCGACCGCGCGGTACACGCGGTAGCCGTCGTCGACGGAGGTGCCCACGCCCACCTCGGGCAGTTGCCGGTAGTCCACGTTGAACACCGTGACGCCCAGCGCACGGGCCAGTGCCGCCGCCACGTGCCGGTGCGTGGCCGGGCCGCCCGAGAGGAAGGCGCCGCCGTGGTAGTAGCAGATCGCGGCGTCGGACCGTAGTTCGCCCACCGTGGGAACCAGGCGTTCGACCGGCACCCCGGCCAGCTCGATCCGCTCGACCTCCACGCCGCCCGGCGTCCGGCCGATCCGCTCCGCGATGCCCTCGATCAGCGACAGCGGCCCGAAGGACCAGGAACGCACGGGGTACAGGCCGATCAGCGGCTTGAGCAGCAGGCGCGCTCCCGCGATCGCGAGCGCCGACTGCGGACTCACACCACGATGTTCGACGACGGACATCTGAACTCCTCTCGCCCGACCACCAGGATCGAGCAGAACCGGTTCAGAGTATGCCGGATCGCATCATCGATCCACCCACAGTGAACAAACGTGTCGTGGAACCGTCATCCGGAGATGCCGGTGCGCTCCACCCCCGCGGCGATCCACCGCTGCGCGACCAGGAAGAACAGCAGGAGCGGCGCGATCGACACCAGCGCCGCCGCGAACATCGCGGGCACGTTCACCGTCTGCGCGGTGATGTAACTGGACAGCACCAACTGCACGGTCCAGGACTGCGGGTCCTGCCCGATCACCAACGGCCACAGGAACGCGTTCCAGCTCCCGACGAAGGTGATCGTGGCCACCGCCGCCGTCACCGGGCCCGCCCCGGGCAGCGCCACCCGCAGGAAGATCCGGCCGGGCCCCGCGCCGTCGAGCATGGCGGCTTCCTCGAGCTCCCGCGGGAACCCGAGGAAGTGCTGCCGGAACAGGAAGACCGCCGTGGCCTGGAACAGCCCGGGGACCACCAGGCCCCGCAGCGACGAGACCCAGCCGAGCGAGGACACCATGAGGAAGGTGGGCACGAAGGTGATCGCCGCCGGCACCAGCAGCGTGGCCAGCACCACCCCGAACACCGCTCCCCCGTACTGCACCCGGATCCGGGCGAAGGCGAACCCCGCGGGCAGCGAGACGGCGATCACGCCGGCCGTCTGCAGCACCGCGACCACCGTGGAATTGACCAGGGCCCGGGCCAAGGGCCGCGACTCGTCGGAGAAGATCTCCCGGAAGTTGTCCCACACCGGCGCCTGCGGCAGCCAGGCTCCCGCCGCCACATCGGCCGACGTCCCCAGTGCGCCGCGCGCCAACAGATACAGCGGCAGCAGGAACAGCAGGGCCAGCCCGGCCAGCACGAGGTACCGGGCGGCGCGGCCACCCGCCGAGGTGATCACGCGTCCTCCCGTCGCCGCAGCAACCCCGTCAACCGACCCTGCAGCAGCGCGAAGGCCGCGATCAGCAGTGTGAGGATGATGCCGCCCGCCCCGCCGTGGCCGAAGTCCTGGCCGTTGCCGAGCGCCGCGTAGTACAGGTACACCAGCGGCGGGCGGGCGTACGGCGGGTAGCCCTGCGCCGTGGCCATGATCCCGTAGAACTCGTCGAAGGCCTGGAAGGCGTTCACCGTGGCCAACAGCAGCACCGCCACCGATACCGCGCGCAACTGCGGGAAGGTGATGCGCGCGAACGTGGTCCACGCGGAGGCCCCGTCCAGGGCGGCCGCCTCGTACAGGTGCCGCGGCACCCGCTGCAGGGCCGCCAGGAAGAGCACCATGTAGAAGCCGAGCTGCAACCACAACCGCACGGTCACCAGCACCAGCCAGTACCAGGGCGGATCGACCACCGACAGCCACGCCACCGGTTCCAGGCCCACCGCGCGCAGCGCCGTGTTCGCCACCCCGGTCGGAATGCCCGGGAAGATCGACCCGCGCCAGATCAGCGAGGCCGCCACGTAGGAGCAGGCCATCGGCAGGAAGAACACGGACCGGAAGAAGCGCTGGAACAGCCGGATCCCGTTCACCAGCACCGCGAGTCCCAGCGAACCCACGAAGGTCAGCGGCACCACCACCGCCGCGAACACCACGAAGGTGAGCAGACTCGACCGGAAAGCGGGATCGGACAGCATGTCCCGGTAGTTGCCGAGGCCGACGAAGACGGTGGGCGTCACGGTGTTGCGCGCCTCGAACAGGCTCAGCCACAGGCTCCACCCGATCGGCACCACCACGAAGGCGGCGAGCCCCGCCAGGAACGGGCCCGTCATCAACCAGAACCACAGGTGCGGTGAATCACGCCATCCCGCACGGGTACCGCGCGTCATCAGCGGGGGAACCGGTCCAGTTCCTGCGTCACCACCGCGGCCACACCGTTGAGCTCGGTCATCGGGTCGGCGCCGCCGCGGATCACCCGGTCCAGGGCATCGCGGTAGGCGGTGGAACTGCGCTGCGTCCACAGCAGCGGCGTCTGCGGGTGGCCCACGCTGTAGACCAGTTTCGATGCCTCGCTGTAGATGCCGGTGGCGAGCTTGTTCGCCTGCGGCACCAGGGAGCGGCGCGCCGGGACGTGCAGGCCGTAGCCCTGGGCCCAGTCCAGTTGCAGGTCGGCCCGCTCCACCCACAGCCACTGCACGAACTTCTTCGCCCGCTTCACATCGCCCTTGGTGTTGATCGCCGAACCGTACGCACCGAAGGGCACACTGGCCCCGCCGTTGGTGCCGATCGCGGGGAAGGGGCAGACCCGCACGTCGTCGCCGAGCGCCTGCGTGATCGCCGGCAGCGCCCACAGCCCGGTCCACTGCATCGCCGTGAGTCCGGCGATGAAGGCGCCCGGGTCCGACCAGTCCTGCGGAGCACCCAGCAGCAGATCGCCGGAAGTGAACAACGTACGCAGCGTGCGCAGGCCCGCGGCCACGTCCTCGTTCGCGAAGCCCGGCTTGCGATCCGGGGTGAGGTAGTCGTGACCGGACGACCACAGCAACACGCCGCCCAGGACATCGGCGCCACCGTTGTTGCCCAGGAACAGGCCCTTGACCCCGCCCTTGTTGAGCTCCTTCGCGGCGGACACCAGCTCGTCGATGGTGCGCGGCTCCCGCACTCCCGCCTTCTGCAGCATCGACGGCCGGTACACCAGCAGCTGCAGATCGAGCACCTGCGGAATGCCGTAGACCTTGCCCTGGTAGGTCATCCGGTCGAGCAGCGCGGGGTTGAAATCGGAGCGGGCGTCGCCCAGCAGGTCCGTGAGATCGGCCACCTGACCCGCGGCGATCATGTCGATCGTGGGGCCGTTGCCGAACTCGAAGACGTCCGGCCCGCCGTCACCGAGGAGCGCCGAGGCCACCTTCTGGTCGTAGTCGCCGGGGAAGGTCGCGATCCCCACGCCGCCGCCGGGGAAGTCCTCCGCGTAGCGCCGCAGGGCACCGGCGGTGCCCTTCTCGCCGTACTCGTGGAACCACACCGTCAAGTCGCCGGACGCCGCGCCGCCGCGGCCCGTGTTGTCGCCGCACGCCGCGAGCACTCCCGCCGCGGCGAGTCCGCCCATCCCGGCCAGCACCGAGCGGCGCGAGACCGAGCCCACCGCGCGGCGCGACGCCGAGCCCGGGCCCACCGCGCGGCGCGACACCGGGTCCGCTGCGCGGCCGAAGTTCCCCAACACCCGATCAGTATCTCAAAGCACCCGGCCGACGATCGTGTGGGCGCACCGTGGCGCGATCAGAACAGGGCGGCGGCCAGGTCGCGCCGGGCCGCGAGGACCGCGGCATCGGCCGGGTCGAACAGCTCGAACAGCTCCAGCAGCCGGGTGCGCGCCGCGGCGCGCTCGTCGCCCGCGGTGATTCGAATCGCGGTGATCAATCGGGCGAAGGCGGCCTGCGGCGCGCCCGTGAGCAGCTCCTCGTCGGCGGCGGCGAGGGCGGCATCGACATTCTTCGGGTCGGCATCGGCGCGGTCCACCGCGCCCGGCTCCGCCGCGGTCGCGCGGGCGAAGAAGGCCATCTGCTTGACCGCCGCCGCGGCCTCGGCATCGCGCGGATCGGCGTGCAGGATCGCCTCGTACGCGGCCTGCGCTCCGGCGTAGTCACCGTCGGCCGCGAGCTGTTCCGCCGCCTCGCGCCGCGGGTCGGACGGCGCCTCCGCCGGCCCGCCCTCCGCATCGCCGAACGCCGGACCGACCTGGGCCAGGACATCGTCGAGCCACTGCCGCACCGCCGGTTCGGGCTGCGCCCCGGCGAAGGCCGTCACCGCGCGGCCGCCGGCCACCGCGATCACCATCGGCACCGACTGCGCGCCGAAGGCCTGCGCCACTCCGGGCGCGGCGTCCACATCGACGCGGACGAACTTCCACCGGCCGCCGTCCTCCGCGGCCAGCTTCGCCAGTACCGAGGTCATCGCGGCGGACTGCTCGCTGTACGAGGCGGTCAAGGCGACCACCACCAGCTGCTGCGCCGAGGCGTCGATCACCTCGGTCGGGAAACTCTGATCGGTCACGTCGACCACGGCGGCGGCGGGCGCACCGTCGGACTCGCCGGGAGCCGCCGCCGGACGGGCCTGCTGGGCGGCCTTCGCCTCGGCGCGGGCCTTGAGCCCCGAGAGGTCCACGGCACCCGCCATCGCCGCGGCGGTGCGCAGCGCCCGCTCCTGATCCTGCCTCGATGCGCCCCGGGGCGCGCGCGGTGTAGTCACGCACTCCATCTTGGCACGCCGCGCGGGACCGGCGCCGTCACACGTAGCGCGCGCTGGCCACCTCGTAGCGCCACGACGCCGGACCGGGCTCGGGCATCCCGCGCGCGGCGAGCACACCGCCGCGGGGGCGGTACCAACTGGTGAGCGGCACCTCGTCGACCACCTGCACCGCATCGGGGTACTGGCCGTGCCGGCCGGCGAAGACCTCGGTCACATCGTCGGCGCTCAGCGTTCCGCCCGGCCGCAGCGTGACGGCCGCGACCACTCGCGGCGCACCGTCGGACTCCCCCGGCACCTGGTAGACCACGGCCTGATCGACCTGGCCCAACTGTTCGAGGACATCGGCGATCGGGATCGAGTACACCGGCCCGCGGTCGGTGAGCGCCACGGTGCGCACGTCGTCGACCAACCAGTAGTCGCCGTCGTCGTCCTGCCGGAACAGGTGCCCGGTGGAGAACCAGGCATCACCCGGCCGGAAGACGCCGCGCAGCAGCACGTCCCGCTGGGTGGTGTCGGGATCGGCGCGGCCGATGAGCACGCCGACCTCGCCGCGCTGCACCTCCTGCAGATAGCCCTCGTCGGTCTCGACGAAGCGACCCGAATCCACGTAGAAGTCGACGAGCGTGACCTCGGCGCTACCGGGGAGGCGGCGGCCCTTCGCGCCGGGCTTGCCGCCGCCGACCTTGGCGAGCACGATCTCGCCCTCGGTGGAGGCGTAGAACTCGACGACGCGAGCGCTGAAGGCCTCGCTGACCCGGCGCGACAGTTCCGACGACATACCGGAGCCGATGAAGGCGCGGATCGGGTGGTAGCGCGGGATCTGCAGATCGGGCTCGTCGAGCACGGCGCGCATGAGGTTCCAGGTGTAACAGACCACGGTGACGCCGTACCGCTGCACCTCGGTCATGAACCGCGCCGGGTCGAAATCGCGGGTCAGCGCGATCCGGGAGCCGCCGGCGAGGGCGCCGCCCAGGCTGGTCATCAGGCCCGAGCTGTGGCTGAGCGGGGTGAGGCAGTACACGGTGTCGCTCTCGGAGAGCCGCGTGGCCGAGGCGGTACCGAAGGCCGACAGCGCCCACCGGCCGTTGGTGACCCGCTTGGCCCGCAGCGTTCCGCCCGCCTCGGAGAACATCACGAAGGCCAGGTCACGTCCGAGGCCCGCATCCGGCCGGTACCAGCGCGGGATGCGCACATTGTCCGGGTCGACCTGCTCGAGGTCGACGAACTCGGCCCCCAGGTCCTGCCGCGAGGCTCCGGGCCGGTCGCGGCGGTCACCGCCGCCCACCACGAAGACGCGTTCGGCGACCGCGCCGGCCTCCTCCGCGTGCTCCGGATCGGTGATGACGGAGGTGGCCTCACCCAGCTTCAGCGAGGCGGCGTAATCGGTGCCCGGCGAGAGCAGCACCGAGACGGCGCCGAGCCGCGACAGCGCGGCGATCGTCACCAGGGCCGAGGGCCGGGTGTGCATGAGCACGCCCACGTGCTCACCTTGCCGCACCCCCACCTGCAGCAGGCCGCTGACGACGCGGTCGATGCGCTCGTTGACCGCCTGCTTGGTGTGGACGCGGTCCTCGTACAGGAAGAGCTCGCCGTGCGGATCCTTCGCGGCCTGCTCGGCCAGCAGTTTGCCGAGCGAGACCCGGGTGTGCGCCTGCAGCTGGTCCAGCCGCGCCAACTTCGGCAGACCGCGGGTCACCTCGCGGGCCACGGCGGAGGCACCCGCCGCGGCGCCGGCGGCGGCATCGATCACATCGCGCGCCGCGACGAAGCCGACGGTCGCGAGGCCCGCGACGCCGGCCACCAGCGGATTCACCGGGGCGTCCATACCGTCGTGGGGCTGCATCCGGGCGACATTGGCGGGCTCCGTGCCGCGGCCCTCACGCCACTTCACCCAGTCGGCCACCGTCGGGTAGGTGACGCTGCCGGCGGTGCTGCCGACCACCAGACCGAAGTGTCCGGCGGAGGCCTGCGCCTCGTAGACCTCGGCCGACGGTGCAGCCTGCAGGATGCCTCGCACGGCGCTGGGACGACCGATCTGATCGGACGTGCCGACGAAGGCCAGCACCGGGCAGGTGATCGAGGCGAGCGAGACGGCCTCGCCCTCGATGGAGAAGCCGCCGGTGAGCATGCGGTTGTGCACCACGAACTGCTTGAGCAGATCGGCCACGGCCGGTCCGGCGTAGGCCACCCAGCCGTCGGATTCGAGGAACCGCCGCTGATCCTCCCGGGGCAGCAGCGCCGAGCGGTCGTGCAATTGCCGCACGAAGTCGACGCGCGAGCGCACTGCCTTGACCGGGTTGAGCAGCTCGAAGCCGCGCTGCGCCATCCAGCCCGGCAGGAAGAACCGGTTGAAGACGTGGTCGGCGACGAATTCGGCGCCCTTGTTCACCAGCGCGGGCGGGGCGCCCAGCGGCAGGCCCGCGGAGATGTCGACGGGGCTGCCGAAGGTGATCAGGCTGGCCAGGCTCCGCGATTGGCGGTAGGCGGCCACCTGGTAGCAGAACATGCCGCCCTGCGAGTAGCCGCCGAGGTGCACGTCGCGGCCGCGGAGCGCCACGATCTGATCGATGGCGCGGGAGATCGCCACCACGTGATCGGCGAGGTTGCGTTCGAGGCCGCCCTCCTCGCGGTCGGGCGAACCGAAGTCGATCACCCACGGGTCGAGCCCCGCGCGGTGCAGCACCGAGACGGCGCCCTTGTCCTCGGTGACATCGAAGACGTTGGCGTCCACCATCATCGGCGGGACCAGCAGGATCACGGGCCGATCGTCGTCCTTCGGCGACGGTGCGCCGTCGGCGAAGTAGCGGCGCAGCCGGTACATCGGGCTGCGCTCGGCGACGGTGAACGGCGAGGGCTTGGCACCCGTCTCCAGACCGCCCTGCCGCAGCACCTCCATGCCGTTGCGGGCCGTGGCCGCGAGCCGGTTCACCGACGCTTCGAGGGCCCTTCCGCCCGGCAATCCGCCCAGGATGTCCACCATCTCCCCGCCTCCAGTGAAGTCGATCCGGTCAGCGAGTCAACGTACCGCCGGGCGGGACGTGCCGCCGGTTAACCGCCGATTGCGTCTGCGGACGCCGGCGCGGCGGCCGGAGCGTCGAGCTTGCCGGCCTTCTGCGCCCACACCTCGAAGACCACCGAGCAGAAGGGCAGGACGGTGGCGAGCAGACCGAGGGCGAGGGTCTTGATGTCCCACTTGCGCACGTAGGCCACGGCCAGGGTGAGCGCCACGAGCACCATGAAGACGATGCCGTGGGTCATGCCGGGCTTGGCCACGGCCTCCTCGTTGCCGCCGACCCACTTGCCGTACATGCCGATCAGCAGCCACACCCAGGTGAGCGCTTCGGCGAAGGCGACCACCTTGAAGGCGGTGACGATCTTGGACGCGGTCGATTCGTTCATGGTCTCACTCACTTCTTCGGAACGGTCAGGATGAGGGCGTCGCCCTGGCCGCCGGCGCCGCACAGCGCGGCGACACCGGTGCCGCCGCCGCGGCGCTGCAGCTCGTAGGCCAGGTGCAGCACGACCCGGGCGCCGGAGACGCCGAGGGGGTGGCCGATGGAGATGGCGCCGCCGTCGACGTTGACGATCTCGTCGGTCACGCCGAGGTCGGCCATCGAGGCGAGGCCGACAGCGGCGAAGGCCTCGTTGATCTCGATCAGGTCGAGATCGGCCACGGTGAGCCCCTGCTTGGCGAGGGCCTTCTTGATGGCGTTCGAGGGCTGGTGCTGCAGCGTGGAATCGGGGCCGGCCACCACGCCGTGGGCGCCGATCTCGGCGACGTAGTCCAGGCCCAGCTCCTGCGCCTTGCTCTTGCGCATCACGATGAGGGCGGCGGCGCCGTCGGAGATCTGCGAGGCGTTACCGGCGGTGATGGTGCCGTCCTTGGCGAAGGCGGGACGCAGGCCGCTCAGCGACTCGGCGGTGGTGGAGCCGCGCACGCCCTCGTCCTCGGCGAAGACGACCGGGTCGCCCTTGCGCTGCGGGATCTCGACGGGGACCACCTCGTCCTTGAACCGGCCCTCGGCCCACGCGGCGGCGGCGCGCTGGTGCGACTTCGCCGCCACCTCGTCCTGCTGCTCGCGGGTGAACTTCTGGCCCTCGACGCGGTTCTCCTGCTCGGTGAGCCCGCCCATCGGCTGGTCGGTGAAGACGTCGTGCAGGCCGTCGTAGGCGGTGTGGTCGAGCAGCTCGGTGGCGCCGTACTTGAAGCCCTCGCGGCTGCCCTTGAGGATGTGCGGGGCCTGGGTCATGGACTCCTGGCCGCCGGCGACGACGACCTCGTACTCGCCGGCGCGGATCAGCTGGTCGGCCATCGCGATGGCGGTGAGGCCGGACAGGCACATCTTGTTGATGGTGAGGGTGGGGACGTCCCAGCCGATGCCGCCGCCGACCGCGGCCTGGCGAGCGGGCATCTGGCCGGCACCGGCGGTGAGCACCTGGCCCATGATCACGTAGTCGACGTGCTTCGGATCGACGCCGCCCTTCTCGAGCGCGCCCTTGATGGCGATCGCGCCGAGATCGGTGGCCTTGAAGCCCTTGAGTGCGCCGAGCAGCTTCCCGATCGGGGTCCGGGCCCCGGAGACGATGACGGACGGATCGGGGTTGGACACTGCTCGCTCCTATTGTTCGTACACCTGCGAATGATCGCACCTGCTTCCACGCTACATTCGGACAATGACCGCAAGCGAATCGCATCCCAGCCCCCACCCCGCTGCCGCGGAACTGCCCGCCCAGTACGTGCTCGGCATCGATCACGTGGGTGTCGCAGTGGCCGATCTGGACGAGGCCGTGCAGTGGTACGCCCGGGTCCTCGCCTTCGTGTGCACCCACGAGGAGATCAACGAGGCGCAGGGCGTGCGGGAGGCCATGCTCTCCCCCGCGAAGCTGCTCGCGGAGGGCGCCGAGCCGGCCGCGGCGGCGCAGCTGCAGGTGCTGGCTCCGCTGACCCCGGAGTCGACGATCGCGAAGTTCCTCGATCGCAACGGTCCGGGCATGCAGCAGCTCGCCTACCGTGTGTCCGATCTCGACAAGGTGACCGAGCACCTGCGTGAGCAGGGTGTGCGGCTGCTCTACGACGCGCCGCGGTCTGGTACCGCCGGTTCGCGGATCAACTTCCTGCATCCGAAGGACGCGGGCGGGATCCTTGTCGAGCTGGTCGAGCCGGGAGCCGCGCACTGACCTTGCATTCGCAACGTCCGGTCAGTCGCGGTGCGTAACGATTCGGACGCTACGGGCCTGCTGACACGAGCTCGACCGGTGCATACACGTACCATTCAGGCTATGGCGAATTCGGACAATCCCTCGGCCGGGCCGGCCCCCGCGCCGTTCGCGGTGGTGCTCCGTGGCTACGACCGCGAACAGGTCAGCGAGCAGTTCCACCGGTACCAGGCCGAGCTGCGCGTTCTCGCCTCGGACCGGGATGCGGCGTCCGCGCACGCGCGCGAGCTGACCGACCTGCTCGACGAGGCGCAGGACGAGATCGACAACCTCCGCCGCGAGGTCGACCGGCTCAGCGTCCCGCCGACCACCGCCGAGGGCATGAGCGACCGGATCGCGCGCATGATGCGTCTCGCGTCCGACGAGGCCTCCGAGATCCGTGCCGGCGCCGCGAACGAGGCGGCCGAGGTCCGCTCGCTGGCCCGCCAGGAGGCCGAGTCCACCCGCCGCGAGGCGGACCGGATCCGCTCGGACATGACCAATCGCCGGCAGGCGATGGAGGACGAGCACAAGGAGACGATGAAGCGCGCCGAGGCCGAGGCCGCGCGCATCATCGCCGAGGCCGAGGCGCGCGCCTCGAAGCTGGAGCGCACCGCCGAGGAGAACCGCGAGCGGGTGCAGAACGACTTCGATCTCGCCATGTCGATGCGGCGGGACAAGGCGATCCGCACGATCACCGAGCTCGAGGAGGCCTCCAAGAACGAGGCCCGCGAGCGGGTGGACAGCGCCAACGAGCGGGCCGATCAGACGCTCAACACCGCCAACGCCACCGCGCAGCAGAAGCTGGACGAGACCAATACCCGCATCTCCTCGCAGGTGGCGAACGCCCGCCGGATCACCGAGGACATGCAGGCGCTGCGCTCGTCGATCCTCGATCAGCTGGAGACGGTGCGCCGTCAGCTCTCGCTGGTGCCCGAGGCGCTCGCCGTGGGCAGTGGAGAGCAGGATGTGGTCGACAAGCACGTCGAGCCCGCCGCCTTCCAGCCCGCGCGGACCCAGCCGGCACAGCACGTCTCGGATGCGCGGCCCACGGCCGCGGAGCGTGCCGACAAGGTGCTCAACGCGGACGATTTCGCCGCCGCGGATCCCGCTACCGCGAACGCCGACTGACCTCGCGCCGCCAGCACCCCGTGTGCCAATGGCGGCGTTCACTCACGCCGCCGGACTCGGCGGCCGGCCAGGCCACCACGTGGGCGGTGCCCGCGGGGATGGTCTGTGCGCAGCCCGGACAGCGGTAGTCCTTGATCGCGGCGCTCCCGGTCACGGTGCGCACCTGGAAGGCCTCGTCCCCCGCCTCGACCCGGGAACCGAACCCGCCCGCGCTGAGCGGCCGGACGGGGCCCGAGGCCCGGCGTCGGGAGACCGATCGCTTCGCCATGTCCGGCGCCGTCAGAACAGCTTGTAGGAGGTGTCCTCGGTACCGCGCAGCACGTCGTAGTCGACGGTGACGCACCGGATCCCGCGGTCCTCGGCCAGCGTGCGGGCCTGCGGCTTGACCTGCTGCGCCGCGAGGATGCCCTGGACGGGCGCGAGCAGCGGATCACGGTTGAGCAGGTCCAGGTACCGGGTGAGCTGCTCGACGCCGTCGATCTCGGCGCGGCGCTTCACCTCGACCGCCACGGTGCGACCGTCGGCGTCGCGGCACAGCAGGTCCACGGGGCCGATGGCCGTCATGTACTCACGCCGGATCAGGGTGTAGCCCTCACCGAAGGTGTGCGTGTGCTCGGCGAGCAGCTCCTGCAGGTGGGCCTCCACACCGTCTTTGACGAGGCCGGGATCGATGCCGAGTTCATGGCTGCTGTCGTGTTCGACCTCGCCGATCAGGATGCGGAGCTGCTCGTCGGCCTTGTTCCGCACGATCCACAGCTGCTGGCCCTCGGGCACGTCCTTGGCGTCCTCGCCCGACGGTGCCGTCTCCAGCCAGCAGGGCGGGCTCATCCAGTTCAGGGGCTTGTAGGCGCGATCGTCGGCGTGGATGCTGACGGAGCCGTCGGCCTTCACCAGAATGAGCCGGCGGGCCATGGGCAGGTGGGCGGTGAGCCGTCCCACGTAGTCGACCTGGCAATCGGCAATCACGACACGCACGGTTTCCACCTTACGGGATTCGTCGAACGGGAGCTGATGAGGATACGGCGAAAGCCCCCGGAGGCGGGAGCATTTCTGCTCACCAGCCCCCGAGGGCTTTCATCCTGTATCTAATTTTAGTCCGGCGGTGTCCTACTCTCCCACACCCTCAC
>NZ_BAAAII010000005.1:441796-473166 GCF_039525985.1 Tsukamurella strandjordii | reverse complement strand
CCGCCAGGGACCGCCGCCGCAGGCCGCCCCGCCGCGCCCCGCGGGCCCGGCGCCGCAGGTGCCGCCGCAGCAGCGCCCGAGCGCACCGTCGCCCCTGCAGACCGCGGGTTCCGCCGGCGCCCGGCCCGCCGGTGGTGCGCCGATCGTGTTGCGCTTCGACGACGGCCACTCGGTGGACGTGCGCGGAGACGGAATCATCGGCCGCGAGCCGGTGATCCCGCCGGGTGCGGATGCATCGAAGGTCACCAAGTACGTTCTCGTCGACGACACCGCATCGGTGTCCAAGACCCACCTGTTGTTCGGACTCACCCGCGGTGAGCTGTGGGTCGAGGACGTAGGGTCGACGAACGGATCCGCGATCGCCTATGAGGATTCGTGGACCGAGCTCACCAAGGGAGTCAGGTACGCCGTGGAGAAGGGCAGCGTCGTGCATATGGGGCAGCGCAGTTTCAAGGTGCTCGGCGGATGACCGCCGAAGCCATGGGAGACGGCTCGGCGCGGTCCGAGATCGTCTACGGCGCCCAGGGGGGCGTCTCGATGAAGTGGGTCGCGATCAGCAACCCCGGCCGCGTGCGGATGACGAACGAGGACGGTGCGCTCACCGGGCCGGGCATGTTCCTGCTCGCCGACGGCATGGGCGGCCACGACGCGGGCGAGGTGGCCTCGGCCGCCGCACTGGAGGCCCTGGCCGAGGTCTTCGGTCCCGAGCCGGCCGATGCGCAGGTCGTCATGGAGCAGGTCGTCGACCGGCTGCGCCAGGCGCACGCCACCATCGAGGCCATCGACTCCGAGACCGGTAAGCGCGCCGGCACCACCGTGACCGGCGTTCTCCTCACCACCTACGAGGAGGTCCCGCACTGGCTGGTGGTCAACATCGGCGACTCGCGCACCTACCGCCTCGCCGAGGGCTACTTCGAGCAGCTCACCGTGGATCACTCACAGGTTCAGGAGCTCATCAACGGCGGCTTCCTGAGCCCCGAGCAGGCTCGGGTCGACCCGCGCCGCAACGTGATCACCCGTGCCCTGGGCGCGGGTATGGAGCCCGACGCCGATTTCTGGATCGTGCCCGCGCAGCCGCAGGAGAAGCTGCTGGTGTGCTCGGACGGCCTCAACGGCGAGCTCACCGACGACGAGATCCAGTCGATCCTCGAATCCGAGGTCCCCATCGACGAGTGCGCCGAGCAGTTGGTCTCCGCGGCGCTCAACGCCGGCGGCCGGGACAACGTCACCGTGATCGTCGTGGAAGCCACGACGGAACCGGTCGGCGACGACTGGTGAGTTGAGTAGAGTCACGCTCCGTGGCTGACATCGAAGCGCTGCTGAGCCTGGAGCAGATCGACCGCGACATCTTCCGGGGTATCCACGCGCCGTCGATCCTGGTGCGCACCTTCGGCGGCCAGGTGGCCGGCCAGGCGCTGCGCTCGGCGATCAGCACGGTGCCCGAGGAGATGCAGGTGCACTCGCTGCACGGCTACTTCCTGCGCCCGGGCAACCCCGATGCCGATACCGTCTTCCTCGTCGACCGCATCCGCGACGGCCGGTCCTTCTGCACCCGCCGCGTGAACGGCGTGCAGAACGGCGAGGCGATCTTCTCCATGTCGGCGTCGTTCCAGCTCCCCGGCCAGGAGGGCATCGAGCACGCCGACGAGATGCCCTCCGCACCCGATCCGGACACGGTCCCCAGCCCGCGGGAGGATCCCAACGCCTCGCAGGAGAGCCGCGGGCTGATCCAGGAGTGGAACAACTGGGACATCCGGATCGTCGACCAGTCCCAGACCACGCCGTACCCGGGGCGCGCGGTCCATCAGCAGGTGTGGTTCAAGCACATCGGACGTCTGCCGGACGATCAGAACATCCACACCAGCGCGCTCGCGTACATGAGCGACATGACGCTGCTCACCTCCGCGCGCGTGGGACATCCCGGCGTCGACACCCAGGTCGCGTCGCTCGATCACGCGATGTGGTTCCTGCGGCCCTTCCGCGCCGACGAATGGCTGCTCTACGACCAGACCTCGCCCTCGGCAGGCGGGGGACGGGCGCTCACCGCGGGCAGGATCTTCACCCGCGACGGCACACTCGTGGCGGTCGTGATCCAGGAGGGCCTGCACCGCTTCCGCAAGTAGGGCACCTACTCTGGTGACCCGTGACTGTGCGGATCGGGGTTCTGGCTCTTCAGGGTGACGTGCGCGAGCACCGTCGGGCGCTGGAGGAGGTCGGCGCGAGCACCAGCGCGGTGCGCACCGTCGCCGATCTCGCGGCCGTGGACGGCATCGTGATCCCCGGCGGCGAGTCCACCACCATGAGCCGGCTGCTCGGCGTCTTCGACCTGTACGACCCCCTGCGCGCCGCGCTCGCCGACGGACTGCCCGCGTACGGCTCGTGCGCCGGGATGATCCTGCTCGCCTCGGAGGTGCTCGACACCCGGCCGGACGCTCGCTGCCTGTCCGCGATCGATATGACCGTCCGGCGGAATGCCTTCGGCCGACAGGTGGATTCCTTCGAGACCGACCTCGACGTCGCGGGCATCGACGGTCCGCCGGTGCGCGCCGTGTTCATCCGTGCGCCCTGGGTGGAGCGGGTCGGCGACGGTGTCGACGTGCTCGCCAGGGTGCCTGCCGAGGCGGGCGAGTCGGCGGGTACGGTAGTCGCAGTGCAGCAGGGTGTGACGCTTGCCACATCCTTCCATCCGGAGGTGACCGGGGATCTGCGGATCCACGAGCACTTCGTGGCCATGGTTCGGCGCGGCTGACCCGTCTCGGGCGTGCCCACCCCTCTGCCGGGTCGTGTTGAGGTGGTGGGGGCCGCGTGCGGTGCCCCGCAGACGGACAGGGGTGCGCGCATGAGCTACATGCCGGTGACCGATTCGATGTTCCTCGTGGCGGAATCGCGCGAGCATCCCATGCATGTGGGCGGTTTGCAGTTGTTCACGCCGCCTGATGGTGCCGGGCCCGATTACGTGCGCTCCGTGGTGGAGACGATGCGCGCGCACACCGATGTCAGCAGTCGGTTCGGGCGCCGCCCCGCCGATCCGGTCGGCATCGTCGGCAACACCTGGTGGACCGACGTCGATTCGATCGACGTCGACTACCACGTGCGGCACACCGCGCTGCCGCAGCCGGGCCGCATCCGCGAACTGTTCCAGATGGTCTCGCTGTGGCACGAGACGCTCCTCGACCGGCACCGCCCGATGTGGGAGCTGCAGGTGATCGAGGGCCTCGAGGACGGCCGGTTCGCGATCTACAGCAAGGTGCACCACTCGCTGGTGGACGGTGTCTCGGCGCTGAAGTACATGACCCTGTCGCTGTCGGAGGACCCGAACGACATGGAGGGGCGCGTCGTCTGGCAGCCGGGCCTGGGCAAGCGCGCCAAGCCGCAGGAGCCCGCCCCGGCGAAGCCGACCGGCCTGTTCGGCGTCGATCCGTTCGGGGTGGCGAAGCAGGCCGCGGGCATCACGGGCGAGGTGCTGGGCATGGTCCCGGCCTCACTCAAGGTGGTGGGCAATGCCTTCCGCGATCACGACTACATGGCGCCGTTCCAGGCACCGCACACCATCTTCAACGTCCCGATCGGCGGCGCCCGGCGCTTCGTCGCCCAGTCGTACTCGCTGGAGCGGATCGACGCGATCCGGCGCGCGGCGGGAGCCACCGTCAACGACGTGGTCCTGGCGATGTGCGGCGGCGCACTGCGCTCGTACCTGGCCGAGCTCGGCGAACTGCCCGACCGGTCGCTCACGGCGATGGTGCCGGTGAACCTCCGCAAGGAGGGCGACTCGACGGATTCGAACGCGGTGGGCACCATCATCGCCACCCTGGGCACCGACATCCCCGATGCCGCGGACCGGCTGCACATGGCGCGGGACTCGGTGCGGGCCGCTCGCCGGGTGATGGGGGAGCTGTCGCCGATGCAGGTGCTCGCCGTGAGCGCCGCCAACATCGCCGGACTGGCTCCGGGCTTGCTGCCCGGCTACTCCGGTCGCACCCGGCCGCCCTTCAATCTGGTGATCTCGAACGTGCCCGGTCCACGCGCCCCGATGTACTGGAACGGGTCCCGGCTCGACGGCATCTACCCGGCGTCGATCGTGCTCGACGGTTCCGCGATCAACATCACCATCTCCACCAATTACGACAATCTGGAGTTCGGCATCGTGGCGTGCCGCACGTCCGTGCCGCACGTGCAGCGCCTCATCCACCACCTGGAAGACGCGCTCAGCGACCTGGAGAAGGCGTTCACGTAAACTCGAAGGGTTGATACAGCGCACCAGTACTGAATCGAGGGTTCGATGAGCGGCCATTCCAAATGGGCCACCACCAAGCACAAGAAGGCGGCGATCGACGCGAAGCGCGGCAAGCTGTTCGCCAAGCTGATCAAGAACATCGAGGTCGCGGCGCGGACCGGTGGTGGCGATCCCGACGGTAACCCCACGCTCTACGACGCCATTCAGAAGGCGAAGAAGACCTCGGTCCCCAACGACAACATCGAGCGGGCCCGCAAGCGCGGTGGTGGCGAAGAGGCCGGCGGCGCCGACTGGCAGACCATCATGTACGAGGGCTACGGCCCCAACGGCGTGGCGGTCCTGATCGAGTGCCTCACCGACAACCGCAACCGCGCCGCGGGCGAGGTCCGCGTCGCGATGACCCGCAACGGCGGCAACATGGCCGACCCCGGTTCGGTGTCGTACCTGTTCGCGCGCAAGGGCGTCGTGACCCTGGACAAGAACGGTCAGTCCGAGGACGACGTGCTCATGGCCGTGCTCGACGCCGGTGCCGAAGAGGTCACCGATCTCGGTGAGCAGTTCGAGATCGTCTCCGAGCCCACCGACCTGGTGGCTGTGCGCACCGCGCTGCAGGAGGCCGGAATCGATTACGAGTCCGCCGAATCCGGCTTCCGCGCGTCGGTCGAGGTGCCGCTGGACGCCGACGGTGCGCGCAAGGTCTTCAAGCTGATCGATGCGCTCGAGGACAGCGACGACGTGCAGAACGTGTACACCAACATCGACATCCCGGACGAGGTCCTGGCCGAGCTCGACGAGGACTGACGGCCCGGAAGGATTGCCGTTCTGCATCGCCCCTACTGTGCGGTACTGAAGCGTCAGGATATTCTCAGATTGTGAATCGGACACGAACCTCGCTGCGCCGTGCCTCCGCTCTGGCCGTGGTCGGAGCGCTGCTGCTCGGTGCGGGCGGGGCCGCGGTCTGGGAGAACGGGCGCGCGGAGACCGTGCACGGCGCCACCGCGCTGGGCGTCGAGTTCGGCGGGATCGGGCGGACCGACGCGATCGCCCGCCTGGCGCCGGCGGCCGATAAGGCCGACGATGCCAAGGTCACGCTCCGCACCGACAAGGGTTCCGTGCAGTTCACCCCCGAGCAACTCGGGTTGAAGATGGATGTCGAGGGCACCGTCGAGCAGGCGATTCGGGACCGCAATCCCGCGCGCGACCTGATCGGCTACGTCCGGCAACGGCACGTGCACCCCGAGTCGACGCTCGATCGCACCAAGTTCGACGCGGCGCTGGGCGGTTCGACGGAGAAGCTGACCTCCGCCGCCGGCGACGGCGCGGTGATCTTCCGGGACGGCAAGCCGGTCCCGGTGTTGCCCAAGCCCGGCGATCGCATCGACATGGGCAAGGCGGCCGACGCCGTGCTCGCCGCGTGGCCCGACACCACCGAGGTGGACATCCCCACCGAGAACGTCCGGCCGACGGTCTCCGAGCAGATGGTGCGCTCGGTCGCGTCGGGCGCGGCGACGCGTGCCGTCTCGTCGGCCGTGGTGCTCCGCAAGGACGGTGCGCCGAACACGGAGGCCAGCACCGTCGGCCGGCTCACGGGCGACGACATCGGGACCTTCCTGTCGTACCAGCCCGATGGTGACGGCCAGCTGAAGGCGACGGTGGACCGGGACGCCGCGCGCAAGGTGCTCGGCACCCGGCTCGAATCGGCGGTCTCCAAGCCCAAGGACGCGTCGTTCACGCTGTCCGGTGGAGCGCCGACGGTGACGGCCGCGGTGCCCGGCAGCGAGGTCGTCTGGGATCCCACCATCGACGCGGTGGCCCGCGCGGTGAACCAGCGCGCCGAGGCCGACCGCGCGGCGACGGCGCAGTTCAAGACGGTGGAACCGAAGATCACCACCAAGCGGGCCAACGAACTGGGCGTCAAGGAGGTGGTGAGCGAGTTCACCACCGGCGGCTTCAGCGACGCGTCCGGCGTGAACATCCGCCGGGTGGCGCAGCAGGTCAACGGTGCAGTCGTGCTGCCCGGGGAGACCTTCTCGCTCAACGGCTACACCGGGCCCCGCGGCACCGCGCAGGGCTACGTGGAGTCGGGCATCATCAACAACGGCCGGCCCGATAAGGCCGTGGGCGGCGGCATCTCGCAGTTCGCCACCACGCTCTACAACGCCGCGTACTTCGCCGGTCTCGCGGACGCGGGCCACACCGAGCACAGCTATTACATCTCGCGGTACCCCGAGGCGCGGGAGGCCACCGTGTACGAGGGTGCGATCGACCTGAAGTTCACGAACGACACCCCGTACGGCGTGGTCATCGAGTCCAGCGCGGGCGCCTCCTCGGTCACGGTGCGGATGTGGAGTACCAAGACGCGCTCGGTCGAGTCGATCAAGGGGCAGCGCTCGCTGCCCACCGAGCCCTCGACCATCCGGTTGGCGAAGGGCCCGCACTGCGTCGCCAGCACGGGACAGCCCGGGTTCACCACCAGCAACACCCGTGTCATCACCGATGCGCGCTCGGGGTCCGTGATCTCGAGGCACACCCGCACGGTGAAGTACGACCCGGTGCCCACCGTCATCTGCGAGTAGACGCGCGTGTCCGCGTCCTGCTTCCGCGGGATGCAGGGTAGGCTCTCGAACAAAGGTTTGACTGTTCGACGGAGGTGCGCGATGCGGGTGATGGGGGTGGACCCCGGTCTCACCCGTTGCGGCCTCTCCGTGGTCGAGACGGGCGCGGGCCGCAAGGTCACTGCGCTCGATGTGGACGTGGTGCGGACACCGTCCACCATGCCGCTGCCGGAACGCCTCTTGGCGGTGTGGACCGCGGCGGAGTTCTGGATGGATACCCACGAACCCGATGTGATCGCCGTGGAGCGGGTCTTCGCGCAGCACAACGTGTCCACCGCGATGGGTACCGCGCAGGCCGGCGGCGTAGTCGCCCTGGCCGCGGCCCGGCGGGGCATCGCCGTGCACTTCCACACCCCGTCGGAGGTCAAGGCGGCCGTCACCGGCAACGGCAACGCGGGCAAGGCGCAGGTGACCGCGATGATCACCAAGATCCTGGGGCTGCAGAAGGCCCCGGAGCCCGCCGACGCGGCCGATGCTCTTGCGCTCGCCGTCTGTCACAGCTGGCGGGCGCCGATGATCGCGCGGATGGCGGAAGCGGAACGCCGTGCGGCGGAACAGAAGAAGGTCTTCGAACAGCGGCTCGCTGCGCAGCGTCGCGCGGGTCGTGTCACAGGAGGAGTGCGATGATCGCGTCGCTGCGCGGCGAGGTACGGCACATCGGTCTCGATCACGTGGTGGTCGAGTGCGCGGGTGTCGGCTACAAGGTGCTGGTGGCGCCCGCCACCGCGGGTGCGCTCACGCGCGGGGCCGAGGGCTCGCTGCTCACCTCGATGGTGGTGCGCGAGGACTCGATGACGCTGTACGGCTTCACCGATTCCCCGCAGCAGGAGCTGTTCCACCTGCTGCAGACCGTGCAGGGGGTGGGGCCGCGGTTGGCCATGGCCGCCATCGCCGTGCTCGAACCGGCCCAGATGCAGACCGCGATCGCCTCGGGTGACATCAAGACGTTGTGCTTGATCCCCGGTATCGGCAAGCGTGTCGCCGAGCGGATCCACGTCGAGCTCAAGGACAAGGTGGCCGCGCCCACCACGTCCACCGGCACCGCCGCCGGGTCGACGGCGGTTCCGGGCGGAGTCGGCCAGCAGTTGCTGGACGCGCTGGAGGGACTGGGATTCACGCCGAAGCAGGCCGAGCCCGCCGTCACCGCGGCGATCGAGGCGGGGCCCGACAAGCCGGTGTCCGAGCTGCTGCGCGATGCGCTGAAGTCCCTGGGGAGGGGCTAGCGCGTGGAGTACGACGACGAGGTCGGCAGCGAGTTCGATGACGAGGTCTCGGGCCTGATGGGCCCGGCGCCCTTGTCCGGCGACGATTCCGATTCGCTGCGCCCGAAGTCGCTCGACGAGTTCATCGGCCAGCCCAAGGTGCGCGAGCAGCTCCAACTCGTGCTGCACGGCGCCCGCAAGCGCGGCGGAACCCCCGACCACATCCTGCTGTCCGGCCCGCCCGGCCTGGGCAAGACCAGCCTCGCGATGATCATCGCCGCCGAGCTCGGAACGGCGCTGCGGGTGACCTCGGGGCCGGCCTTGGAACGCGCGGGCGATCTCGCGGCCATGCTGTCCAACCTGGTCGAGGGCGATGTCCTGTTCATCGACGAGATCCATCGGATGGCCCGCCCGGCCGAGGAGATGCTCTACCTCGCGATGGAGGATTTCCGAGTGGACGTGGTGGTGGGGAAGGGGCCGGGCGCCACGTCCATCCCGCTCGATGTGGCGCCGTTCACCCTGGTGGGCGCCACGACCCGGTCCGGTGCGCTCACCGGGCCGCTGCGCGACCGCTTCGGGTTCACCGCGCACATGGACTTCTACGGCACCGACGATCTGGTGCGGGTGATCGAGCGCAGCGCGAGGATCCTGGGCATCGAGATCGTGGGGGAGGCCGCGGCGGAGATCGGGAGCCGCTCCCGCGGCACCCCGCGCATCGCCAACCGGCTGCTCCGCCGGGTCCGCGATTTCGCCGATGTCCGTGCCGACGGCGTGGTGACCGTCGAGGTGGCGCGCGGCGCGCTCAAGGTCTACGACGTCGACGAGCTCGGTCTCGACCGCCTGGACCGGGCCGTGCTCGGCGCCCTGATCCGCAGCTTCGGCGGTGGACCCGTGGGCGTTTCCACCCTGGCGGTCGCGGTCGGTGAGGAACCCGGCACCGTCGAGGAGGTGTGCGAGCCCTTCCTGGTGCGCGCCGGCATGCTCGCCCGCACGCCCCGCGGCCGCGTCGCCACCATGGCGGCCTGGCACCACCTCGGGCTCGAACCCCCGGCGGGTGCGCTCGCCTCCGGCATCGAGGTCCGGGGCGACTTCGATGCCGGCGACGAGCGCCTGTTCTAGCGCTGCGGAGCCAGGTCGTAGAGCGTCACCCCGTCGACGGTGCGCGCCGCGTAGGTCTTCTCGACCCACGAACGGATCTCCGCGGCCGTTCCCGTGCCGCCGAATCCCCCGAAACCCTCACCGGATTCGGTGAAGAAGTAGTGGATCTTGCCCTCGGCCACGTACTGCTGGAACTGCGCCAGCGTGGGGGACGGATCGGTGCCGTTGAAGCCGCCGATCGGCATCACCGGCTTCCCGGTGGCCAGCTGATAGCCCGCCGCGGCGTTCGCGCCCACCGTCGCCGCCACCCAGGTGTACCGGTCGGCGTCCCGCGACAGCAGAGCGGTCACCTCGGGACCGGCCGTGCTGCCCATGAGGAACGACGGTCCGCCGCCGGTCCCGGACCGCTCGGCGCCGTCGCTCCGCCCGCCCGGACCACCCGGACCACCCGGACCGCCGGGGCCGCCGGGGCCGCCGGGGCCGCGTTGTGCGGCGGCGTGGTCCGCGCGCCCCTTGCCGCCTCCCGGCCCGAAGCCGTGGCCGCTCGAGGGCCCCGCCGAGACGATGGCGCCCTGGCGCGGTGTTGCGATGGTCTCCGCGGTGAACGCCACCTGCCCTGCGAGGCCCACGAACACGGACGCCGCCGCGATCAGGCCGGCGAGCCGTCGGGATCGTCTCGCCGAGGGAAGCAGTGTGGCCAGCAGGGCCACCGTCCCCACGAGCGCCGCCGCCGCGATCGTCCACCGCAGCCAGGGATTCCAGTTCGGCGTCTGATCGAGGATGTACCAGCCGGTGGCCCCGGTGGACGCCACGGCGAGGGCCGCTGTCACACGCACCCAGGGGACCTGCCGTTCCCGCCAGCCCACCGCCACCCCGATCGCCACGAGCGCGGCGATGGCGGGCGCGAGGGCCACCGTGTAGTACGCGTGGAAGATGCCCGCCATGAAGCTGAACGTGAGGCCCGTGACCAGCAACCAACCGCCCCAGGCGATCACCGCTGCACGATCGCCGTCCGTACGGGGCGCGCGGCGGCGCAGTACCAGCACCACCGCGATCGCGATGAGCGCCGCGGGGAGCAGCCAGGCGATCTGTCCGGCTTGGGCGGGCTGGAACATCCGCAGGATTCCGGCGTCGCCGAACATGCCTCCGCCCCTGCCCCCGGGCAGGTCCATCCCGGCGGGCAGCTCGAATCCCGGGGGCGGCTCCATGCCGCCGCGGCCGGGACCCACGCTGCCCTTCTCGTTCCCGTTGAGCCGCCCGAGTCCGTTGTAGCCCAGCGTGAGCTCCAGAATCGAATTGCTTTGTGAGCCGCCGATCCACGGCCTGGATGCGGCGGGCCACAACTCCACGGTGAGCAACCACCAGCCCGCGCCGACCACCATCGCGGCGCCCGCGGCGAACACCTGGGCGATCCGGGTCCGTAGGCGCGGGGGCCCGGCGATCAGATAGGTGAGCGCCAGCCCGGGCACGATCAGCATCACCGCGAGCTGCTTGGTGAGGAATCCGACCCCGACGAACGCCCCGCACGCGATCAGCCACCGCCACCGGCCGTCCTCCACGGCCCGCAGCATCGCCCACGTGGCGGCGATCATCACCAGCACCAGGAGCGCGTCCGGATTGTTGAACCGGAACATCATGGCGGCCACCGGCGTCACCGCCAGGATCAGCCCGGCGAGCAGACCCGCGAGGGCGCCGAACCGCCGGCGCACGGTGGCGTACAGCAGTGCCACCGAGGCCACTCCGAGCAGCGCCTGGGGGATGAGCATCGCCCACGAGTTCACGCCGAAGACGCGGGTGGAGAGTTCCATCACCCACAGCGAGGCGGGCGGCTTGTCCACGGTGATCGAGTTCGCGCCGTCCGAGCTGCCGAAGAACATGGCCTTCCAGCTCACGGTGCCCGCCTGGACCGCCGCAGCGTAGAAGGCATTGGCCCAGCCCGCCCGACCGAGGCCCCAGATGTACGCGACCGCCGTCCCCACCAGGAGGACGGCGACGGCCGCGCGTTCCTGCAGTCGCGTCACGCGGCGGCTCCGGCGGTGCGGAAGATCAGGCGCATACCCACGAAGCGCAGCACCGTGGCCACCAGGTTGGCGATCACCAGCACCGCCAGTTGTACCTCGCGGGAGGCGCCGGGGGCGGCGCTCGCGAGCAGTGCCAGGCTGCCGGCGGTGAGCGCCCAGGTGACCAGGAAGACGACGAGCCCCTGGGTGTGGTGCCGCACGGCTCCCTCGCGGCCGCGGACGCCGAACGTGAACGCGCGGTTGGCCGCGATGTTGCCGACGGCGGTGATCAGCAGGGCGGTGAAGTTCGCGGCCTGCGCCCCGATAGCAGAGTGCAGCAGCAGGTAGAGCAGGGCGTAGGCCACGGTGCTGGCCACGCCGATCATCGCGAACCGCGCGAGCTGGCCGACCATGCCGTGCGGTACCCCGGCGATCTCCGGTTCGTCGCGGCCGAGTGCCCGGCGCACATCGTCGAGGGGAAGCCGGCCCGCGGCCAGCGCCCGGCCGACCCGCGCCATGCCGCGCAGGTCCTTGGCCACGGTGTCCGCGATGTCCACGCGACTGTCGGGGTCGTCGGTCCAGTCCACGGGGACCTCGTGGATGCGTAGCCCGGCCCGCTCGGCGAGCACCAGCAGCTCGGTGTCGAAGAACCACTCGCCGTCCTGCACCAGCGGGAGCAGTTGTCGCGCGACGTCGGTGCGGATCGCCTTGAACCCGCACTGCGCATCGGAGAACCGCACTCGCAGCGCGGTGTGCAGGAGCAGGTTGTAGCCGCGGGAGATGAACTCCCGCTTGGGCCCCCGCGTCACCCGCGCACCGCGGCCGAGCCGGGTGCCGATGGCGAGGTCGCTGTGTCCGGACAGCAGCGGAGCGACGAGCGGGAACAGCGCGTTGAGATCGGTGGACAGATCCACGTCCATGTAGACCAGCACCTGGGCGTCGGAGTCCGACCACACCCGGCGCAGTGCCCGGCCCCGGCCCTTGGCGTCCAGGTGCACCACGCGCACGCCGTCGATCGCTCCTGCGAGCGCGTGCGCCACCCGCAGTGTGTCATCGGTACTGGCGTTATCGGCGATGGTGATCCGGGCGGGGATGCGCAGTGAGTCGGCGAGGTAGGCGTGCAGGGTCTCCACGCAGTGCGCGAGGGAGTGGGCCTCGTTGTACACGGGGACCACGATGTCGAGGACGGGGGCGCCGGACGGTGCTCCCTCGGGAGATCGGGCGGCGGCCGGGCCCATGCGGTCGGGGGCGGTCTCGGTTGTCATGAAGACGAGACTCGGGCGCTCGGCTGCCGTAGCCCTGCGGTGGATCTGTGGGATCGCTGGGAACAGGACCAGGGCTCACCGCGGCCGGGGCGTCGCGTTCCGCCAATCCCGCGGCGTGACGCCGAACCTGCCGCGGAACCAGCGGGAGAAGTTCGACGGGCTGGAGAAGGCGAGAATCACCGAGATCTCGGTGAACGAGTAGCGCCGCCCGGACACCAGGTGGCGCGCGAGCGTGGATCGGGCCTCGTCGACGACCGCGGAGAAGGTGGTGCCCTCTGCGGCCAGGCGCCGATGCACCGTCCGCCGGTCGACGCCGAGGCTGCGTGCCACTTGCTCGGCGGAGCACCGCCCCGTGGGGAGCAGCAGATCGACCAGTTGCCGTGTGCGCTGGACATGGTCGCTGCGGGTGTCCCCGTCCGTCGTGCTGAGGAACCGTCTGGTGTACTCGCGCAGCTGCGGATCCGAGGTGGCGGTGGGGCGGTCCAGGTCGCTCTCGTAGAGGCTGACGCCGTGCCCGTCGGCGTCGTAGCGGACCGCGCCGCCGAACATCCGGCGGGCGGTGGCGTCGTGACGGGGCGCGGGGTGGGCGAAGAACACCGACAGGGGAGTCCACGTACCGCCCAACAGTTCCCGCAGGAGCGCGTGGATCACGCCGACGGCCAGGTCGACCGCCTGCCGGTCGGGTGCGGGGCGATCGAGGTGCAGATCGATGCGCACGGTCGCGATCCCGTCGGCGACGGTGAGCCGGGTGTGCAGGGCCTCGTTGTACATCCGCTCGTGACGGATCAGCATCTGCAGTGCGCTGCGGACGTCCGGTTCCTCGCGGAGTACCAGGCTCAGCGGGCCGAGGTGGGACAACCGTCTCAGTTCGGCGAGGCGGAGACCGAGATCGTCGCGCCCGGTGATCTCCGCGGTCCGTTCGAGCAGATCGGTCACGGCAGCGGCAGGTACCCAGCGGTCCTGCACCGCGACGCCGCCGGGGTCGAGGCCGGCATCACGCAGCAGGGTCCGCGGATCGGCGCCCAACCGCGTGGTCAGGTCCACGTAGTTGGCCAGCGAGGCGTAGCGGGCGAGTGGCACCCGAGGACTCGTCAGTGTGATCGCAATCACCTCACTGTCTCGACATGAACAGTTTCGCGTCCCGGCAAGAACAGAATAGCCGCCCCGGGCGTCCTACCGTCGTCTTCATCACATTCGGTGTCGACCCAGAGAGGACCCCATGGCGAACGCAATCCGCTTCCACGAGACCGGAGGCCCCGAGGTGCTGCGGTACGAGGCCGTGCCGACCCGCGAGCCGGATGCCGGCGAGGTGCGGATCCGGCATGAGGCCGTCGGCCTGAACTTCGCCGACATCTACTACCGCACGGGCCTGTACCCGGTGCCGCTCCCGAACGGCATGGGCGTCGAGGCCGCGGGCACGATCGACGCCATCGGCCCCGATGTCGAGGACTTCGCCGTGGGTGACCGGGTCACCTACACCTACACCGGCAGCCCGCTCGGCGCCTACAGCACCGAGTTCGTGCTGCCCGCGCGACATCTCATCCCCGTGCCGGACGGGGTCGACCTCGCCACCGCCGCCGCCTGCACGATGCGCGGCCTCACCGCGGCCTACCTCATGCGGCGCATTCATCCCTACCGCCCCGGCGACACCATCCTGTTGCACGCCGCCGCCGGGGGCGTGGGCCTCATCGTCGCCCAGTGGGCCAAACTCCTGGGGCTGACCGTGATCGGCACCGTGTCCACGCCGGAGAAGGCCGAGGTGGCCCGTGCGCACGGCGTCGACCACATCGTCCACTACCGGAGCGAGGACACCGCCGCCCGCGTCCGCGAGATCACCGGCGGAGCCGGGGTTCCGGTGGTCCTCGACAGCATCGGCGCCGCGACCTTCCAGGCCTCGATCGACTCGCTCGCGCGCAGGGGCCTCCTGGTGTGCTTCGGCACCTCTTCCGGTCCGATCCCGCCCATCGACGCTATGCAACTGGCGATCAAGGGCTCCCTGTTCATCACCCGCCCGGCGCTCGCCGACTACATCGCCGACCCCGCCGAACGGGCCGACCTCGCCGGAGAGCTGTTCGGGCACATCGCCGCCGGCCGGATCGAGATCCCGATCGGGCAGAGCTATCCGCTCGCCGAGGCGGCCCGCGCGCACGCCGATCTCGAATCCGGGGCCCTCACCGGCTCCTCGATCCTCATCCCGTAACCGCACCGGAAGCAGGCATCACCATGACTGTCACCACCGCACCCGCCGCTGGCCGGCTCCGCGCCGAACGGCTCACCGCCCACCTCGGAGCCGAACTGCACGACGTCGATCTCGCCGAGGTCGCCCACGACGATGCGCTGTTCGCCGAACTGAGGGCGTTGCTCCTCGCGCACAAGGTGCTGTTCGTGCGCGATCAGCCGATCAGCCGCGCCGATCACGTGGCGCTCGCGCGCCGCTTCGGCGACCTCGAGGACCATCCCGTCGTCGGCAGCGATCCCGAACACCCCGGCCTCGTCCGCATCTACAAGGACCTCGACAGCCCGCCGGAGCACTACGAGAACGCCTTCCACTGCGACGCCACCTGGCGGGAGAACCCGCCCTTCGGCTCCGTGCTGCGCTGCGTCGAGGGCCCCGACGTGGGCGGCGACACGATCTGGGTCGACATGGTGGCCGCGTACGAGGCGCTCCCGATGGACATCAAAGGGCGGATCGAGGGCCTGCGCGCACGGCACTCCATCGAGGCCAGTTTCGGCGCCGCGATGCCCGCCGATCAGCGCGCGGCGCTGCACGCCCGATTCCCCGACGCCGAGCACCCGGTGGTGCGCACCCACCCCGAGACGGGCGAGAAGATCCTGTTCGTCAACGCCTTCGCCACGCACCTCACCAACTTCCACACTCCCGAGAACGTGCGCTTCGGCTACGACTACGCCCCCGGCGCAGCGGAACTGCTGCACTACCTCACCCGGCAGGCCTCCGTCCCCGAGTTCCAGGTGCGCTGGCGCTGGACCGAGAACAGCTTCGCCATCTGGGACAACCGCTGCACCCAGCACTACGCGGTGCAGGACTACTGGCCCGCGGTCCGCCGCATGGAACGCGCCGGCATCGTCGGCGATCGACCGTACTGACATCACCTCAGCCCCACCGATTCAAGGAGAACCCCATGCACTTCCACGACGACGCCCTTTTTCCCGAGGTCCAGGAGAAGCAGGTCATCACCGTTGCGCCGTACGGCCCCGAGTGGGAGGTCGACGACTTCCCCGAGGACCTCCCGCTGAGCATCGAGCAGCACGTCCAGCAGGCCGTGGACTGCTACGAGGCCGGTGCGACCGTGCTGCACATCCACGTCCGGGAGCTGGACGGCAAGGGCAGCAAACGACTGTCGAAGTTCAACGAGCTGCTCGTCGGACTGCGCGAGGCCGTGCCGGACATGATCCTGCAGGTGGGTGGCTCCATCTCCTTCGCACCCGAAGGCGAAGGCGCCGAGGCGAAATGGCTCTCGGACGATACCCGTCACATGCTGGCGGAACTGGATCCGAAGCCCGACCAGGTGACCATCGCCATCAACACCAGCCAGATGAACATCATGGAACTGATGACCGCGGGCGATATCGCGGGCACCTCCATGGAGCGCCCCGAGCTCTACGACACCTACCGTGAGATGACGGTGCCCGCCGGCCCGGCGTGGGTCGAGGAGCATCTGCGCAGGCTGTCCGCCAACGGGATCCAGCCGCACTTCCAGCTGTCGTCGATCCCGCAGCTGGAGACCGTTGAGCGGCTCATTCGCCGCGGCACGTACATGGGGCCGCTGAACCTCACCTGGGTGGGCATCGGCGGCGGCTTCGACGGCCCCAACCCGTACAACATCATGAACTTCATCAACCGGGTGCCCGACGGGGCCGTCTTGACCCTCGAAACCCTCATGCGCTCGGTACTTCCCGTCAACACGATGGCCATCGCGATGGGGCTGCACACCCGGTGCGGCAACGAGGACACCATCTGGGGCCGCCCGGGCGAGAAGATCACGTCCGTCGACCAGGTCAAGCAGCTCGTGCGGATCAGCGACGAGCTCGGCAGGGACGTCGCCACCGGCAAGGAGGCGCGCGACATCTACCGCATCGGACAGCAGTACTCGTCCGTCGAGGAGACCCTGGCGAAGGTGGGCTACGCGCCCAACCGGCAGCCCGGTCAGCTCGGTTTCACTCAGCACGCGTGACGGGTGGACGAGCATGGCCCTCATGACCACCCGTCCGGGTGACCTGGAGGACGCCGACGGCGATGCGTCGGCGGGACCCGCGCGGTCCCGCCGGCGGATCTACCCGTGGATCGTCTTCACGCTCGCGTTCGCACTACTGCTGTCGGACTACATGTCCCGGCAGGTGCTGGCCGCCGTCTTCGTGCCGCTCGGGCAGGAACTGCATCTCGACAAGGCGCAACAGGGTTCGCTCATCTCCGTGGTCGCCCTCATGGTGGGAGTGCTGACGCTGCCGGTGTCGATCCTCGCCGACCGGTGCGGGCGCGTGCGCAGCCTGGTGGTGATGGCGGTGCTGTGGTCGATCGCCACCCTCGCCTGTGCCTTCGCGCAGAACTACGAGCAACTCCTGGCAGCGCGATTCGTGGTCGGTGTCGGTGAAGCCGCGTACGGGAGCGTCGGAATCGCCCTGGTGCTCAGCCTGTTCGCGCCCCGCGTGCACGCCGCACTGTCTGCCTCGTTCATGGCCGGCGGCTCGTTCGGCACCATGATCGGTACCGGGCTCGGCGGCCTCATCGCCGTGCACTTCGGCTGGCGCTGGTCACTCGGCGCGATGGCCGTACTGGGGCTGCTGCTGGTGGCCGCGTTCAAGGCGGTGGTCACCGAACGCCGCGTGCGCGAACACCGGGTCTGCGATGCGGCCGATGCGGGCGCGGGCTCCGTGGAGCGCATCACCCGAGCGCCACTCACCAGCCTTTTCACCAACCCGCCAGTGCTCTGCGCGTACATCGGCAGCGGCCTGCAGATGTTCATGGCAGCCGTCCTGCTCACCTGGCTACCAACGTTCTTCAAGGAGGAACACCACCTGGCAGTGGATCGTGCCGGTGGCATGGCAGCGGCCTTCGTCATGCTGGTGGGAACGGGAATGGTGGTGTGCGGCTACATCGCCGATCGGTGCAGCCAGGGCGACGCGACCCGCAAGTGGACGCTCGGTATCGCGTACTGCGTGATCGCCTTCGCCGCACTCATGGTGGCCTTCCGCCTACCGATCGGCGCGGGGCAGCTCGCGCTGCTGGGGATCGGGGCCTTCTTCGCGGCGGGGACGTCGGGCGTCGCGGCGGCCACCGTCGCATCCCTCACCCACAGCTCGGTTCAGGCCTCGGCGATGGGAACACTGACTCTCGCCAACAACCTGCTCGGTCTGGCGCTCGCGCCGATCCTGATCGGGGTGCTCGCGGACCACCTCGGTCTCATGGGCGCGCTGCGCCTGGCGCCGATCGTGTACGTCCCGGCCGTGCTGATCATGATCGCGGGCAAGCGGCTGCACCCGCGCGGCGTCGCGCGGCTGCGCGCCCTCGACGCGGCGGGTGCGCGATGACCGCGGCCACCGTCGTCATCGTGCCCGGCCTGCGCGGCCCCACGCCGGAGCACTGGCAGGAGCGGTACGCGGCCCGGGTGGAGCGGGCGGTCGCCGTCCCCTTCCCGGACCGGTCCGACTGGCACGATCTCGCGGTCCGGACCCGTCTGCTCGCAGAGACCGTGGCCGCGGCGGACGGGCCCGTGATCCTAATGGCGCACAGCGCGGGCGTGCTCACCGTGGCGCACTGGGTGGCCTCGCGCGAACCCGCCGACCCGACGGTGGGGAAGGTCGCCGGCGCCGTTCTCGCCACGCCTCCGGATTTCGGGGTGGCCTGGCCCGAGCCCCACCCACAACCGTCCGAATTGGCGGCGGCGGGGTGGGAGCCGATTCCTCGGGGGCGGTTGCCCTTTCCCTCCGTGCTCGCGGCGAGCCGCACCGATCCGCTCGCGCGGTACCGGACCACGGCCGGGCTCGCCGAAGTATGGGGCAGTCGCCTGGAGGACCTGGGCGATGCCGGACACCTCAACCCCGCGTCCGGATACGGCGAATGGCGGCTCGTGTCCGACCTGGTGGCCGAGGTCGCGCAGCGAGCGGAGATCGTGACGATGCCGTGACACGCATCCCGGGCACCACCGTCCGCCGGCTTGTCGGTGGGAGCGCCTAGCCTCGAGGCAACCGAGACGAGGGGAACGCGCGATGACGGATGAGGTCCACGGTGCACTGACCGCGGAGCGTGCGGAACGGGCGCGCGGGGTGATCGAAGCCCTCGCCGGTCCCGGTGCCGCACTGCGCGCCGACCAGGAGACGGCGGTGGGCGCGCTCCTCGAACCCGGCGCCCGCGTTCTGGTGGTGCAGGCCACCGGGTGGGGCAAGTCGGCGGTGTACTGGGTGGCCACCGCACTGCGGCGAGCCGAGGGCGCGGGCCCGGCGCTGATCGTCTCGCCGCTGCTCTCGCTCATGCGCGATCAGGTCGCCGCCGCCGAACGGGCGGGTCTGCGCGCCGCCACGCTCAACTCCTCGAATTTCGACGAGTGGAGCGCCATCGAGCAGCGGCTCACCGCCGGGGAGATCGACGTGCTCCTGGTCTCGCCGGAGCGCCTGGCCAATCCGTCCTTCGGCCGCCGCGTGCTCTCCGCCCTGGAGGGATCACTCGGCCTCCTCGTGATCGACGAGGCGCACGCGGTGTCGGACTGGGGCCACGATTTCCGCCCCGACTACCGCCGCGTCTCCGATGTGCTCACCCGCCTGCACCCGCAGACCCCCGTGCTGGCCACCACCGCGACGGCGAACGCCCGCGTCACCGCGGATGTCGCGGCCCAGCTCGGCGACGCCACCCTGGTGCTGCGCGGCCCGTTGGCGCGGCGCTCCCTCCAGCTCAACGTGCTCCCCGCGCTCGCGCCGATCACCCGGTACGCCTGGGTGGCCCGCCACCTTCCCGACCTGCCCGGCTCCGGGATCGTCTACGCGCTCACGGTGGCCGACGCCGAGCGGCTCGTCGAGGGCGTACGAGCGGTGCACGGGGCCGATTACCCGGTGGCCGCGTACACCGGGAAGCTGGATCCGGACACCCGGGAACGGCTCGAGGATGCCCTGCGCGCCAACGAGATCAAAGCGCTCATCGCCACCTCCGCCCTCGGTATGGGATTCGACAAACCCGACCTCGGCTTCGTGGTGCACGTCGGTTCACCACCGTCGCCGGTGTCCTACTACCAGCAGGTCGGTCGTGCCGGCCGCGCGATCGATCACGCCGTCGTCGCACTGCTGCCGTCGGAATCGGATGCGGGCGTGTGGGACTACTTCGCCACCGCCACCATCCCGGATCCCGAGCAGATGACGAAGGTGCTCACCGCCCTCGGCGACGACGAGACGGGGGAGGGGCTGTCGGCCATCGCCCTCGAGGCGGGCACGGGGCTGCGGCGTACCCGGATCGACCTCATGCTCAAGCAGCTCGCCGTCGACGGCGCGGTCGAGCGGGTCGAGGGCGGCTACCGGTTGACCGGGGCGGACTGGCACTACGACGGAGCCCACTACGACGGCATCGTGGCCACCCGCCGGCGCGAGGCCGACATCATGCGCGCGTACACCCGGGGCGAGCGCTGCCTCATGCAGCTACTCACCGAATCGCTCGACGATCCCGAGGCGGCTGCCTGCGGGCGCTGCTCGGTGTGCCTGGGACACGTCCCGGACGGCCTGGGGGAGGCGCCGCCCGCCGAAACGGCCCGCGCCGTCGCCGGCACACTCCGGGCACAGAGCCAGGTGCTCGAACCTCGCAAGATGTGGCCCGGCGGCTCGTCCGGTCGCAAGGGGCGCATCGCGCCCGATGTCGCCGCGGAGCCCGGCCGGGTGATCGTCTTCGCCGACGCCCCGGAGTGGACCGGCACCATCACCGCCGCCGCGGCCGGCGACCACCAGGCGACCGCCGACCTCGCGGAGGCGTCGATCGCCGCCCTGTCCCGGTGGCGGCAGCAATGGCCGTCCCGTCCCGAGGTGGTCGCATCGCTGCAACTCACCGACCGTGCCGAGCCCGTCGAGCCGGTCGCCGATCGGATCGCCGAGGTCGGCAGGCTCGATCGGGTGTCGCTCCCCGTGCCCCGCGGGCCGGCGCCCGGCCGCGACGCCTCGGGAGCGCAGGAGGCCGCGCACTGGCTGGACGCGATCACCGTCGACGACACCGTCGCGACCGCGGTCCGCGCCCGTTCCGTGCTGCTCGTGGTCGACACCACCAGCACGGGGTGGCCGGTCACGGTGGCTGCGGCGCGGCTCCGCGAGGCGGGCGCCGCCTACGTTCTGCCGCTGGTCCTGCACCGTCCGGCGTGACCCGCACCCCCTGCGGCCAGGGGGAACGGACCGGCGTCACGGAGTTGTGGAAGACTGGACGGTCGAGTGCTGCCCGTGACCCGGGCGGCTGCCCCCGCGGAGCGACCCCGCGCCCCGAGAATTGAGGAGATCGACGATGGAACTCGTGCTGCCCCTGCTGCTGGTGATGATGCTCGGCTTCATGTTCTTCAGCTTCCGCAAGCAGAAGAAGCAGATGAACGAGACCCTGCAGATGCAGGAGAACCTGGGTGTCGGCACCAAGGTCATGACGAGCACCGGCCTCTACGGCACCGTCGTGGGCCTCGGCGAGGACACCGTCGACCTGGAGATCGCCCCCGGCATCACCACCACCTGGGTGCGCCGCGCCGTCGCGAAGGTGCTGACCCCGGAGGAGCTGAACGCCCCCGATATCGAGTCGATCCCCGAGGCCGACACCACCCCCGAGGTCGAGACCGAGAAGCGTCCCGAGGACCGCTGACCCGCATCGACCGTCGACGCCCGGCGACCGCCGGGCCCTTCACCCACGCCGAGGAGTAGTAACTACCCGTGGCCAAGATCTCATCGAGCCGTGACGGAAACGGTAATCCGTGGAAGCCACTCGCGTTCTTCGGTGTTCTACTCATCACCGTTTTCGGGTTGATCTTCTTCACCGGCGACCGCAAGCCGGAGCCGAAACTGGGCATCGACCTGCAGGGCGGCACGTCCGTCACGCTGCAGGCCACCAAGCCGGACGGCACCCGGCCCAGCTCCGACTCCCCGGAGCTGGAGCAGGCGCGCGACATCATCAACCAGCGTGTGAACGGGCTCGGCGTCTCGGGTTCCGAGGTGAAGATCAACGGCAGCAACCTCGAGATCACCGTGCCCGGCGAGGACGGCGATCAGGCCCGGACCCTGGGCCAGACCGCGCGCCTGCTGGTGCGCCCCGTGATCAGCTCGGTTCCCGCGCAGGCGCAGCCCGGCGCTCCGGCACCCGACCTCACGGACCCCGACGTGGCGAAGAAGGCGCTCCTCGACGCCAAGGCGGTGCGACAGTCGACCGACGCCGCGGCCCAGCAGAAGGCCGCTTCGCAGATCAACTGCGACGCCGCGGATCCGCTCGCCGGCAACGACGACCCCAAGCTGCCCCTGGTGACCTGCGGCAAGCTCGAGAACGATGCGAACAACCCGCAGCCGCGGATGGTCTACACGCTGGCCCCGTCGATCATCGACGGCCAGTCGATCAAGAACGCCAGCTCGGGCATCCCGCAGAACCAGGCCCAGTACGTGGTCACCCTGGAGTTCACCGGTGACGCCGCCAAGGAGTGGGCCGATTTCACCACGAAGAACCGCGGCAAGCAGGCCGCCTTCGTGCTCGACTCGCAGGTGATCACCGCGCCCCAGATCAACGAGCCGATCACCGGCGGCCAGACGCAGATCTCCGGCAACTTCGACCAGAGCTCGGCGGCCGAACTCGCGAACGTCCTCAAGTACGGCTCGCTCCCGCTGTCCTTCAAGGCCGGCACCGCGCAGACCGTGAGCGCCACGCTCGGCTTCGACTCGCTGCGCGCCGGCGTGATCGCCGGCCTGATCGGCCTGGTCCTGGTGCTGATCTACGCCCTCGCGTACTACCGCGCCCTCGGCGTCCTGGTGGCGCTGTCCCTGGTGCTCTCCGTGGCCATGCTGTACGGCCTGCTGGTGCTGCTGGGCCGGTGGATCGGCTACTCGCTGGACCTGTCCGGCATCGCCGGCATCATCATCGGTATCGGTATGACCGCGGACTCGTTCGTCGTCTACTTCGAACGCATCAAGGACGAGATCCGAGAGGGCCGAAGTTTCCGGTCCGCCGTTCCCCGCGGTTGGGCGAGCGCCCGCCGCACGATCTGGACGGGCAACGCCGTCTCGCTGCTGTCCGCGGTGGTGCTGTACGTCCTCGCGGTCGGTGAGGTGCGCGGCTTCGCCTTCACCCTCGGCTTGTCGACCATCCTCGACGTGGTCATCGTCTTCCTGGTGACGCACCCGCTGGTGGTCCTCGCCTCCCGCACCGATTTCTTCGCCAAGCCGTCGATGAACGGTCTCGGGGCGGTCGCCGCCATCGGCCGCGAGCGCCGCCGTGCCGTGGCCAACACCGACGCGACCACCACCGATGGGGCCACCACGACCGGGGCCGACACCGAGGAGGCGAAGGCATGAGCGACACCACCACTCAGGTCTCCGACAAGGAGAAGAAGGCCAGCTTCTTCACCAAGCTGTACACCGGCACGGGCGCCTTCGACATCATCGGCCGCCGCACCGGCTACTACATCGCCACCGGCATCATCGTGGTGGTCGCGATCCTCGGCATCCTGATCCCGGGCTTCAAGCTCAGCATCGACTTCGAGGGCGGCACCCAGGTGTCCTTCCCCGTCGGGAACTCGCAGGCCGATACCGCCAAGGCCCGCGAGGTCGTGCAGTCGGCCACCGGTGTGGCACCGTCCGCGGTGCAGACCGCCGGCTCCGGCGCCTCGCAGACCTACCAGATCGCCACCTCGGAGCTGAGCGCCGACCAGATCACCAAGGCCCGGGCCGCTCTGTTCCAGGAGTTCCAGCCGCCCGGCCGGGACGGCAAGCCGTCCGCGAACACCATCAGCTTCTCCGCGGTGAGTTCCACCTGGGGCGGGCAGATCACCCGCAGCGCCCTCATCGCGCTCGTGGTCTTCCTGGTGCTGGTGACCATCTACATCGCGGTCCGGTTCCGCGAGATGGAGATGGCGCTCGCCGCGCTGGCCTCGCTGTTCTTCGACGTGGTCGTGACCGCGGGCGTGTACGCCTGGTCCGGCTTCGAGGTCAGCCCCGCCACGGTGATCGGCCTGCTCACCATCCTCGGCTTCTCCCTGTACGACACCGTCGTCGTCTTCGACAAGGTCGAGGAGAACGTGCGCGGCGTGCTCCACACCAACCGCCGGACCTTCGCCGAACAGGCGAACCTCGCGGTCAACCAGACCCTGATGCGCTCGATCAACACCACGGTGATCTCGGTGCTGCCGATCATCGCGCTCATGGTGGTGGCCGCGTGGATCCTCGGCGTCGGCACGCTGATGGACCTCGGCCTGGTGCAGCTCGTCGGCGTCGTCGTGGGCACGTACTCCTCGGTCTTCTTCGCGGCACCGCTGCTGGTGACGCTCAAGGAGATGAAGCCGGAGTACAAGGCGCACACGCAGAAGGTGCTCAACAAGCGCCGCTCGGTGGGCGTCGAGGCGGAGGCCGCCGTGGTGCAGACCGCGCACCGGCTGTCCCGCCCGCCCGTGCGCAAGCGCGACCGTCACCGTGGCTGACGAGGCCCGCGCGGCGGTGGCCGCGCACACCCGGCACGTTCCCGATTTCCCCGAGCCCGGTGTGGTCTTCGCCGACCTCACGCCGGTCTTCGCCGACGGTGCCGCCCTCGCCGCCGTCATCGACGGACTCGCCGAATCGGGCCGGGACGGCTCCGGTGCGGCCGCGGTCGATCTGGTGGCGGGCCTGGACGCCCGCGGCTTCCTCCTGGGCTCCGGTGTGGCCCTGCGGCTCGGCGTGGGCGTGCTCGCGGTCCGCAAGGCGGGCAAGCTGCCGCCGCCGGTGCTCCGCGAGGAGTACACCCTCGAATACGGTTCCGCGGCACTGGAGATCCCCGCCGAGGGCATCGCGCTGCGCGGCCGCCGGATCCTGGTGGTCGACGACGTGCTCGCGACCGGCGGCACCGTCTCCGGCGCCGTCGCGCTGCTGCGCCGGGCCGGCGCCGAGGTGCACCGCGTGTCCGTGGTGCTCGAGCTGGAGGCCCTGGGCGGGCGTTCGCGGCTGGCGGAAATGCCGGGTGGGCCCGTCGAAGTGTCGGCCATCTCGGTAGGCTGATTCCCTAGCCCAGCCACCACACGAGGACGGGGAGGCACCATGTCGCTGCCACCACAGGGACCCGACTCCGCGCGCACCGCCACGGCCGAGGCCGCCCCGCAGCCGCCGAACCTGGAGACGACGGGGTCCACCACCCGCCGCGTCCGCGCCCGCCTCGCGCGCCGCATGACGGGCACCCGCAACCACGTGCGGCCCGTCCTGGAGCCGCTGGTCGCACTGCATCGTGAGGTGTATCCGAAGGCCGATGTCGCGCTCATCGAGCGCGCCTACGACGTCGCGGAGCAGCGGCACGCCTCGCAGATGCGCAAGTCCGGCGACCCGTACATCACGCACCCGCTCGCCGTCGCCACGATCCTCGCCGAGCTGGGCATGGACACCACCACGCTGGTGGCCGCACTCCTGCACGACACCGTCGAGGACACCGGGTACAGCCTGGACGCGCTGACCGCGGAGTTCGGCTCCGAGGTGGCGCACCTGGTGGACGGTGTCACCAAGCTCGACAAGGTGGCCCTGGGCACCGCCGCCGAGGCAGAGACCATCCGCAAGATGATCATCGCGATGGCCCGCGATCCGCGGGTCCTGGTGATCAAGGTGGCCGACCGCCTGCACAACATGCGGACGATGCGCTTCCTGCCGCCGGAGAAGCAGGCCCGTAAGGCCAAGGAGACGCTGGAAGTCATTGCACCGCTGGCGCACCGGCTCGGTATGGCCACGGTCAAGTGGGAACTCGAGGACCTGTCCTTCGCGATCCTGCACCCGAAGAAGTACGACGAGATCGTGCGGCTGGTGGCCGACCGCGCACCGTCTCGCGATACCTATCTGGCCAGCGTGCGCGCCGAGATCAACGGGGCGCTCACGGCCTCGCGGATCGTGGCGGACGTGCAGGGCCGCCCCAAGCACTACTGGTCGATCTATCAGAAGATGATCGTCAAGGGCCGGGACTTCGACGACATCCACGACCTGGTGGGCGTGCGGATCCTGTGCGATGAGGTGCGCGACTGCTACGCCGCCGTCGGCGTGGTGCACTCGCTGTGGCAGCCGATGGCCGGCCGGTTCAAGGACTACATCGCGCAGCCGCGGTACGGCGTGTACCAGTCGCTGCACACCACCGTGATCGGGCCCGAGGGCAAGCCGCTGGAGGTGCAGATCCGCACCCGCGACATGCACCGCACCGCCGAGTTCGGGATCGCCGCGCACTGGCGGTACAAGGAGACCAAGGGCAAGGGCGGCAAGGGCGGTTCCGATCTGTCCGAGGTCGACGACATGGCCTGGATGCGGCAACTGCTCGACTGGCAGCGGGAAGCCGCGGACCCGGGGGAGTTCCTCGAATCGCTGCGCTACGACCTGGCGGTCAAGGAGATCTTCGTCTTCACCCCGAAGGGCGATGTGATCAATCTGCCCGCGGGCAGCACCCCGGTCGACTTCGCCTACGCCGTGCACACCGAGGTGGGGCACCGCTGCATCGGCGCGCGCGTCAACGGCCGTCTCGTGGCACTGGAACGCAAACTGGAGAACGGCGAGGTGGTGGAGGTCTTCACCTCCAAGGCCGAGAACGCCGGCCCGTCGCGCGATTGGCAGTCCTTCGTGGTGTCCCCGCGCGCCAAGGCCAAGATCCGGCAATGGTTCGCCAAGGAGCGCCGCGAGGAGGCCCTCGAGAACGGCCGTGACGCCATCGCCAAGGAGGTGCGCCGTTCCGGCCTGCCCCTGCAGCGGCTCACCAACGCCGAGTCGATGGCCGGGATCGCCAAGGAGCTGCGGTACGCCGACGTCTCCGCGCTCTACACCGCGGTCGGTGAGCACCAGGTGTCGGCGCACACCGTGGTGCAGCGGATGCTGGAGCAACTCGGCGGAATCGAGGAGGCCACGGAGGAGCTCGCCGAGCGCAGCACCCCGTCCACCATCTCCGGCCCGTCCACGGCGTCCACCGATGTCGGGGTCCTGGTCACGGACCAGCCCGGCGTGCTGGCCAAGCTGGCCAAGTGCTGCACCCCGGTGCCCGGCGACGAGATCGTGGGCTTCGTGACCCGCGGCGGCGGTGTCAGCGTGCACCGCACGGACTGCACCAACGTCGCGGAGTTGCGCAAGGAGCCCGAGCGCTTCCTGGACGTGAAGTGGGCGCCGTCGCCCTCGTCGGTGTTCCTGGTCGCCATCCAGGTGGAGGCCCTCGATCGGCACCGGCTGCTGTCCGATGTCACGAAGGTGCTCGCGGACGAGAAGGTGAACATCCTCTCCGCGTCCGTGACCACCTCGCGGGACCGGGTCGCGGTGTCGCGCTTCACTTTCGAGATGGGCGATCCCAAGCACCTCGGGCACGTGCTGAACGTGGTCCGCAATGTGGAGGGCGTCTACGACGTCTACCGGGTGACCTCGGCGCAGTAGCGCCTGCTCCGCACCCGAGCCGGGGGCGCATCCGGAACCCGAAACGACAGGGGCCCCGCGGCGAATCGCCGCGGGGCCCTCGTCGTGATGCCGACTAAGAGGCCAGCGTCATCGAGGTGATGTTCACCGGCTGCGTCGGCCGGCCGTCGGTCGCGGGCTGCCCCGGCTTGGGCTTCTGCGCGTTCGGGTTGGGGACCCAGGTGATGCCCTTCTTGGCGATCTCCTGCACGACCTTGAGGCCCGCGTCGTCCAACTTGCCGATCACCGAGTAGCTCGCCGGAAGGGTCGAGTCCTGGTAGACGAGGAAGAACTGGCTCGAACCGGTGTTGAAGGTGCCGTTCTGGCCCGTCTGCGGGTTCGGCTGCTGGTTCGAGTTCGCGACCGCGATCGTGCCCGCGGGGTAGACCACCGACGGTGTCTGGCCGAGCTGGTTCGGCGACGCATCGCCCTGCAGGAAGGTCGGGGTCTCGTCCGGGGAGGTCCAGTTCGGGCCACCGACGCCGGTGCCGCTCGGATCGCCGCACTGAAGGACGAACAGTCCCTTGGACCGGCCGTCACCCTTGTTGGCGGTCTCCCGATGGCACGGGGTGTTATCGAAGTACTTGGCCTGGATCAGCGTCACGAAGGTCTCGACGTTGCAGGGCGCCTTGGAACGATCGAGCTCGTACCCGATGGCTCCCTGATCGGTGGTGATCGTGCCCGGGAGCGTACCGGTGGTGGGCACGTCCTTGCCGTCCGGCTTGCTCACGGTCTTGTTGCGCTCGGCCATCTGGTCGATCTGCGGCCGCTTCTTCGCCAGCTCGTCGGCGGCCTTCTGCGCCTCGTCCAGCTGCTCGTTCGCCGCGGCGATCTGGTCCTTCATCGTGTCGCGCTGGTCCGGCGGCAGCGCGGCGATCCGGTCCGCGAGCTGCTTGCGGTTCTCGGCGAGCTGCTTCGGCTGCTCGTCGATGTTCTTCCGCGCGTCGCCCGCCGCATCGCGATCGGCGTAGGTGCAGGTCGTGTGCGTGGACTTGAAGCGGTTCTCCGCACCGACGCGGAGCGGGGCCCGGGGCCCCTGGGGAAGCCAGATGTAGCAGCCGGCCGCGACGAGCGCCACGACCACGGCGGCACTGATGCCGATGGCCGTGATCTTGCGCTTGCGGGCCTCGGCCTCACGCCGCTCGTTCTGGCGCGCGAGTTTCTCGCGGGCAGCCTGACGGCGCTCCTCATTGCTCGGCACGGTGTGACGACCTCCTAGTAACCGATAGTCCGGCGGGCACGACGCAGTGACATTCGGGCAGCCGCCGCAGTGACACAGACGGCACCTCCGCGGTGACACCGGCAGCGCCGCCGCCCAGGCAAGTCTGCCAGTTAAACCTGATAGACGCCGCCACCGGGTCTGGTGACACAATGGTCGGATGCTGATCACCGGATTCCCGGCGGGGGTGTTCCAGACCAACTGCTACGTACTCGCGGACGGTCCAGGGGCGGACGCCGTCATCGTCGACCCAGGCCAGGACGCTGTCGAATCCGTGAAGGCGCTGCTCGCCGAGCATCGCCTGAATCCGGTTGCGGTGCTGCTCACGCACGGTCACCTGGACCACACGTGGACGGCGCAGCCGCTCGCCGACGAGTTCGGCATCCCGGTGTACATCCACGCCGACGACCGTCCCATGCTGGCCGATCCGGCGGTGGGGATCGGCCCCGCTCTCGGCGCGATGATCGGTGGTCAAATCTTCACAGAGCCGGAGAAGGTCATCGAGCTCGAAGACGGCGAACCGGTCACGCTCGCGGGGATCACCTTCGGCGTGGACCTCGCGCCCGGCCACACCCGGGGCTCGATCGTCTTCACCACCGACGTCCCGCAGGTCGACGATGCCGGTGATCCCGTGGACGCCGATCCGGTCACCATCGCCTTCTCCGGCGACGTCCTGTTCCAGGGCTCGATCGGGCGGACCGATCTGCCGGGCGGCAGCCATGAGCAACTGCTGGAGTCGATCGCGGAGAAACTGCTGCCGCTGCCCGACGACACCGTCGTGCTCCCGGGCCACGGTCCGGCCACCACCATCGGAGCGGAACGGGCGTCGAACCCGTTCCTGCAGGGGCTCACGGGCACGCAGACGCCCGCGGAGCGGAAAGGACGATACGGACTGTGAGCGCCGGTAGTTTCCAGGCACCCAAGGGCATCCCCGACTACATCCCGGTGCCGTCGGGGGAGAAGAACAGCTCCGCCGACTTCCTCGCGGTGCGCACCGCGCTGCTGCGCGCGACCGCGGACGCGGGGTACGGCTACATCGAGCTGCCGATCTTCGAGGACACCTCGTTGTTCGCCCGCGGTGTCGGTGAATCGACCGATGTGGTGGCGAAGGAGATGTACACCTTCGCCGACCGCGGCGATCGCTCGGTGACGCTGCGTCCCGAGGGAACGGCGGGCGTGGTGCGCGCGGTCCTGCAGCACGGCCTCGATCGCGGCCAGCTCCCGGTGAAGGCCGCCTACGCGGGCCCCTTCTTCCGGTACGAGCGCCCGCAGGAGGGTCGCTACCGGCAGCTGCAGCAGGTGGGCATCGAGGCGATCGGGGTCGACGATCCCGCCCTCGACGCCGAGGTCATCGCCGTGGCCGACCGCGCCTATCGCAGTGTGGGTCTCGACGGATTCCGGCTCGAGGTCTCGAGCCTGGGCGACGAGACCTGCCGGCCGCAGTACCGCGAGAAGTTGCAGCAATTCCTGTTCGCGCTGGACCTGGACGAGGAGACCCGGCGCCGGGCGGAGATCAACCCGCTGCGCGTGCTGGACGACAAGCGGCCCGAGGTGCGCGCGATGACCGCCGACGCCCCGCTCATGATCGACAACCTGACGCCGGAGCCGAAGGAGCACTTCGAGAAGGTGCTCGGCTATCTCGATGCCCTCGGCGTCGCGTACGTGGTGAACCCGCGTCTGGTCCGCGGGCTCGACTACTACACCAAGACGTGTTTCGAGTTCGTCCACGACGGCCTCGGCGCGCAGTCCGGGATCGGCGGCGGTGGGCGCTACGACGGCCTGGTCGAGCAGCTGGGTGGGCGCGAGGGCGTCACCGGTGTCGGCTTCGGCCTGGGCGTGGACCGCACCCTGCTCGCGCTGTCCGCCGAGGGCAAGCGCGCCCCGTCGGCCCCTCGCGTGGTGGCCTTCGGTGTGCCGCTCGGTGAGGATGCGCGCGATGCGATGGTGCCGCTCCTCGGCCGGCTCCGCGCGCGGGGTGTCGCCTCGGACATGGCGTACGGCAACCGCGCCATGAAGGGCGCGATGAAGGCGGCCGACCGTTCCGGTGCCCGATTCGCCCTGATCCTGGGCGAATCCGAGCTCGCCGACGGTGTGGTGATGCTCAAGGATCTGGCGAACGGCGAGCAGCGCCCGGTACCGCTCGATACCGTGGCGGACGTGATCGCCTCCGCGAACGATGTGAGCCCCTCCGACGGCGCGAGCGCGCGGTAATCGCGTGTCGGCGAGTCCCGTCGAGCCCGGCGCCCGTGACCCGCGGGAGCTGAGCGCGGAGGACGCGGTCGATGTCGACCTGATTCCGCCGCGGCTGGTGCTGCCCAAGGTCCGCCGCGCGGTGTTCGCGGGTGTCGCGATCACGGTGGTGGCCGCCGTCCTGGTGGCGCTGCTCGTTTCGCCGGTCTGGGGCGCGGCGGTGCTCGTCGCGGGCGCCGCGCCGGGGATCGGCGGCTACCTCGGGGTGATGCGGCGGCGGGTCGTTCTCGACCACCGGGTGATCACGCGGCGAGCACTGCTGACGCGGCGGGTGAACCTGATCGCCGCCGAGGAGGTGGACCTGGTCGCGGAGGTGGCCAGGCTGGCGCAGGTGTCTCTGCGGATCAGTCAGGGCCGCACCACGATGCGGGTTCCCGTCGCGCTGTACGGCAGCGCCGGCCGCGGGCGGGTGCGCGGGCGTGAGCTTCCGATGCTGGCCACCCGCCGACTGTCCGAGTCGCTGAGCCGCCACGCCGATCCGCACGTCCGCGAGATCGGGCGAGTGCTCGGTGAACAGTCCCGCGCGCAGGCGACCTCGGTGCCGATCCGCGACCGGCCCCTCTATCGCGCGGCCGGTATCGCCCGCGAGGTGGGCGGGAACGAGGAACTGGTCTTCACCGCCGACGAGGTCGACGAACTCAATCGCCCACCCTGGTGACGACGACGCGCCGTTCGAAAGCTTGACTCGAATCGAACAAAGTGTTCGACTGGGTGGGTGCGATGGGAAGGGCAGTTGTTGACGGAGGACGCCGGATCCGGCGTTCGGGCTCTACCCGGGCTGGAGGGGATCGGTCGCGCCGTCTCCACGCCGGAATTCGAGGGCATCACCTTCCATGAAGTGCTGTGCAAGAGCGCGCTGAACCGCGTACCCGAGTCGGCGGCGCTGCCCTTCGAGTGGACC
>NZ_BAAAII010000005.1:327808-441761 GCF_039525985.1 Tsukamurella strandjordii | reverse complement strand
ACTGCTTCGCCCGGTCGAGTCACGAGTACCTGGAATTCGACGCCGGGGCAGACTTCGACACCCAGATCGTGGTCAAGACGAATCTGGTCTCGGTGCTCAAGAAGGAACTGCGGCGCGCCTCCTGGCGCGGTGAGGCCGTGGCGCTGGGCACCAACACCGACCCGTATCAGCGCGCTGAGGGGCGCTACCGGCTCATGCCCGGAATCATCGGCGCCCTCGCGGGCGCTGGATCTCCGATCTCGATCCTCACCAAGGGCACTCTCCTGCAACGAGATCTGCCACTGTTGACCACAGCGGCCACCACGGTGCCCGTGCAGTTATCGGTTTCGCTGGCGCTCCTGGATCCCGCGCTGCAGGCATCGCTCGAACCGGGGGCGCCCAAACCGGCGGCGCGCCTCGGCCTGATCCGCGCCATTGCCGATGCCGGTTTCGAGTGCAATGTGATGGTGGCGCCGGTGATTCCGTATCTCACGGACGATTCGGCGTCGTTGCGCGCGTTGTTCGAGGCGCTCGCCGAGGCGGGGGCCTCCAGTGCCACCGTGATGGCGCTCAATCTCACCGGTCGCTACCGGGGGTGGTTCCTCACCTGGCTTGCTGAGAACCATCCCGCGCTGGTGCGCCGGTATCGGCAGCTGTACGGCACCACCGGGCGGGTCTCGGCCGAGTATCGGGCGCATCTGCGGGGGAGGACCGCGCCGCTCCTGGAGGAGTTCGGGCTCGCCGTCCGTGAGGAGTACGCGCCGCCCTCGCGTCCCCGGCAGCCGCGCGCGACCGGAGCGGCGGCTCCGGATCTGCAGGAGTCGCTGTTCTAGACAGTGCGTAACGTATCGGTTACGCTTTTGGGGTGAGCGTGTACTCGGCCATCGCCGACCCGGTGCGCCGGGAGGTCCTGCTCCTGCTGCGCTCGGGGCCGCGCACCGCCGGGCAGATCGCCGCGTCGTTCGATATCAGCCGCCCCGCCGTCAGTCGCCACCTCCGCGTTCTGCGCGAGGCGCACCTCATCGAGGCCGAGCGCGGACAGGACGGCAGGGAGCGCGCGTACGCGCTGCGGCCGAGCGCATTGCGCGAGGTGGAGGAGTGGATCGCCGCGGTGCGCGGTCCGGCGCGCTTCGCGGAGCTGCTGGGATCGCCGGCCCTCGATACCGAAGTGAGCCGCGCGCGCCGCGACTCCCGGCGCACCGCGCAGCAGCGCGAGGTGTCCATTGATCCAACAAGACTCGATGAAAGGGGTACGGGATGACTGAACGCCGACCGACCGGACGCGTGGAGGCGACGCCCACCGGGCGGGATCTGATTCTGGAGCGGTACTTCACCGCCGATGTCGCCGACGTCTGGGCGTCGATCACCGAATCCGACCGCACCGCACGGTGGTTCGGTAGTTGGACGGGAGAGCCCGCCGTCGGCGCGCAGGTGCGGGTCACCATGGGCTTCGAAGAGGGCACGCCGGAGATGCCCATGACGATCACGATCTGTGAGCCGCCGAGCCGTCTCGGCCTGCAGGCGAAGGACGAGTACGGCGAGTGGAACCTCGAGGCGACGATCGACCGCGACGGCGTCCGCGCTCGGCTGACCTTCGTGCAACACCTGGACGCGGCGACCGACCCGGGCGAGACCGGTCCGGGGTGGGAGTACTACCTCGACGCGCTGGTGGCGGCGGAGGCCGGCGCGCCGCTCCCGGAGTTCGACGAGGAGTACTTCCCGGGGATGGCGGAGTACTACCGGAGTCAGTAGGCAGGAATGCCACTAATGATAACTGTTATCATTAGCGGCATGGAAACCCCAGCTCCGCTCCCCGTCACCGTCCTGTCCGGATTTCTCGGCGCCGGCAAGACCACGCTCCTCAACCACCTGCTCGGCAATCGCGACGGCCGCCGCATCGCGGTGATCGTCAACGACATGAGCGAGGTGAACATCGACGCCTCGCTCGTCGACCTCGGCGGCTTCGACCGCACCGAGGAGAAGCTCGTCGAGCTGAGTAACGGCTGCATCTGCTGCACGCTGCGTGAGGATCTGGTGGACGCGGTCGGCGCGATCGCCCGCCAACGCACCCCCGACGGCCGTCCGCGATTCGATCACCTCGTGATCGAATCCACCGGCATCTCCGAGCCGATGCCGGTGGCGGCGACCTTCGACTGGACCTTCGACGACGGAACCCGCCTGGGCGATGTCGCCGCCCTCGACACCATGGTCACCGTGGTCGATGCGAGCACCTTCCTCGGCGAGATCGCCACGGGCCGCAGCCTCGCCCAGCGCGGCCTGGCCGCCGCACCGAACGACGAGCGCTCGATCGCCGATCTGCTGGTGGACCAGGTCGAATTCGCCGACGTCATCCTGCTCAGCAAACTCGATCTGGTCTCGGCGGCCGCCGGGGGTGCGGTGCAGGCCGCGGTCGCGCGACTGAATCCACGAGCGCGGATCGTGCCGATCAGCCACGGCGCGATCGACATCGCCGAGGTGATCGGCACGGGCCTGTTCGATCACGATGCCGCCGCTGCCGTGGCCGGGTGGGACGACGAGGTCCTCGGTGGGCACACCCCCGAGACCGAGGAGTACGGGATCACCTCGTTCCCGTACCGCTCCGACCGTCCGTTCCATCCACAGCGGCTGCTGGAATCGCTCGGCGAGGTGCGGGCCGTGCTGCGCAGCAAGGGATTCTGCTGGATTGCCAGCCGCCCCGATCTGGTGGCCGTGTGGTCGCAGGCGGGACCGAATCTGACGATCGAGCCCGCGGCGTTCTGGTCACAGGTCGACGGCGCCCCGCAGCAGGAGCTGGTGTTCATCGGCGTCCGCCTCGACCAGGAGCGCATGCGCGCGCTGCTGGACCGCGCGCTGCTCACCGATGACGAGGTCGCCGAAGGTCCCGCCGCCTGGCGCGCCTATCCCGATCGCCTACCGGCGTGGAACGTGCCCGACCACGCTCACTGAGCGCGGAGCGCGCTGTCGGCCGCCGCCGTCGCCGCAGCGCCGACCTCGGGGATCAGCGCCAGCCGGGTGCGCCGCTCCACCAGGTCGGCCGAGGACAGCGCGCCCTCCACGAGTGCACCGAAGACGAGTTCGGCCCCGGTGATCTCGGTCCCCTCGGCCACCGGCTCGGCCAACCGCGGATCGGCCTCGCCGAGCGCGACCACGGCGGGCGCCTCGGTGCCGTACGCGCGGACCAGACGCTCCGGCGCATCGACGGCGCGCAGCCGCTCGCGGCCCGCCGCGCCGACGAGGGGCAGGGTCCGGGTGACGCTCTCCCCGGTGAGCAGCCCGGAGGTCGCGACCGCGGCGTCGACGGCGTCCTCGGCCATGCGGCGATACGTGGTGAGCTTGCCGCCCACCACCGTCACCAGGCCGTCGCCCCGGGTGAGTACCGCGTGCTTGCGGGAGACATCGGCGGTCTGGCCGGCACCGGAGTCCAGCAGCGGCCGCAGGCCGGCGAAGGTACCGGCGATATCGCCCCGCTGCAGCGGGGTGTCGAGCGCCAGGCTCACCGTCTCGAGGAGGAAGTCGATCTCGCCGGCCGAGGCTGCGGGCACGTCGGGCAGCGGACCGTCGGCCTCCTCGTCGGTGAGTCCCACGTAGACCCGGCCGTCCGGCTGGGGGAGTGCGAAGACGTACCGTCCGAAGGAGTTCGGGACCGGCACCGTGAGCCCGGCGTTCAGCCCGCCGAAGGTCTCCTGCCGGAACACCAGATGAGTACCGCGGCTGGGCCGCAACGAGACGGCGGGGTCCACGGTGCCCGCCCAGACGCCGGTCGCATTGATCACGGCCCGGGCGCGGATCGCGCGACTGGTGCCCGTCAGTTCGTCGGTCACCGTCGCCGCGGTGCCGGTCACCTGTGAGGCGGAGCACTGGGTGAGGATCCTCGCCCCGTGCGCCGCCGCTGTCCGGGCGATGCCCACGGTGAGTCGCGCGTCGTCGGTGAGCTGCCCGTCCCAGTTCAGGAGGCCGCCTCGCAGGCCCGTGCGCTTGACGGTCGGTGCCATCCGGATCACCTCGGATGCACTGATCCGCCTCGAACGCGCGAGCTCGGACGACGGCGTGCCGGCGAAGCGGCGCAGCGCATCTCCCGCGAGGAAGCCGACCCGGGTGAGCGTCGCGTCGAACGCCGAGACATCGCGCAGGAGGGGCACCACCTGGGCCAGAGGGCGGGTGAGGTGCGGGGCGATGACCCGGATCAGCGCATCGCGTTCGACGGCGCTCTCGTGTGCGATGCCGACCGCGCCGGACGCGAGGTAGCGCAGCCCGCCGTGCACGAGCTTCGAGGACCAGCGACTGGTGCCGAAGGCGAGGTCGTGCTTCTCGACCAGCGCCACCGACAGTCCGCGGCTCGCGGCGTCGAGGGCCACGCCCGTTCCGGTGACGCCGCCACCGATCACGAGCAGATCGACCGCGGGATCCTCGGCGAGGGCGGCGAGATCCGCGCTGCGCCGCTCGGCGCTGAGTCGTGAACGCGGGTCGATCGAGTCCAGGGCGGCGGCGAAACGGTCGGTCACGGGCGGAGGTACCTCTCGACGAGATCGAAGAGCTGGGAATCGAGCAGATCGCCACCGTCGACCCCGGCGAAGACCGGACCCGACAGTGCCGACGACCAGGCCGCCTGCAGGACGACGGAGGCGAGCTCGCGGGGATCGCCCGTACGGATGCTGCCGTCCGCCTGGCCGGCCCGGATCGCGGCTTCCAGCGTGTCGAGCTGGGTGCTGGACGTGCGGCCCTGCCGGTGCAGCAGATAGGGGATCAGGAACTCGGGATCGAGTTCGATGATCCGGCGCAACAGCGGGTGCGACCGCGCCGAGGAGGTGAGGTGGACGACGGTGCGCGCGAGGCTCTCGCGGGTGTCGTCCCCGGCGACCGGGGTGAGGCTGGCCAGGGCGGCCGAGAACTCGCGGGTGGTGACGGTGGCGGCAAGAGCCTGAACGTTGGGGTAGCGCCGATACAGTGTGGCGCGCGACACTTGAGCGGCGCGCGCCACATCGGCCATCGTGGTGCGCCGGATGCCGATCGTGGCCATGAGATCGCGCGCGGCATCGAGAATGGTCTGGTCGTCGATGGCGTTCGCGGGAGTCCGCGACGGGGCCGCGACCTCCTCGTTGAGATCCTGCGACATCATGTGTACAAATGTATCATGACTTCCTCCGAGGTGGAGCTTCCCGTCGTCGAATTCGAACCCGGCCGCTGGGGTGATCCCGGCAACCCGATGCACCTGTCCGATTCGGTGCTCGGGGCGCTCACGATGCTGGGCATCGACGGTGCCGCTCCTGCACAGACCGCGCCCGCCCCGGCTCCGAGCCGGGCGACCGATGCCGCGCTCGCGGCGCTGCGGGCAACCGGTGCCGGCGTATCCACCGCGGACGACGCCCGCCTGCATCACCTGCGCGGCTACTCGACCCCCGATCTGCTGAAGTTCCGCGCGGGCGACGCCTCCGACGCCCCCGACGTCGTGGTGACGCCGTCCTCCGCCGAGCAGGTGGCCCCGGTCCTGCAGGCGTGTGCGGCGCAGGGGCTCACGCTCAGCCCGTTCGCCGGTGGCACCGCCGTCACCGGTGGCCTGGCGCCGGAGCGGAACCGCCCCGTGGTCGCGCTCGACCTGCGCGGAATCACCGGCCTGATCGATCTGGACCCGGTCTCGCAGATCGCCACCCTGGCCGCCGGAACACGGCTGCCCGAGGCGGAGAAGCTGCTGCGCGCCAAGGGCTTCGAACTCGGACACTTCCCGCAGTCCTACGAGGGAGCGACCATCGGCGGCTGCGCGGTGACCCGCTCCGCCGGACAGTCCTCCATCGGCTACGGCCGGTTCGACGAGATGGTCGTGGGCCTCACCGTGGCCACCCCGATCGGCAGCAGCGAGATCGGCACCGCCCCCAAGTCCGCCGCCGGACCCGATCTGCGGCAGCTGTTCCTCGGCTCCGAGGGTGCCTTCGGCGTGGTCACCGCGGTCCGCGTCCGGGTGCACCCGGTGCCGGCCGTCCGCCGGTTCTACGGCTGGCACTTCGCCGATTTCGCCGCCGGCTCCGCGGCCATGCGCCACCTCGCGCAAAGTTCCGTCCGGCCGACCGTCCTGCGTCTGTCCGACGAGGCCGAGACCGGCCTCAACCTCGCCAACCCCGGCTCGGCGGGCAAGGCCTCCGGCCCCGTGGGCGGATGCCTCATGGTGGTCGGCTTCGAGGGCGACGAGGCCGACGTCGACTGCCGCGACGGCTACGTCTCCGCACGCCTGGCCGAACTGGGCGGCACCTTCCTCGGCGAGGAACCCGGCGAGGCCTGGCGCGTCGGCCGGTTCCGCGGCCCTTATCTGCGGGACCCGCTCCTGGACGCGGGAGCACTCGTGGAGACGCTCGAGACCGTGACCTTCTGGTCGAACATCGACCGGCTCAAGGCCGATGTGACCGCCGCGCTCACCGGCGCACTCGGCGAGCAGGGCACCCCCGCCGTGGTCATGTGCCACATCTCCCACGTCTACCCGACCGGGGCCTCGCTGTACTTCACGGTGATCGCCAAGGCACTCCCGGATCCGCTGGCCCAGTGGATGATCGCGAAGAAGGCCGCGAACGCGGCGATCCGCGGTGCGGGCGCGTCGATCACCCACCACCACGCCGTCGGCGTCGATCACCGCGCGACCTACCTCGACGAGATCGGCGACGTCCAACTCGCCGCGCTGCGCGCCGTGAAGGCGGCGCTCGACCCCCAGGGCGTGCTCAACCCCGGAGTGCTCCTCCCGTGAGCGGGCGTCCCGATGTCGTCGCCGTCATCAACCCGATCTCCGGCGGCGGAGCGGCCCGCGAGCAGTGGACGGCGGTGACCGCCGAACTGCGCCGGTTCGGCATGGACGTGGACGCGGTCGAATCCACCTCCGGGGACGACGCGGCACGGCTGGCCGCCGAGGCCGCGGCGACCGGCGCCCTCACCGTGGCGGTGGGCGGCGACGGCCAGATCCGTGATGTGGCCTCCGGCGTTCTCCGCGTGCCCGGGGCGCCCCTCGGCATCGCCGCCGCCGGCCGCGGCAACGACTTCATCCGGCACCTCGGCATTCCCACCGACCCGGCGGGCATCGCCGCGATCCTCGCCGACGGCCGCCGCCGGGATCTCGACGTGCTCACCGTGGGGGAGCGCATCGCCGTCGGCAACGTCTACGTCGGACTCGACTCCGTGGCCACGGAGATGATCAACCGGGTGCGCTGGATGGGCCCGCTCGCGTACCGCGTGGCTCCCGTGCTCGCCGCGCTGCGCTGGAAGCCCGCGAACTTCACCGTGACCGTTGACGGCGTGACCCACGACCTACTCGCGCACATGGTGGTGATCGCCAACTCGGGGCGGTACGGCAGCGGCCTGAACATGGTGCCCGCCGCTTCCGCCGACAACGGCCGGATCGACGTGCTCGCCGTGCGCGGCGAGGGCTCCGTGGTCCGGCTGATCGGCGCGATGGGAGAGGCGAAGACGGGCACCCACGTGCACCGCCCCGAGGTGGTCACCTTCACCGGCCAAGAGATCACCGTGGCCGCCGATCGCCCGATCCCGGTGCACTCCGACGGCGACTACCTGCAGGAACTGCCCGTCACCGTCGGCATCCGCACGGCCGTGCTCCCGGTGCTCGTCCCGCGCTGACGGCTAGACGATCGCGGCGCGCAGGGTGTCCAGGCCCATGCCGCCGAGGGCCAGGGCCTCGCGGTGGAAGTCCTTGATCGACGATCCGGGGTGGGCGGCCAGGTAGGCGTCGCGGGTCTGCTCCCACACCCGCTGGCCCACCGAGTACGACGGTGCCTGGCCGGGCCAGCCCAGGTAGCGGTGGTACTCGAACCGCAGCAGCTCGTCGGCCATCGCGACGTGCGAGCGCAGGAACGCCCAGCCCTTGTCGTAGGTCCACGCGCCGCCGCCCACCTCGGCGGGCGCCTCGAAACCGCAGTGCACGCCGATGTCGAGCACCACGCGGGCGGCGCGCAGTCGCTGCGAATCGAGCATGCCCATGAGGTCGCCGTCGTCGTCCAGGAAGCCCAGATCGCGCATCAGCCGCTCCGCGTACAGCGCCCAGCCCTCGCCGTGGCCGGAGGTGAACGAGTACAGCTTGCGCCAGGTGTTCAGGGGTGCGATCACCGCCTGGCCGATCTGCAGGTGGTGGCCCGGCACGCCCTCGTGGTAGACGGTGGTCTTCTCCTGCCAGGTATGGAATTCGGTGACGCCCTTGGGAACCGACCACCACATCGCCCCCGGGCGGGTCAGGTCGGCGGACGGGCCGGTGTAGTAGATCCCGCCGTTGGTGCTCGGCGCGATCCGGCAGTCCAGGTGGTGCAGTTCGGCCGGGATGTCGAAGTGCGTGCCCGCCAGGGCCGCGACCGACTGATCGGAGGTGCGCTGCATCCACTCACGCAGCGCCTCGGTGCCGTGCAGCGCGTACCGGGGCTCCTCGTCGAGGCGGGCGAGGGCCTGCGCCACCGTCGCGCCCGGATACAGCCGGGCGGCCACCGCCTCCTGCTCGGCCACGATCGAGGCCAGCAGTTCCCGACCCCAGGCGTAGGTCTCCTCCAGGTCCACCGCGGCACCGAGGAAGACCCGCGAATACAGCGGATACACCTCGCGGCCCACGCCGCGACCGCCCGGCCGGTCGATGGGGACCGACGTGGGGGCGATCTCGTCGGCGAGCACGGTCGCGAAGCGAGCGAACGCGGCGCGGACCCCGTCGGTCAGGCCCTCCGGTGCGGCGCCGGCGAGGCGCTCGGCATTGGCGGCCACCTGGTCGCCGGCCTCCCGGGCCTGCGCCAGGCACTGCGTCACCTGCAACTCGGCGAACGGCCAGGAGCCCTCGGCGAGCCGCGCGCGGAGCCCGGAGATCGCCGAATCCACCGCCGCCGGTACGGCGGACAGACGCGCGACGAGGGTCGCGTCCGCCTCGGGTGTGCCGGCGTCCATGAGATCGAAGACGTCGCGGATCGCCTGCAGCGGCGAGGCGATCACGTTGAGATCGCCCACCATCCGGCCCGCGTCGGCCAGCTCGATCTCCACACCGAGCCGCTCCCGCAGCGCCGCGGCGGTCACGCGGTCGGCGTCGGACTCGGGCCGGAGGGCATCGAGCTCGGCGAGTGTGTTGCGCGCCAGATCGATGCGGGCCTGCACGCCGCCGGGGGAGTAGTCGGTGAGCCGGTCGTCGAAGTCCGTGACACCGACCGCGGTGGCCTCCACCGGGTCCGCGGCGGCGAGTGACTGTGCGTGGCGGTCGGCGAGGGCATCGATCGGCGAAGTCATGACTGCGATCCTACGGCCGCCGCACGGGCCGCACGAGCGCCCGCGACGCCCTGCCGGTCAGGTGATCAGATGGCGCCGCTGAAGGTGTCGCACTGCCGGAAATCGCCCGACCGGTAGCCGATGTTGAACCACTTCACGCGCTGCGCCGAGGTGCCGTGCGAGAACGACTCCGGGTTCGGGTTGCGGCCCGCGTTGCGCTGGATGGTGTCGTCGCCGATGGCCTGCGCGGTCTGGATGGCGCCGGAGATGTCCTCCTGCGAGAGCGGCTCCAGCATGGCGTCGGGGCCCTTATCGGCCCGCGAGCCCCACACACCGGCGTAGCAATCGGCCTGCAGCTCGGTGCGCACCGAGCCGCCGTCGGCGCCGGAGCCCTTCTGCGAGTTCTTGATATCGCCCAGCAGCGTCTGCACGTGGTGGCCGAACTCGTGGGCCACGATGTACTCCTGCGAGAACGCGGCGTTCGAGCCGCCCATCTTCTGGATCACGCGGTCCATGAAGTCGAGCTGGAAGACGGCCACCTGATCGCCCGGGCAGTAGAACGGGCCGGTATCGGCGCCCGCGACACCGCACGCGGTGTTGATCGAGTTCGCACCCACCGGCATGATCTTCGTCCCGCCCTTGGGGGGCTGGTAGCCGCGCAGCAACTGCGGCCACACCTTGTTGATCGAGTTCGTGGTCGCGACGATGCGGCACGTGGTGTCGGTGTTCGCCAGCTGCACGGTGCACGCCTGGATGCGCTGGTTCATCTCCTGCTCGGACTGGCTCAGGCCCGCGCCCGCGCCGGCGCCCGGACCGGCGGGTGCCGCCGAGTTCGGATCGCCGCCGGATCCGCCGGTGAGGAAGTAGATCAGCAGGCCGATGATGACGGTGCCGATACTGCCGCCGCCGATCATCACGCTGCGGCCGACGCCGCCGCCAGCACTGACTGCACTGGTGTCGAGAGGTCCGTTATCCCGAAAGGTCATGCGCACAGCTTTCCATGAGTGGGGTGCGATCGTGAACTGCTTCGCCCCGTAGCATGGCAGGCGCTCTACGAATCGTCATCGAAAGGACACCCGAACGTGCTGCGCACCCACCTTGCTGGATCGTTGCGAGCGGAGGATGCCGGCACCGTCGTCACCCTGACCGGCTGGGTCGCCCGCCGGCGCGATCACGGCGGTGTCATCTTCATCGACCTGCGCGACAGCTCGGGTGTGGCGCAGGTGGTCTTCCGCGAGTCCGCGGTCGCCGAGCACGCCCACCGGCTGCGCTCCGAGTACTGCGTGCTGGTGACCGGCACCGTCGAGAAGCGGCCCGAGGGCAGCGAGAACCCGAACCTGCCGTCCGGCGCGATCGAGGTGAACGCCTCCGACCTGGTGGTACTCAACGAGTCGGCGCCGCTGCCCTTCCAGCTCGACGAGGAGCCGGGCGAGGAGGCGCGCCTGAAGTACCGCTACCTGGACCTGCGCCGCGAGGGCCCCGCCGCCGCGATCAAGCTGCGCAGCCAGGCCAACGCCGTGGCGCGCAACATCCTCGCGCTCAACGACTTCACCGAGATCGAGACGCCGACGCTCACCCGCTCCACCCCGGAGGGCGCCCGCGACTTCCTGGTGCCCGCGCGCCTGCGCCCCGGCACCTTCTACGCGCTGCCGCAGAGCCCGCAGCTGTTCAAGCAGCTGCTCATGGTGGCCGGCATGGAGCGGTACTACCAGATCGCCCGCTGCTACCGCGACGAGGACTTCCGCGCCGACCGCCAGCCCGAGTTCACTCAGCTCGACATCGAGATGAGCTTCGTGGACCAGGAGGACGTGATCGCCCTCGGCGAGCAGATCGTCAAGGCGCTCTGGTCGCTGATCGGGCACGAGATCCCCACCCCGATCCCGCGCCTGACCTACGCCGAGGCCATGCGGCGTTTCGGCTCGGACAAGCCGGACCTGCGGTTCGGCCTCGAACTGGTCGAGTGCACCGAATACTTCAAGGACACGCCGTTCCGCGTCTTCCAGGCGCCGTACGTCGGCGCCGTCGTCATGCCGGGCGGCGCGAGCCAGCCCCGTCGCCAGCTCGACGCCTGGCAGGAGTGGGCCAAGCAGCGTGGCGCCCGCGGCCTCGCGTACGTGCTGATCGGTGAGGACGGCGAGCTGACCGGTCCCGTCGCCAAGAACCTGTCCGACGACGAGCGCGCCGGCCTGGCCGCGCACGTGCACGCCCAGCCGGGCGATTGCGTCTTCTTCGCCGCCGGCCCCACCAAGACGATGCGCGCCCTGCTCGGCGCGGCCCGCGGCGAGATCGCCGACAAGCTCGGGCTCATCAAGGAGGGCGACTGGGCCTTCACCTGGGTCATCGACGCCCCGCTGTTCGAGCCCGCCGACGACGCGACCGCCTCGGGCGACGTGGCTGTGGGCGACGGCGCCTGGACCGCTGTGCACCACGCCTTCACCAGCCCCAAGCCGGAGTCGATCGACACCTTCGACACCGACCCAGGCAGCGCGCTGGCCTACGCCTACGACATCGTCTGCAACGGCAACGAGATCGGCGGCGGCTCGATCCGTATCCACCGCAAGGACGTCCAGGAACGCGTCTTCGCGATCATGGGCATCGACGAGGAGCAGGCCCGCGAGAAGTTCGGCTTCCTGCTCGACGCCTTCTCCTACGGCGCCCCGCCGCACGGCGGCATCGCCTTCGGCTGGGACCGCGTGGTCTCGCTACTCGCCGGCGCACCGTCGATCCGCGAGGTCATCGCCTTCCCGAAGTCGGGCGGCGGCGTCGACCCGCTCACCGACGCACCGGCGGCGATCACCGTGCAGCAGCGCCGCGAGTCGGGCATGGACGCCAAGCCCAAGGCCCCCGAGGCGAAGACCGCGGAGCCGAAGGCCGAGAACCCCACCACCGACCCCACCGAGTAGGCCGACCCTGGACACGCCGTGCGCCACATCCGGGTGATCAGCCCGCCGGACCGCACCGATGCGGTGATCGACTTCCTCCGGGACCGCCCGGGCGTCACCCACGTGACCCTCGCGCGCGCCGGTGCGATCGAACCGGCCGGGGATCTCGTGGGCGCCGATGTGACGCGCGAGGCGGCGCACCGCGTGCTGCGCGGGCTGCAGGAACTCGAACTGCCCGAGCGCGGGGCGATCACCGTCTCGACCGTCGATACCGCGTTCTCCGATGCGGCGGTCGCCGCCGAGGAGGCCGTGCCCGGCGACCCGTCCGACGCGGTGGTGTGGGAGGAGCTCACCGCGCGCACCCGCGAGGAGTCCACGCTCAACGCCACCTTCCTCGCCTTCCTCGCGCTCGCGGTTCTGCTCGCGATGGTCGGCGTGATCACCAACTCCCCGGTCACCGTGGTCGGGGCGATGGTCGTCGGGCCGGAGTTCGGCCCTCTCGCCGCGATCGCGGTGGCGGGCGCGACCGGGCACTTCCGCCTGGCGCGGCGCCCGCTGATCGCCCTCGGCATCGGTTTCCCCGTGGCGATGGTGCTGGCCTGGGTGGTCGCCGAGGCACTGCTCGCCGCCGATCTGTACTCCCGCGATGTGCTCACCGCCGCCGACCAGGTGGACTTCATCTACCAGGTGGGTCCGTTCTCGCTGATCGTGGCGCTGCTCGCCGGTGCCGCGGGAATGATCTCGTTGGTCACAGCGAAATCGGCGGCCCTGGTGGGTGTCTTCATCTCGGTGACCACCGTGCCGGCGGCGGGGTACGCCGTGGTGGCGGCGACGGTCGGGGAGTGGCAACGGGCGCTCGAATCCGCGGGGCAGCTCGGCATCAACCTGCTCGGCATCGTCGTCGCCGGGATGCTCGTGCTGTGGCTGCGCCCCGCGGCCTGGCGCGACCTGCGCGAGGTGGTCGGCCTGTGACCCTCGATGGACTGCAGGATCTCGACGGCGAGGGCCTGACCCGGTTGCAGAGCCGGGTCCGCGGACTCGTCGACGACGAGGGCATCACCTACAACGCCTTCGACGCGCTTCCGCCCGACCCCGGATTCCCGGCCGTCCCGGGACGGTGGCGGCTCGACCCGCTTCCGGTCCTGCTCGGTGCCGACGAATGGGATCGTCTCGCCCGCGGCGCGGCCCAGCGGTCGACGCTGCTCGACGCGGTGCTCCGCGACTTCTACGGCGAGCAGCGGATCGTCCGTGACGGGCTGATTCCACCCGAGTTGCTGTTCGCGCACCCCGGCTTCATCCGGCGCGCCTTCGGCGTCCCCGCGCCCGGCCCCAAGGCACTGTTCCTGCACGCCGCCGACGTCGGCCGGACCGTCGCGGACGGCTCCTACGCCGTGGTCGCGGACCGCACCCAGGCACCGTCGGGCGTGGGCTACGCGCTCGCCGACCGGCGCGTGACCTCCCGCGCGCTGCCCCGCGAGTTCCGCGCCGAGACGCCCCGCCCGGTCTCCTCCTTCGCCTCCGCGCTGCGGGTGCAACTGCTCGAATCCGCGCCCCCCGGCGTCACCGACCCGACCGTGGTGGTCTTGAGCCCGGGGTCGCTGTCCGAGACCGCCTTCGACCAGGCCTACCTCGCCTCCGTCCTCGGCTTCCCCCTCGTCGAGGCCGCCGACCTCACCGTCCGCGACGGCGGCGTCTTCATGCGCGCACTCGGCCGGATGAAACGGGTCGACGTGGTGCTCCGGCGCGTCGACTCCGAGTTCTCCGACCCGCTCGACCTGCGCACCGATTCCCGGCTGGGCGTGGTCGGCCTCGTCGAGATGATGACCCGCGGCGCGGTGACCGTGGTCAACACCCTCGGCTCCGGCGTCCTGGAGAATCCGGCGCTGCACGCCTACCTGCCGCAACTGTGCCGCACTCTGCTCGACGAGGATCTGCTGCTGGCGTCCACGCCCACCGTGCACTGCAGTACTCCCGCCGGCCGCGGGGTGCTCGACGGTCCGCTGGACGGTCAACTGCTGCTGAACTTCTCGACCGGCGAACGGGTGGTGGGCGCGGACCTCACCGCCGCGGCCGCCGACGGGATCCGTGCCCGCATCGCCGAGCAGCCCGCGCTGTGGTGCGCCAAGGAACTCGTGGCCTTCGACACCGAACCGGCGCTTGAGGGCGGCGCCGTGGTGGACCGCGGCTTCGCACTGCGGGTCTTCTCGCTCGGCCAGGAATCCGGGTACACCGTTCTCGGCGGCGGCCTCGGGCAGGTCCTCCTCGAAGGACCGTCCGGCGCGCAGCTGAACTCGTCGGCCGCACGCGATGTCTGGGTGCCCGCCGGGGAGGACACCCGGGCCTCGATGCGGATCGCCACCTCGCCCCGCGCGGGACGCGCGAACGGCACCGCGGCCAGCGGCCCCGTCGCCACGCCCCGCGTCCTGTCCGACCTGTTCTGGATCGGCCGCTACGCCGACCGGGCCGAGGCGATGGTCCGGCTGCTCAGCGTGGCCCGGGAACGGGACCAGGAGTACCGGCACCGGCCGTGGCAGCCCGGTGCCGCCTCGCTGCAGCCGCTCCTCGACGCCGTGGTCGACGTGTCCGATACCGCTCAGCTCGGACCGATCGTGGCGGAGGGCGCCGACCAGTCCGATGTGCTCGCCCGCCTGCGCCGGCTCACCCTCGACACCGAACTGCCGGGCAGCGTCTCCTACGCCGGGGTGCGGCTGCGGGCCTGCCTGCGCGCCGTGCGCGACCAGATGTCCACCGACACCTGGCTCGTGCTCAGCGGCGCGGAACGTTCGCTGGGACGGCTCGCGGCTGCCCGCCACGACGCGGGCGAGCAGCTCGACCAGACTCTCGGCGAGGTCCTGGTGTCCCTGCTCGCCTTCGCCGGCCTCGCCCGCGAATCCCTGGTGCAGGACCCGGGCTGGCTGATGATGGACGCGGGCCGCCGGATCGAACGCGCGCTGCAGCTCGCTGACCTCACCACCTCCGTGGTCGTCCCCGCCCGCGAACCCGAGGTGGAGGCCGGACTCCTCGACGCCTACCTCGTGGCTTGTGAATCGTCGGTGACCTACCGCCGGCGCCACCGCTCGGTGTTGCGGGTCGGCGCGGTCACCGATCTGATGTTCCTCGACGCCGACAACCCGAGGTCGCTCGTCTTCCAGCTCGGCGCGCTGTCCCGCGATCTGCAGGCCCTGCCCGACGAACTGCGCAGCGTGGCGGCCGAACGCACCGCCACCGAGCTGCTCGGACGGCTGCGACGCTTCGATCCGGAGGAGGCCGATATGGTCGCCGACGGTGTCCGCACCGAGATCGCCGGTCTGCTCGACGCCGTCACCACCGGACTGCGGGAGGTCTCCGACGTGCTCGAACGCACCCGCTTCGCGCTGCCGGCCGAGGCGCGGCCGATCGGGGTGGGGGTGGCGCCGTGGGCCTGAGCTTCTCCCGCCGCACTCCGCAGTCGCACAGCCGCCGGTACCGCGTGGTGCACGAGACCACCTACAGCTACGACGCCGAGGTGACCTCCAGCTTCGGACGCTGCTACCTCACCCCGCGCGAGCTCGACGATCAGCGGATCGACGAGCACGCCATCGTGATCGGTCCTGAGCCGACCGACCGATCCGAGGGCGTCGACGCCTACGGCAACACCGACACCTACTTCCACGTCACCACGCCCCACACGCAGCTCAGCGTCCGCGGGGAGTCGATCGTCGAGGTCGATCCGCTGCACGAGTCGATCACCGACGAGGGACCCGCGCTGGCACCGTGGGAGCTGGCCCGGCCCGTGGGCGACGCCGGCGCGATCGCCGCGCAGTACCGACTCGACCAGCGGCCGCCCGAGATCGACGGCGATGTCCGCGCCTTCGCCGATGCGATCTTCACGCCCGGCAAACCCCTCGTCGAAGCCGTCGAGGAACTCACCACCGCGATCTACACCGACTTCACCTATCGGTCCGGCGCCACCAACGTCGCGACCCGCGTGGCCACCGTGATGGAACGCCGCGAGGGCGTCTGCCAGGACTTCGCCCGCGTGGCGATCGCCTGCCTACGGTCCAAGGGGCTTGCGGCGCGGTACGTCTCGGGATACCTCGCCACCGAGCCGCCGCCCGGCCAGGACCGGGTGGTCGGTGCCGGCGCCACGCACGCCTGGGCCGCGGTGTGGTTGCCCGGCGACGTGTGGCTGCCCTTCGACCCCACCAACAACAAGTTCGTCGACGAGCGGCACGTGACCGTGGCCTGGGGCAGGGACTACGAGGACGTGCCTCCGCTGCGCGGCGTGATCTACACCGACTCGCGGGGGTCGTCGATCGACGTCTCGGTCGACGTCGCGCCGCTCGACTGAAGCCGCACCACCGTCGACGCGCGATTGCGCACCAGCCTCTCGTGATGGCTCACCAGGGCGAGCCCGGTCCCCGCCGCCGTCAGCGCGTCGAGCACCCGCAGCACCGCCCGCGCGGTGACCGGGTCGAGCATCGCCACGGGCTCGTCGGCGAGCACGAACCGCGGCTGTTGCACCAGGAGCCTGGCCAGGCACGCGCGCTGCAGCTGACCGTCGCTCACCTGGGAGGGGAACCGTTGCAGTAGCACCGGATCGAGCCCCGCCCGGTTCGCCGCTTCCTGCACCAGACCTGCATCGCGCGGCGTGCCCGCGATGCGCCGCGGCTCGTCGATCACGTCCGCGAGCGACCACCGCGGATTGCACACCGTGCGCGGATGCTGCGCGAGCAGGGCCACCGTGCCCGGCTCGGGGTACCCGGCTCCGCCGCCGTGATCGACGGTGCCGCCGTCCACCGGCACCAGCCCGGCCAGCACCCGGAGCAGGGTGGTCTTCCCCGCGCCGGACGGCCCGAGCACGCCGGTGACGGCGCCCGGCGTGACGGTGACGTCGACACCGTCGAGCACGGCGCGGTCGCCGCGACGCACCACGATTCCCGATCCCACGATCGCGGTCATTCGATCTCCTCGAAGAAGGCGCCGATGTACTCGGTGTCGGGATGGTCGGCGGGCACGCCGTCGGGGGAGCCCGAGTAGAGGATGCGGCCGTTTCGCATCACCGCGAGCGCATCGCAGCCGACATCGAGGACCGCGCGCAGGTCGTGCGTGATCACCAGGACCGCCGCACCCGCATCGGCGTGCCCCCGCAGCAGCGCGAGGACCCCTGTGGCGGTCGCCGGGTCCAGTGCGGAGGTCGGCTCGTCCGCCAGCAGCAGGGTCGGATCGCCCGCCACCGCCGCGGCGACCGCGGCCCGCTGCGCCATCCCGCCCGACAGCTCGTGTGGATACAAGTCCAGCGCCTCCGCCGGCAGACCCGCTGCGGCGCAGAGCTGTTCGGCGGTCCGATCCGCGCCCAGGACATGAATCACCTCGTCGAGCTGGGAGCGCACCGTGCGCACCGGCGTGAACGAGGTGGCCGCGGACTGCGGAACCGTCCCCACCGCGCGGCCCCGCAGGGCCGACCAGGCGCCGTCGCGGGGCCCGAGCCGCCGGCCGTGCACCGTCGCATCACCCGACACGTCGACGCCGGGAGGCAGGAGACCGCAGAGCGCCGACGCGACCATCGACTTGCCGCAGCCGGATTCGCCGACCAGGGCCGTGACCGCGCCGCCGGGCACCGCGAGGTCGACGGAATCCAGCACCGTGTTCGCCCCGGCGCGCACGGTCAGCCCGCGCAGCCGCGCCGTCATCGCCACACCTGCGGGGCCGGTGCGGCGGTCGCCCGGCGGATGCTCGCACCGCACGCCGCGCACACCAGTGCCGTGGCCACCAGGGCGAGCCCCGGCACCGCGAGCGTCCACCAGGCACCCGTCAGCACATCGCCGCGGGCCTGGCCGAGCAGCGACCCCAGGCTCGCGCGATCGGGGGACAGGCCGACGCCCAGGAAGGACAGCGTGCTCTCGTGCCAGACCGCGTGCGGCAGCAGGACGATCGCCGCCACCAGCGCCTGTCCGGAGACGGCGGGCAGCAGGTGCCGGCGCGCCACGAAGAGGCGCGACGCTCCCGCCAGGCGGGAGGTCTCCACCCACCCGGACGTCGTGGCCGCCAGCAGTTCGGCCCGCACCACGCGGGCCACCGACGGCCAGTGCGTCAGCGCGATCGAGGCGACGATCGCCACCGGATCACCGCGCCACAGCGCCGCGATCACCACCCCCACCACCAGGTGTGGGAGGGCGTTCACCCCGTCCACCAGGCGCATCAGCACCGCATCGAACCAGCCTCCCAGCGTGGCGGCCGCCAGCCCCACTGCGAGACCTATCACCGTGGTCAACACCGCGCAGATCGCCGCGAGCAGCAGGGAGATCCGCAGCGCCGACGCCGTGCGCACCGCCAGGTCGTACCCGGAATGGTCGGTGCCCAGCACGGAACCCGACCCCGGCGGGCGCAGGGCAGCAGCGAAATCCGCGACCTGCGGCCCGGCGAGCACGGGTACCGCGACCGCGAAGACGACGATCGCGGTCAGCGCGACCCAGGGCCAGCGCTTCATCCGGCGAGCTCGATCCGGGGATCGAGCCACAGCGCCGCGGCATCGGACAGCGCCGATCCCACCAGCACCGCAGCGGCGGCGAGCACCGACAGTGCGGCGAACAGCGGGAAGTCCAGCGCGATCGCCGAATCCACCAGCGCCGCAGCGACGCCCGGCCAGCCGAAGACCGTTTCCACCACCGCGGCACCCGCGATCACCTCGGGCAGCCGGGTCCCGAGCAGCGCCAGTGTGGGCAGGATCGAGACCGGGCCGATGTGCCCGCGCAGCAGCCGCACGCCGCTCACCCCCCGGGCGCGGGCCCCGCGCACCGCATCGGACCCGGCCGCATCCGCTACGGCCGCCCGCATCGACAGCAGCAGCCAGGGCACCTGGGAGAGCGCCAGCGCGACCAGCGGCAGCACCGCGTGGGAGGCGAGACCCGCCGCGGTGTACGGCTCTCCGGGCACCCGTGCCCCGGAGGTGGGCAGCGCTCGCAGGCCCACCGCGAACACCGCGACCAACACCAGCGAGACCACGAACGGCGGCGTGGCCGCGAGCGCCGTCGCGGCGCCCGTGACCACCCGGTCGAGCACGCCGCCGGTGCGCATCCCGGCGATCCCGCCGAGCGCGATCGCCAGCACCGCGGCCGCGATCAGCGCCGCCGCCGATAGCCCGACCGTGAACGGCAGGCCCTCCGCGAGCACCTCGCTCGTGGGCCGGCTCTGGGTGGCAGAGAAGCCCAGATCGCCCGCCGCCAGCCCGGATATCCAGTGCCACCAGGCCGACCACCAGCTCGCGTCGACCCCGTAGGCCGCGCGCGCCGCCTCGCGCTGCGCCTGCGAGGCCGACTGGTAGTTCGCCCCCAGATAGCCGGCGAGCGGATCGAACGGGGACAGCGAGGCCAGCGCGAACAACGCCACCGAGATCACCGCGAGCAGGGGGACCGCGATCGCCGCGCGGATCAGCAGCAGCCGCCCGACCGCCCGGCCGCGCCGCCGCGGCGGCCTCAGCGTTTCCACGAGGGCAGGTTCCACCACGGGCCCCAGGTGACACCGTGCGCGTGCGGTTCGAGGATCGGCGGCGCGAAGGACCACCCGGCGGACCGCACCGCGTACACGTGATGCAGATGCGCCAGGTACACCGCCGAGGGCTGCGCGACGTACGTGCGCTGCACCTCCCGGTAGGTGGCGTCCTTCTCCGGCCCGGGCCCCAGATTGCGCGCGCGATCGAGCAGGACGTCCAGGCCGGGCGCGGTGAAATCACCCGGGTTGCTGTACGGCGACGAGTTGGGGACCCGCGTGTGCAGGGCGTCGTAACCCTGCGCGTCGATGCTGAAGGGCGTCTCGCCGCCGCCCAACAGGATCGCGGCGTCGCCGGTGCGCTTCTCGATGTCGTCCCAGCTGCTGCCCTGCGGGGTGACGGCGATGCCGAGCGGCTTCATCGCCGCCGCGAAGGCCACCGCCAGGTCGCGGCGGACGGTGTCCTGCGCGTTGTAGAGCAGCGGGAAACTCGCCGTCCGGCCGTCGCGGGTGCGCACACCGTCGGGTCCGGCGCGCCATCCGGCCTCGTCGAGCACGCGTGCGGCACCGGCGGTGTCGACGGCGATCTGCGCCGCGGGCTCGTAGGCGGCGCCGTACACCGAGGAATAGGGCGTGCTCGCCGGCTCACCGGCACCGGCGAGCACGCCGGAGACGATCGCGGCCCGGTCCACACCGAGATTCATCGCCCGCCGCGCGGCGGGGTCGGCGGTGAAGAGGTTGCCCGCGGGCATCGAGACCCCGCGCCAGTCCGCCGATTTCACCGTCATGGTGCGGACACCGTCGCGGCCGTCCAGTGATGCCGCGAGTTTCGGCGGCAGGAGCGCACCGTCGACCTCGCCGGCCCGGACCCGCTGGGCCCGCGCATTGTCGTCCGGGACCAGTGTGTACACCACGCGCCGCACCGCGGGTTGCTCACCGCGGTCCGTCCGGGCGGTGAGGACGGCCTGATCGTTGGCCAGCGAATCCAGCCGGTACGGGCCGGTTCCCACGGGCGCGCGGTTGAGTGTCCACTCCGCGGCGGGGCGTTCCTCCACGCGCTCGGACGGGGCGATGCCGAGCAACAGGTAGGGGGTGGGATCGCCGTCCGTGCTCAGCCGGACGGTGACGGCGCCGTCGCCCTCGGCGGTCACGTCCTCCACCGGGGCGACGTGGGTGGCGATGTCGGCCGCCACTTTCGGATCCCGGGCGGCGCGGTAGGTCGCCGCGACGTCGGCGGCGTCGAAGGCGCTGCCGTCGGAGAAGGTGACGCCGGAGCGCAGCGGGATCCGCCAGGTGCGCGGCCCGATCCGCTCGGGCGCGGCCGCGGCCAGCGCGGGCACCAGATTCGGGACCTGCGCGTCGGTGCCGGCATCGGGCCGGTACAGCCCGTCGTAGAGCGGCGAGACGCCCAGTTCGCCGTAGCCGGTGAGGGGATTGAAGGAGTTGAGCGGTTGACTCTCGGCGAGCACCAGCCGGTCGTCCGCGGTGTCGCCGCCCGACGAGCAGGCCCCCGCGGCCAGTGCTACTGCTGTAATGAGGCCGACGGTGCGGCGGGCGGTGCGCATGCGGGGACCTTATCTGTTCAGGGAGACAGATGTGATGTGAGAGGGCGGCGACGATGGCGGACGATCACCCCGGCGAACCCGAGGCCTGGGCGGCGCGGTTCGCGCTCCTCGGCGATCCGACACGGCTGCGCCTGCTCATCGCGATGCACGATCATCCCGGCCTCGGCGTCGGCGAACTCGCCCAGCGTGCGCAGGTGGGGGAGAACGCCGCCTCGCAGGCCCTGCGGGTCCTCCGGGAGGCCGACTGGGTGCGCACCACCCGCGACGGCCGGACGGTGCGCTACACCCTGCGGTCGGACGTGATCGTCCACCGGATCCTGCACGACATCCTCGGCGTGACCCACGAGCATCGCTGACCAGGAAACACACAGGGAGCCGGGGGCTGGCGGGAAGCCCCGCGACGGCCGCTGGGGTAGGTTGGAATCGATGGTTGCCGCGGTGGGTTTCGAGACGACGCAGGCCGCCCTCACCGCGGTGGAAACGCTCCTCGGGCGCCGCGTGGGGACGCCGGTGGACCTGGGCGACCCCGAAGACCTGGGCGGTTCCGGCCGCACGCTCGTGATGCGGGCGCGCGTGCTGCACAACAACCCGCTGCTCCCGCGGTCCGTGGTGATCAAGCAGCTGCGGCTGGTCGATCACGCGGACCGCGATCACGCCGAGGCCTTCGCCCGGGAGAGCGCGGCCTACAAGTTCGCGACCGCGCTGCCGGTCGACTCGCGGCCCGGCCCGCAACTGCTCGCCTCCGATCCCGAGGCCAAGATCCTGGTGCTCCAGGACCTCGGCGAGGGCGAGACCATGACCGATGTCCTCGGGCGCACTCCCGTCGTCGGCGCATCCATGGTGCTCTCCGCGTGGGCGCAGGCCCTCGGCCGGATGCACGCGGGCACCTACGGTCGCGAGATCGACCTGCACACCCTGGCCCGGCTGGAACACACCGACTCTCGCAACGACCCCATCGCCCGTGAGGCCGAGAAGGCCGTCACCGCGGTCGCCCAGGCGGTCGGCGGCGCCGGCGAGACCACCGGCGCGGTGCTCGACGCTGCGGTCGCGCTGTTCACCGACGGCCCCTTCCGCGCCTTCAGCCCGTCCGATGTCGGCCCCGACAACACCCACGTGGTCGGCGGCGCCGTCCGCTTCCTCGACTACGAATGGGCCGGCTTCCGCGACGGCGCCTTGGACATCGCCTACGCGCTGCTGACCTACCCGGACTGCACGCCCGAGGGTCACTCCACCGACCACGACAGCGCGATCCTCGAGGCCTGGCGCTCCGAGATCGTCCGGCTGTGGCCCCGTCTGGCGGACGACATCGCCCTGCACCGGCACCTGGCCACCGCGAAACTCGCGTGGCTCGTGCTGGCCACGTACTGGGCCCTGGGCCTCGACTCCGCGAGCCGGATCGATGCGGGCCACCTCGATAGCCTCGCCGCCTGGTCGTCGGAGGATCTGGCGACGCGCTGGGACCGACTGGCCGCCGCCGATCCGCGGATCGCGGGGTTCGCCGAGGCCGCTGCCGCGGAGGTCCGCGCCCAGTGACCGAATCCCTGTTCGGTGACGACGGGGACCTCGGCACGCCCCCGGCGACCCCGTCCGGCGGAGGCGAGGTCGATTTCGTCCCCGCGCACGCCGGAACCCCCCTCGCGGTGCGGATGCGGCCCCGCGGCCTCGACGAGGTCCTCGGCCAGGAACACCTGCTCGGCGCCGGAACGCCGCTGCGGCGCCTCATCGAGGGCGCGGGCGCGGCCAGTGTGATCCTGTACGGCCCGCCCGGCACCGGTAAGACCACCATCGCCTCCCTCATCTCGGGCGCCACCGGCCGCCGGTTCGAGGCCCTGTCCGCCCTGTCGGCCGGGGTCAAGGACGTGCGCGCCGTGATCGAGCTGGCCCGGCGCCGGCTCCTGGTCGACGAGCAGACCGTGCTGTTCATCGACGAGGTGCACCGGTTCTCCAAGGCCCAGCAGGACGCGCTGCTGGCGGCCGTGGAGAACCGCGTGGTGCTCCTGGTGGCCGCCACCACCGAGAACCCCAGCTTCTCCGTGGTCTCCCCACTACTGTCCCGGTCGCTGATCCTGCAGCTGCGTCCGCTGGAGCCCGAGCACATCACCGAACTCATCGACCGGGCGCTCACCGATCCGCGGGGCTACGACGGCGCGCTCACCATCTCCGACGAGGCCCGCGACCACCTCGTCCGGCTCGCCGGCGGCGACGCGCGCCGCTCCCTGACCGCCCTCGAAGCGGCCGCCGACGTCGCGCTGGGGGAGCAGGTCGCCGAGATCAGCCTGGAGATCGTCGAGTCCAGCATCGACACCGCCGCCGTCCGCTACGACCGCGACGGCGATCAGCACTACGACGTGATCAGCGCCTTCATCAAATCGATCCGCGGCTCGGACGTGGACGCCGCGCTGCACTACCTGGCCCGGATGATCACCGCCGGTGAGGATCCGCGGTTCATCGCCCGTCGCCTCGTGGTGCACGCCTCCGAGGACATCGGCATGGCCGATCCGCAGGCGCTGCTCGTGGCCACCGCCGCGGCGCAGGCGGTCCAACTGATCGGCATGCCCGAGGCGCGACTGGCCCTGGCGCAGGCCACCATCCACCTCGCCACCGCGCCGAAGTCCGACGGCGTCGTCTCCGCGATCGGCGCCGCGATGGGCGACATCTCCGCCGGGAAGGCCGGCGCGGTGCCGCCGCACCTGCGGGACGGTCACTACGCCGGCGCCGAGGCCCTGGGCAACGCGCAGGGCTACGTGTACCCGCACAACGTGACGGGGGGAGTGGCGCCGCAGCAGTACCCGCCGGACGAGCTGGTGGGTGTCGACTACTACGAGCCCACGGACCACGGCTTCGAGCGCGAGATCGGACCACGGGTAACGCGGCTGCGGGGCATCATCAGGCGCCGGTAAGGTTGACGGGTCGCAACCATCGAAAACCCTCAGTAGAGACGCGAAGGATCACTGTGCAGACCCATGAGATTCGGAAGCGGTTCACGGACCACTTCGTCAAGGCCGGACACACCCAGGTGCCCAGTGCATCGCTGGTGCTGAACGACCCGAATCAGCTGTTCGTGATCGCCGGCATGGTGCCCTTCGTGCCCTTCTTCCTGGGCCAGCAGACCCCGCCCTACGATCGCGCCACGTCGATCCAGAAGTGCGTGCGCACCCTCGACATCGAGGAGGTGGGCATCACCACCCGCCACAACACCTTCTTCCAGATGGCCGGCAACTTCAGCTTCGGCGACTACTTCAAGCGCGACGCCATCAAATTCGCCTGGAGCCTGCTGACGAACCCCGTCGAGGACGGCGGCTTCGGGATGGATCCCGAGCGCCTGTGGTCCACGGTGTACCTCGACGACGACGAGGCCCGCGACCTGTGGCTCGAGGTGGGCCAGGTGCCCGAGCGCATCCAGCGCCGCGGCATGAAGGACAACTACTGGTCGATGGGCATCCCCGGCCCGGCCGGCCCGTGCTCGGAGATCTTCTACGACCGCGGACCGGAGTACGGCGTCGAAGGTGGCCCCGAGGCCGATGAGGACCGCTACATCGAGATCTGGAACCTCGTTTTCATGCAGAACGAGCGTGGCCAGGGCGGCGGCAAGGAGAACTTCGAGATCCTCGGCGAGCTGCCGAAGAAGAACATCGACACCGGCATGGGGATCGAGCGCGTCGCCTTCCTGTTGCAGGGCGTCGACAACGTCTACGACACCGACCTGCTGCGCCCCGTGATCGACCGCGCGCAGGAGCTCACCGGCCAGCGCTACAACGCCGGAGATCCCGAGCACGATCGGCTGTTCCGCGTGATCGCCGACCACACCCGCACCGCCGTGATGCTCATCGAGGACGGCGTGAACCCCGGCAACGACGGCCGCGGCTACGTGCTGCGCCGCCTGCTGCGCCGCGTGGTCCGCTCGGCCCGGCTGCTCGGCGCCACCGGCGAGACCATGGGCGTCTTCATCGACACCGTGATCGCCACCATGTCGCCCTCGTACCCGTCGCTGGCCGACGATGCGCAGCGCATCCGCACCGTGGCCACCGGCGAGGAGCAGGCCTTCCTCAAGACCCTGGAACAGGGCACCACGCTGTTCGGCAACGCGGTGGACGCCACCAAGTCCTCCGGCCGCACGGTGCTCTCGGGCGACGACGCCTTCACGCTGCACGACACCTACGGCTTCCCGATCGACCTCACGCTGGAGATGGCCTCCGAGGCCGGCCTCGAGGTGGACCAGGACGGCTTCCGCGCGCTCATGGCCGAACAGCGCCAGCGCGCCAAGGACGACGCCAACTCCCGCAAGGCCGCGCTCACCGACCTGTCCGCCTACCGCGAGCTGATCGACCGCGGCCCCACCGAGTTCACCGGCTTCGACGAGCTCAGCTCCGACGCCCAGGTCCTCGGCCTGGTCCGCGACGGCGCCCGGGTGCCGACCGCGAACCAGGGCGAGGACGTCGAGATCGTGCTCGATCGCAGCCCGCTGTACGCCGAGGCCGGCGGCCAGCTCGCCGACGTGGGCACCATCACCACCGCGGCCGGGGCGCAGGTCCTGGTGACCGACGTGCAGCGGCTGGCCAAGACCGTGTGGCGCCACCAGGGCACCGTGACCGCGGGCGAGGTCTCCGAGGGCGATCGGGTCACCGTCGCCGTCGACCCGTCGCACCGCCACGGCAGCACCCAGGGGCACTCGGGTACGCACCTCGTGCACGCCGCCCTGCGGCAGGTGCTCGGCCCCAACGCGGTGCAGGCCGGCTCGCTCAACCGCCCCGGCTACCTGCGTTTCGACTTCCGCTGGTCGGGTGCCCTCACCGAGCAGCAGCGCGCCGACATCGAGCAGGTCACCAACGAGGCGGTGCAGGCCGACTACGGCGTGAACACCGAGGTCACCGATCTGGAGACCGCGAAGAAGCGGGGCGCCATGGCGCTGTTCGGCGAGAACTACGGCGATCAGGTGCGCGTCGTCGAGATCGGCGGACCGTTCTCGATGGAGCTGTGCGGCGGCACGCACGTCGCCAGTTCGGGGCTGGTGGGTCCGGTCACTCTGCTCGGTGAGAGCTCCGTCGGATCGGGCGTGCGCCGCGTTGAGGCCTACGTGGGCCTGGATTCGCAGAAGTACCTGGCCAAGGAGCGGGCCCTGGTGTCGGCGCTGTCGTCGTCGCTCAAGGTGCCCGCCGAGGAGGTGCCCGGCCGCGTCGAATCGCTGGTGACGCGCCTCAAGGACGCCGAGAAGGAGCTCGAGAAGCTGCGCGCCCAGGCGGCGCTGTCCGCGCTGTCGGACCTCGCCTCCTCGCCCGAGCGGGTCGGCGCCGTCCGGCTGGTCGCCGCGCAGGCGCCCGCCGGTGTGGCCGCGGGGGAGCTGCGCGGACTGGTGATGCAGCTCAAGGGCCGACTCGGTGCCGAGCCGGCGGTGATCGCGCTGTTCGCCGTGGACGGCGAGAAGGTGCCCTTCGTGGTGGCCGCCAACGACGCCGCCCAGGACCTCGGCATCAAGGCCGGCGACGTGGTCAAGGCCGCGGCCCCGGCCGTCGGCGGACGCGGCGGCGGCAAGGCCGATATGGCGCAGGGTGCCGGCTCCGACGCCTCGGGCGTGGAGGCCGCACTCGCCGCCGTCCGGGCCGAGGTCGTGCGGGTGGCGGGCGCCTGACGGTGAGCGGATCGGCTCCCGCCTGGGAGCGCGGCCGCCGCCTGGCCCTGGACGTGGGCAAGGCGCGCATCGGCGTGGCCGTGTCCGATCCGGACGGGATCCTCGCGACCCCGGTCGAGACGGTCAAGGCGGCCAAGGACGGTTCGGATCTGCGGCGCATCGCGCGCATCGTGGAGGACTACGAGCCGATCGAGATCGTCGTCGGGCTGCCGCGCACGCTGCGCGGCGACCGGGGATCGTCGGCGCACATGGCCGAACAGTTCGCTGAGCGGCTCGCCAAGGTTCTCGATGCCACAGCAAACCCGGCGCCCCGGGTATGTTTTTCAGACGAGCGCTTCACCACGGTGACGGCGCAGCGCGCGCTTCGGGACAACGGAGTGCGCGCGAAGGAGCAGCGAGCCGTGATCGATCAGGCGGCCGCGGTCGCCATCCTGCAGGGATGGCTCGATGAGCGGCGGCCCGTGGTCGACCGCGAGGAGGACGACCAGTGAACGACGGGTGGAACACCGACCGCGCCGAGCCGATCGCGGTCGGCGGTGGACCCACCCGCTCGGAGCGACGTCGCGCCGCGCGGCAGGCGCAGGTCAAGCGCCGCCGCCGGGTGGCGCTCACCGCCATCCTGGTGGTCTTCCTGGTGGTGGTGGGCACGGTGCTGTGGACCATGCGGCATTCCCTGCTCGGGAACGGCGGCAGCCCTGAGGACTACGCGTCCGGGACCGCGGGACCGCAGGTGGTCGTGCACATCACCGGCACCAACAACTCCGACTTCGCGCAGAGCCTCGTGGATGCGGGCGTGGTGAAATCGGTGGCCGCGTTCAACCAGGCCGCCGGCAACAAGCCGATCTCGGCCGGCTACTACGAGCTCCGCAAGACCCTCCCGGCGTCCGAGGTCGTGGACATGATGACCGACCCGGCGCGCTCGCACCGCGTGGGCATGGTGAACGTGCCCGCCGGCGCCCAGCTCGACGACAAGCGCGGCAAGGACAACAAGGTGGCCCGCGGCATCCTCAGCCAGATCTCGGCGGCCACCGCGCACACCAGCGACGGCGTGAAGACGCAGATCCCCGCCGCGGAGTTCGTCAAGGTCGCGGCCACCGCCTCGCCCACCGATCTGGGCGTGCCGCAGTGGGCGCTGGGCACCGTGAACCGGATGAAGGGCGATCACCGCCGCATCGAGGGGCTCATCGCGCCCGGCGTGTGGGAGGAGATCGACCCGTCCGGCTCGCCCGTCTCGATCCTCAAGGGCCTGATCAGCCAGTCCGCGAAGCAGTACGAGGCGCAGGGCCTGCTGAGCGCCAGCCGCACGTCGGCCGCGAAACTGGACCCGTACGAGGTGCTGGTCTCCTCGTCGATCGTCGAGCGGGAGGTCAACCAGGCGGACGATTACCCGAAGGTGGCCCGCGTCATCCTCAACCGGCTGGCCAAGAACCAGAAGCTGGAGATGGACTCCACGGTCAACTACACCGAGGCCGTCACCAGCATCGACGTGCGCGGTGAGCAGCTGCTGAAGAAGACCGAGTGGAACACCTACTCCAAGACCGGGTTGCCCGCCACGCCGATCGGCGCCGTCGGCATTCCCGCCCTGGTGGCCACCGAGAACCCCGCGCCCGGACCGTGGCTGTACTTCGTGACCGTCGACAGCAAGGGCACCACGCTGTTCACGGACGACTTCGCGCAGCACGAACGCAACCGGCAGACCGCCTGCGACAACAAGTTCCTCACCGTCGGGTGCGCGAAGTGACGGTCGGTCCCCGACGGTGCGCCGTGGTCGGTAAGCCGATCGATCACTCGCTGTCCCCGGTGCTGCATCGCGCGGCCTTCGCCGCGCTCGGCCTGGACTGGACCTACGACCGTATCGAATGCGATGCCGCGGGCCTGCCCGCGCTGGTCGCCGGTCTCGGGCCGGAGTGGGTCGGCCTGTCGGTGACCATGCCCGGCAAGTTCGCGGCGCTAGAACTCGCCACCGAACGCACCGAGCACGCGATCCGGGTGGGCTCGGCCAACACGCTCGTCCGGTCCGGTGACGGCTGGCTCGCCGACTGCACCGATGTCGACGGTGCCGTCGGCCTCCTCGACGAGTGCGGGGCCACCGGCGAGAGCGCCGTAGTGGTGGGCGCCGGCGGCACCGCGCGCCCCGTCCTCGCCGCCCTCGCGGATCGGGGTTTCGGGACGGTCACGGTGCTCTCGCGGTCCGAGGAGCGCGCCGCCGATGCGCTGGCGGCCGCGGAATCCTTCGGACTGACCGCCCGGTGGTCGCCGCTGCGCGCGGAGGCGGTCCCGTCGGCCGACGTCGTGGTCTCGACCCTGCCCGGCGCGGCGCAGCCCGAGGACTTCCCGCTCATGGACGCGCTGAGTTCCGCCGCGCCCGCGGTCGCCGATGTCGCCTACGACCCGTGGCCCACGCTCCTGGTGGCCGCCGCCGAGTCGAAGGGCGCACGCGTGGCGGGCGGCCTCACCATGTTGCTGGCGCAGGCCTACCGGCAGACCGAACTCTTCACCGGGTCGCCCGCCCCGCGGGACGCCATGGCCGCCGCACTCGCCACGCACCGGGGCGCATGATGGCCGAGTACCGTCACCGGTTCACGCCGCGCTACTACGAGATCGACCGCCAGGGCGTCATGTTCAACATGTGGTACCTCGGCTACGTGGACACGGCCGTCGGCGGCCTGTTCGAGCAGCTGGGGCTGCGGTTCCAGGACTGGGCGGGTCACGGTTTCGACACCCAGGTGGTGCACGCCGAGCTGGATTACGCCGCGGGCCTGACCGACGACGCCGAATCCGAGCTGATCCTGTCCGTCGGCCGGATCGGTACCAAGAGCTTCACCCTGGAGTTCCTCTTCCGCACCGACCTCGACGCCGCCCAGCCCATCGATGCGGTATCCGGCCGGCTCGTGTACGCCGTGATCGGATCGGGCCCCGGCGGCGCCATCGTGATTCCCGACCGGCTGCGCGCGGCCCTCGAGTCCTGACACAATCCCCGCGTGGAGTGGGGGCTCTTCGGGGGATTCGTGGCGTGGTGCGCGGCACTGTGCTGGTTCGATGTGCGCGAGCGTCGCCTGCCGAACGCGTTGACGGTTCCGGCGGCACTCGCGGCGATCGCCGTCGCGCTGGTGCTCGCCCTCGGGGGCGCGACCGCGACCGCGGCCCTGACCGGATCGCTGCTGTGGACCGGCATCTATCTCGTAGCCTTCGTCGGGCGCGGGGTCGGTGCGGGTGACGTGAAGCTCGCACCGACCCTGGGCGCAGTCCTCGGGGGCGTCGCGGGCGTACCCGCGGTGATCGTCGCCCTCCTCGGCGCCCAGGTGCTCACCCTGGTGTGGGCCGCGGCCACCCGCGACCGGACGGTGCCGCACGGCCCCGCGATGTGTGTCGCGGCGCTGGCCTCCTACCTCGCATTCCGTTGAATCCACGCTGAGCGCAAGGGGTCACAACGCGGAGGGCGAGGCCTACCGTCGATTCCGTGACCGCGTCAAGAACTCGCCCTGTCATCGGGATCGCCCTGGAACCCTTCGGGTGGCATCCCGCAGCGTTCGCCGAGCTGGGCGCGGATCCACTGGAGGCCACCTCCGCGGAGCACTGGGTTGGGCTGGCCCGCTCCGCGGAGGAGGCCGCCGCCGACTTCGTGACCTTCGAGGACTCGTTCACGCTCACCGCGCGCGATCGGCTCACCGGCCGCTTCGACGCCACCCTGCTCGCGGCGCGGGTCGCACCGGCCACCGACCGGATCGGCCTGGTGCCCACCGTGACCGCCACCCACACCGAGCCCTTCCACGCCTCCAAGGCGATCGCCACCCTCGACTACGTGAGCGGAGGCCGTGCCGGGATCCTGCCCACGACCACCGGTCGCGATGCCGATGCCGCGCTTTTCGGCCGCAAACAGGCGCAGGACGCCGCCTCGCAGGCGGTGGAGGCGAGCGAGTACATCACGGTGGTCCGGGATCTCTGGGACAGCTGGGACGACGATGCGGTGATCAAGGACGTGGACACCGGCCGGTACGTGGATCGGGACCGCCTGCACTACATCGATTTCCAGGGCGAGAACTTCTCCGTGAAGGGTCCGTCGATCACGCCGCGCCCGCCGCAGGGCCAGCCCGTCGTGGTGGTCCGCGTGAGTGACGGCGCCTCGGAATCGGTCGCCGCGTCCGCGGACGTGGCAGTCGTGGTCGCGCGGTCCGAAGAGGATCTCGCGAGCACCGCGGCGCGGCTGCACGCCGCCGGCGTGGCGCGGGTCCTGGCCGATGTCACGGTCTACCTCGCGGACTCCGCGCGCACGGCCGTGCGCCGGATCGAGAAGCTCGATCGCCGCGAGGAGCATGCCGACGACACCCTGGTCCACGCCGGGACCGGTGAAGACCTCGCGCTGCTCGTCGAACGCTGGCACGCGCTCGGAGTGGACGGTGTCCGCCTCCGGCCCGGGGTGAACGCCGTCGACCTACCGCGGTTACGCGACTCCTTCGCGCCCCTGATCGGCGGTGCCCCGGCCACCGGGTCGCTGCGGGAGATCCTCGGCCTCACCCGCCCCGCCGCCCGTTTCGCCCGGGTCGGGGGCGCGCTGTGAGCTCGCCGATCGCCCTCAACGTCCTCGATCTGGCACCGATCCCGGCGGGGGCCACCGCGGGCGATGCCCTGCGCAACACCCTCGACCTGGCGCGCCGCGCCGAGGACTGGGGCTACCGGCGGTACTGGGTCGCCGAGCATCACTTCGCGAACGTCGCCAGCGCCGCCCCGGCGGTACTGATCGGTGAGATCCTCGCCGCCACCCGTCGCATCCGGGTCGGCTCCGCCGCGGTGTTGATCGGCTTCACCACCGCGCCCGCGGTGGCCGACGCCTTCGGCGTGCTCGCCGCATTGCACCCGGGCCGGGTGGACATCGGGCTGGGCCGCACCGGGCAGCGCCTGCGCACGGCCCCGCCCGGGGCCCCCGGACCGAACCCGAGGATCGTGGCCGGGTACGAGCGGCTCTACCACCCGAAGGCCGAGCCTCCGGCCTACACCGAGCAGGTCGACGACGTGCTCGCGCTGATCGCCGGGACCTACACCGCGGACGGGCTGCCGCTGCGCTCGCCGGTCGCCGAATCCGCCCAGGGCAGCCCCGTCTGGGTGTTCGGCAGCAGTGCGGGGGAGAGCGCCCAGCTCGCCGGCGCGCGCGGCCTGCCCTTCGTGGCCAACTACCACGTGAGCCCCGCGACCACCGTTGAGGCGGCGAATGCGTACCGGGCAGCTTTCCGGCCGTCGGAGTTCCTCGCCGAACCGCATCTGGTGGTCAGCGCCGATGTCGTGGTCGCCGAGACCTCGCAGGCCGCACACGATCTCGCGGCGGGCTTCCCGGCGTGGGTGCACTCCATCCGGTTCGGTGCGGGCGCGATCGAATACCCGCGCGACAGCGAGAACCTCTCGGATGAGGAGCGGGCGGCCGTCGCCGATCGCACCGATACCCAGTTCGTCGGCGACCCGGGTGTGGTCGCCGCGGGCCTGCACGACCTCGCCGAGAAGACCGGGGCCGACGAACTGGTGGTCACCTCCGTGACCCACGACCACGATGCGCGGCTGCGCAGCCACGAACTCCTCGCCAAGGAATGGGGCCTGTTGTGACAGTAGTACCGGTGCGGGAAGGCGCGTACCGCAAGCAGATCCACCTCGCCGCTCATTTCCCGGGCGTGAACCACAACACCGTGTGGTCGGACCCGGCCGCGCGGAGCCAGGTGGAGTTCGATTCCTTCGTGCACCTGGCGCAGGTGGCCGAGCGGGCCAAGTTCGACTTCTTCTTCCTCGCCGAGGGACTGCGCCTGCGCGAACATCTGGGCAGGATCCACGATCTCGATGTGGTGGGGCGTCCCGATACCTTCACCGTGCTCGCCGGGCTCGCGGCCGTGACCGACCGTCTGGGCCTCGCCGGAACCATCAACACCACGTTCAACGAGCCCTTCGAGGTGGCGCGCCAGTTCGCCACGCTCGATCACCTCAGCGGCGGTCGCGCGGCCTGGAACATGGTGACCAGCTCCGACGCCTTCACCGGCGAGAACTTCCGGCGCGGCGGCTACCTCGCGCACGCCGACCGGTACCGCCGGGCGGATGAGTTCGTCACCGTGGCACGGAAGTTCTGGGACGGCTGGGGCGATGAGGTCGCACACCGCGGCGAGCAGTTCTCGGTGCGTGGCACCGCACCGCTGCCACCCAGCCCGCAGGGGCACCCCGTGCTGCTGCAGGCGGGTGATTCGGGGGAGGGCCGGGACTTCGCCGCCGCCCAGGCGGACGCGATCTTCACCCGGCACGGCAGCCTGGAGTCGGGCCGGGCGTTCTACGCGGACGTCAAACGCCGGGCCGCCGACCGGGGGCGCGATCCCGATCACCTGAAGGTCTTCCCCGGTGCCGCGGCGGTGCTCGGCGACACCGCGGAGGAGGCGGCCGAGAACGCCCGCGAGATCCGGCGCAGTCAGGTGAGCCCGCAGACCGCACTCAACTTCCTGGAGCAGGTGTGGGGACGCGAACTGCAGTCCTACGACCCCGACGGTCCGCTGCCCGATATCGAGCCGGTCTTCGACACGCAGGCGGTGAAGGGACGGGTGTTGCACGCCGACCCGCGCGAGATCGTGGCCACCTACCGGGCCCGGGCCGAGGCGGGCGGGCTGTCGATCCGCGAGCTGGTGATCGAGCTCAACACCCGCCCGCAGTTCGTGGGCACCCCGCAGCAGGTGGCCGACGAGATCGACACCTACATCCAGGCCGATGCCGCCGACGGGTTCATCCTGGTACCGCATCTGACCCCCACCGGGCTCGATGAGTTCGCCGACCGCGTGGTTCCGTTGTTGCAGGAGCGCGGCGCGTTCCGCTCGGAGTACACCGGGACCACTCTGCGGGAGCACCTCGGCCTGCCGGTTCCGCAGCAGCGCAGCGACGCCCGGCAGGTGGGTTAGCGAATATTCACCGGAATCGGACACGGCGCCGGTCGGCAGGAACTACCGTTCGGCCATGACCCAAGGCATGCGTCCCGATCTGTCCGGTGTCGACCCGTTGGTCGTCAATCTCGCCCAGCGGGTGTGCATCGGTGATCTGCCGACGCGTGCCGCCCGGTCCTTCGGGGACCGGGTCGCCCTGGTCGACGGTGCTCAGACCGTCACCTATCGCGAGCTCGAGGCGCGGTCGAACGCGCTGGCGCGTGGGCTCGCCGATCGCGGCTATGTGCGCGGCGACGCCATCGCCCTGCAACTGCAGAACCGCTGGGAGTTCGTCGTCTCCCTGTTCGCCTGCGCCAAACTGGGTGTGGTCGCGATGCCGCTGAACCTGCTGCTCGCCCCCGGCGACGTGGGGTACCAGCTCGGCGACAGCGGGGTGCGCGCCGTGATCACCGAGGACGTCTTCGTGCCGGGGCTCACCGCCGCGCTGGGCGCGACCCCGAACTCCGTGGACGCCGTGTACGTGGTCTCCAACGGAGCCGGTGAGATCCCCACATCGGTGGGCGGCGCGCCCTCGGCGCCGTTCGCCGAACTGCCCTCCGTGGACGATTCGCCGGTGGAGGTGTTGGTCGAGGACCGCGACATCGTGCACTGCCTGTACACCTCCGGCACCACCTCCCGGCCCAAGGGTGTGGTCACCAGCCATGTGGCCGTGCACATCTCGGCCCTGTCCTCGGCGCTGGGCCTCGGGGTGCGGCCCGATGTGGTGCCGGCGGTGCAGCCGATCGCGCTGCCGCTGTTCCACGTGACCGCCCTCGACGCGCTCCTCATGCCGATGCTGATCACCGGCGGCACCGCCGTGCTGCTGCGCGGCTTCGACCCCGCGGCGCTGGCCCGCACGTTCGTCGAGAACCGCGTCACCCACCTGACGCTGCTGCCCATGATGTGGGCGGCGCTGCTCGCCCAGCCCGAGCTCACCGACGAGAACACCGCCCACCTGCTCACCGGGTTGTACGCGATGGCTCCGATGCCGCCCGAACTGTTGGCTCGGGTGCGCGCCCGGTTCCCCGCGGCGGCGGTGATCCTCGGCTCCGGCCAGACCGAGACCACGCCCGCCTCGGAGCTGCAGTGGGCCGGCCACCAGGGCGTCAAGGACGACTCCTGGGGCCCGGCCACGGTGTCCACCGGCATCGCGATCATGGGCCCCGACGGTGCCCTACTCGGCCCCGGCGAGATCGGTGAGATCGTCTACCGTGCACCGCAGCTCATGGCCGGATACTGGAACAACCCGGCCGCGAACACCGAGGCCTTCGCCCACGGCTGGTTCCACGGCGGCGATATCGGCTACCTCGACGAGGACGGCGTCGTCTACTTCACCGACCGCGCGAAGGACATCATCAAGACCGGCGGCGAGAACGTCTCGTCCGTCGAGGTCGAGCGCGTGCTGCTCGGGCACGACGATGTCACCGAGGTGGCCGTGGTCGGGACCCCGCACGAACACTGGGGCGAGGCCGTGACCGCCTTCGTGGTCACCGGCCCCGGCGCGGCCGTCGATGACGCCGCGCTGCTGGACTATGCGCGGGCGAACCTCGCCGGGTTCAAGGCGCCCAAGGAGATCGTCTTCGTCGATCAGCTCCCGAAGACCGCCACCGGCAAGATTCAGAAGCACCTGGTGCGTACTCTGCGCGAGACCCGCACCTAGCCGACGCGGGCGATCTGCGGCGCGATCGCGAGCGCGTCGGTGAGGATCTGCTCGTAGTCGCGGACGTCGAATTCGTAGGGCAGCTCCAGGCGCAGTTCGGTGACACCGTCGAACGACGGGTCTTCCGCGAGGCGCTCGGCGATCTCGGAGACCGGCCCCACCAGATCGGCGGCGAACAGGGTGCGGCGGTCGCCGTGCGCCCCCAGGGTGCGCTCGTACCGCGAGTGCGCGTAATCACGGTAGCGCTGCGCCGTCGCCCGGTCGGCGCCGTCGGTGGGCACGATCACCCTGCCGACCGCGACCCGCTTGCCGCGGCCGCCCGCCGCATGGAACTCGTCGATGAGCCGGCGCTGCACCGTCCCGAAATCGTCGGAGTCGATCCCGGCCGCGGAAACGATGTTCCCGGTCAGCAGGTGCAATCCGGACTCCCCGGTCCACCGCACGGATCCCAGGCTGGTGGCGCCGTACCAGGATCGGTCGACGAGGCCGGGCGTGTGCGGCTGCAGCCGGGGGCGTTGCCGGTTCCCCGGCGATTCGATGGCGGTGTCCGGGCCGCCGAGGTAGTCGCCGCGCAGGTGCTCGACGGTGCGCGCCACGCGCGCGTGGCCGAGCTCGTAGGTGCGCCAGTCACCGTCGAAGACCACGTCCGCCAGGAGCTCGGCGTGCGGCATCCCCGTCGAGAACCCGGCCTGGATGCGGCCCCCGGACAGCGCATCGGCCAGCGAGAGATCCTCGGCGAGCCGGAACGGGTTCTCGTACCCGATGGGGATCACGGCCGTACCCAGCTCGATGGTCGACGTGCGTTGCGATGCCGCGCCGAGGAAGACCGCCGCCGAGGAGATCCCGTGTTCCAGGTGGCGTTGGCGCACCCACGCCCCGCGGTACCCCAGCCGCTCACCGAACTCGATGAGCCGCAGCGTGTCCTCGAGTCCCGCGGCGGGATCGTGATCGAGGTAGTTCCCCGGCGTCAGGAAGGCGAGCGACTCGATCGTGAGCGCCATCAGAAACCGGCCTGGGGGTTGACCTCGGACTTCGGCAGCGCCGCCGCGGGCACCTTCCACTTGTCGAACAGCCGCTGGTACTCGCCGCGGGCGATCAGGGTGTTCACCGCCTGCGCAATGGCCGGGGCGAAGGGCGAGCCCTTGGCGGAGACGAAACCGACCACGGTGGTGGAGTACTCGCCGAGGAACGTGGTGCCGGGCACCTTGTCGACGAGGTAGCGCAGCGACAGCGTGGGACCGAAGTAGGCGTCCACCCGGCCGTTCTGCAGGCTCAGGATGATGGCGCCCTGCTCATCGAGGTACTGCACGGTGTAGGCGGGCTTGCCCTTCGCGGTGCACTGCTCCACGCCCTTCTCCAGGATCTGCTGGAAGGTGGTGCCCGATCCGGTCACGATCTTCTTGCCGCACAGGTCCTCCAGCGTCTTCACCTCGGTCAGACCGGAGTTCGCGGAACCCACGAAGGCCTGGCCGTCGTTGAGGTAGGTGGCGAAGTCCACCACCTGCAGGCGCGGTTTGGTGACGCCGAAGTTGCCCTGCCCCACCTGGTACCGGCCGTTCTGCACGCCCGGGATGATCGTGGAGAAGGTGCCGATGTCCTGTTTCCAGGTGATGCCGAGCGCCTTCGCGACCGCGTTGCGCAGGTCCACGTCGAGGCCCACCGGGTTGCCGTCGGGGACCTCGCCGCCGTGCGGCAGATTGTTCACGCCGGGCTGCCGGGTGAGGCCCAGCGTCACCTCCGTGGTCCCGGCCGGCAGGAGGGCCTTCGCCGCCGGGTCGACGGCGATCGACGAGACCACGTCCTCGGTGGGCACCGGGTAGGCGGAACTGGACGCGGCGGTGTCGGTCGACCCGCCGCCGCAGGCGCTGAGTAGCGCAGCGGCCGCGGCGGTGGCGGCGAGAAGGGCGAACGGACGGGCGGACCGGGCGCGGCTGCGCATGACGGTGCTCCTTGCGGGGATGGGGTTGCGTTGTGTGGGAGAAAGGTTCAGCGGACGGCGGCGAGGAAATCGCGCGTCCGGTCGTGGGTGGCGTGCGCGAAGATCTCGTCGGGAGTCCCGGATTCCACGATGCGGCCGTCGTCCATGAAGACCACGGTGTCGGCCACATCGCGGGCGAAGCCGATCTCGTGGGTCACCACGACCATCGTCATCCCGGTCTCGGCGAGATCGCGGATCACCGCGAGGACCTCGCCCACGAGCTCGGGATCGAGTGCGGACGTGGGCTCGTCGAACAGCACGACATCGGGCCGCATCGCGACGGTGCGGGCGATCGCGACGCGCTGTTGCTGCCCGCCGGACAGCTGGGACGGCCACGACGCCTCGCGCCCCGCCAGACCGACACGGGCCAGCAGCTCGCGACCCCGTTCGGCGGCCTCCGCCGCGGGGACGCCCGCGGCGATCTGCCCCTCGGTGAGGTTCTGCAGCACCGTGAGGTGCGGAAAGAGGTTGAACTGTTGGAAGACCATGCCGATCCGGCTGCGCTGGCGGGCGATCGCGCGCGGCGCGAGCTCGCGCAGCACCGTCGATCCCCGGCGGTGCCCGGCCTCCCGGTAGCCGATGAGATCGCCGTTCACGCGGACGTAGCCGGAGTCCGGGCGCTCCAGGTGATTGATGCAGCGCAGCAGCGTGGACTTCCCCGAACCCGAAGGGCCGAGGACGATCGCCACCTCTCCGGCCGCCACGTCGAGGTCGATGGAGCGCAGGACTTCCTGTCCGCCGAAGGACTTGGTGAGTCCGCGGATCTCGATGGCGCTCATCGATGCGCTCCGATGGCGGGGAGCTGCGGTCGCAGGCGCGCGGCGTCGCGGAGGATTTCCCGGAAGGGCCGTGCGTCACGGCGCCCCCGGTTGAACCGGCGCTCCACGAAGTACTGGCCCACGGCGAGCACCGAGGTGATCACGATGTACCAGATGGTGGCAACCAGGAGCAGCGGCATCACCTTGAAGTTCTGGTTGTAGATCAACTGCACCGAGTACAGCAGATCCGTCACCGCGATCACGCTCACCAGCGAGGTCGATTTCAGCAGGCCGATCAGGAGGTTGCCGGACGACGGGATGATCGCCGGCATCGCCTGGGGGAGCACGATGCGGCGGAAGATGCGTCGCGGGCTCAGGCCGAGCGAGCGTGCCGCCTCGGTCTGTCCCGGGTCCACCGACACCAGTCCGCCGCGCACGATCTCCGCCGCGAAGGCGGCCACGTCGAGGGTCAGCGCGATGAACGCCGCCACCAGCGGCGCGATCAGGTGCGTGGTGTTGAACGTGACGAACTCGGGTCCGAAGGGAATGCCGAGTGACAGTTGCGGATACAACGAGGCGAGCTGGAACCAGAAGAGCAGGAGCACCAGCGGCGGGACCGACCGGACGATCCAGACGAAGCCGAACGAGACGGCCTGCAGCAGCGGCCCTCCCCACAGTCGCATCGCGGCCAGCCCGATACCCAGGACGAAACCCGCCGCGAAGGTGAGTGCCGTGAGCCACAGCGTGAGACCGAGGCCCTTGAGCACCGATTCCTCCGTGAAATAGCTCGCGACCGTTGGCCATTCGAAACGCTCATTGGTGAGCAGGGTGTGTACCAGCATCGCGCCGAGCAGCGCCACGACGGCGGTGGCCACCCACCGCCCGGGGCGGTGCCGCCCCACGAGCCGGACCTGGGACGGTGCCGCATCGAGTGCTGGACTCGGCGCGGGGAGGGTCGTTGTGGCCATGATGCTCGACGGTAGGCGGGCCCTCCGGCACGGGAAAGGTTTTCAATCGCCCTGACGGGATGCCGCGATACCGGTCTCGTAGGCGTATCGGACGGCGTGTGCACGGTCCCGCAGGTGTGCCTTCGCGAACAGGTTGTTGATGTGGGTCTTCACCGTCGACTCGCTGACGAACAGCCGGGTCGCGATGTCGCGGTTGGCGAGTCCGTCGGCGATGAGCCGCAGTACCTCGGTCTCGCGGGGAGTCAGATCGATCGGGGGAGCGCCGCCCTCGGCTCGCGCCGCCGGCGTGGCCCCCGGTGCCGTGATCGACGCCAGGAGGCGGCGTTGCACCCCCGGGTCGAGCACCGACTGTCCCGCTGCGGCGGCGGCGATGGCCGCGGCGATCTCGGCGCGGCCGGCGTTCTTGGTGAGATAGCCGCGTGCCCCCGCCTGCAGGCCGCGCAGGATCGACTCCTCGTCGTCGTAGGTGGTGAGCAGGACCACCGCCGTGTCGGGCGCCGCGGCCAGCACCCGCTCGGTGGCGTCGACCCCATCCAGGTGCGGCATCCGCAGGTCCGTGAGGAGTACCGCGGGCCGCAGCCGCAGTGTCACCTCCACCGCCTCGGCACCGTCGGACGCGGTCCCCACCACCGCGATCCCCGGCGAGAGGTCCAGCATGGCCGCGAGCGCATCGCGCACCGCCGCTTGATCGTCGGCCACCACCACCGTCACATCCGTCACCGGCCGGCACTCCTTCCCGGGACCGCGAGGGTCACCGTCCACCCGCCGTCGGGCGACGGCCCGGCGTGCAGGGTTCCGCCCACCTCGGCGGCGCGTTCGCGCATCCCCACCAGCCCCATTCCCGATCCGTGCGCGGCCGCGGTCGCGCGTCCCGGACCGTTGGTCACCGTCAGGACCGCGCCGGCGGGCACCGCGGCCAGGGTGGCCGTCACCGACGCGCCCGGAGCGTGCCGCCGGGCGTTGGTGAAGGCCTCCTGGGCCACCCGCAGGATCGCGCGTGCGGTGGCATCGTCGAGGTCGACGGCGTCGGAGGTGACCGACTCTCCATCGGATTCCGCCAGCGCGGCGAGCGCTGCGGGCAGATCGACGGTGTCCTCCCGCAGGGCGTGCACGGCGTCGCGGGCCTCGGTGACGCCGCCGGCGATGGCGCCGCGGGCACGCTGCACCGCGGCACGCGCATCGTCGGGGCGACCGGCCTCCAGCAGGGCGTCCGCGAGCTCGAGCTGCATCCCGGCACCGGAAAGCGTGTGGGCGAGCACATCGTGCAGGTCGCGGGCGATCCGGGCTCGTTCGGCGAGAGCGCTGCCCCGCGCCTCGGACGCGGCGGTGCGCCTGGTCTGCTCCACCAGTTGTTCCAGGGCCTGCGTGCGCTCGCGGCGGGTGCGCCGCACGATCCCCGCCCACACGGTGACCGTGATGCTGAGGCCGATCCAGAAGTCCGAGGAGTGCTGCATCGCCAGCCCGGTGGCCACGGTGCCGCCGAGCAGGACGGCGAGGGGGATCGCGATCCGCTGTGGGAAGCGGGCGCCGAAGTAGACCGCCGAGACGTACGCCAGGAGGCCGATCCCCGGATTGGGCTGCAGCGCGAACAGGGCACCGGTCGCCACTGCGCCGACGGCCTCGACACCCACGGTCACGGACAGCGGCACCCGATCGGAGCGCACCGCGCGCAGCGCGACCACTACGGAGGTCAGGGCGAACAGGATCGCGAGCCACGGCGCGGACCGATCCCAGTGCAGGGTCGGGATTGCCGCGACGAGACCGGCGACCGACACCAGGAAGCCGAATCGCATACGGTCGCCGTCGAGCACCCGCTCATCGTTGCACGGGTGCACCGGTTCGGCCGTGGACCGGGATGATCGCGCTACGGGCAGGAGTGGGAAACTGATCGGCATGTCTACCTCATCGATGTCCAGCGCCGCCGCCGACCTGACGGAGCGCGCGATCATCGAGGCGCGGGCGCGCCTGGCCGGGGTGGTCACCGAGAGCCCGCTGCAGCCCGCGGAACGTCTGTCCGCGCTGACCGGCGCGAAGGTCTATCTCAAGCGCGAGGACCTGCAGGTGGTGCGCTCCTACAAGATCCGCGGCGCCTACAACCTGATGGCCCAGCTCAGCGATGCCGAGAAGGCCGCCGGTGTGGTGGCCGCGTCCGCCGGGAACCATGCCCAGGGCGTCGCCTTCGCCTGCCGGGCGATGGAGGTGCACGGCCGGATCTACGTGCCCACCACCACGCCCAAGCAGAAGCGCGACCGGATCCGCGCCCACGGCGGCCGCTTCGTCGAGTTGATCGCCGTGGGCGAGACCTACGACGCGGCCGCCGCCGCGGCGCAGGCCGATGTCGCCGAGACCGGGGCCACCTGGGTGCACGCCTTCGACGACGTCCGCACCACGGCGGGACAGGGAACCATCGGCGTGGAGTTGGTCGAGCAACTCGGCGGCGTCCCCGATGTGGTCGTGGTCCCGGTGGGCGGCGGGGGTTGCTTCGCCGGGGTCACCCGGTACCTGCGGTCGCAGTCGGACCGGGTCGCGATCGTCGGGGCCGAGCCGGCCGGTGCCGCCTCGCTGGCCCGCTCGCTCGACGCGGGCGAGGTGGTGGAGCTCGCCACCATCGATCCGTTCGTCGACGGTGCCGCCGTCCGTCGGATCGGCGGGATCGGCTTCGACGTGGCACGCGAGCAGAACGCCCAGGTGTGGGAGGGGCACGAGGTGCGGGAGGTGAACCCCGGCAGCGTGTCCATCATCGAGGTCGACGAGGGCGCCATCTGCACCGCGATGCTCGACCTGTACCAGAACGAGGGCGTGATCGCGGAGCCCGCGGGCGCTCTCTCCGTGGCGGCGCTGGCGCAGCTGCGGATCGAGCCCGGCGCCACGGTGGTGTGCCTGCTGTCCGGCGGGAACAACGACGTCTCGCGGTACAACGAGGTGATCGAACGGTCGCTGGTGCATCAGGGTCTCAAGCACTACTTCCTGGTCGCCTTCCCGCAGGAGCCCGGTGCCCTGCGCCGGTTCCTCGACGAGGTGCTCGGCCCCGACGACGACGTGACGCTGTTCGAGTACGTCAAGCGCAACAACCGCGATACCGGCGAGGCGCTGGTGGGCGTCGAACTCGGCCACGCCGGAGATCTCGACGCCCTGCTGGCGCGCATGGATCAGTCTCGTCTGCACTGTGAGCGCCTCGAGCCCGGCTCGCCGGCGTACCGCTACCTGACCTGATCAGACGGCCTGCAGTGGCCGCTGCGTGCCGCGGTGCGCCTCCACCCGCCGCTGCAGGAACCAGTTCTGCGCGAACAGGGTGACGCCGATGAACAGCATGGTGGTGACGCCGGCGAAGGCACGTCCGGTGTGGTCGTGGAAGAGGGCCGGAACCAGCGTGTCGATCGCGAAGTGGGCACCGATGGCCACGATCCACAGTCCGAGTGTGGGCAGCGTGGCCTGTCGCAGATAGCGGCCGTCCGGGCCGGGGAAGACCTTGGTGGTCAGCGCCCGCGGGTAGGCCAGGCCCACGGCGAGTGCGAGCCCGAGCAGCGCGGCGACGGCGTGACCGATGCCCACCTCGCCTCCCTCGGAGACGTACTGCACGGTCTGGACCAGGCCGACCGCGGCGAGCACGAGGGCGATCCGAGCGGTCTTATCCTTGATGGGGCGGGCCTGGAACTGGCGGTAGAGGATCCAGCCGAGGGCCAGGACGACGATGAGGGCGGTGGTCGCTGTGTTCATGCCGCAGACTCTGCCGCGATCCCGGCCGGAGCGGATCGACCCGCGGGTGGAGATCCGGGTGGAGACGTAGTCTTCGAACATGGCTGCTGCAGATCATCTCGAACCCGCTGTCATCGCCTTCCTGTCCGAGGGCACGCGCACCGCGCACCTGACCTACCTCGCGAAGGACGGCAGGCCGCTCAGCACGCCCGTCTGGTTCGTGGTGGACGACGGTGCGCTCGTCTTCGCCACGGGTGCGGACACCTCCAAGGGCAAGCTGATCGCACGGGATCCGCGGGTCGCGGTCTCCGTCGACCTACCCGAACCTCCCTACGCCTTCGCGCAGGTGCAGGGGATCGCCGAGATCATCGACGACGATCCCGACTACCTGTTGAAGATCTGCACCGCCTGCGGCGGCCGCTACATGGGCGCCGACCGCGCTGAGGAATTCGGGCGCCGCAACGCGGTGCCGGGCGAGGTGATCGTCAAGATCCGGCCCACCCGGGTCCTGTTCAGCGGCAACGCGACCGCGTAGACCGGCGGCGGCGCGGCCCGAGATCAGCCGATCTCGGCGACCGCCTTGGCGATGATCTCCAGGCTGCGCCGGCGCTCGTCGAGACCGGGAACCATTCCGGAGATCATCAGTTCCTGCGGGCGGGTGCGCTCGAGCAACTCGGTCAGTTCGCGGCGGACGGTCTCCTGGGAGCCCACGATCCACGCCGAGGTCGACGGTGCGATCGCCGCCTCCTGATCGGCGGTGAGCGGCGCGGCGGCGGCCTGCTCGTAGGTGAGCAGGCGACCGGGATTGCCGGTGCGCACGCGGTACATCGCGGCCTTGCCGGGCCCCGCGATGCGCTGGGCCTCCTCGTCGGTATCGGCGGCGATCACGGTCACGGTCAGCATCGCGTTCGGGGAGTCGAGGTCGCCCGGCCGGAAGTTCTCGCGGTACTCGGCGAGCGCGGGGAGCGTCGCCTGCGGCGCGAAATGCCGGGCGAAGGCGAACGGAAGGCCCAGCAGGCCAGCTAGTTTCGCGCTGAAGGTGGACGAACCCAGCAGCCACACTTGCGGATCCGCGCCGACGCCCGGGGTCGCCGTGATCGCGGCGTAGGGATGATCGATCGGGAAGTCGTCACGCAGGAAGGCCCGCAGATGCGCGAGCGCCTGCGGGAAGTCGTCGACCGATTCGCTCACCTTGCCGCCGCGCAGCGCATGCGCGGTCAGCTGGTCGGTGCCCGGTGCCCGACCGATGCCCAGATCGATGCGATCCGGGAAGAGGGCGTCGAGCGTGCCGAACTGCTCGGCCACCACGAGCGGCTGGTGGTTGGGCAGCATCACACCGCCGGAACCCACGCGGATCGACTCGGTGGCCGCGGCGATCTGCCCGATCAGTACCGCGGGCGCGGAACTCGCGATCCCCGGCATCGAATGATGTTCTGCCACCCACACGCGGTGATAGCCCAGCCGCTCGGCCTCCTGCGCGGTCGCGATGGTGTCGCGCAGGGCGTCGCCGAAGGAGGCACCGTCCACGACGGGCGCGAGTTCGAGGACGGAGAGGCGGGGGCGGAGTACGGAATCGTCGGACACCCAAGGTTCAACCGGGCATCCCGGCCGAATCTTCCCGCCCGGCGATCCCGGCAGGTCAGATCAGGTCGCGCAGCAGCTCGACCTGTTTGATGCGGCCGTCCTTCGAATCGGCGATCGGGGTCACGTTGAGCACCGTGGCGCCGGCTTCCTCGAAGGCCTTCACACGCTCGGCGACGAAGCCCTTGGGGCCGATCAGCGAGACATTGCGCGCCAGCTCATCCGGCACCGCCTGCGCGGCCGCCGCTTTGTCGCCCGTCAGGTACAGCTCCTGGATGCGGTCGGCCTCGGCGCCGTAGCCGTAGTTGGTGGCCAGCGTGTGATAGAAGTTCTTGCCCTTGGCGCCCATGCCGCCGATGTACAGCGCCAGGTGCGGCTTCACGAAGCCGAGCAGATGGTCCACATCGTCGCCGATGGCCAGCGCGGGACCGGCGTACACGTCGAGCTCGCCGAGCGCGGGATCACGTTTGGCCTTGCCGGCGGCGACGGCGTCGCCCCACACGTCCTTGGCCTTCTCGGGCAGGAAGAAGATCGGCTGCCAGCCCTCGGCGACCTCGGCTGCCAGGGCCACGTTCTTCTGGCCGAGGGCCGCCAGCAGCACCGGGATCCGCTCGCGCACGGGGTGATTGATCAGCTTGAGCGGCTTGCCGAGCCCCGTGCCGCCGTCCTCCGCGGTGAGCGGCATCTGGTAGTACTTGCCGCGATGTTCGAGCCGCTCGCGGCGCCACACCTTGCGGCAGATCTCGATGATCTCGCGGGTGCGGCCGATGGGAGCGTCGTAGGGCACGCCGTGGAAGCCCTCGATCACCTGTGGGCCCGAGGCGCCGAGGCCCAGGATGAACCGTCCGTTCGAGACGTTGTCCAGGCCGGCGGCCGTCATCGCGGTGAGCGTGGGCGTGCGGGTGTAGATCTGCAGGATGCCGGAGGCGAGCTTGATCTTGTCCGTCTTGGCGGCGAGATAGCCGAGTGCGCTCACCGCGTCGAAGGAGTAGGCCTCGGGGACGAAGACGATGTCCAGACCGGCCTTCTCCAGGTCGAGAACCTCGTCGGCGACGTCGTTGAACTCGCCTGCGTAATTGATGCCGAGACCGATGCGCATGTGGTGTCGCCTTCCGTGCTCCGTGTGGACGTCAGTGAACAATAACTCACTCGATCTGCCCGGAGCCCGGCCCGCACACCGCGACGGATGCGCGCATCGGCGCAGGAACACCCCTATTCGGGGTGGGGCCGGCGACCGCTGCCGCACAGCGCTCCCCGCGGCGGCGGACTGATCAGTGCAGGCCCTCCCACTCCGCGCTGCGCGCACGATGCAACTCCAGCGCGGCGCAGGCGGATTCGGCGGAGGTGAAGCTGCCGCCCGCGATCCGCCCCATCGTGGCGAAATCCTGCTCGACGAGCGCATCGAACCGCCACGCATCATCGAGCGGACGGCGTGCGATGTGCGTGGTGAGCGTGACGCCGGCCGCCTGGCCGAGGCACGCGTCGGCGTCCTGCGCGAGCACCTCCGCGTAGGTGCGTGCACCGAACCGGACGAACACGGTGTCGCCCATCGGGACCTCGGCGAGCACGGTGGCATCGCCGTCGAGCACCAGGCGGTCGTGGATCTCCGCTGTGAGCTGCCAGGCCTGCGCCATCCCCGCACAGCGGATCAACAGGTGAGCGGCCTCCTCGGGGTCGGTGACCAGGCCCAGGATGGAGTGCCGCCCCTCGCGGAAGGCGCGGACCTCGATGGCCGTGCCCTCGCCGGGCAGGGAATGCGCCGTGAACCGTGAGGTGCCCACGGCCAACCGGAGGCTCCCCGTGGGGCGCAGAGTGGCGGGCAGGCCGTGCTCGTGCAGTGCCTGCGCCACCCGCGCGAGGGCGGAGTCGTGGATGCGACCGCCGCTCACCCCGAGGCGGGCGGTGGGCGACTGAGTGAAGGCCGACCGGAGGGGCCGCGAGGCGTCGCTGTTCATGAGAGCAGTGTGCGGAGCACCACTGACAAGTTTTCTAGTCGCGCACCAACAGAGCGACCGGGTGTTCGATGTCGAGAACGTGGAGATCCATTCGACCTGCATGAACGGCGCCGGTGAGGCGGTCGGTCCAGCGGCCGGGCGGCAGCGCGACCCGCGTCTCGCGCCAGCCGCCGGACCGTGCGAGGACCAGTGTCCGGCGGGAGGCGAGCACCAGCACGTCGAGGTCGCCCTCGCGCGGGCCGCGGCCGAAGCCGAGCAGATGGTCCGCGCCCGGACCCGTGCCGCGCAGCGGCGCGTAGCTCCCGCCGACGAAGGACCGGGGCCGCTCCCGGCGCAGTCGCAGGGCGGTGCGCACGAGGTGCTGTTTTTGATGCTCGCCGGTCCGCAGGGCCTCCCAGTCCACCGGGCGCCGATTATCGGGATCGACGAGCGAGTCGTCCCAGCGCTCGGTGCCCTGGTAGACATCGGGCACCCCGGGCCCGAGGAGTTGGATCGCCTTCTGCGCGAGCGCATCGGCTCGACCGTGCCGCCCGATCTCGTGCACCAGGCCGGTCAGCTCCGCCGCGACCGGACCGTCGAGCACCGCATCGAGGAAGGTGTGCGCGGCCGATTCGAAGGCCTCGTCGGGCGCAGTCCACGAGGTGCCCGAGCGCGCCTCACGCATCGCCTTCTCCGTGTAGCCGTGCAGCCGGGAGCGCAGGGCACCGGTCACCGCGCCGTCCTCGGGCCACACCCCGAACAGCGTCTGCCACAGCAGCAGCCCGAGCGCCGGCTCCGGCGGAGCGGGGACCATCGCCGACCAGCGTTCCAGGCGATCCGCCCACAACGCCGGACACTGGCTCAGCACACCGATCCGGGCGCGCACATCCTCACCGCGTTTGGTGTCGTGGGTCGACAGCGTGGTCATGGCGGCGGGCCAGTGCGCGGCGCGGTGGGCGAGGGCGGGGTGCGGATCGTCCGGTCCGAACTCCCACGGAGCGCCGCCCACCTCCTGGAGCGCGATCAGGCGCGCCGCACGGTAGTAGAGCGTGTCCTCAACCGACTTGGCCGTGAGCGCGTCCGCGAGCCGGGTGAGGCCGGTGGCCGTCTCAGCGCCGAGGCTCGCCGCCCGCCGGACGGTCCGGATCGCGGCATCGTCGGCGGGGGAGTCGTTGAGGACGGCGAGAACGGCCTCGTCCAGCGCGCGGCGGGGGAGCGTCGCACCGGTCTCGCGCCGCACCGTGCGGGCCAGGCGCTCGACATCGGGCCGGAAATCGTGCGCGGCGAGATCCGCGCGGATCGCCCGGTGCTCCGGCGAATCCGTGCGGGCCGCGCCGTCGTTCCCGGTGTGCCGTTCGTGCAGCCGGCTCAGGGGTCCCTCGCCCGCGGGGTCGACCAGGGCGTGTGCGAGCTCGCGGAGGGCCTCGTACCCGGTGGTCCCCGCCACCGGGAGCGCGCGGTCCAGCGACTGGCCGGGCGGCAGCACCTTCTCGATCACGATCCACGCATCGGGGCCGGTGAGCGCGCGTAGCCGTCGGAGGTACCCGGCCGGATCGGTCAGGCCGTCCGGGTGGTCCACCCGCACACCGTCCGCGATGCCGTCGGTGAACCAGGACCCGATCTCGCGGTGCGTGGCCGCGAACACCTCGTGGTCCTCCACCCGCAGCGCCGCCAGCTCGTCGATGGCCAGGAACCGGCGGTACGTGCGCGTCGCGTGATTCCACGGGATGAGCCGATAGTGCTGCGCGGCCGCGATTTCCGCGCCGGCGCCGCCGGGGTCCGGACCCACCGGAAAGATCCTGTCGTGGTAGCGGAGCACCGGGTGCGGGCCCGTACGGTCGACGGTGACCGCGGGCGCCTCATCGTCGCGGGCCAGGACGGGCAGCGCGAGCCGCCCGCCGGCGCCGTTGTCCGCCGACCAGTCGATGTCGAAGACGTCGGCGAACCGGGACCGCGGGCCGTACCGCAGGACGTCCCACCACCACGGATTCTGCTCGGGGCGGCCGACCCCCAGGTGGTTGGGCACGATGTCGATCACCAGCCCCAGCCCCGCCCGGTGCGCCGTGTCCGCGAGCGCGTCGAGACCGGCGCGGCCGCCGAGTTCCGCGCGGACTCGGGTGGGGTCGGTGACGTCGTAGCCGTGGGTCGATCCGGCGACGGCCTCGAGCACGGGGGACAGGTAGAGGTGGGTGACCCCGAGATCCGCGAGATAGGGGACCCGGGCGGCCGCATCGGCGAAGGTGAAGCCCGGTCCGAGCTGGAGCCGGTAGGTCGCGCCGACCGGTCGCCCGGCGGGGCCGAGACCGGTCGGGGCGCGCACCCCGTCAGCCTAGCCCCGCTACTGTGGCCGACCATGACGCCCGAAGAGATCCTCGCCCTCGACGCGCAGACCCTCTGGCATCCGTACAGCCCGGTGGGCGGTTCGGGGGTGCGGGTGGTGTCCTCGGCGCGGGGCGTGCGCCTGACCCTCGGCGACGGCTCCGAGGTGATCGACGGGATGAGCTCCTGGTGGGCGGCGATCCACGGCTACCGGCACCCCGTGCTCGACGCCGCGGCGAAGTCCCAGATCGACACCATGGCCCACGTGATGTTCGGCGGCCTCACCCATGCGAGTGCCGCGCGGCTGGGCGAGCTCCTCGTCGAGATCACGCCCGCGGGCCTGGACACGGTCTTCCTCGCCGACAGCGGCTCGGTGTCGATCGAGGTGGCGGTGAAGACCGCGCTGCAGTACTGGCGCGCGAAGGGCGTCGAGGGGCGCAACCGCCTGCTGACCTGGCGCGGCGGCTACCACGGTGACACCTTCACGCCGATGAGCGTGTGTGATCCCGAGGGCGGGATGCACGCGCTGTGGACCGAGGTCCTGGCCTCGCAGGTCTTCGCGCCCGCGCCGCCCGCGGAATTCGACGAGGCCTACGTCGCCGAGCTCGATCGCCTGGTGGCCGAGCACGCCCACGAACTGGCCGCCGTGATCGTGGAACCCGTGGTCCAGGGCGCCGGCGGCATGCGATTCCATCCGCCCGCCTACGTGGCCGCGCTGCGTGAGATCACCCGCCGCCACGACGTCTTGCTGATCCTCGATGAGATCGCCACCGGATTCGGCCGCACCGGAACACTGTTCGCGTCCGATGCCGCCGGGATCACCCCGGATCTCCTCTGCGTCGGGAAGGCGCTCACCGGTGGCTACGTGACCCTGGCCGCGATGCTGTGCACCGACGAGGTGGCCCGGACCATCTCCGAGTCGGATCAGGGCGCCCTCATGCACGGCCCCACCTTCATGGGCAACCCGCTGGCCTGCGCCATCGCCGTCGCCAGCACCGAACTGTTGCTCTCGCGCGACTGGCGGGCGGAGGTCGCGGGCATCGAATCGGGCCTGCGTGCGGGCCTGGAGCCGCTGCGCGAGCTCCCGGGCGTGATGGACGTGCGCGTCCTCGGCGCGATCGGCGTGGTCCAGCTCGATCGGCAGGTCGACGTCGCGCGCGCCACCGATGCGTGCGTCGGAGCGGGGGTGTGGCTGCGGCCCTTCCGAGACCTCGTCTACACGATGCCGCCGTTCATCAGCACGGCCGACGAGGTGGCGGCGATCGCCGGGGGTGTCTCCGCCGCGGTGCACGCGGCGTTACAGTGAACCCATGAACGGTGTTCAAGTCCCCGTGGTACACGCCCTCGACTGGCTCGACGGCTACGCCCGGGACCGCACCGCGGCGGGGCTGCGCCGCACCCTCACTCCGCGCCGGTCCCACGAACCGGGGATCGACCTCGCCTCGAACGATTACCTGGGCCTGAGCCGGCACCCGCGCGTGCTGGACGCCGCCGCCGAGGCGGTGCGCACCTGGGGCGCCGGTTCCACCGGCTCCCGGCTGGTCACCGGGACCACCACCGTCCACGAGGACTTCGAGCGGCGCCTCGCCGCGTTCCTGGGCGCCGATGCCGCCCTCTGCTTCTCCTCCGGCTACCTCGCCAACCTCGGCGCTGTGACCGCGCTGGCGGGCCGCGGCGCACTGATCGTCTCCGACGGCGGCTCGCACGCCTCACTCGTGGACGCCTGTCGACTGTCCCGGTCGCGGATCGTGGTGATCCCCCGGGGCGACGTGGCCGCCGCGCGACGTGCCCTGGCCGACCGCACCGAGGAACGCGCGCTCGTCGTGACCGACTCCGTGTACAGCGCCGACGGCGCGCTCGCGCCGGTCGCCGACCTCTACGCCGCCGCCCGCGAACACCGCGCGGCGCTCCTCGTCGACGAGGCGCACGGCCTCGGCGTGCGCGGCGACGGTGGCCGGGGCCTGGTGCACGAACTCGGCCTCGCCGGTGCCCCCGACCTCGTGACCACCGCGACGCTGTCCAAGGCGCTCGGCTCCCAGGGCGGCGTGGTGCTCGGCGACGAGCGGGTCCGCGCGCACCTCATCGATTCCGCCCGCTCGTTCATCTTCGACACCGCTCTCGCACCCGCCGCGGTGGCCGCCGCGGACGCGGCCCTCACGGAACTGCAGGACGATCCCGGTCTCGCGGCCCGTGTCCTCGACCGCGCCCGAACGATCGCCCACGGCGTCGGCGCCGAGGCGCCCGCATCGGCCGTGGTCTCGCTGGTACTGGGCGAACCCGACCGCGCCGTGGCCGCCCGCGACGCCTGCGCGGCCGACGGCGTACGGGTCGGCTGCTTCCGCCCGCCGTCGGTGCCCGAAGGCACCTCCCGCCTGCGGATCACGGTGCGCGCCGATCTCTCCGACGCCGAGGTCGAGCACGCGATCGGTGTGATCCGGCGGGCGGTCCGGTGATCCTCGGCGTCACCGGCACGGGCACCGGCGTAGGGAAGACCGTGGCCAGCGCGGCGCTCGCCGCGGCTCTGCTCCCGGCCGGACCGGTCACGGTGATCAAACCCGCCCAGACCGGATTCGCCGACGGCGCCGAGCGTGACGCCGACGGTCAGCTCAGCGATGCGGCCGAGGTGACGCGCCTGGTGCCGGGAGCGGTCACCGTCGAACACCGGCGGTACCCCGATCCACTCGCCCCTCTGACTGCCGCGCGACGTGCGGGGCTACCGCCGCTGACGCTCGACGAGGCCGCCGGGCTCGCACGCGGACGCGAGGGGGCCGTGCTGGTGGAGGGCGCGGGCGGCGTGCTGGTGCGGCTGGGCATCGACGGTGCTGGAACGCCGTTCACTCTCATCGATCTGGCAGCCCTGCTCGATGCGCCGGTCGTGGTGGTGGCGGACCCGGCCCTCGGCACGCTCAACCACACCGAGCTCACGGTGCGCGCCCTGCAGTCCGGGGGAGTGCACTGCGCCGGAATCGTGCTCTCCCGCTGGCCCGACGCACCGGGACTGGCCGAACGCTGCAACCTCGACGATCTGCCGGCACTGACCGGAGTGCCGATCGTCGGCCGGATACCGGAGGGCGCCGCGGCCCTCCCGCCGGAGCGGTTCGGTGCCGCGGCGCCCGCGTGGTTCGACGCCTCCTGGCTTACTTCGCCAGCCAGGCGCTGAGCAGGTCGATCCGCTGCCAGCCGCCGTTCACGTCGAGCGGGTAGCCGGCGGGGCCGGCGGTGCGCGCCAGCAGGTCTCGGAGCTGGGCGTCGCTGCTGCCGGGGTGCGCCGCGCGCAGGAGTTCGACGGCACCCGCCGGCACCTGGGCCGGTGCGTCGCCGCCGATCCGGGGCAGGCCCCAGGTGAGATCGCGGCGGTACGCGGGCGCGGCGGCATCGGTAGCGATGTAGTTCTTCTGGCAGGCCACCACGGCGGCGATCGAGCCGCCGGTCCGGGCCGTCAGCACCGTCCGCAGCTCGGTGCGGGCCTCCGCGACCAGCTGGGCGAAGCGCGGGTTCGACAGGGCGTCCGCGACGGCCGCCTGCGCCAGGATCCGTCCGCCGATCACGTCCAGCGGGTAATGCACGCCGAGCACCACGCGGTGGCGACCGTAATCGGCTCCGCGCGCGAGGATCTGGGGCCCGAGCTCGGGCACCAGTGTGGCGAGGACCAGCGCCTCGGAGTAGCCCCAGGCCGTGTGGCCCGAGGGGTAGGAACCCGATCCGCGCACGCTCTCGTAGAGGTCCGGCCGGCCGTCGCCGTACCGCTTGATCGACGCGGGGGCCACCTCGAACGGGCGGGTGTACTGGAAGTGCTTCTTCGCGGCGGAGGTGTCCACGTACGAGCTCAGGACGGCCTTCTTCCCCACCAGCAATGCCGTGGTCTTGGGGAGCTGGCCCGCCTTCTCCGCGGCGCGGAAGGCGGGGAACAGGGTGTCACCCAGCGCGTTGAACACCGAGTCGTCGGAGAGGCCGTAGTTGTCGTTGACGGCGTACTGCTGGTCGGCGGGCGAGGCGGCGTTGTTCACCGCCACGGCGGTGTCGAGGTTCGCCTTCTTCACCGACGCGGGCAATGCGGAGAACGCGGACAGTTCGCCGATGTACGTCTTGGCGGTGCCCTTCGAGGCCAGCTGCGCGGCGGAGAACGGGGCGGTCTGCGGCACGGTCTGCGGGGCGAAGCTGCAGGTGGCGGGCGGTGCGGCGAGGGCCGGGGCGGCGATCGATCAGGAGAGCGGAGCGGTGAAGGCGGCGGTGGCCACCACGCCCGCGGCGAACAGCTTCTTCGTGCGCAGATTCATGACGGAAACCCTCACGCGAATGCCTAGAAAAGGGAAGGAAACGGTTCCGGTCGATCCGATGAACGTTTGCCGCGCCGGTGGGCTACCTGAACAGTGTTCATGAATTGAACGCTGTACAGTGCTCGTAGGAGCGCGGCGTAGCCCGCCGCGAATACTCAGCTGACGAGGGAGAACGCATGACCGGGGTCCTTGCCGACATCATCGACGTCGCGCGCGAGCAGGTGCTCGATCGCGGCGAAGGCTTGAATCAGGAGCAGGTCCTCGCCGTGCTCCAGCTGCCCGACGACCGGCTCGACGAGGTGCTCCAGCTGGCGCACGAGGTGCGCATGAAGTGGTGCGGCCCCGAGGTCGAGGTCGAGGGCATCATCAGCCTCAAGACCGGCGGTTGTCCCGAGGACTGCCACTTCTGCAGCCAGTCCGGTCTGTTCCAGTCCCCGGTCCGCTCGGCGTGGATCGATATTCCGTCCCTCGTCGAAGCCGCCAAGCAGACCGCGAAGACCGGTGCCACCGAGTTCTGCATCGTTGCCGCCGTCCGCGGCCCGGACGCCCGCCTGCTGAGCCAGGTGGCCGCCGGCATCGAGGCCATCCGCAACGAGGTCGACATCCAGATCGCTTGCAGCCTCGGCATGCTCACCCAGGAGCAGGTCGATCAGCTCAAGGGCATGGGCGTGCACCGGTACAACCACAACCTGGAGACCTCGAAGTCGCACTTCCCCAACGTGGTCACCACGCACACCTGGGAGGAGCGCTGGGACACCCTGCGCATGGTCCGCGAGGCCGGGATGGAGGTGTGCTGCGGCGGCATCCTCGGTATGGGGGAGACGCTGGAGCAGCGCGCCGAGTTCGCCGCCAACCTGGCCGAACTCGAGCCCGACGAGGTGCCGCTCAACTTCCTCAACCCGCGCCCGGGCACCCCCTTCGGCGATCTCGACGTGCTGCCCGCCGCCGAAGCGCTCAAGTCCGTGGCCGCCTTCCGGCTGGCCCTGCCGCGCACCATCCTGCGGTTCGCCGGCGGCCGCGAGATCACCCTCGGCGATCTCGGCGCCGAGAAGGGCATCCTCGGCGGCATCAACGCCGTCATCGTGGGCAACTACCTGACCACCCTGGGCCGGCCCGCCGAGACCGACCTCGATCTGCTCAACGAGCTCAAGATGCCGATCAAGGCCCTGAACGAGTCCCTGTGACTCTGATGACCGATCAGGATCCGGTGTACAACGAATACACCGGCAAGCCGCTGGCCGAGGGCGGCCCGGTCTTCGAGGCGGCCCGCCTGGGATTGGAGCCGCCGCGCTTCTGCGGGCACTGCGCCCGCCGGATGATCGTGCAGATCGTTCCCGACGGCTGGGTGGCCCGATGCTCCCGGCACGGCGAGATCGACTCGAAGAGCCGCGAGCGCTGAACGCCGGTTCGGTGCGCACTCGCTAGGCTGGCGCCGATGATTCCCCTTGCCTCGGCGCCCGCGCGCCCCTCGTACGTGGTCCCGGCGGTCGTATCGGCCGTCCTCGGCGCGGCTGCGGGCCTGATCTGGGGCCTGACGGTGCCCGGGATCCGCGGGGTGGTCACGAACTCGGGCGATGTGCTGGTGCGGCAGGGGCAGCTGGACAACTTCTTCATCGGGACGGCCGCGTTCGTCGGGATCTCCGTGGTCGGCGGTCTGCTGACGGCGGCGGCCCTGTTCCGCAGCCCGCGGCGCACACCCGAGTGGGTCGCGGTCACACTGGCCGCGGCCGCCTTCTCGGTGGCCATCGCGGCGGTCCTCGGCCAGGCCGTGGCGGACGCCCGCTTCGCCGGGCCGGGCGGTGCCGGCCTCGATTACACGTCCGCGCCGACGATCCGCCTCGACGGGGCCAACTTCTTCGAGGTGGCCAATCATCCGGGCGGCCTCGTGGGCGTGCTCGCCTCCTGGGTGGTGGTGCTGGTGTGGCCGGCGATCACCGCGTTGTGGTGCGGTCTGGCCGCGGCCTTCGCCCGCCGCCTTCCCTGACGCCGGGCGACTAGTCGCCGGTGTGGCCGCGCAGCAGGTCCGCGAAGTCGGTCACCGGGCCGAGATCGTTGGCCCCGCCGGATCGGCGCGGCCGGCCGAGATCCGACGGTCCGCCGAATCCCGCCACGGCACCGTCGGATTCGACGAGTGCCCCGGCCAGCTCGGCACCGGCCCGCGAGATCCGCGCGGCCAGTTCCGCCGATCCGAAGTCCTCGGTGGCCGCGAACACTCCGGTCGGGAGGACCCGGGCCCGCAGGTACGCGAACAGCGGACGGAGCGCGTGATCGAGCACCAGGGAGTGTCGCGGCGTGCCGGCCGTGGCCGCCACCATCACGGGGACGTCACTGAGCGCGTCGGGGTCGAGGGCGTCGAAGAACATCTTGAACAGGCCGCTGTAGGAGGCGGTGAACACCGGCGATACGGCGATCACGCCGTCGGCGGCGGCCACCGCGTCCTTGGCCGCGGTGAGCGCGGGCGTGGGGACGCCCGTCGTCATCACGGTCGCCAGATCGCGTGCGAGCTCGCGCACCTCGATCACGGTGACCTCCAGCGCCTCGCCCCGCGCCGACACCGCGGCCCGGGCGGCGTCGGCCAGCTGATCGGCCAGCAGACGGGTCGACGAGGGCTCGGAGACGCCCGCGGCGATCACCAGCAGGTTGCGGGCCATCGTCAGGCCTCCTTCGCGGTCACGAGGTCCTGCGCCGGGAGAACCAGGCGATGCGGGGCGTCGGCGCCCGCGGCCACGAGCGAGGCGTGCGTCGGCGGGTCCGATGGGACGTGTGCCGGGCGACGCAGCTCGAACTCCTTGCGCAGCACGGGAACCACCTGGGTGCCCAGAATCTCGACCTGCTCGAGGACCTGCTCCAGCGGCAGCCCCGCGTGGTCGACCAGGAACAGCTGGCGCTGGTAGTCACCCGCGTAGTCGGCGAAACCGAGGGTCTTCTCGATCACCTGCTCGGGCGTACCGACGGTGAGCGGCGTCATCTGCTCGAAATCCTCCAACGACGGCCCGTGCCCGTAGACGGGAGCGTTGTCGAAGTACGGCCGGAACCGTCGCTTGGCCTCCGCCTCGGTCTCGGCCATGAAGACCTGCCCGCCGAGGCCCACGATCGCCTGATCGGCGGAACCGTGGCCGTAGTGCTCGTACCGCTGCCGGTACAGGCCCACCATCTGCTCGGTGTGTTCCTTGTTCCAGAAGATGTTGTTGTGGAAGAAGCCGTCGCCGTAGAACGCGGCCTGTTCGGCGATCTCCGGAGAGCGGATCGAGCCGTGCCACACGAAGGGCGGGGTGCCGTCCAGGGGCGCCGGGGTAGACGTGTACCCCTGCAGCGGAGTGCGGAACTGGCCCTCCCAGTCGACGACGGGCTCGCGCCAGAGCTTGCGCAGCAGGTGGTAGTTCTCGATCGCCAGCGGGATGCCCTGGCGGATGTCCTTGCCGAACCACGGGTACACGGGACCGGTGTTGCCGCGGCCCAGCGTGAGGTCGACGCGCCCGTCCGCGAGGTGCTGCAGCATCGCGTAGTCCTCGGCGATCTTCACCGGATCATTGGTGGTGATCAACGTGGTCGCGGTGCTCAGCAGGAGCGACTCGGTGCGGGCGGCGATCCAGCCGAGCAGCGTGGTGGGCGACGACGGGACGAAGGGCGGATTGTGGTGTTCGCCGGTCGCGAAGACGTCGAGGCCCACTTCCTCGGCCTTGAGCGCGATGGCGGTCATGGCCTTGATCCGGTCGTGCTCGCTGATCGTGGTGCCGGTGGTGGGGTCGGTGGTCACATCGCCGACCGTGAAGACGCCGAACTGCATGTCGTTCCTTCCCGATCGGGCCCCTGGTGGGCCCTACGAGAACTGTAACGGACTGCGGTCCGAATGTGTTCCCGACGGAGTCGTGGATCAGACCTCGTCGTGGTTCTGGTTGGTCAGGAAGGTGCGGGCGGCGGTGCGGCCGGCCTCGAGCAGCCGCGCGCGGCCCTCCGCGTCGAGGAAGAAGTCGAGCGAGGCGACGCCGCCGGTGTCGACGTAGACGGTGCGCCGCGAGACGCACTCGTCGGCGAGCCGGTAGCGGTTGGACTCCTGATCGATCGCGGTGCGCACGCAGCCGATCGCCAGGCTCAGGGCATTTGTCAGCGGCGCATCGGCACCGTCGTCCGAGGGGCGCGCGGAGAGTTTGATGCCCCAGGTCGGCCACCGGTCCGTCCGGCCGTCGGAGCGGTCGAACATCTGCACCGGGAAGTTCGACAGCAATCCGCCGTCGACCCAGGTGACCGCGCCACGATCGGTCTCCACCCGGATGGGCCGGAAGTAGAACGGGACGGACATCGACGCGCGGACCGCATGCGCGACGGACTGATCATCGGCCGCGAGCCCGTACTGGTCGTAGTCCCACGGCAGCCGTACCAGGACCCGCCGGCTGACATCGGAGACGTTCGCAACGAAGGCGTACCGCTGGTAGTCGGCGAGGCCGGTGCCCGGATCGTCGTCGATCCGGAGATCGCCGAACGTGCGCACTCCGGCGTCCGCGAGCAGCGGCGTGATCCATTCGAGCAGGTAGTCGCCGGTGTGCATGCCCTCATGCAGGAGGAGTGCGGCGCCGTCCCCGACCGGGCCGAGCGCCCGCTGCAGTGCCGGCTCCGCGGCGAACCGCGGGTAGTCGACGTCCTCCATGGCGTCGACCAGTTCGGTGAGCGGTCGTCCCGCCTTCTGGTACGCGGCCACGAGGGCGCCGATCACCGCGCCGCAGCTGGTGCCGCCGATGCGCGGGAAGCGGTAGCCCGCTGCGGCCAGCTCGGTGACCGCACCGAGGAGGGCGATCCCCTTGATGCCGCCACCTTCGAGGACGAGATCGACGTTGCGGGGCGCGGTCATGACTTCACCGTAGCGCTGGACCGACGGTCGGGCAGGGCGGGCGTCGCAGAGTCAGACGGGTTCGCGGCGCAGCACGTCGGCGGAGTTGATGATCAGCACCTCGCGGTCCGACTCGGTGAGCGCGGTGAGGAAGCCCGACTCCACTTTGAGCACGTGGGCCTCCACGATCCCGGTCTTGGTGTGGATCCGTTCGGCGGGGCTCCAGGGGGTGCGCTCGACCGCGGCGAGCAGGAGCACCGCGATGGCCGCGATGCTGCCCACCTCGCGGACCGCGAAATCGGCCGTGCGGGCGCTGCGGCCGTCGCCGAACCAGTGCCGCAGCGCGAGGATCACCACCGCGATCACGGCGGAGCCGATCGGCACCCAGTAGTACCCGTAGGTGATCGCGAGGGCGATGCAGGAGGACGCGAGTACCGCGACCAGCAGCGCCGACCACACGCTGGTGGGGGACTTCGCCTGCATGCGCCACACCAGGCGCAGCGCCGACAGGGGCAGCAGCACCATCACCAGCGCGCTGGTGAACTCCGGATCGCTCATCAGCGTGCCGAGCACGATCGTGAGCGCGCTGTTGACATCGGTCACGGCCATGATGCGGGAGGCCACGCGCCAGTCCCATTCGGAGACCACCAGCAGTCGCAGGACGACGAAGAGCACCGCGACGCTGGCGCCGGTGCCGAGCGTGCGCACGATCCGAGCGTCGGTGGCGTCCGAGATCTGCTTGGCCGCAGCGCTGGAATCGGCGTTGTCGGGCTGGTCCTGGGTCACGGTGGAATGGTATCGGCGTACCCAACCCGGGGTGGGCCGATGCCGAAGGATCACCCCGGCGGACGGAGGGTGGCGAATTCGTCGGTGATCCGCAGATAGGAGTCGGTGAACCGGTAGAGGGCCGGCGGCCTTCCGCGTCCCGAGCGGGCCGTACCGCCGGTCGCGGTGATCACCGAGCGGCGCGACAGGATGCGCAGCAGGTTGGTGGCGTCCACCGGGTATCCCAGTACCGCGACGTAGATATCGCGCAGTTCGGAGACGGGGAACTCCCGGGGCGCGAGCGCGAATCCGATGTTGGAGTACGACAGTCGGGCGGCGACCCGGGCGCGGGCGCGATGCACCATTCCGGCGTGGTCGAAGGCCATCTCCGGTAACGCATCGAGGCTGTGCCAGGCGGTGTCGTCGGGCAGTCGGGGGTCGGTGTCGCTGCGCACCAGGCCCAGGAAGACCGAGGCGATCGTGCGCGCGGCGCCGACAGTGGGCGGCACGCGGTGCGGATCGGAGAACTCGCCGAACTGCTCCAGGTGGGCCACGTCGGTGACGTCGACCTTCTCGGCCAGTTGCCGGCGCGCGGAGGTGGGCAGGTCCTCGGCGAGGCGCAGCGCGCCACCCGGCAGCGCCCAGGCTCCGCTGTGCGGCTCCATGGCGCGCTGCCACAACAACACCTGGACCCGCCCGTCGGCCACCCGGAAGACCACGCTGAGAACCTCGTGTGCGATCGCGGGGTTCTCGGATTCGGTGCTACCATCGGCCATAGTTTTCGATTGTAAGACGAAAATGCCTCGATCGCCTGACCGGGGCCCTTCGATCCAAGAACGGAGGCAGCGCGATGACCTCAGCCGCATCCGCCGCCCGCACCTTCGACTCGCCCCTGCTCGAAGGCCTCACCGACCACGGCGTGTACGCCGGCGTCGAGGCCGGCCCGGAGTGGGTGGCCGAGGTCAAACGGCTCGCGAAGGCGCGCAACGCCACGATCCTGGCGCACAACTACGAGCTCCCCGCGATCCAGGACGTCGCCGATTTCGTCGGCGACTCGCTCGCCCTCTCGCGCATCGCCGCCGACGTGCCCACCGACACCATCGTGTTCTGCGGCGTGCACTTCATGGCGGAGACCGCGAAGATCCTCAGCCCGGAGAAGACCGTCCTGATCCCGGACCAGCGCGCAGGCTGCTCGCTCGCCGATTCCATCACGGCGGTCGAACTCGCGGAGTGGAAGGCGGAACACCCGGGCGCCGTGGTGGTCTCGTACGTGAACACCACCGCCGAGGTGAAGGCGCTCACCGATATCTGCTGCACCAGCTCCAACGCGGTCGAGGTCGTGGAATCGATCCCCGCCGACACCGAGATCCTGTTCCTGCCCGACCAGTTCCTCGGCGCGCACGTCAAACGCGTCACCGGCCGGCAGAACATGCACATCTGGGCGGGCGAGTGCCACGTCCACGCCGGCATCAACGGCGATGAGCTCGCCGCGCAGGCGAAGGCGCACCCCGACGCCGATCTCTACGTGCACCCGGAGTGCGGCTGCGCCACCTCCGCGCTGTACCTCGCGGGCGAGGGCGCGGTCCCCGACGACCGGGTGAAGATCCTGTCCACCGGCGGCATGCTCGACGCCGCGCGCGCCACCGGAGCCAAGGAAGTGCTCGTGGCCACCGAGGTCGGCATGCTGCACCAGCTCCGCCGCGCCGCCCCCGGTGTCGAGTTCCGCGCGGTCAACGATCGCGCCTCCTGCAAGTACATGAAGATGATCACCCCCGCGGCGCTGCTCCGCTGCCTCGTGGAGGGCCGCGACGAGGTCTTCGTCGACCCGGAGATGGCCGCCGCCGGGCGCAGCGCCGTGACCCGGATGATCGCGATCGGGCAACCGGGCGGCGGGGAATGACCGACCTCCTGGTCGTCGGTGCCGGCGTCGCCGGACTCACCGCCGCCATCGCCGCCGCGGACGCGGGGATGACGGTGACGGTGCTGTACAAGCCTGCGCCCGGGGGCGCACCGTCGACCTCCACGGCGTACGCCCAGGGCGGCATCGCCGTGGTCGACCCCACCGATCCCGGAGACTCCGTCGAGAGCCACGTCGACGACACCGTCGCCGCGGGCGGCCCGCTGGTGGACCGCGAGGCGGCGCGGTCGATCCTCGGTGACGGTGCCGCCGCAGTCGACCGCCTCATCGCGTGGGGCGCGCGGTTCGACGCCGACGCGACGGGCCGCCTGCGCCGGACCCGCGAGGGCGGACACAGCGTGTCCCGCATCATCCACGCGGGTGGCGATGCGACGGGAGCGGAGGTGCAGCGAGCCCTCACGGCAGCTGCCCGCACCCGCCCCACCCTGACCGCGAAAGCCGCTCGCGCGCAAGCACTGCTCTCGGACGGCGAGCGCATCGTCGGTGTCCGCACAGACGACGGCGACGAATTCGGCGGGACGGTGCTGTTGGCCACCGGCGGCGCCGGGCACCTCTTCGCGAGCACCACCAACCCGGTGGGCGCCACCGGTGACGGGATCGCGCTCGCGATGGCCGCCGGGGCCGAGGTACGCGAGCTCGACTACGTCCAGTTCCACCCCACGATGCTGTACACCCCGGGTGCCCGGGGTCGCCGGCCGTTGATCTCCGAGGCCGTGCGCGGCGAGGGTGCCGTCCTGGTGGACGCGCACGGCGGGTCCGTGACCGCGGGCGTGCACCCGATGGGTGACCTCGCGCCCCGCGACGTGGTGGCCCGTGCGATCACCGATGCCATGGAACGCACCGGCGCGCCCTGCGTGTACCTGGACGCCCGGTCGATCCCCGAAGTCGCGGCGCGGTTCCCCACTGTCACGGAGTCCGTCCGCGCCGTCGGCCTGGACCCCGCCACCGACCTGATCCCCGTGACCCCGGGCGCGCACTACCTCTGCGGCGGCGTGGTCACCGACCTGACCGGCGCGACCGGTGTACCGGGTCTGTACGCCGCCGGCGAGGTCGCGCGCACCGGCCTGCACGGCGCGAACCGTCTCGCGTCCAACAGCCTGCTCGAGGCACTGGTGATGGGCCTGCGCGTGGCCCGTGCGGCCGCCCGGCCCGCGCCGGCCCTCGGGGCGCCGCGACCCGTCGAACTCGATGCGGCGTGCGCCGACCGGACCGCCCTGCAGGACGCGATGACCCGGTACTGCGGCGTCCGGCGGACCGTCGAGGGGCTGGCCGCACTCGACGCGCAACTGCATGCGCCGTCGTTCGTGTCCTCGTCCCGGAACCGCGACGAGGACCGCGCACTCCTGGCCGTCGCCCGCGCGATGGCCGCCCAGGCCCTGGCCCGACTGGAATCCACGCAGGAGGTGGCATGACCGAGCTGACCCTGGAGCCCGACCGCGCCGAGGTGGTGCGACTGATCCGCACCGCCCTCGACGAGGACCTGCGCTACGGCCCCGACGTGACCAGCGCCGCCACTGTGCCCGACGGCGCCACCACCACGGCCCGCGTGGTGAGCCGCGAACACGGCGTCCTCGCCGGTATCCCGGCCGCGGAATGGGTGCTCGACGAGGTGGTCGGACCGGGCAACTACCGGGTTCCGTCGAAGATCGCCGACGGCACGGTGATCGCGCCCGGCGACGTCGCCCTCACCATCGAAGCGCCCACCGCCGCCCTTCTCACGGCGGAGCGGACGATGCTCAATCTGCTCACCCACTTGTCCGGGATCGCCACGGCCACCGCAGCGTGGGTGGCCGAGGTGGAGGACACCGACACCAAGATCCGCGACAGCCGCAAGACCCTTCCCGGACTCCGCGTACTGCAGAAGTACGCCGTGCGTGCCGGCGGGGGAGTGAACCACCGCATGGGACTCGGCGACGCCGCGCTCATCAAGGACAACCACGTGGCCGCCGCCGGATCGGTGACCGCCGCGGTGGAGGCCGTCCGGCGCCGCGCGCCGGGCGTGCCCTTGGAGGTCGAGGTCGACACGCTCGAACAGCTCGACGAGGCGCTCGGGCTGGGCGTGGACCTGGTGCTCTTGGACAACATGCCGCTGTGGATGACGCAGGCCGCGGTCCAGCGCAGGAAGAAGAACGGCCCGCGCACCCGGCTCGAGTCCTCAGGTGGCCTCACGCTGGACGTGGCCCGCGACTACGCCAGGACGGGGGTCGACTTCCTCGCCGTCGGTGCCCTGACGCACTCGGTGCGGGCACTGGACCTCGGCCTCGACGTCTGAGCGGCCTCGACGTCTGAGCGGCCCCGACGCCTGAGCGATCGGGTCAGTTGCTGTTCGCCAGGCTGACCACCAGGTTGATGGTGGTGGCCAGGATGCCGTTGGCGAAGATGAACGACAGCAGGGTGTGCCGCAAAGTTTCGGCTCGCACGTCGCTCGACGTGATCGCCGTGTCGGACACGCAGTAGGCGGTGCCGAAGGAGAGCGAGATGTACGCGAAGTCGGTGTACCGCGGCGGCTCGGTCTGATTGAAGTCGATGCCACCCGGAGGCGGCGTGTCGTAGTAGGTCTCGGCGTACCGCAGCGTGAACAGCAGGTGCATCATCAGCCAGGACAGCACCGTGGTGCTCAGGGCCAGTCCGCCGAGCGCCAGCCGGCCGTTCGGGGTGGCGGTGTGCGCATCGGACATGACGATGGCCACGGCGATGAGGCTGGCCAGTGCACAGGTGGTGGTGAGGAAGTTCGCCAGTCCGCGCTGCGGATCCTCCTCGGTGGCGTGCGCGGCCGTGGTCTCGGCGTCCATCGGCGAGATGGTGATCCACACCCACACCACGTAGATTCCGGCCGCCGCGGCCCAGCCGGCGGCGGGGGCGTGGCGCCAGGAATCCAGGACGCCCACGGCGACCGCCACGGTGCCGCCCACGATCACCATCACGGTGGCTCGGATCCGGGCGACCGCGGCACGGCGTTGCGCGACGGCGGGCCGGCTGCTCTCTGAACCGGTTGCACTTGCATCGTTCGACATAGAGCGATTTAAGCACTGCAACAGGCCCCGCGCGGTGAGGCACGACGAATCGTCACGATGCGGGCCGGACGGGCGCTCGCTGCGGGCGGGGCGCACAATGGGAACCATGATCGTCAACGCATATGGAGCCGTGTCCGCCACCGAACCGCTGGTCCCGATGACCGTCGAGCGCCGTGACCCCGGACCCCACGACGTGCAGATCGCGATTCGTTACGCCGGCATCTGCCACAGCGACATCCACACCGTCCGCAGCGAATGGGGACCCGCCCGCTACCCCGTGGTCCCCGGCCACGAGATCGTCGGCGAGGTCACCGCGGTCGGTTCCGAGGTCACCAAGTTCGCCGTGGGCGACCGCGCCGGCGTGGGCTGCTTCGTGGACTCCTGTCGCGAATGCGCCGCGTGCAAGGCCGGTGAGGAGCAGTACTGCGAGCGCGGGATGACCGGCACCTATAACGCCAAGGGGCGCGACGGCCAGCCCACGCAGGGCGGCTACTCCCAGTCCATCGTGGTCGACGAGAACTACGTGCTCCGGGTTCCCGAGAGCATCGACTACGCCGCCGCCGCGCCGCTGCTGTGCGCCGGCATCACCCTGTTCAGCCCGCTGCGCCACTGGAACGTGGGCCCCGGCACCAAGGTCGCGATCATCGGCCTCGGCGGGCTCGGCCACATGGGCGTCAAGCTCGCCGCCGCCATGGGCGCCGAGGTCACCGTGCTCAGCCAGTCGCTCAAGAAGATGGAGGACGGGCTGCGGCTCGGTGCCAAGCACTACTACGCGACCTCCGATCCGGACACGTTCACGGTGCTGCGCAATCAGTTCGACGTGATCATCAACACCGTTTCGGCGAACCTGGACATGCACCAGTACTTCGGCCTGCTCGCGCTCGACGGCACGCTGGTCGAGGTCGGCCTGCCCGAGCATCCCGTGCCGGTCAACGTCTTCGACCTCACCCGGCAGCGCCGCAGTTTCACCGGCTCGCAGATCGGCGGCATCCGCCAGACCCAGGAGATGCTGGACTTCTGCGCCGAGCACGGCATCGCCTCCGAGATCGAACTGATCTCGGCCGATCAGATCAACGAGGCCTACGAGCGCGTGATCGCCTCGGACGTGCGGTACCGCTTCGTGATCGACACCGCGACTCTGTGAGTCAGCCCACCGCGATCCGCCAGGGCTGACCGTCGGGATCGGTGAATCCGTCACCGGTCCCGACGCTTCCGCCCGCGGCCGCCACCGCGGCGAGGAGACGGTCCGCGTCGGTCCGGCCGTCGGCGGCGTACACCGGCACCACACCGGACGGGCCGCTTCCCGCCGGATCGACGGCGGCGTCCTTCGCGAGCGCCGCGCGGGTCATCAGGCCCAACCGCGGCGCTCCCTCGGCGTGATGGAAGCCCACGAAGGTGTTGCCGTAATCGTGTTCGGCGCGCATGCCGAGCGCCTCGTAGAACTTCTTGGAGGCCTTCGGGCTCGCGACGCCCAGGTACACCGCCGTCTCCGTGGGACGCACCGGCAGCGTCGCGCCGCCGCGGTCCTTCCTGCTCCCGGCCGTGATCTTCCACAGCGCACCGTCCGGCGCCCGGAAGACGCCCGCGTACTCGCCGAAGAGTCGCTTCTTCGGCTCCTTCAGGACGGTCGCACCCGCCGCCCGGGCACCGTCGATCACCGCCCGCACGTCGCCCGCGTGCGGGACGACGGCGCTGAGCACGGCCCCGCCGAATCCGCTGCGGATCGTGCCGTCCGTGACCGGCGTGACGCCTCCGGTGTCGAACAGGGCCGCGTAGAAGCCGGCCGCGGCGGCCGGATCGCCTGCTCCGAGCTCGACCGCATTCACCTCGAGTGCCATCGGGACCTCCCGTTCAGAGCTGGTTGATCCGCAGCAGATTGCCCGCCGGATCACGGAAGGCGCAGTCGCGCACGCCGTAATCCTGGTCCATCGGCTCCTGCACCACATCCGCTCCGGCGCCCGCGACCCGCTCGAACAGCCCGTCCAGATCGTCGGTGGCCAGGGTGACGGCGCCGTACGAGCCCTTGGCGATGAGATCGAGGATGGTCTGCCGCTCGGCGTCGGTGATGCCGGGATCGACGGCCGGCGGGTGCAGCACGATCGAGACGGCCTGTCCGACCGGGCCGACGGTGATCCACCGCATGTCCTGGTAGCCGACGTCCTTACGGACCTCGAAACCGAGGGTGTCGCGGTAGAAGCCGAGTGCGGCTTCGGGATCGGTGTGCGGGAGGAAGGTGTAATGGATGCTGATGCTCATGCGGGCAACGCTAGGCGGACGGGGGCTGCGGCGCTTCTCGATTCCTGACCGGTCTGGTGATCTGACGCGCCAGACACGCGGGAATGCCCTCCGCCGCCCGGCTGTGATCGCGCTTGTAGACGCTCGGCGGCACCCCGACCAGCTCGGTGAACCGAGTGCTGAAGGTGCCCAGCGACGAGCTGCCCACGGCGAAACAGGCTTCGGTGACCGAGACGTCTCCGCGGCGCAGCAGCATCATCGCCCGCTCGATCCGCCGGGTCATCAGGTACGCGTACGGCGATTCGCCGTAGACGCGCCGGAATTCGCGGCTCAGGTGTCCCGCCGACATGTGGGCACCGCGGGCCAGCTCCTCGACGTTGAGCGGCTGCGCGAATTCGCGGTCGATCCGGTCCCGCACGCGGCGCAGCACCGCGAGATCGCGGGCCCGCTGCGCCTGGCTCACGTCAGTTCCCCGGGCGCCACTTCTTGGAGTACGCGTCGACGTACTCCTGACCGGTGAGCAGCTGGATCTCCTGCATCAACCGGTCGGTGACGGTGCGCTCGAGCCCATGCCGCTCGTCGGGATCGGACGGGATGTCGTACTCGATCGGGTCGATCGGCTTGGCGAACTTCACCTGTACGCGTTCGGCGTGCCAGCTGAACGGCCCGGGCGGGGACACCTTGTCGGTGCCGATCACGCCGACGGGGATGATCGGCACGCCGGTCTCGAAGGCGATCCGGACCAGGCCCGTGCGGCCCCGGTACAGCCGGCCGTCGGGCGAGCGCGTGCCCTCCGGGTACATCCCCACGAGCCGGCCCTCCGCGAGCAGCTTCTTGGCGGTCTCGAGCGCGGCGGTCGCGGCGTCGCCCCCCGTGCGATCGATCGGCACCTGTCCGGTCTGGGTGTAGAAGAACTTCTGCAGCTTGCCGGAGATCCCGGGGGCGGTGAAGTAGTCGCTCTTGGCCAGGTAGGAGATGCGCCGCGGCACCGCCAGCGGCACGAACAACCAGTCGGCGATCGAGAGGTGATTGCCCGCGAGGAGGGCGGGGCCCTCGGTGGGGACGTTCTCCAGTCCCTCCACGGTGGGCCGGTTGACCACCGTGATCAACGGCCCCACGGAGACGTGTTTGATGAGCCAGTACAGGAGTCCCTGATCGCCGTGGTTGGTCTCTGCCATGTCTGGAGAACTTACCGGACCGTCAGTTGTGCGGTGCGAGAAGATCGACCTGTGACCGTCCCCACCGACACCCCCGATTACACCTCGCCGCACTGGGATCGCGCGGCGCTGGTCCTGATCGACGTCCAGAACGATTTCGTCGACGGCGCCTCGCCGATCCCCGGCACCGCCGAGGTGATCCCCGCCCTGGGCCGGCTGCTCGCCGCCTTCCGCGCCGCGGGCCGTCCCGTGGTGCACGTGGTCCGCCTGTACGCCCCGGGCGGTAGCGATGTCGACCCCGTGCGCCGGGCCGCCGTGGAGGGCGGCGCGAGAATCGCGGCGCCCGGATCGGCGGGCGCCGACCCTCCCGGCGATCTGGTCGCGGACCGGTTGGACGCCGATCTGCTCCTGGCCGGGCGCCCGCAGCCGGTCGGTGTCGACGAGGTGGTCCTGTTCAAGCCGCGGTGGTCGGCCTTCCACCGGACCGCGCTCGACGAGCACCTGCGCGGTCGTGGCGTCGATACCGTGGTGGTGGCGGGCTGCAATCTGCCCAACTGTCCCCGGGCGACCCTGTTCGACGCGTCCGAACGCGACTACCGCGCCGTGGTCGTCGCCGATGCCACCTCGCAGGCCACGGAGCAGCGTCTGGCGGATCTCCGCCTGATCGGCGTCGAGGTGCTCACGACCTCCCAGGTGGAGGCCGCCCTGGGCGAAAACCCGGTGGCGCCCAACCCATAGAATGCAGACATGCCGAATCTGCAGCTGAACCGCCTCGACCTGCGTGGGCGCCGCCCTTCGCTGACCGAGTTGCGCGCGGCCCTGCCGCGCGGCGGCGTCGATGTGGACGCCGTGATCCCGCAGGTCCGCCCCATCGTGGACGCGGTCGCCGAGCGCGGAGCCGATGCGGCGCTGGAGTTCGGCGCGAAGTTCGACGGTGTCCGTCCCGCCACCGTGCGGGTGCCCGCCGCCGCCATCGCCGCGGCGCTGGCCGATCTCGATCCCGCGATCCGCGAGGCGCTGGAGACGGCGATCGCGCGGGTCCGCACCGTCCACTCCGATCAGCGTCGGGTGGACACCGTGACGGAGGTGGTCCCCGGTGGCACGGTGACCGAGCGGTGGATCCCGGTGGACCGGGTGGGCCTGTACGTGCCCGGAGGCAACGCGGTGTACCCGTCGTCGGTGGTGATGAACGTCGTCCCGGCGCAGATCGCGGGCGTGGGCTCGCTCGTGGTGCTCTCGCCGGCGCAGAAGGACTTCGGTGGCCTGCCGCACCCCACCATCCTCGCGGCGTGCGCCCTCCTCGGGGTCGACGAGGTGTGGGCGACCGGCGGCGCGCAGGGCGTGGCGCTGGCCGCGCACGGCGGAACCGACACCGACGGTGCCGAGCTCGCGCCGGTGGACCTCATCACCGGTCCGGGGAACATCTACGTCACGGCCGCCAAGCGGCTGTGCCGCGGCCTGGTCGGCATCGATGCCGAGGCCGGACCCACGGAGATCGCGATCCTCGCCGATAACTCGGCCGATCCCGTGCACGTCGCCGCGGATCTGATCAGCCAGGCCGAACACGATGTGATGGCCGCGTCGGTGCTGGTCACCGACTCCGCGGAGCTGGCCGACCGCGTCGACGAGGCGCTGTCCGCGCAGCTGGAGGTGACGCGCCACCGCGAGCGGGTCGACACCGCGCTGCGGGGACCGCAGTCGGGCACCGTGCTGGTCGACGACATCGACGAGGGCCTCGCCGTGGTGAACGCCTACGCCGCCGAGCACCTGGAGATCCAGACCGCGGACGCCCGCGAGGTGGCGGCCCGGGTGCGCGCTGCCGGCGCCATCTTCGTGGGTCCGCACTCGCCGGTGAGCCTCGGCGACTACGCGGCCGGCAGCAACCATGTGCTGCCCACGGCCGGGTGCGCCCGGCACAGCTCGGGACTGTCGGTGCAGACCTTCCTGCGCGGCGTGCACGTGGTGGAGTACGACGAGGCCGCGCTCAAGGACATCGCGGGAACCGTGATCACGCTGGCCAATTCGGAGGACCTGCCCGCCCACGGTGAGGCCGTGCGGCTGCGGTTCGAGTCCCTCAAGGGCGGCGCGTCGTGACCGGCGACGCGGGGGTGCCCGGCGGGCAGGTGACGCTCGACGAGCTCCCGATCCGGGACACGCTGCGCGGCAAGGAACCCTATGGGGCCCCGCAGCTGCCGGTGGCCGCGGCGATGAACACCAACGAGAACCCGCACGCGCCGAGCCCGGCGCTGGTGGCCGATATCGCGGAGGCGGTGGCCGCGGTGGCTGCCACCATGAACAGGTACCCGGATCGTGACCTGGCGACCCTGCGGAATCGGTTGGCGGAGTATGTGACCGAGCGGACCGGCACCGTCGTCGGGCCGCAGAACGTGTGGGCCGCCAACGGCTCCAACGAGATCCTGCAGCAGATCCTGCAGGTCTTCGGCGGGCCCGGGCGCACCGCGATGGGCTTCGTGCCCAGCTACTCGATGCACCCGATCATTTCGGACGGCACCGATACGCACTGGGTCCCGGGCAAGCGGACCGCCGATTTCGGTCTGGACGTGGACTACGCCGTGAGCGCCATCGACGAGTTGCGTCCTGACGTGCTGTTCCTGACCAACCCGAACAACCCCACTGGACACCTGATCGCCGAGGCCGATCTGATCCGGCTGATCGAGGCGGCGCCGGGCATCGTGATCGTGGACGAGGCCTACGGCGAGTTCAGCGCCGGCCCCTCCGCCGTGCGGCTGCTGGACCGGTTCGGGGCCAAGCTCATCGTGAGCCGCACCATGAGCAAGGCCTTCGCCTTCGCCGGCGGCCGGGTGGGTTACCTCATCGCGGCGCCCGCGGTCGTCGATGCGATCCAATTGGTGCGGTTGCCCTATCACCTGTCGGTGCTCACGCAGGCGGCGGCGATCGCCGCGATCGATCACCGTGCGGAGACGCTGGCCTCGGTGGCGCACCTGTCCGCCGAGCGTGACCGGATCGCGGCGCGGCTCACCGAACTGGGTTACGACGTGATCGAATCGCACGCCAACTTCATCTTGTTCGGTGGCTTCGCGGACGAGGCCGCCGCGTGGCACATCTACCTGGACGGGGGAGTGCTGGTGCGCGACATGCACATTCCGGGGCACCTGCGCGTGTCGGTGGGCCTGGACCACGAGAACGATGCTTTTCTGGAGATCAGCGCGAAGCTCGCGCCGGGGAAGAAGTGAGCGAACAGATGACCGACCGCATCGCACGTGTCGAGCGCACCACCAGGGAGTCCTCGATCGTCGTCGAGCTGAACCTCGACGGCTCCGGCAGCACCGACATCGACACCGGCGTGGCCTTCTACGACCACATGCTGACGGCCTTCGGGCAGCACGGCAGCTTCGATCTCACGGTGCACGCCAAGGGCGATGTGGAGATCGACGCGCACCACACCGTGGAGGACACCGCCATCGTGCTGGGGCAGGCCCTGGGTCAGGCGCTCGGCGACAAGCGCGGGATCCGACGTTTCGGCGACAGCTTCATCCCCATGGACGAGACCCTCGCGCACGCCTCGGTGGACGTCTCCGGACGGCCCTACGCCGTGCACACCGGGGAACCGGATTACCTCGTGCACTCCGTGATCGGTGGCTACCCGGGTGTCCCGTACTCCACGGTGATCAACCGGCACGTCTTCGAATCGCTCGCCATGAACGCCCGGATCGCACTGCACGTGCGCGTGCTCTACGGCCGGGACCCGCACCACATCACGGAGGCGGAGTTCAAGGCCGTGGCCCGGGCGCTGCGGGCGGCCGTGGAGCCGGACCCCCGGGTCAGCGGGGTCCCTTCGACCAAGGGCTCGCTCTAACCCTCGGCCGAAGGTCGCCCGTGGCTCAGGCCTCGCCGCGGCGCAGCAGGGTGCCGTGCGGGGTCTCGAAGTCGACCCGCTGCCCGCGCAGCCAGGTGCCGGTGACGACACCCGCGAGGGCCCGGCCGTCGTAGGGCGAGATGGCGTTCTTGTGGTGCAGTCGGTGCACGTCCACCACCTGCGCGGCCTCGGGTTCGAAGATCGCGAAATCGGCGTCGAAGCCCAGCGCGATGCGTCCCTTGCGGGTCATCCCTGCCAGCTTCGCCGGATTCGCCGACATCCACTCGAGGACCTGCTCGAGGGAGATCCCGCGCTTCTTGGCCTCGGTCCAGATGAGCTGCAGGCCCAGTTGCAACGAGGCGACGCCGCCCCAGGCCACGCCGAAGTCGCCGTTCTCCACGTCCTTGAGATCGATGGTCGAGGGGGAGTGGTCGGAGACGATGCAGTCGATGGTTCCGTCGAGCAGGCCCTGCCAGAGCAGTTCCCGGTTAGATGCCTCGCGGATAGGCGGGCAGCACTTGAACGCCGTGGCGCCGTTGGGGATCTCCTCGGCCAGCAGCGTGAGGTAGTGGGGGCAGGTCTCGACCGTGAGCTTCACGCCGTCGCGCCGCGCCGAGGCGATCATCGGCAGCGCGTCCGACGACGAGAGGTGCAGGATGTGTGCCCGCGCTCCGGTCCAGCGGGCACGCTCGATGACCTCGGCGATCGCCACGTTCTCCGCGCCGCGCGGGCGGGAGGCGAGGAAGCGGGAGTACTCGGCGCCCTCGGCCGAGGGCGCGTGATCGATGGCGCGCGAGTCCTCGGCGTGCACGATCATCAGGGAGTCGAACGTGGCCAGTTCGGCCATGTCCTCCTCCATCTCGTCTGCCGTGAGGTGCGGGAACTCGTCGACACCGGAGTGCAGCAGGAAGCATTTGAAGCCGAACACGCCGTCGTCGTGCAGGCCGCGCAGCTGGTCCTTGTTGCCGGGCACGGCACCGCCCCAGAAGCCCACGTCGATGTACGCCTTGGGGCCGGCCACCTCACGCTTGTGCCGCAGCGCCTCGCGGTCGACGGTGGGCGGGATGGAGTTGAGCGGCATGTCCACCAGGGTGGTGACGCCGCCGGCGGCGGCCGCCTTCGTCGCCGACTCGAACCCTTCCCAATCGGTGCGGCCGGGCTCGTTGACGTGCACATGCGTATCGACGAGCCCGGGGATCATCACCTGATCGTAGGTGAGCTCGATGGTCTCGCGGCCGACGAGGCCGTTGCCCAGCGGCTCCATGGCGACCACCCGGCCCTCGCGGATGCCGATCTCGCGGGCGACCACGCCCGCGGTCGTGATGATCCGGCGGCCGCGCACCACCAGGTCGAATTCGGGGGTGTCCGTGCTCATGCAGGCGCTCCTTCAACTGTTCTGTCCTGCGGAATCCTGCGCTCATCCAGCGAGAAGACTAGGTGTGACCTGCAACACTCGTCAAGCCTCGGGTTTCCGTCGTGTGACGATCATATTCCGTCATGCGACATGGGGCTTGACACGGGCCGACTGAATGGGCCTTACTTGTCCGCACAGGTGGAATAGCGATTCCGTAGGGCGGAAGTATCCAACCCGGGCGAGCGATCCTGAGTACCGAACGAAGGTCCAGCATGACTGACAACCCCGCACCCGCGCAGCGCGCCGCCGAGGCCGACCCGATCCGCCTGGGCGGAACGGACACCGTCGACCACGTCCCGGACGTGGACGCGCTCAACCGCCTCAGCTCCGGCCTGTACAACCGCGATCTCGCACCCACCAAGCGCGCCGGCCGCACCTGGGGCGCCTACAACATCTTCACGCTCTGGGCCAACGACGTGCACAGCCTGGGCAACTACGCCTTCGCGATCGGACTGTTCGCGCTCGGACTGGGCGGATGGCAGATCCTCCTCGCCCTGCTGTTGGGCGGTGTCTTCCTGTTCCTGCTGCTGAACCTCTCGGGATTCATGGGGGAGAAGACGGGTATCCCATTCCCGGTCATGAGCCGCATCTCCTTCGGCATCCGCGGCGCCCAGATCCCCGCGCTGATCCGTGGCATCGTCGCGATCGCCTGGTTCGGCATCCAGACCTACCTGGCCTCGGTGGTGCTGCGGATCATGATCGTCGCGGTGTGGCCGAGCGCCGATTCGCTCGACCAGAACAGCATCCTCGGCCTGTCGACGCTCGGATGGATCGCCTTCCTGGTGCTGTGGGCCGTGCAGCTGGTGATCGTCAGCTACGGCATGGAGATGATCCGCAAGTACGAGGCCTTCGCCGGGCCGGTCATCCTGATCACCATGGCGGCACTGGCGATCTGGATGTTCACCAAGGCCGGCTATTCCATCGCGTGGACCACGCCCGAGACCAAGACCGGCCTCGACATGTGGCTCCAGATCGTGGGCGGCGCCAGCCTGTGGGTCGCGATCTACGGCACCTTCGTCCTGAACTTCTGCGACTTCACCCGCAACGCCACCTCGAAGAAGGCCATCGTGCGCGGCAACTTCTGGGGCATCCCGCTCAACATGCTGCTGTTCGGCGCGATCGTGGTGACACTCGCCGGGGCGCAGTTCAAGATCAACGGACAGGTGATCGAATCGCCCGCCGACATCGTCAAGACGGTGCCCAACACCTTCCTGCTGGTGCTGGCCTGCCTGGCGCTCCTCGTCCTCACCGTGGCCGTGAACCTCATGGCGAACTTCGTCGCCCCCATCTACGCGCTGTCGAACCTGTTCCCCACGGTGCTCGACTTCCGCCGTGCGGGACTGGTCTCCGGCGTCCTCGGCCTGATCATCCTGCCGTGGAACCTGTACGACTCGCCCGCCGTGATCACCTACTTCCTCGGCGGCCTGGGAGCGCTCCTGGGCCCGCTGTTCGGCATCGTCATGGCGGACTACTGGCTCATCCGCAAGTCCAAGGTGAACGTGCCGGACCTGTACTGCGATCTTCCGGATGCGCCGTACTACTACCAGCGTGGCGTGAACTCTCGCGCGGTCCTCGCGCTGCTCCCGACCGCCGGCATCGCCCTCCTGATGGCCTTCGTCCCGGCCTTCCACGTGGTCTCGAACTACTCCTGGTTCATCGGCGCCGGCCTCGGTGCGATCGTGTACCTGCTGGTCGCCGATCGCACGGGCCCGTTCGTGGACGTCTCCGGCGAGCAGATCGCCGTCCCCAGCAAGCACTAGGAGAATCGGACCCATGCGCATCCTCGTCGCCAACGTCAACACCACCGCGTCGATGACCGCGGCGATCGCCGAATCGGCGCGATCCGCAGCCGCGCCGGGCACCGAGATCGTCGGTCTCACCCCGCGATTCGGTGCCGATTCCTGCGAGGGGAACTTCGAGTCGTACCTCGCGGCGATCGCCGTGATGGATGCCGTGACGCGGTACCCCGAGCCCTACGACGCAGTCATCCAGGCCGGGTACGGCGAGCACGGGCGGGAAGGGCTGCAGGAGCTCCTGGACGTCCCGGTGGTCGACATCACCGAGGCCGCCGCGTCCACGGCGATGTACCTGGGACACAAGTACTCCGTGGTCACCACGCTCGACCGGACGGTCCCGCTCATCGAGGACCGCCTCAAGCTGGCCGGGCTCGACTCCCGGTGCGCTTCGGTGCGGGCATCGGGACTCGGCGTGCTGGAACTGGAATCCGAACCCGAGCGCGCAGTCGAGGCGATCGTGGCCCAGGCTCGCGAGGCCGTGGAGCGCGATCACGCCGAGGTCATCTGCCTGGGCTGCGGCGGTATGGCCGAGCTGGAGGAGAAGGTCTCGGCCGCAACGGGAGTCCCGATCGTCGACGGAGTGCGGGCCGCCGTGACCATCGCGGAGGGTCTGGTCCGGATGGGGCTGACCACCTCCAAGGTGCGCACCTACGCACCACCCCGTCCGAAGACGGTGACCGGCTGGCCCATCACCGGGTAACACGACCCGTTCCGGTGGCGGGCTCCGTGGCTGTTTCGTAGGATCAACGAAATTGTCTGCGGGAGTCGGGAGTGCCGGTGTCCAAGATTCGTCCTGTCGGTGTCGTCGCGATGGTGGTCGTCCTCCTCGCGGGAGTGCTGTCCTGCGGTACGCCCGATCGGGGCGGAGACGGTGGGGGAGAACAGAAGCCCATCTCGGTGGCGGTCGACGTCACCAATCTGCCGCAGCGCATCATCGACGTGAAGCAGACGATCCCGGTCCGCTCGGGCGAGGTGACCCTGCTGTTCCCGCAGTGGCTTCCGGGCAACCATTCGCCGGCCGGCCCGATCGACAAGATCGCGGGTATCACCTTCTCCGGCGGCGGGAAGCGGCTGGACTGGAAGCGTGACCCGCTCAACGTGTACGCGTTCAAGGTCACGGTGCCCGAGGGCGTGGACTCCCTCGATGCGGCCTTCCAGTACCTCACCCCCACCGACTCCACCCAGGGTCGCGTGGTGATGACGCCGAACATGCTGAACCTGCAGTGGAACGCGGTGCTGCTGTACCCGGCGGGACGGCCCGCGAGTGAGATCCCGTTCACCGCGAGCGTGACCTATCCGCCGGGATTCACGCCGGGAACGGCGCTGGACGTCGCCGGCAAGCGTGGCGACACCGTCGATTACCAGACCGTGCCGCTCGACACCCTCGTCGATTCGCCGGTGTACGCGGGTCGCTTCCATCGCGAGATCGATCTGGCGCCGGGGGCGAAGACCCCCGTGCGGCTGCAGGTCTTCGCGGACGCCCCGGAACAGCTCGACGCCAAGCCCGAGCACATCGAGCAGCACAAGGCGCTGGTGCAGCAGGCCGTCAAGCTCTACGGTTCCGAGCACTACAACCACTACGACTTCCTGCTGTCGCTGTCGGATCAGCTCAGCTCCAACGGATTGGAGCACCAGCGGTCCAGCGAGAACGGTCAGCCGACCGACTACTTCACCGGCTGGAACCCCGCGCTCGGCAGTGACGATCTGCTGGGCCACGAGTACACCCACTCGTGGAACGGGAAGTTCCGGCGCCCCGCCGATCTGTGGACGCCGGACTTCAACACCCCGATGCAGGACAGTCTCATGTGGGTGTACGAGGGGCAGACCCAGTACTGGGGCAACGTGCTCACCGGTCGGTCGGGACTGCGGCCGGCCGAGGTCTCCCGCGACGCTCTGGCATCGGTGGTCGCCACGTACACCGACGGCCGCCCGGGCCTGAGCTGGCGGAACCTGCAGGACACCACGAACGATCCGATCATCGCGCAGCGCCGCGCGAAGCCCTACCGCTCGTGGCAGCTGAGCGAGGACTACTACCAGGGTGGGCAACTCGTGTGGCTGGGCGTGGACGCACGGATCCGCGAGCTGTCGGGCAACACCAAGTCGCTCGACGACTTCGCGCGCGCGTTCTTCGGTGTCGACAACGGCACGTGGGAGAAGCAGAACACCTACGACTTCGACAAGGTGGTCGCGGCGCTGAACGGTGTGGTCGCCGACGACTGGGCGAAGTACCTGCGCGATCGTCTCGACGGCAAGGAGCCCTTCGCGGCGAGCGTCGAGAAGACCGGGTGGAAGCTGGTGTACGACAACAACCCGGGCGATTACCTCGCCGCGCAGATGAAGGAGGCGCAGGGCGCGGTCAACTACACCTACTCGATCGGCCTCAACGTCTCGGCGACCGGCAAGGTGACCGATGTCCGGTGGAACGGTCCCGCCTTCAAGGCCAAGGTCGGTACCGGGATGACGGTGCTGTCGGTCAACGACGCCGCCTACTCCCAGGCCACGATGCAGACGGCGATCGAGGCGGCCAAGACCAACCCTGCCCCGATCCGCCTGCAGGTGAAGGATTTCGACCAGACGCGGACCGTCGAGATCGATTACCACGACGGACTGCGGTACCCGCACCTGCAGCGGATCGAGGGCACCCCCGACTACCTCACCCAGATCCTGGCCCCACGCCCGTAACCGGGCGCGGCGGCCGGGCCTCGCCTACAGCGCGATCTGCCGGTTGACGTCCTTGTACAGCAGGTACCGGAAGTTCGACGGGCCGCCCGCGTAGCAGGCCTGCGGACAGAAGGCGCGCAGCGAGAGGTAGTCGCCCGCCTGCACCTCCACCCAGTCTCCGTTGAGGTGGTACACGGCCTTGCCCTCCAGCATGTACAGGCCGTGCTCCATCACGTGCGTCTCCGCGAACGGGATCGACGCGCCGGGCTCGAAGGTGACCACGTTGCAGTGCATGTCGTACGCGAGGTCGGTCGGATCGAGCATGCGGGTGGTGCGCCACCGGCCGTCGGTGCCCGGCATCGCGCTGGGCTCGATGTCCTTCTCGTTGCCCGCGACGGGCTTCGGCGTGTGCCCGGCGATCGGCTCGTAGCGCTTGCGGATCCAGACGAAGACGGCGTTGGCACCGCCGTCGTTGGTCGCGCTCCAGTCCGTTCCGGCGGGGGCGTACGCGAAACCGCCCTCGGTGAGCACGTGCCGCTCGCCGCCGACGGTCACCGTCAGCGTGCCCTGGGTGACGAAGACGAAACCCTGGACCTCGGGCTGCGGCTCCGGGCGGTCGGCACCGCCGCCGGGACCGACCTCCACGATGAGCTGCGCGAAAGTGGTTGCTCCGCCCGCCACGGGACGGTTGATGATCCAGGAGCGGGTGTTCGTCCATTCGGGCAGCACCGAGGTCACGATGTCGCTCATCACGCCGCGCGGGATCACCGTGTACGCCTCGGTGACGATGGCGCGGTCGGTGAGCAGATCGGTCTGCGGGGGCAGTCCGCCCTGCGGGGCGTAGTACGTGGCGTCACTCATGGTTCTCCTCCTGGGACTGGGGCGAGCGGTTCAGCGCGATCGCGCGCAGGGTCTCGACGGGGATCTGTGTCGCCGCCTCGACCTCGGCGGTGGTGAGGGCGCCGCACACGCGGCCGCGGTCGATGAACGAGGCGAGGGCGCGCGCGGTCGCGGGCTCGTCGAGGAAACCGGAGTCGGTGCGGTGCACATAGTTCCGCAGCCGGGTCGCGGCGAGCGCGAAACCCTCGCGGTAGAACGAATAGGTGGCGGCGAAGCGCGTCACGAGCTGCGCCGGGTGCAGGTCCCATCCCTGGTAGATGCCGCGCTCGAGGTGCCGGCGAACCAGTCGTGCGTGCAGCCGCCAGGCCTGCGCCACGTGGTCCGGTGCGCCCACGGGCAGGATGTTGGTCGATCCGTCGGACAGATGGACGCCGGTGCCGGCCACCGCCACCTGCATCACGTTCTTGGCGTGGTCGGCGGCAGGATGGTCCATCGCCTGGTACGCCGCGGCGATGCCGAGCGACGCCGAGTAGTCGTAGGTCCCGTAGTGCAGGGAACTGACCCGGCCGTCGCCGGCGTGGATGAACCGGGCGACGGGCGCGGTGCCGTCGGCACCGAGGATCGCCTGCGGCGTCTCCACCTGGACCTCGAACCGGAGCCGGCCGGGCGGCAGGCCGAGCGCTGCCTCCAACTGCTCCGCGACCACGACCATCGCCTCCACCTGCCCCACGCTGGTGACCTTCGGGAGGGTGAGGGTCAGTCCCGCGGGAAGGTCGCCGCCGTCGAGGAGGCCGGTGAGGAACAGGTCCAGGGTGCGGATGCCGCGAGCGCGGGTGGCCGCCTCCATGCACTTGAACCGGATTCCGATGAACGGTGGCGCGGTGCCCTCGGCGAGGGCGTGGACGACAGCCTGCGCCGCCCGCGTGACATCGACGTCCTCCACATCGTCGCCGCGGTCGCCGTACCCGTCCTCGAAGTCCAGCCGCAGGTCTTCGATGGGCTCGGCCGTCAGCTTGGCGCGCACGAGCCCGGCCAGCGTCTCCGCGGAGGTGGTCGCGATGTCCGCGTCGGTGATCAGCTGCTCGAGTCCGCCCGCCGCGTCTGCAGCGCTGAGCGCCGTGGCGCCCCAATGGTGGGGCGTGTGAACGGCGAAGCGATCCGCCGGCAGGTAGACGGTGTGCACCGGCTGACGCCGGCCGTCGTCGCCCGGGTAGTCGCGGGCCAGCGCCGCGTCCGTCTCAGCGAGGCGCTCGTCGACGGCCGCGAGGACGGCGTCGGACAGGGAGTGTGCGGGCATGCGGCCTCCGGATCGAGAAAGCAATGGAAGAACAATTCCGTAGTGCGGACTTTACGTGCTGCGTGTGCCACCGCACAACCACTGAGAAGCGCGCGAGTTCGGCATTGATTCCGTATTACGGAACGATTTGGTGTGCGATTGCGCGTAGTGTCTTCTCGGAACGAATGATCGGCGTCGGCTGCGGAGGAGGGGCGATGGTGGCGAAGTCCACGTCGGGCGTGCAATCGGTGGAGCGCGCCTTCGAACTACTGGAATTGATGGGGCGCGCGGGCGGTGAGTGCTCGCTCAGCGAACTGTCCGCCGGGACGCCGCTGCCACCGCCCACGATCCACCGACTGCTGCGCACCCTCGTCGGCATCGGCTACGTCCGCCAGCTCCCCAATCGCCGCTACGCGCTGGGACCGCGTCTCATCCGCCTCGGCGAGGTCGCCAATCGGCAGCTGGGTGCGGTGGCCGTGCCGGTGCTGGAATCGCTGGTCGACGAGTTGGAGGAGACCGCGAGCCTCGCCGTGCTCGACGGCGACATGGTGATCTACACCGGCCAGGTGCTCTCGCCCCACAACATGCGCACCAACAACGAGGCGGGCCGGCGGGTGAACCTGCACAACAGCGGCGTGGGCAAAGCGGTACTCGCCGAGCTCGACGACGCACGCGTGGTCAAGCTGGTCTCGCAGGCCGGGATCCCCGCCCCCACCCCGAACAGCGTGAGCACGCTCTCCGGCGTCTTCGCCGAAGTCGAAAAGGTGCGCAGCCAGGGCTTCGCGATCGACGACGAGGAGCAGGAACTCGGTGTGCGGTGCTACGCGATGGCGGTTCCCGGCGCGCCCACGCCGATGGCCGTCGGCATCTCCGGTCCGGTGCCCCGGCTCGGCGACGACTTCGTCGACCGCGCCGTGCCCGCCCTCAAGCGCGCCACGGGGATCATCTCGGACGCACTAATCGGCGCCCGCGAATCCTGATCGCGTCGGTTCTGCCGGCTAGCGAGCATGGCCGAGAACGGCGTAGGCAGCTGCGGTGACTTGCCTCGCCTGCTCCAGGTGGTTGACGTAGACCACGGAGACGTACCTCCCGCGCGAAACCACGCAGGCTGCCCCGGTTATTTCCGCCGATGTCGTCTGAAAAGTTCGACAAGCGGATTCCGGCACGTTCGGAACAGTGGTCCGGAACTGGAGTATGGGGCCTTTTAGTGTGATCTCCTCGAAGAAGTGGTCTCGGAGTTCTTTGGCAGCTGCCTCACTGCGCGTGCGGTAGACCGTGTTCATCCCGGTGGCGGCAAGGTCTGTCCCGGTCCGGAGGAAGGCCGCCTGGGTTGCCGCGGTGTCCTCCTCGAGGAGCGCCTGAAGCCTGCCGGATCGGTAGCCGTCGTCTCGGTAGCCCTCATTGGATTGGGCGGCCTCTCTGCGAACCGTGTAGGAGACGATGCTGTCTCTGTCGGGCGCCAGTGCCAGCGCGGTTCGCTCGTCGGGTGCGGTGAACGATTGCAGCGCTTCCACCTGTCGATCGATCGCTTGCTCCACCACGCGACGGCCTCCTGAAGTGTGATCGACGATTGCGCTGACGTACACGACGATCGACCCGACTGATGTCACGGCCTCAATGGCGGACTGTGCAGCTTCGGGCCGGGTCGTATCCCGCACGGGTATCATGTATTTCGCCGTCGGAGCCAGGTTCCGTCCGCCCACATAAGTACGCAGCTTGTCGGTCATCGTTTGCGCGGCCTCAGCGCCGGTGGTCTGCCAGAGTTCGACCGTCACGATCTCGGATGTTCCGGACGTACTGGTAGAGCGGAATCCGTAGAGGAATCCATTGCGCACGACCATGTCTGTTGCTTGTGCGTCGAGTGTGGCGGTTGGGGCAAGCATCGCGCCGTTGTACCCGGTTCGAAACCTCAGTCTCGGATCGATGTCCACTGCGGAGACAATTCGTTCACCAATGAAGTTGCCCGCGAGAATGAACTGAGATGCCTTGCTGCCGTTGATGACCGGTCGCGGCACGGTGTTGTACCCGCCAGTGTCGATGGGGGCGACCGACGTCTTCGGTGCGGGCGACCCCGCAATCTCGGTCGAGCATGCGGCGGAGGCCGAGCAAGCCAGGGCAAGTGCGAGGAGGCGGATTGCCATTGGTCGTCGTGTCACGTCGCCATCCTCGTACGGTTCGCTAGGAGCGTGCTTGTCCGGTGCTTGTGTACATGGATAAAGGCCCGACTGACCAGCAGCGCTGGTGCCCCATGTCTAGTAGCAGCGGGCTGGCTCTTCTCGAGCGCAATACTCCGGTGTGGTCCGATCTGGCTGCCGATTAGGCTGGTGGCCATGAAGAAGGTGGCGATCCTCGACTACGGCTCCGGCAACATCCGGTCCGCGCACCGCGCGATGGAGCGGGCCGGGGCCGAGGTCACGGTGACCGCCGACCCGAAGATCGCGGTGGAGGCGGACGGTCTCCTGGTGCCGGGCGTCGGTGCCTACGAGGCGTGCATGGCCGGGCTCAAGGCGGTCCACGGCGACCGGATCATCGGCGAACGGCTCGCCGGTGGCCGTCCGGTGATGGGCATCTGCGTGGGAATGCAGATCCTGTTCGACAAGGGCATCGAGTTCGGCGTGGAGACCGAGGGCTGCGGGGAGTGGCCGGGCACCGTCGAGCGGCTCCAGGCCGACGTCGTGCCGCACATGGGCTGGAACACCGTCGAGGCCCCGGAGGGCTCTCGGCTGTTCGCCGGAACCGACGCCGACACCCGCTTCTACTTCGTCCACTCCTACGCGGTGCAGAAGTGGGAGCTGGACATCAGCCACCACATCGCCGCCCCCAAGGTCACCTGGGCCGATCACGGCGGACGCTTCGTGGCCGCCGTCGAGAACGGCCCGCTGTGGGCCACGCAGTTCCACCCCGAGAAGAGCGGGGACGCCGGAGCGACCCTGCTGCGCAACTGGGTCGGCGTGCTGTGACGGGCAAGCGGGATTTGTCGATCGGCCGCCTCGCCCTGTTCTCGATGGGCTCCGCCGTCGTCGTCCTCGGCCTCGCGACCCTCCTGCTCAACGTGCTCCGCCCGAGCCCGGCGGTGAGCCTGCTCATCGTCGGCGCCGGACTGGTGGGCGCCGTCGCCGCGATGGGCCTCGTGTCCACCCGCATGGTCCGGCGGGCCGCGGAGGGGTCGCCGGTCACCGACCGGCACGACGAGGACGACGAATAACCGCGTGACCGCACCGACTAGGCTGTCCCCGTGAGCTTGGTACTTCTTCCCGCAGTCGATGTCGCCGACGGTCAGGCCGTGCGCCTGGTCCAGGGGGAGGCCGGCAGCGAGACCTCCTACGGATCGCCGCGCGACGCCGCCCTCGCCTGGCAGAACGACGGTGCGCAGTGGGTGCACCTCGTGGACCTCGACGCCGCCTTCGGTAAGGGCTCGAACCGCGAGCTGCTGGCCGGTGTGATCGACGAGCTCGATGTCAAGGTCGAGCTGTCCGGCGGCATCCGGGACGACGACTCGCTGGCGGCCGCGCTCGCCACCGGTTGCGCCCGGGTGAACCTGGGCACCGCCGCGATCGAGAACCCCGAGTGGTGCGCCCGCGCGATCGCCGAGCACGGCGACAAGATCGCCGTCGGCCTGGACGTCAAGCAGATCGACGGCCAGTGGCGGCTGCGCGGCCGCGGCTGGGTCACCGACGGCGGCGATCTGTGGGAGGTGCTCGCCCGCCTCGACCGGGACGGCTGCTCGCGGTACGTGGTCACGGACGTCTCCAAGGACGGCACCCTCACCGGGCCGAACCTCGACCTGTTGGCCGCCGTGGCCGAGGCGACCCCGGCACCGATCGTCGCCTCCGGCGGCATCTCCGCCCTCGCGGACCTCGAGGCGATCGCCACCCTCGTCGACCGCGGTGTGGACAGCGCGATCGTCGGCAAGGCCTTGTACGCGGGGCGATTCACCCTGCCCGAGGCGCTGGCGGCGGTGTCCCGCTAGTGGCGGCCCTCCCCACCGGATTCACCGGTGACCCCGACCGCCTGCTCGCTGCCGCGGGGGCCGTCCTCGACGGGATCTCCCCGCGGTTCATCGAAGGTGTCGGTGCTCCCGCATCGGTCACCAAGGGTCCGGCGGACTTCGCCACCGATCTCGATCTCGAACTCGAACGCCGCATCACCGGCGAGATCGCCGACGCCACCGGAATCCCCGTGCACGGCGAGGAGTTCGGCGGACCGCCGGTGGACGAGGGCACGGTGTGGATCCTCGATCCGATCGACGGCACGTTCAACTACTCGGCGGGATTCCCCGCGACCGGCACGCTGCTGGGACTGGTCCACGACGGCCGTCCCGTCGCCGGACTCGCCTGGTTCCCACTCGTCGGCGACTCGATCTCCGGGCACGTCGCCGGGCAGGTGCACAACCGGGGTGTCGCGGTCCCTCCGCTCGCCCACAAGTCGCTCGTCGATTCGATGATCGCCGTCGGCAGCTTCAGCCGCGGGAGCAACGGGCACTTCCCGGGCGACTACCGCTTCGCGATCCTCGGTGAGGTCTCGCGGCGGGTGGCGCGCGTGCGCCAGTTCGGTTCCACCGGAGTGGACCTCGCATACACCGCCACGGGTGTCTTCGGCGGAGCCGTCGTCTTCGGACATCACCCGTGGGACAACGCCGCCGGCGCCGCACTGGTGATCGCCGGTGGTGGCCGCGTCACCGATCTCGCTGGTGCCGAGTGGCACACGGCCTCCGATTCGGTGCTCGCCGGCGGACCCGGCGTGTACGACGAACTGCTCGACATCGTCCGGTCGGTGGGCGCACCGTCGGACTTCCGGGGCGAACCGGGCCACCCCGGCGTGCTGAGCTACTGACCCCGGTACGAACCACATTCGAAGGAGGCGGAGCCGATGACGGTGGCCGTACGCGTGATCCCGTGCCTGGACGTCGACGACGGGCGCGTGGTCAAGGGCGTCAACTTCCAGAACCTGCGCGATGCGGGCGATCCCGTTGAACTCGCCGCGGCGTACGACGCGCAGGGCGCCGACGAGTTGACCTTCCTCGACGTCACCGCCTCCAGCTCCGGCCGCGGCACCATGCTGGAGGTGGTGCGCCGCACCGCCGAACAGGTCTTCATCCCGCTCACCGTGGGCGGGGGAGTGCGCTCCGTCGACGACGTCGACACGCTGCTGCGCGCCGGCGCCGACAAGGTCTCGGTGAACACCGCCGCGATCAACCGGCCCGAGCTGCTGCGGGAACTGAGCAACCGGTTCGGCAGCCAGTGCATCGTGCTCTCGGTCGACGCCCGCACCGTGCCGGACGGCGACGAGCCGACCCCGTCGGGCTGGGAGGTCACGACGCACGGCGGTCGCAAGGGCACCGGCCTCGATGCCATCGAATGGGCCCGCCGCGGCGAGGAACTCGGTGTGGGGGAGATCCTGCTGAACTCGATGGACGCCGACGGAACGAAGGCCGGATTCGACCTGCGCATGATCGCCGCCGCCCGCGCCGCGGTCCGCGTGCCGGTGATCGCCTCCGGCGGCGCAGGGGCGGTCGAGCACTTCGCGCCCGCCGTCGAATCGGGAGCCGACGCCGTGCTCGCGGCCAGCGTCTTCCACTTCGGCGATATGACCATCGGCCAGGTCAAGGACGAGATGGCCACGCACGGACTGGTGGTGCGCCGATGACCGGACCCGACACCCCAGCGGATTCGGGGCTCGCCCCGGCGATCGCCGCCCGCCTCAAACGCAACGCCGACGGCCTGGTCGCGGCCATCGCTCAGGAGGAGGGCACGGGCGATGTGCTCATGATGGCGTGGATGAACGACGAGGCCCTCGCGCTCACGCTCGCCACCCGCCGCGGCACCTACTACTCGCGCTCGCGCCAGCAGCTGTGGGCCAAGGGGGAGACCTCCGGGCACATCCAGGAGGTCCTCGACGTACGGCTCGACTGCGACGGCGACACCGTGCTGCTCACCGTCCGGCAGACCGGCCCTGCCTGCCACACCGGCACGCACACCTGTTTCGACGGCGATCTGCTCCTGGAGCGCGCGCAGTCCTGAGATCGAGGCGCCCGATCGCAAGGCGCAGGCGGGCGCCGCGGAGGCCAGGCTCATCCGCTACCCGCTGACTCCGGGGCCGCTGAGCGTGCGCAGGAACGCCAGGGTCTCCTCGACGTGCGCCACCGCCCGCAGCTCACCGACCACGATCTGCAGGATCGTGCCGTCGGTGTCGATGAGGAAGCTCTGCCGCCGCACGGGCGCCACGGCGTACCGACCGCGACGCACCCCGTATCGCTCGGCGACCGCACCGTCGGCGTCGGTGAGGAGCGGGAACCCCGGCGCCATCACCTCCGCGAAGGCCCGGGTGCGGAGCAATGGATCCATGCTGATCCCGATGCGGACGGTGTCGAGGCGCTCGAATTCCGCTGCGGCGTCACGGAACCGGCCGACCTCCGCCACGCACACCGGCAGTCCCGCGGTGAGGTAGAAGAAGACCGCTGCCCGGCGTCCGGCACGCAGTTCGTCAAGGGTGCGGACGGTGCCCGACTGATCGGGAAGTGCGAAATCGGGGGCCGGTCCACCGGTGCGCATACCGGCGAACTTACCGGCCCCGCAATAATGGGACCCGATGAGTACGCAATCGGCTTCGAACCTCCAGCCCGACGGCGCCACCACCAGCCTCGACGAGTTCCTGCAGCTCGCCGAGCGGCATCGTGTGGTGCCCGTGACCCGCACCGTGCTCGCCGACGCCGAGACCCCGCTCTCGGCGTATCGGAAGCTCGCGGGCGGACGTCCCGGCACCTTCCTCCTGGAATCCGCGGCGGCCGGCCAGTCCTGGAGTCGGTGGTCCTTCGTCGGGGCCCCCGCCCCGGCCGCGCTCACCGTGATCGACGGCGAGGCCGCCTGGATCGGTACCAAGCCCGCCGGCGCACCGTCCGGCGGCGACCCGATCACCGCGCTCGGCGAGGTGCTCCGGCTGCTCAGCTCCGAGCCGATCGAGGGGTTGCCCCCGCTCAACGGAGGGATGGTGGGCTACCTCGCCTACGACGCCGTTCGGCGGTTGGAGAAGCTGCCCGAGACCACCGTCGACGATCTGCGCCTGCCCGAGATGGTGTGGCTGCTGGCCACCGACCTCGCCGCGATCGATCACCACGAGGGCACCATCACGCTGATCGCCAACGCCGTGAACTGGGACGGCGCCAGCGAACGCGCCGCCGAGGCCTATGCGGACGCCGTGGCCCGTCTTGACGCGATGGAGGCCGCGCTCGCGGCTCCGCTCGCGTCGTCGGTGGCCTCGTTCACCCGCCCGGAGCCGGAGTACACCGCGCAGCGGACCGTCGAGGAGTACAGCGCGATCGTCGACAAGCTGGTGGGCGACATCGAGGCCGGTGAGGCCTTCCAGGTGGTGCCCAGCCAGCGCTTCTCCGTGTCGAGCGATGCCGATCCCATCGACGTCTACCGCGTGCTGCGCGCCTCGAACCCGAGCCCGTACATGTACCTCGTGCAGGTCCCGGCCCCCGACGGCTCGCTCGCCTTCTCCATCGTGGGATCGAGCCCCGAGGCCCTGGTCACCGTGAGCGACGGCGTGGCCACCACGCACCCGATCGCCGGTACCCGCTGGCGCGGCGCGAACTCCGAGGAGGATCTGCTCCTGGAGAAGGATCTGCGCGCCGATGAGAAGGAGAACAGCGAGCACCTGATGCTGGTGGACCTGGGGCGCAACGATCTGGGCCGGGTGTGCACGCCGGGCACCGTGCGGGTCACCGACTATCGCCGCATCGAGCGGTACAGCCACGTGATGCACCTGGTCTCCACCGTCTCGGGCGACCTCGCGGACGGCAAGCAGGCCCTCGACGCCGTGACCGCCTGCTTCCCCGCGGGCACCCTGACGGGGGCGCCGAAGGTGCGCGCCATGGAGCTGATCGACGAGGCCGAGCTCACGCGGCGCGGCCTCTACGGCGGCATCGTGGGCTATCTCGACTTCGCGGGCGATGCCGACACCGCGATCGCGATCCGGACCGCCGTGCTCAAGGACGGCACCGCGTACGTGCAGGCGGGAGGCGGTGTGGTGGCCGATTCGGTGGGGGAGTACGAGTACAACGAGTCGCGCAACAAGGCCTTGGCCGCGCTCAAGGCGGTGGCCGCCGCGAACACGCTGCGCGCGGTCACGGAGGAGGCACGATGAAGGACAAGCGCGGACTGCTTCTGGCCTCGGTGCTGCTGCTACTGGCGGCGATCGCGGTGTGGGGCGCCAGCCGGATGACCTGGATGCGCGCCGATATCAACGACTTCCTCTCGCCCGGGCGGACGGTGGACATCGCCGGCCACACCTGGGCCTCGGCGCTCACCGTGCTGCCCCTGGTCTTCCTCGCGGCGATCGCGGCCGCCCTCGCCGTGAAGGGCTGGGCGCGCGTGGCGGTGGCGGTGGTCGTGGCGGCCGCGGCGATCGGCTCGGCCTTCCCGGCGATCCAGGTGATCACGCAGGAGCCCGATGTCAAGTACATCGAGACGATCCTCGAGCTGGCCCCGAAGGACATCGTGGTGCAGGCCGACAAGGTGATCGCCGGGCCGCTCGTCGCCGTGCTCGGTGGTGTTCTCGCGGTGGCCGCAGCGACCCTGCTTCTGCGTGGTCAGCGCGGTGGCGGGATGGATTCGAAGTACAGTGCGCCCGCCGCCCGGCGCGCGGAGCTCGAGAAGCGGGTGTTCGAGACCGCCGAACCGGAGAATTCCTCCGAACGCGACCTGTGGGACGCACTGGACAGCGGCGACGATCCGACGGAGGGGGTCAGCAAGGATCGCCCGGAGGCCTCGGGATAACCTTGAAGCACGCTGTACGTCCCACCGAAAGGCCCGCCGCCGTGACTTCACCCACTGCGCTCGATGCGATCATCGAGGGTGTGCGCGCGGACCTCGCCGCCCGCGAGTCGGTGCTGGATCTGGCGGCCGTCAAGGCCGCCGCGAAGGCCGCGCCGCCGGCGCTCGACGCCACCGCCGCGCTCCGCGAACCCGGTATCGCCGTGATCGCCGAGGTGAAGCGCGCGAGTCCGTCGAAGGGTGATCTCGCGGGCATCGCCGACCCGGCGGAGCTGGCGGGGCAGTACGAATCCGGCGGGGCGCGCGCGATCAGCGTGCTCACCGAGGAGCGCCGCTTCAAGGGCTCGCTCGCCGATCTCGATTCGGTGCGCGCCCGGGTGCGGATCCCGGTGCTGCGCAAGGACTTCATCGTCTCGCCGTACCAGATCCACGAGGCCCGCGCCCACGGCGCCGACATCGTCCTGCTGATCGTGGCCGCGCTCGAGCAGTCGGTGCTGGTCTCGCTGCTCGATCGCATCGAGTCGCTGGGCATGACCGCGCTCGTCGAGGTGCACACCGAGGACGAGGCCGATCGCGCCCTCGAGGCCGGTGCCACCGTGATCGGCGTCAACGCCCGCAACCTCAAGACCCTCGAGGTCGACCGGGACTCCTTCGCCCGGATCGCCCCCGGGCTCCCGTCCTCGGTGATCAAGATCGCCGAATCGGGTGTCCGTGACAGCCGCGATCTGCTGACCTACGCCGGTGCCGGCGCCGACGGCGTGCTCGTCGGCGAGGGCCTGGTGACCGCGGGCGACCCGCGTTCCGCCGTGGCCGATCTGGTCACCGCGGGCTCGCACCCCAGCTGCCCGCGTCCCGCGCGCTGATCAGCCCCGCGCGCCCCGTCGTTCCAGTTCGCGCAGCGCGATCTGGATCGCGCCCCGCACCGGGTCCACGGTGAGCACCCGCAGGTCGGAGACGCCGCGCAGCCCCAGGTGATGACGCACTCGGCGCTGCAGCGCGGGCTGGTGCACGGCTAGACCGCCCGCGAGCACGACGGGGCCGGCGGAGCCGATCCGATCGGCCACCGACATCGCGATCTCGGTGAGTGCGATCGCCGCCTCGTCGATGATCTCGGTGCTCGCCGGATCACCCGACTGCGCGAGTTCGAAGACCACGCGCGCGCGGCCTGCCCAGTACCGGCGCTCGGGCTGGGCGTAGAAGTGGTCGAGCAGCTCGTCGGTGTCCTGCAGGCCGCAGTCGGCCGCCAACTGCTGCCCCAGGTGATCGGCGGGCTCGTCGCGGTCGAGACGGATCAGGGTGCGGCGCACGGCCTCCTTGGCCACCCAGTAGCCGCTGCCCTCGTCGCCGAGCAGGTAGCCCCAGCCGCCGGCGCGGGCATGCCGGTCGCCGGCGCGGCCCCAGGCCACGGCGCCGGTCCCGGAGATGACGGCGATACCGTCGCGGACCCCGGCAGCGGCCAGGATGAGCTGACTGTCGTGCACCACGCGCACCCGGGCCCCGGGGATCCGATCGGCCAGCAACCGGGTGAGGGTGGCCGCGCCGGCGGGGGTCTCCACACCCGCGGCGCCGGCGCACACGGCGCCCACGTCCTCGACGCCGAGGCGGGCGAGCGCGATGTCGAGCTGGCGTCCGGCCTCGGCCTGCCCCACCGAGGAGATGTTCGCGCTGCCTGCGAGGGCCTCCGCGACCACGACACCGTTCTCGGCGCGGACGGCCTGCGTCTTGGAGCCTCCGATGTCGAGGCCGATCACCGCCCCGCTCACCGGGCGTCCGTCTCCGCGCCCGCCGCCGCGGCCGTCTGTGCGGGCCACCGGCCGTCGTTCTGCCAGTAGTACTGGATGTCTTCGAGTTTGCGGCCCTTGGTCTCCGGGGCGAACTTGAGCACGAACAGGAAGGCGAGCACGGTGAGGCCGCCGAAGACCGCGAATGTGCCGGTGCCACCGAGCAGTTGGCTGTTGAGCATCGTGAGGGTCAACTGGGCCACGATCGCATTGGCCACCAGATCGGAGGTGAGCATGGCCGAGGAGCCGTAGGCGCGCAGCCGGGCGGGGAAGGCCTCACCGGCGTACACCCACACGAGGGAGCCGAAGCCGAAGGAGAATCCGATCACCACCAATACGAGTCCCGCGAAGCCGACCACGCCGGCGGTCTCGTGGCCCTTGAAATCGCCGTCGGCCATCTGGTACGCGAGGATCATCACGGCGAAGGCCAGGATCATGGTGCCGATGCCGCCCAGGAGGATGGGGCGGCGGCCGAACTTGTCGACGGTGAAGATCGAGACCACCACGGCGAGCAGGCCGAAGAGCTGGACGAACGCCGGCAGCATGTACTTGCCGAAGTTCCCTTCGTAGCCCATCGAGGCGAAGATGTCGGGGCTGTAGTAGATGATCGCGTTGATGCCGGTGATCTGGATGAAGAAGCCGAGCACCACCACGAAGAAGGTGGCGCGCAGATAGGGCTGGCGGAAGAGCTGGCTGAGCTTGCCGCCGGACTCGTCGGAGAGCTGGGCGCGCATCTCGTCGAGTTCGGCCTCGATACCGGCCGCGGTGGAGGTGGGTTCCACGGCGATCAGTGCGGCGCGGGCCTCGTCCTCACGGCCGCGGGTCATGTACCAGCGCGCCGTATCGGGCAGGCGCAGGAGCACGAGGGTGACCACGATCGCCGGAACCGCGGCGGCGCCCAGCATCCACTTCCAGGACGCGGCGCCGAGACCGGCGAGCAGGTAGCCGAGCACGTAGCCGAGGATGATGCCCACGATGGTGGCGAACTGGTACGCCACGAGCATCGCGCCACGGCGGTGCGCCGGGGCGGATTCGGCCACGAAGACGGGCACGACCACCACGGACACACCCACGGTGAGGCCGAGCAGGAAGCGGGCGGCGAGCAGCAGGGGGACGGTGGGCGCAAGGGCTCCGAACAGGGCGAACACCGTGTAGCCCAGCGCCACGGAGATCATCGCCTTGCGGCGACCGACCTTGTTGGCGAACCAGCCGCCCACGATCGCGCCGAGGATCTCGCCCACCACGACCACGGTGGCCAGCGCTTGCGTCATGGTGTCGTCGAGCCCGAAATCGGCCCGGATGAAGTCCTTCGCGGCGGCGATGTTCGAGGTGTCGTAGCCGTAGATGACACCCAGACTCGCGGCGGCGACGCCGACCATGACGCCCAGACCGGCGGCCGGCTTGGCAGCCTGCGTACTGCTCATGTTCACTCCTTGAGGTCTACCACAAGTGGTCTATACCAATTGCGGTGAAGCAAGAGTGGCATAGACCACTTTTCTCGTCAAGGGGTACTCTGTGACACATGGTGGACATGTCCTCGCCCGCTGCACCCGGCACCGAGCTACCGCGATACTTCCGCGCGAAGGTCGAGGTGCAGAGGCGGATCGCGCAGCTCGGCCACGGCGATACACTGCCGGCCGAGCGGCGATTGGCCGATGAACTCGGGGTCTCCCGGACCACCCTGCGCAAAGCGCTCTCGGAACTGTCCGCCGAGGGGATCCTGCGCCGCGAGCACGGCAGCGGCACCTACGTGGCACCCCCGAAAGTGGTGCGGGTGCGCCAACTCACCTCGCTCAGCGAGGACATCGGCGTCACCGGCAAATCCGTGGAATCGCAGGTCCTGGGCTGCGATCACGTCCCGGCGGATGCGGAGACGCAGGCCGCGTTGGACCTGTCCCGCGGCACCCGCGTGTACCGCGTCACCCGGCTCCGGATCGTCGACGCCGAGCCGCTCGCCATCGAGGTGGCGCACTTGCGGGGGCCCCTGCGCGGGCTGTCCGACCGGCTCGGCACGACGGCCTCGCTCTATCGCACACTGCGGGAGAACTACGGTCGCGACATCGTGGCGGTGGAGGACACGGTCGAAACCGCGCTCGCGTCCCCGCACGAGGCCGAACTGCTCGACGTGCCCAACGGCCACCCGCTGCTGTTGGTCCATCGCCTGGGCCGCGACGCTGCGGGTGCACCCGTGGAGTGGACCCGCAGCGTCTATCGCGGCGACCGGTTCAAGTTCGTCGCGCACGCCACCGCGGCGCGCTGAACCGGCCTACTTGTCGTTCTTTGGCAGCCCCGGGGGATTGATCTCCGAGGTGGCCACGGCCTCCGCGTCCAGGCCCCACCGGTGCAGGACCTTGCCGTAGTCGCCGCTGCGGATGGTCGACTCGATCGCCGCCTGCACCGCGCGGATGATCCCGCTGTCCTTCTTCGTGGTCGCGCCGATCAGCCCCTGCAGCGAAGCTCCGGCGCCCGACACCGTGCCCACGATCTTCGTCGCCTGCGGCGTGCCCTTCGTCTGGGCGACGTGGAAGGCGGCGATCGGGTTCGGGCCGAAGTAGGCGTCGATCTGACCGGATGCGAGCGCGGCGTACGTCCCCGTGTTGTCCTGGTAGTTCTTGATGACGATGGCCGGTTTGCCCGCCGCCCGCAGGTCCGCGTCGTAGCGCTGCAGAATCCGCTCCTGATTGGTTCCCGAGCCGACGGCGACCGTCTTGCCCGAGAACGAATCCGGACCTGTGAAGGTGAGCGGCGAATCAGCCTGAACCTCCACCGCCAGGTCGTCCTTGCGATAGGTCGCGAAGTCGTACTTCTCCTTGCGCGCCTCGGTCACGGTGATGTTCGAGACGCCGAGATCGAACTGCCCACTGTCGATCCCGAGGAACAGGCCCTCCCACGAGGTGTTCGACTCCTCCAACCGAAGTCCGAGACTGCCCGCGATGAGGTAGGCGATATCGCTCTCGTCGCCGATGAACACCCGCTCGTCGTCGGTCGCCGGGAAGTAGAAGGGCGCGTTTCCGGCACCCGATCCGTGTCCCACTCGCAGCGTGCCCCGATCCCGGATCGCCTGGGGGAGTAGTGCCGCAGCCGCCTCGTCCTTCTTCGGGACGATGCGGTCCTGCTTGCTGGTGAGGTTGAGCTGCTGACCGGCGGTGCCGGTCACGGAGGCGGTGGTCGATTCCGTGGTCTGTCCGCCGCATCCCACGAGGGCCGCGCTCGCGAGGACGAGGGCGAGGGCGAAGGTGGGGATGCGATGTCGGGTCTTCATGCGGTCTCCTTGGAGGTCCAGTGCGCGAGGAAGGCGCGGGTGCGGTCGGTGGCGGGGCGGTCGAGAACGGCGGACGGGGTGCCCACCGCGACCACCCGGCCGTGGTCGAGGAAGACGATCCGGTCGGCGATCCGGCGGGCGAAGGCGAGTTCGTGCGTCACGACCACGAGCGTGCGGCCTTCCGCCGCCAGCTCGGCGATCACGGCGTTCACCTCGCCGACGAGCTCGGGGTCGAGCGCCGAGGTGGGCTCGTCGAACAGGATCAGATCAGGATCGAGCGCCAGGGTGCGGGCGATCGCCACGCGCTGCTGTTGTCCGCCCGAGAGCCGGCCGGGGTAGTGCTCGGCGTGCGGGGCCAGGCCCACCCGCTCCAGGAGTTCCCGGGCCCGGGCGTCGGCCTCGGCGCGACTGCGGCCCAGTGACAACCGCTGCGGTCGGGCCACGTTCTCGACGGCGGTCAGGTGCGGGAACAGGTTGAACTGCTGGAAGACGAAACCGATCCGCGCCCGCTGCCGGCGCAGCTCGCGTTCGCGCAGCGCGACGAGGTGGTCACCGCGGCGTCGGACGCCGATCAGCTCACCGTCGAGCCGGACCACCCCGGCGGTCGGCTCCTCCAGGTGATTGAGCAGGCGCAGGAGGGTGGACTTGCCCGAACCCGAGGGTCCGATGATGGAGACCACCTCGCCGGGGGCGATCGTCAGGTCGACACCGCGGAGCACCTGGTCGTGACCGAAGGCCTTGGTCAGGCCCACCGCTTCCAGGCGCGGCGGAACGGGGGTGGCGGTCATGCGGCGGACTCCTTCTTCGTGGGGGCCTTCGACCCGTACCCGCGGGAGAGGCGCTTCTCGAGGTAGTGCTGCCCGATGGACAGGACGGTGGTTGCGATCGCGTACCAGGCCACCGCGACCAGCAGCAGCGGGATGATTCGGCCGTTGCGGCCGTAGATCACCTGGACCTGGTAGAACAGGTCCGGCAGCGCCAGAATGAAGACGGCGGTGGTGCCCTTGAGTAGGCCGATCACCTCGTTCGCCGCGGGCGGCACGATGGTGCGTAGGGCCTGGGGCAGGGTGATCCGCAGCAACTGCGCGGCAGGCGGGATGCCCAGTGCCCGCGCGGCGTCGTGCTGACCGGGTGCCACACTGAGGATTCCGGCACGCACGATCTCCGAGCCGTACGCGGCCTGATGCAGCACGATCCCGATCACGGCGGCGGTGTACGGCGAGAGCAGGTCCTTGGTCGGCGCGTCGACGAAGGTCGGACCGAACGGGATACCCAGCCCCAGTGTGGGATAGAGCGCACCCAGGTAGCCGAAGAACAGGATCTGCACGATCAGGGGCACCGATCGGAACACCCAGATGAAGCCGAAGCTGAAGGTGGCCAGGACGCGGTTGCCCGAGAGCCGGGCGAGCGCCAGCACGCCACCGAACAGGAATCCGAGGACGGCGCCGATGATGGTGAGCTGCACCGTGAACCACAGCGCCTCGAGGACGATCGGGCTGAACAGGTAGGCCCCGAAGGTGGGCCAGTCGAAACGCGGATTGGTGATCGCCGAGGAGACCAACTGCGCGAACAGGATCAGGGTGACCGCGACGGCCACCCAGCGTCCCCATTGCGCGCGGCGCCGGACCGGCAGGACGGCCAGCTCCGCGAGCTCGGGATCGACGTCCTTCGACGGTGAGCGGGTGAGGGCGAGGGTCATGACTCTCCGGGGGTGGGTGCGGGTGGATGGACGAGGAGCAGGGGCACGGCGGCGCGCAGGCGGAAGCCGATCGACTCGTAGAGCGCGCGGGCCGTGGTGTTGTCGGCGGAGGTGTGCAGGAACGGGATCTCCCCGCGGTCGCGGATCTGCCTGCCGACGGCGCGGATGAGCCGGGTCGCGAGGCCCTGTCCGCGGTGGTCGGGATCGGTGCACACCGCGCTGATCTCGGTCCATCCGGGCGGATGCAGGCGTTCCCCGGCGAGCGCGATGAGCCGACCCCGGTCGTCGCGGATGCCCAGATAGGTGCCCAGTTCGATGGTCCGCCGTTCGAAGGGGCCGGGGCGGGTGCGCGCCACCAGATCGAGGATCTCGTCGACATCGTCGGGGCCGAGGCCGACGGCCTCGGGATCGGCCTCCGTGACCAGCCCACTCCCGTCGTACTGGACGAGGGTGATCTCGTCCTCGACGCGCCACCCCGGGGGTAGCGGGGTGGCCGCCCCGCGCAACGAGAGTGCCGTGCCCGGCACCGCGAGTTCGGCGAGGGCGGCGTAGTCGTCGGGCGACAGGGCGCGCGGGTGCCCGATGAAGCGGGCCACGTCGGGGTGGTACCGGACGACGGCACCGTCGCCGAGGCGGAACCGGGCGTGTGCGCCGTACAGGGACGCCCGGACCGGATCGTCGAGCACGGCGTCGAGGGCCCCGTCGAGTGCAGTGGTCATGCCGGAGAACACTGGTCGGTTCGCCCGATTCGAGGAATGGTTGGCGTCGGCGTGATTCTGCTTTGACCCGGTGGGGGATACTGGGCGGGTGAGTCTTCCAGAAGCCAGCACAGGACTGTCCCAACGATCGGCTTATGAGCCCGATGGGACCGGTCATTGGGGCGTCTGGGGCGGCAGGCACGTGCCCGAGGCGCTCATGGCCGTGATCGAGGAGGTCACAGCGGAGTTCGAGAAGGTGCGCAGCGACCGGGAGTTCCTCGAGGAGCTCGACCGGCTGCAGCGCCAGTACACCGGCCGACCGTCGCCGCTGTACCCCTGCGTGCGACTGGGTGAACACGCGGGTGGCGCGAAGATCTACCTCAAGCGCGAGGACCTGAACCACACCGGCAGCCACAAGATCAACAACGTGCTCGGGCAGGTGCTGCTCGCCAAGCGGATGGGCAAGACCCGTGTGATCGCGGAGACCGGCGCGGGCCAGCACGGCGTGGCCACCGCCACGGCCTGCGCGCTGCTCGGCATCGAGTGCGTGATCTTCATGGGCAAGGTCGACACCGACCGGCAGGCGCTGAACGTGGCGCGGATGCGGCTGCTGGGCGCCGAGGTGATCGCCGTGGCCTCCGGTTCGGCCACCCTCAAGGACGCCATCAACGAGGCGCTGCGGGACTGGGTCAGTCACGCCGACGACACCTACTACTGCTTTGGCACCGCGGCCGGCCCGCATCCCTTCCCCCTGCTGGTCCGGGACCTGCAGCGGGTGGTGGGCATGGAGGCCCGGCAGCAGGTCCTCGACCTGGAGGGCCGGCTCCCCGACGCGGTGGTGGCCTGCGTCGGCGGCGGGTCCAATGCGATCGGCATCTTTCATCCGTTCATCGCGGACGAGGCGGTACGGCTGGTCGGCTGTGAGGCCGCGGGCGACGGCGTCGAAACGGGCAGGCACGCGGCCACGTTCACCGGCGGCACGCCCGGCGCCTTCCAGGGCGCGTACTCGTACCTGCTGCAGGACGAGGACGGCCAGACCATCGAATCGCACTCCATCTCGGCGGGTCTCGACTACCCCGGCGTCGGCCCGGAGCACGCCGAGCTCAAGGAATCCGGTCGCGCGCAGTACATCCCGATCACCGACGCCGAGGCCATGGACGCCTTCGCGCTGCTCTGCCGCACCGAGGGCATCATCCCCGCCATCGAATCGGCGCACGCCGTGGCGGGCGCGCTGAAACTGGGCCGCGAACTCGGGCCCGATGCCGTGATCGTCACCAACCTCTCGGGCCGCGGCGATAAGGACGTCGACACCGCCGGGAAGTGGTTCGGGCTGCTGGACGACCACGGGGACGTGGTGGGCCAGAAGGTGATCGGCGAAGACATGAACACCGAATTCCGCGACTCCGAGGAGGCCGCCAAGTGAGCGCACTCGCATCGGTCTTCGAGACCTGCCGCGCGGAGGACCGCGCCGCGCTCGTGACCTACCTGCCGTGTGGATACCCGTCCAAGGACGGTGGCCGCGACATCGTGGTCGCGATGGTCGAGGCCGGCGCCGATATCGTCGAGATCGGTGTCGCCTACAGCGATCCCGTGATGGACGGACCGGTGATCCAGCGCGCCGCCGACGATGCGCTGCGCGGCGGGATCCGGGTGCACGACGTCTTCGGCTACGCGGAGGCCGTGGCCTCCGCCGGCGGGGCCCCGGTGGTGATGACCTATTGGAACCCCGTGCTCCAGTACGGCGTCGACGCCTTCGCCCGGGACCTGGCCGCGGCCGGCGGGAAGGGGATCATCACCCCCAACCTGATCCCCGAGGAGGCCGGTGACTGGATCGCGGCCGCCGACCGGCACGGCCTCGACAAGATCTTCCTCGTGGCACCGTCGTCGACCCCCGAGCGCCTGGCGCTCACGGCGAACGCCTCGTCCGGATTCCTCTACGCCGCATCGACGATGGGCGTCACCGGCGCCCGGGACACCGTCGACAACGTCGCCCCGGAACTGGTGGCGCGGGTGCGCGAGATCTCCGACATCCCGATCGGTGTGGGCCTGGGTGTCCGCTCCCGCGAGCAGGCCGCCGAGATCGCCGGCTATGCGGACGCGGTCATCGCAGGCTCCGCCCTGGTCAGCGCAGCGGGCGATTCCGTCGACGCGGTCCGCGCGCTCACCGCCGACCTGGCCGCGGGAGTGCGCGATCGGAACTGACGTGAGCGGTCGCCCGGAGGAGTGGGCGCGACGTCGCCGGTCCGTCCGTCGGACGGCTCGGGTGATGTGGCGTGAGCTCATCGATCCCGTCGGCTGGCGGTACGCCGGCCAGGCGGAGTTCTCGTTCGTGACCCGCGCCATCGCCACGGTCGGCGGCATCGGGCTGCTCCGAGTGACGGTGGCCTCCCTCGGTGTGACGATGCTGCCGGTGGCGGTGTTGGCCGAGTTCATGCCCTCGGCACCGACCACCCCCGCCCTTCGTGTACTCCACCTGGTTGCGGCCGTGCTCGGTGCGGTGATCGGGGCGTTGTGGATCGTGCGGCCCTGGCCGACGGCTGCGCAGGCGATTCATTTCCTCGCCGCGGCCGATGTGCTCCTCGGCATCGGAATCGCGGTACTCGGCGAACCGGAGCACCGGCTGGCGGGAGCCAGTCTGTTCGCCATGCTCGGCCTGTACGCGGCGTTCCTGTTGGGATGGCGCGTGCTGCTGGTGCACTGCGTGTACTCGCTGGCTCTGGTGCTCGGGATCGTCTACTACGGGGTCGTCGTGGACGGGCGTTCGGTGGCCCTGCTCGCGCCGTTCGCGGTGCCGACCATGATCATCGCGGTCGGGGTCCCGGTATTGGTGCAGGCTGTTGTCGAACTGTGCCGGGTCGGCGTGAACCGCGTCGCGAGCGAGTGGTACATCGACAGCCTGACCGGACTGCTCAACCGGCGCGGGATGGACGCGTGGACCAAGCGCGTCGCCAGCAAGCGGTCTCGCAGCGATTCGATCTACATCAGCGCGGTGGCCGATCTGGACGGCTTCAAGGCGTACAACGACACGTACGGGCACTTCGAGGGTGACGAACTGCTGGCTTCAGTGGGTGCCCGACTCGATCGCGCCCTGCCGCAGACCCTGGTCTCGCGCAACGGCGGGGATGAATTCGGTGTCTTCGCGGTGTGTCTTACACCGGACGACGCCGCGCGCAGACTCGCCAGGCTCACGGCTTTGATCGCCCCCCGCGGTCATCGCGACGGCGACGGTATCACCGCCAGCCTCGGCATCGTCGTGGCCCCGGCGTCGTACCGGGACCGGATCCGCGAGCTCGCCGCCGAGGCCGATGCCGCTCAGTACGAGGCCAAGCGCAGCGCCACCCGATCAGTGGTGGTGCGCGATCTCACCGGTCTGTTCGAGCACACGGCGGGTACCTCCGAACTCGAGACCGACGAAGGGTTCCCTGAGTAGCATTCGCAGGGTGACACGCCGAGGTCACGCCCGGTGAGGGCGAACCGATCATCGGCCCTGCGGCGGACGCCACCGCTGTGGCCGATGGTCTCGGCGGCCCGGTCGGCGATGGACCGGTCGGCGTGGCGGAACGCGGGTCGGGACGAGTACGAGTTCATGTGGACCGGTATCTCCCGGCTCCCCGGCGGCCGCGCCGCCATGCGCCTGGTGATCGGCGGGATCGCAGTCCTGATGTTCCCGCTGGCCATCGTCATGGTCTGGCACCCGATGGGTCCGCCACCCGGACTGCGGACGGGCCTGTACGTGGGCGCGCTGGTGGCGAGCGTCGCGTTGGGTCTGTGGTGGATGTTCGATCCCCGGCCGAGCTGGCGGCACGCCATCTACTTCGTCGTGTGTTCGGACCTGTTGATCCTGCTGGGCACCGCGGTGCTCGGAGCGCCCGCGTCGCGAATCTGCGGCACCACCTACCTCGGGATGATCGCCCTGCTCACCGCCGCCCTGCTGGGCTCGAGGATCCTGGCCCTGCAGTGTCTGTTCTCGCTCGCAGTGATCGGGGCGTACGTCCTGTACGCCTGCCTGTACGAAGGGGAGACCCTGCTCAGCCTGTACGTCTACGTGGCGCCCGCGATGACCATGGAGGTGGGGTTGCCTCTGGTGATGCAGGTGATCGTGGAGTTGTCGCGCCGCAGCATGACCCAGATCTTCATCGAACGCAATCGTGATGCGCTCACCGGCCTCTACAGCCGCCAGGGCATGCGATTCGCTCTCCGGATCCTGTTGCGGCGGCAGCGGTCGGAGGTGTGCGTGGTGGCGATGCTGGACCTCGATCATTTCAAGCGATTCAACGATTCCCACGGCCACGCGGCCGGTGATGCGCTGCTCTCGCGGACGGCGGAGGTCCTGCGCGGGGAACTCGACGGCGCGCTCGTCGCACGGATGGGAGGCGATGAGTTCCTCCTGTACGCGATGCGCAACTCCCGATACGGCGCCGATTCCGTGATCCGGACATTGCGGCGCCTGGTCACACCGGACGGCGGCACGGCTCCGATTCAGGGCAGCGTGGGGGTCGTGGTGGTCGAGTATCCCGATGCCGCCTCGCTCGAGTGGGCCACCACCGAGGCCGATGTCGCGTTGTACGAGGCGAAGGCGGATCGGTCCCGCCGGATCGTGGTCCACGACCCCGGTTCCGTCCGCGTCTGACCTCCCGGACTGGTGCGATCGCAACAATCTGTGACGATCGCGACAGAGCCGGGATATCCGTGGTTCAATTCGGACGATTCGGGGGTAGAGTCCGGGCCGTGAATGCTGCCGGAGAACTCGTCGAACACCGAGGTGAATGCGGGTGAGCAGTGGTAAGCGGACTCCGGTCACCGCGCGGCGCGTGATCCGCGCGGCGTGGCGACGGCTCACGGACCGCAAGGCCTGGCGCGATGCGGGTAAGGCCGAGTTCAAATTCGCGCAGGAGGGCATCGCCGTCCACGGCGGCGACAACCCGCTCCGCCTGGTGGTGAGCGGCCTCGCGCTCCTGATGGCGCCGCTCTGCGTGGGTGTGCTCTTCCAGCCGATGCGACCACAGACTCCGACCGCGATGGTCTTCTTCATCCTCGCCTCGAGCGGCAGTGTGGTCGTGGGAATCTGGTGGCTGCGCCTGAGGGAGCCCCGGCGCCGCGACGCCGTGATCTTCGTGGCGATCGCGGATATCTGCCTGCTGGTCGGTTGCTTGGCCCAGGACGGTCCGTCCCGGATCACCGGCACCATCTACCTCGGCATGCTGGCCATGCTGACCGCCTTCCTCCTCGGTTGGCGGCTACTGCTGATCCACTGCCTGTTCTCGGTGGCCGCGATCGTCGCCGTCACCGTGACCACGATGGTGGTCAACGGGTACGGCGTCATGGAACTGTACGTGTACCTCGCGCCTGCGATCACGATCGAGTTCGCACTTCCGATCGTGGTACAGGTGCTCGTCGAATTCGGCCGCCGCGGAATCGGTGAGGCGGCCTCGGAGCGCAATCACGACGCCCTGACCGGGCTCTACAGCCGGCGCGGTCTTCAGTTCGCGATCCGCCGGGTCCTGTACAAGCGGGGCCGCGGCATCGCGGTGGTCGGACTGCTGGATCTCGACGGGTTCAAGAAGTTCAACGACACCTACGGACATCTGGCCGGCGATCAGTACCTGGCCGAGACCGCCCAGTTGCTGCGGACCGGTGTGCGCGACACCCTCAACGCCCGGCTCGGCGGCGACGAGTTCCTGGTGGTGGCGATCCGTGACCTGCGCGAAGAAGCCGACCAGGTGATCGACGAGCTCCGGAGGTTGGTCACTCCCGGGGAAGCGGGCGAGCCGCCGGGGATCCGCGGCAGTGTCGGTATCGCGGTCTCCGAGGGGCTCAACCGCGCGGAGTTCGCGACGGCGGTGGCCCAGGCGGACACCGCGCTCTACGAGGCGAAGGCCGATCGCTCGCTCCGGATCGTGATCCGGGACGTGGTTCCCGCACCGCCCGCGGTGGTGCCGCGCAGGGAGGCCTCCGCCGCCCTCGAGTGACCGCCGTCACCAGCGGAAAATGGTGGTGAACGGGCCGGCACGGGGCGGGTAGACTGGACCGTTGTGATTACCGCGACCGACCTCGAAGTCCGCGCCGGGGTCCGTACCCTGCTGACCGCCCCGGGCGATCAGCTGCGGGTGCAGGCGGGCGACCGGATCGGCCTCGTCGGCCGCAACGGCGCCGGCAAGACCACCACGATGCGCATCCTGGCAGGCGAGGGCGAACCGTACGCGGGCCGCATCATCTCCACCGGCGATGTGGGCTACCTGCCGCAGGACCCCCGCGAGGGCGATCTCGACGTGCTGGCGAAGGATCGCGTGCTCTCGGCCCGCGGACTGGACCAGATCGTGGCGCAGATGCAGAAGCAGCAGGTGCGCATGGCCGAGCTGGTCGGCGACGAGCTCGACACCGCGGTGCGCAAGTACGGCAACCTCGAGGAGCGGTTCTCCTCATTCGGTGGATACGCCGCGGAATCCGAGGCCGCGCGGATCTGCAACAGCCTGGCCCTGCCCGACCGGGTGCTCGAACAGCCGCTGCGCACGCTGTCCGGCGGTCAGCGCCGCCGCGTGGAGCTGGCCCGCATCCTGTTCGCGGCCTCCGACGGCTCCGGCGGCAAGTCCGACACCACGTTGCTGCTCGACGAGCCCACCAACCACCTCGACGCCGACTCCATCGGCTGGCTGCGCACCTTCCTGCAGAATCACGACGGCGGCCTGATCGTGATCAGCCACGATGTGGATCTGCTGTCCGACGTGGTCAACCGCGTCTGGTTCCTCGACGCGGTGCGCGGTGAGGCCGATGTCTACAACATGGGCTGGAAGAAGTACATCGACGCCCGCGCGACCGACGAGCAGCGCCGCCGCCGCGAGCGCGCCAACGCCGAGAAGAAGGCCGGCGCGCTCCGCGTGCAGGCGGCCAAGATGGGGGCCAAGGCCACCAAGGCCGTTGCCGCGCAGAACATGCTGCGCCGCGCCGAGCGGATGATGAACGAGCTCGACGATGTGCGCGTCGAGGACAAGACGGCGCGGATCAAGTTCCCCGCACCCGCGCCGTGCAGCAAGACACCGCTCATGGTCAAGAACCTCACCAAGACCTACGGCTCGCTGGAGATCTTCACCGGTGTCGATTTCGCGATCGACAAGGGCTCGCGCGTGGTGGTCCTCGGGCTCAACGGCGCCGGCAAGACCACGCTGCTCAAGCTGCTCGCCGGTGTCGAGACGCCGGACACCGGCGGCCTGGAACCGGGCCGCGGCCTGAAGATCGGCTACTTCGCGCAGGAGCACGACACCCTCGACGACGAGGCCTCCGTGTGGGACAACATCCGGCACGCCTCGCCCGATGCGGGGGAGCAGGATCTGCGAAGCCTGTTGGGCGCCTTCATGTTCACCGGACCGCAATTGGAACAGCCCGCGGGCACGCTGTCCGGCGGTGAGAAGACCCGTCTGGCGCTGGCCGGGCTGGTCTCCTCGGCCGCGAACGTGCTGTTGCTCGACGAGCCCACCAACAACCTGGACCCCGTGAGCCGCGAGCAGGTACTCGAAGCGCTCCGCTCCTACGAGGGCGCCGTGGTGCTGGTGACCCACGATCCGGGCGCCGCCGAGGCGCTCAATCCGGAGCGCGTGATCCTATTGCCCGACGGTACCGAGGATCACTGGAACGAGGAGTACCAGGAGCTCATCGAGCTGGCCTGATCCCCGGTCAGGGCAGGATCGAATCGACGTAGCCGCCGTCCACCCGGACGGCGCCGCCCGTGGTGGCGGAGGCGAGCGGCGAGCTCAGGTACACCACCATGTTGGCGATCTCCTCCGGCTCGATGAGCCGCTGGATCAGGGACTGCGGCCGGTGCAGCCGCATGAACTCGCGCTGCGCCTGCTCCCAGGGCAGGTCCTCATCGACCAACTGGTAGACGAAGTCCTCCACGCCACCGGTGTGCGTGGGACCCGCGATCACCGAGTTCACGGTGACGCCGGTACCGGCGGCGGCTTTCGCGAAACCACGCGAGACCCCGAGCAGGGCCGTCTTGGAGACGCCGTAGTGGATCATCTCGGCGGGGATCACGATCGCGGAATCGCTGGCGATGTTGAGGATCCGGCCCCATCCTCCGTCGATCATCCCCGGCAGTACGAGCCGGGACAGCCGCGTCGCGGCCAGGACGTTCACCTCGAAGTAGCGGCGCCACTCGTCGTCGTCGATGGACAGGGGATCGGCCGCACCGAAGATGCCGAGGTTGTTGACCAGGATGTCCACGCCGCCCAGTTCCGTGACGGCCCGCTCGGCATCGGCGGCGTCCGTGACATCGGCGACCACGCCCACCGCATCGGCACCGTCGACCTCGGCACGGACGGTGGCGATCGCCTCCTCGACCCGGGCCGCCGTGCGGCCGTTGATCCCGACCCGTGCCCCCGACCGGGCCAGCCCGACCGCGATGGCGAGGCCGATGCCCTGGGTGGAGCCGGTGACGAGGGCGGTGCGTCCGCGGAGGTCGATGTGCATGCTCTCGACACTAGCCGCGGATCGGCTGCCCGTCAGGCGCGCTCGGCGTACACCAGGTCGTTGTTCTCGTATCCCAGTGGCGGCCCGATGAATCGGCCGCCGCAGGTGACCAGGATCAGCGTCTCCGGTCCGTCTTGGCGGTTGAGGTCGCCGACGGGGAGGGCGCCCTTGGCGATCGAAACCGTCCGGGTCACGCGGTAGCTCACGGCCGCACCGTCTTTCCCGGTCAGCGTGACCCCGTCGCCGGGCCGCAGCGCGGCGAACCGCTTGGCGTAGCCGTCGCCCTGCCGCGCATCGTCGACGTGCCCGGTGAGCACCACGGAGCCGGTGCCGGAACCGGGCAGAGCGGAGTCGACCCACCAGCCGACGCGCTGTACGTCCTGCGGCGGGAGGAGTGCTCCCTGGGCGTCGGTCGCGATGCCGTCGATCGGCGCCTGCACCCCGGCGGCCGATACCCGGACCGGGGCGGTCGGCTCGGGCGCGGTGGCGGGCACCGGGGCGCGCAGATCGCTCTGGGCGGACGGATTCGACGGTGCGGGAAGGGCGGAACCCTCGACGGTGCCGCACCCCGCGAACAGCAGGGCGGACGCCACCAGCAGTGTGATCGCGCGGCGCATCTCAGGACACCCGGCCCGATGGGATCGACGAGATCGGCACGCGGACTCCGGGATTGCGGACGGCGACCGGCGCGGAGGCCTTCGCATTGGTGACCTGCACCTGGAACGGCGCGGCGGGATCGACCCGGAAGGCGACGGCAGCCGCGTCACGGACGTACCCGGCGGGCGCCACCGTCTCCGTGGCGCGGTAGCACCCCGGCGGCAGCGAGAACGCCGCGAGACCGTCGGGTCCGGTGCTCACCGCCCGCACCGTCTCACCGGACTCGCAGCCGGAGATCGCGAACGACGCGCCCGCCAGCGGCGCACCGGTGCTGCGGTCCGTCTTGAGCAGGCGGCCGGGCACGTCGCCGGGGCCGGGCGGGTTCTGGCCGCCGCATTTGAAGGTGAAACTGAGCCGGTTCACGCCGTTGCCCACCACCCGGGAGTACGCGTGCGGGCCGACCAGCACGCACGACGCCGGCCACGCGGTGGGGACCACGGTGAGGCAGTCGCCGGGGAAGGCGCCGCCGCCGTTGCCCGCGCTGTCGGTGGCGAGGCCGCCGAGCGGGCGCCCGTTCTCGCACGCGTACACGGCGTACCGGGAGGCCACCCCGCGTCCGCTGCGGTCGCGGGCGTCGAGGGTGAACCGGATCCCACCGGGAGGGGGAGGCGTGGTGGTGGGCGGCACGATCCCGCCGCGGGCCAGGACGAAACGGAACTCGGCGCGTCCACTGTTGGTGGTCACGGTCTGCTCCGAGGGGGAGATCACGCGCCAGTTGGTGGGCACGCGGTCGATCCGGGCCCGCACGCAGGGACCGGTCACCGTGGTGGCGCCGCCGTCGGCGAGGGATGCGCCCGGTCCACCGGAACAGCCCTGCACGTAGGCGGAGGCACCGGGCACCGCCGCACCGCCTTCGTCCACGATCCGCACGGCCCCGACGGTGAGCCCCACCGGGGGCGCGGCGGTCGTGGTGCCGGTGGTGGGCGAGGCGGTGCCGGTGGTCGGAACAGGTGCCGTGGACGTGACCGGGGGACGGGGCGTAGCCGTGGTGGGCACCGGGGCCGTCGTGGTCGCCGGCGGGGTTGCGGCCGGGGGCGTCGTGGCCGGTTCCGGTGTGGCGGCGGGAGCCGGCGTGGTGGTGGTGGTGACCGGGGCGGGCGGTGCCGGCTCGGCAGCGACACCACCCGGCGCCACCGCGAGGAGCGGAAGCAGTGCCGCCGGCACGACCAGAGCGCTGCGGATTCGATTGTGTCGGGTCGCGTTTCGCATCGCGTCTCCTCGGTGCTGCCTCGGCGATCAATGACATGGGGGAGATCGGATACGAGGGGCGGATCCGTTAGCCGCGTTATTCGATCGTTACTGCCCGCGGGCGGCCCCGCGGTGGTCGGGGTCGCTGCTCGGCGGTTCGAATCCGCAGGTCGCCGTGGGCAGGCGCGGGTTCGCACGGGTGCGCGCGACGACCGTTGCGATACTCGTTCGCCGCCGCGGTATCCGAACCGGCGTCCGCGTCAGAGGAGGCGGTCGGAGCGGCCCGAGACGCCGGGCTCGACGAAGTACTCGGTGCCGAAGAGCGGAGCCAGCAGGCGTGCGGGCACGCGGACGATGAGGCGCTGCAGCCGAGCAGCGGCACCCGGCTTGGCGAGCTCGGTGCGATGCGCGGCGAGCGCGCGCTGCTTCTCGGCGAGGTGGGCCCGCACGTCGACCCGGTGCGTGATGCCGGACGAGGGCGTGAACCAGGTGTGCGCGCGCCGCAGATCGGCCTCATCCACCAGGCGCAGGCGCGCGGCCAGACCGAACAGGCGCACGGCCACCTCCCGCGGTGCGGTCGCCTCCACCAGGCGCACCCCCGTCAGCTCGGCGGCCCGATGCCCGATCGCGTGGACGGCGAGATGGTCGCGGTGTCCGTAGCCGCCCGCGGCGTCGTACCCGATCAGGAGATCGGCGTTCACCTCCCGCAGGATCCCGGCCAACGCCTCTGCGGGCTCCTCGACGCCCGCGCGCACCAGCCGTACCCGGCCGGCGGGATCCGGATACAGTTCCGCCCCGTGGCCGCTGTCGGCGTAGCCCAGCCAGCGCACCTCGCGCACTCCGAGCTGAGCGGCGGCGGCCTCCAACTCCTCGAGCCGCAGTCGTGGCCGGGGCTCGGTGCGCACCATGCCGTCGGTGGCCACCACCAAGATCACCCGGTGCCCGGCGGCAGCGAGTTTCGCCAGGGTGCCGCCTTCGAGGATCGTCTCATCGTCCGGATGAGCGTTGAGCGCGACGACCGAGGCCATGGGCTCTGTATATCAGGTGCCGACGGGGCTAGCGCGCCGTCGCGAGCTCACCGAAGGTGGCGTACCGGGCATCGGAGCGGGCACCGTCGGACCTGGTCTGCTTGTCCACCAGGATGACCTGCCCGATGAAGGGCTCCACGATGCCCACCATCCGGATCGGCGCCGCGATGATCAACTGGAATCCGAACTGTTCGAAGGCGCGCAGTGATTGCGCCGAGAACCGCTCGTCGGACTTGCTGAAGGCTTCGTCGAGCATCAGCGGCGCGAAGGCGGGCTCGTTGGAACCGTCGATGCCGTGGCTGCCGAGCGCGAAACTGAGCGCCGCGGCGAGGCAGAAGGCCACCAACTTCTCCTGCTCGCCACCGGAGTTGGTGGCGGTGTTGCGGTAGGTGACCACCGCCGGGGCGTCCGGTTCGGCGCCCACCGCGTTCTCACGGCCGTAGAAGGAGTACCCCGTGCGCACGTCCAGCACGTTCTCGGTCCACCGACGGGATTCGGGATCGTCGCCGGTCAGCCGCAGCACCAGACCGCGGATCCGTTTGAACTGGGCGGCCATGGCGTCCGGTTCGGCGCGCTTGGCGGCCGGCGCATCGCGCACCATCTCGTCGACCAGTTTCGCGAACTCGGTCGCCTCGGGCGTGGGCCGCGCGGCGTACGCGATCTGCAGGTAGGTGCCCTCGTTGAACTCCACCCGGCGCAACCCGGCGTTGACATCGGCGATGCCCCGGGTGATCGCGCGGTGCGTGTCGTCGACCTCCTTGAACAGGTTCGACACCGAGTGGCTGACATCGGTGGTGATCAGCCGCCGGAACTTCTCGGTGGCCGCCGCCAGGCCGTGCGCCACCAGGTTCTCGTGCACGTTCACGAAATCGGGCGCCGAGGCGACATCGGCCTGCAGCTCCGTGGAGGCGTCCGGCCACTCCCGGAGGAACTGTTCGGCGGTGCGCACGATGCGGGTCTCGGCGGCATCGCGCTCGGCGGTCGCGGCGGCCTGCTGGCGCTCCAACTCGGCCCGCAGGTCGGCGCGGATCTCCCCGTAGCTCTCCAGCGTGAGGCGCCGCCGCCGTGTCTCGTCGGCGGTCAGCAGGTGCCACAGGGCGGTATCGAGGAAGTCGCGATCCTCATCGGTGAGCTTGGGGGCGCTCTCACCGTCGATCTTCTCGAATTCGGCCAGCAGATCGTCGAATTCGGTGCCGGCACGGTTCATGGTCTCGGTGAGCGCGCCGATCCGGGTCTGAGCCTCGGCCAGTTCTCCGTAGGCGTTGTCGGCCTGCAGCTCCAGCTCGCTGAGATCGGCGTTGCCGGAGCGGGCGTCGGAGATGCGGTCCGCCAGGTCCTCCGCCTCGGCGCGCGCCGCCCAGTGGTCCAACTCCGCCCAGGAGGTGTAGCCCAGCACGCCGGTGGCGCCGTCGGCCACCGCCTTGAACTCGGCGAGATCGTCGCGCAGCGTGGCCGACGCCTCCGCCGCCTTGACGTGCACCGCCGCCAGCTCGTCACGGCGACGCTGCAGTGCCTCGCGCTTGGAACCGGTGTTGGTACCGAGCACCCACTGCGAGCGATCGGCCACCGCGCGGCGGTCGTCCTTGCGGAACCGGCCGCCCGAGCCCTTCACCAGGCCCTCCTGGGTGACGGCCTGCTCGTGGTCCTCCAGCTCGGCGGGGGAGTCCACACAGATGTGCCGCGCCGTGCGGGCCACCGCTCCGGCCAGCCAGCGGCCGGCCTCGGTCCGCTCGTCGACGGTGAGCTTCGTGGCCAGCGATCCCGCATCGGCGCGTGTGCCGTCGGCACCGTCGATCACCTGGTACGTGAGCACGCCCTGGACCCGGTTGGCGTTGACGTAGTCGGCCACCGCGCGCTGGTGCTCCGCCGGCACCAGCAGCGTGGTCGCCAGTGGGCGGAGCACGCGTTCGGCGGCGCCGGCCCAGCGGGCCTGTTCGGCGGGCTTCACATCGATCAGCTCGGCGGCGTAGGGCAGATCCTCCGCGGGAACGCCGGTGGCGCGGGCGATCACATCGCGCTGGTCCAGCAGCGCGGGCGGCAGCAGCGATGCGCGACGATCCAGCACCGCCAGCTCATCGTCCACCGATTCCACGGCGCGGCGGGCATCGGACTCGTCGGTGTAGGCGCTGTGCACCCGGCCGGCCAGGGCTTCGGCGGCCTCCGTGGCGCGGTCCCGGATCCCCGGGATCTGTTCGCGCAGCGCGGCGAACTCCTCGGCCGACTCCGGGGCGCGCTCGCCCAGCTTCTCGACCGCGGCGGCGAAGCGTTCGTAGGCGCGCTGGCGGGCCTGGGTCTGCAACTCACGGGACTGCAGCTCGGCCTCCAGGACGCCCACCTCGCCCTGCTCCTGCCGGAGCCGGTGCAGCAGGTCGTTGTAGCGCTGCTTGCGCTCTTCGGCCTTGTCCTCCCAGCGGGCGATCTGCGCGTCCATGCCCGCGCGCTCCGCCTCGATCCGATCCATCTGCTCCTGCAGCAGGCGCAGCCGATGTCCCCGCAGGTAGGAGCGCACGGGAACGCCGAGGAGGTCCGCAGCGCGGGTGGTCCCGACGGTGGCCGTGCGGTACTTCTCGTAGGCCTCCGGCATCGGCCGCAGCACCTTCTCCTGCGCCTCCGCCCGGGCCGCCGCCCGGTACGCCTCGTCGAGCTGGGTGAAGTTCTCCACCAGGCGCTCGGCGCGGGCGTAGGTCTGCGGGCGGTCCAGCATGTAGGTGCGGATGAAGGCGTCGAGATCGCCCACGTTCTTCATCGCCTTGGCCTTACCCAGCAGTGCGAGCGCGGCGCTGGAGGTGCCGATGCCCACCCGGCGGCGCAGCGCCTCCTGATAGGCGGCCTGGGTGTCGAAGAACTCGACGTCCGCGTGCCGGGAGCGCCAGCCGCGGCTGTCGAATCCGGCGGTGGCCCAGTCCTGCAGGTCCAACAGGTCGAACGGGCCGGAGTGCAGCTGGTACCAGGACTTCAGCGAGGCGCCGTCGGTCCCCGAGCCGGCGAACCACTTCACCGCGACCGCGGTGGTCACATTGCCCGCGCCGTTGTCGTAGGTGGCGGCCACGGCCGACCAGGTGGCCGAATCACCGCGCAGGTACTGCACTTTGGACTGCTGATGCTCGTCGTCGTTGACCGACCAGGCGCCGCGCACGTAATCGGCCATCGAGCGGGCGGCCCGCTTCGCGCCCTTCGCCGTCATATCGGCCGAGGCGTTGAAGGACTGATCGTAGGTGGGCAGCAGCACCACCGAGTGCGCGTCCATCAGCGAGCTCTTTCCCGAACCCGAAGGGCCGGTGAGGATCACGCCCCGCTCGTCGATGGGGAAGTCCTTGTAGCCGTCGAAGGTGCCCCAGTTCACCACCTGCAGGCGGGTGAGGCGGTACTGGCCGAGGTGTTTGCGGGTGCTTCGCACGGTCACGCCTGTGCCTCCTCGGTCTCGGCTTCGACGGTGCCCGCGTCCGCCGTGTCGTCATCGGGCACGGCCGGCTCGGCCAGGTCGTGATCGGCGCTCGCGAGATCGCGATACGCAGCGGTGTACAGGTCCACCTGCTCGGGCGTGAGCAGTGAGGCGATCACCGCGTGCACGGCATACCGGTCACTGGTGCCCACCCGGCGGATCAGGCGGCGGGTCTCGAGCTGGTTGATCGCGGCGTCGGCCTTCTTCACGAACCCGGCCTCGTCGGTGTCACGGGCGGGCCGGAAGGACAGCAGGTGATCGATCATCTCCTGCCGCTCGACGACGGCGGTCTCGTCCGGGCTGGACAGGTGCTTGAGGCGCAGGAACAGCGCGAGCACCGAGGCGGCGAGCGAGAGGCTCTGCGCGCGGAGCAGATTGCGCTGGCGCGGATCGTTCTCGCTGACCTGGCGAGTGAAGGCGTGCTTGGTCTCCCGATTGATCTCCAGCAGCAGGTTCAGCTCGGACAGCCGCGATCGCAGCAGGGTCTCCTCGGCCTCGATCACCGCCCAGTTCTTCGACCGGGCCGAGACGTGCGGCGCGGCGATCAGCTCCTGCAGGGCGTAGCAGACCGAATTGGGCAGCTGTGAGGTGTCGCCGTCGAAGCGCGGAGCGGTATCCGCGCCGCGCAGCGACCGCACCGCCTCGTCGTCGCCGATCGAGAAATCGGCCAGATCGATCTCAGGCAGGTCAGCGGTCTCGATGTCCAGCGAATCGTCCGACATCAGGCCTCCTCGAAGAGCGTGGTGGGCTCGGGCGCGGCGGCGGCCGGCGTGAGCGGGGGCAGGGATGCGGCGAACTCCACGTGCGGGACGGTGAGCTCGCGGGGGCCGCGCGCGGTGTGCGCCAGCACCGTGACGGGTCGATCCGCGTCGACGGTGCCGTACCGGGCGCCGAGGCTCCAGACGCCCACCACATCGCCCGCCCGGGGCGCGTCGATCGTCGCGAGGACGTCGGTGAGGGAGGCGCCGTCGGCCGCGGAGACCGCGTCGTTGACCGCCCGCGCGAGGGAGTCCCAGTCGATCGCCTCGCGTCCCACGAGCCGTGCGGGGTCGATGGTGAACTCCCCGGAGGTCTCGCGGACCTCGGGCGGCAGGGTGACGATGCCGTCGTGGAACTTCAGCGCACCGACCGAGGCGGTGTCCACGACGCTCATCGGGACCGCGAGGCCGGTGTCGCGGCCCGCGGAGACGGTGTCGAAGGCCTCGACCGCGGCGCGCTGCGCCTCGGTGATCCGGGCCCGGAGCGACTGGTACTGCAGGAAGTCGCCGTCCTTGACGAAGGTGTTGATCCGCCGGTACACCTGGCCGCGGATCTCGTCGACCCGCTGCACCTGCATCCACATCCGGTCCAGGAATCCGGTCAGTGAGTCCCGCAGATCGTCGGGCAGCTCCACGCCGATCACGACGGCGGCCACGGAATCCTCCAGGCGGCGCCGCAGCCGGTGGTCCGAGAGCAGGGTGTAGAAGGCGTCGAAGGCCTTGCCCTCGGGCGTGTTGGCCAGCTCGTCATGGCCGTCGAACAGGCGCTGCAGGGTCTTCGCGTAGGCCTCGGCCTCGGAACTGTCGGAGGCGTCCAGGCCGTGGGTGAGGAGGGCCCTGGTGTGCTCGCGCAGCTTCTCGCCGTAACCCAGGATGTCGGCCGGCATGCGCTCGGCGAGTGAGCTGACGATCTTGAGGTCGTCGACCACCTTGCCCTGGTCGTACTCGGGGATCAGGCCGGCCCGCAACGCCTCGCGACGCCGGGTGAGTTCGGCGATCTGTTCATCGAGGGCGCGCAGGTGATCATCGGGATCGGGGCTGACGGTGACGGCGACCGCGGCCAGCCGCGCGGTGACCAGTTCCAGCGCCGTCTCGGTGGCCACATTCCGGTCCAGTGAGACGGCCTGCACCTGGCCCAGCGCGGTGGTGGCGCCGCGGGTGAGCTGGCAGATCTCGCGGTCCTCGTCGTCGAGGGTCCGTGAGACGAAACCGTTCTTGACCCAGGTGTCGAGCACATCGGCCCCGTCGGGCACGGGGCGCGCGCGGTCGGTGAAGTGCTGCGAGAGGGATTGCAGGTCGACGGTGAGCGCGTCGGCCAGCTCCTCGGCGTCCACCGGTCCGGTCCCCAGCCTGGCGGCCATGAGTGCCAGGTAGGCGACGGCGTTGGGGGAGCGCAGCAGGCGCAGCGCGACGTCGTTATCGGCGTTGTCCGTGAACGCGGCGTACAGCTCGGCGGCGGACTGCGCCATGTGTACCTCCCGATCGATGAGCGACGGCCCAGTCTAGCGACGGCCGGTCATCCCCGCGTGAGGTGTCGTGCACGTGGCATTCACGTCGGTCTCCTACCGTCGGCGCATGCGCTCGCTCCGCCCACTGCTCGTCTGCCTCCTCGCCGCCGCCGTCTGGGCCGGCACGGCGGCCCCCGTCACCGCGGAACCGCCGCGCACCGTCGACCTGCAGGCGCACCGGGGTGGGCTCGGCCTGGTCACCGAATCGACGCTCGCAGGCTTCGACGCCGCGATGCGGCTCGGTGTGACCACGCTGGAGCTGGACACCCAGGTGACGAAGGACCGGCGCGTGGTGATCACTCACGACCGGAAGGTGGATGCGAAGAAGTGCGCCGATACGGCGCCGGCGACGCCGGGTGATCCGCAGTTCCCCTACGTCGGGAAGTACGTGCGCGAGCTCACCTACGCCCAGGTCCGGACCATGAACTGCGGGTACGAGAAGCTCGCCGGGTACAGCGCGCAGCGGGTCGTGACCGGTGCGCGAATCCCCGAACTGCGCGAGCTCTTCGATCTGGTGCGGTCGCGGCACTCGCCGGTACGGATGAACATCGAGACCAAGGTGGAGGCGGCGGCACCGGAGCAGACCGCGCCCCGCGGCGAGTTCGTGGCGGCGGTGGCGGGGGAGATCTCCCGGTCGGGGCTGGCGCGGCAGGTCACGATCCAGAGTTTCGACTGGACGGCATTGCGGGAGATCGGGCCGCTGCTCCCCGGCGTCGGACTGGTGGCACTGACCAACGGAGAGCAGTTCCTGCAGACCGGGAAGCCGGGCGCCTCGCCGTGGCTGGGACTCGACGTGGACGGCTACGGCGGCGACTGGGTGCGCGCCGCGAAGGCGACGATCCCCGGACTCATCGCGATCTCGCCGGTGCAGGGCGATCCGCAGGACGGCGGGGTCGGCGATCCGGGGTTCGTGCGTTTCACCACGCCTGAACTGATCTCCCGGGCGCACGCCCTGGGACTGTCGGTGATCCCGTGGACGGTCAACGATCCCGCGACGATGCGGGCCCTGCTCACCGACGGTGCCGATGGCCTGATCACCGACTATCCCGACCGGGCGCGCGCCGTGCTCCGCGAGCTCGGCTTCGCACTGCCTTCGCCCAGCTGATGGGAAGCGGGTGGCGCAGAGGGGCTTTCGACCGCAAATGATGCGATCGCGCGGTCCTTGCGTCGGCTACTGTCCGGCCATGAGCCCGAAGAAGTCGTGGTTGCTGCCCTTCGTCGTCACTCCGGTACTCGCGAGTTGTTCCCTGTTCGGGCCGTCGATCGATTTCGAGGCCTTGACCAGGGACATCGCGGACAAGCTCAACGCGGAGTACGCGAAGCTGGGGGCGAAAGTGGACGTCGTCAACTGCGACGATTCCGAGCGCAGACCGAAGCCCGGGTATCGGTTCACCTGCGAGGCCATGGTGCGCGAGGCCACGGTGCCGGTGGAGGTGACGGTCAAGGACGACGACATGGCCGTGGAGTTCGTGACGCTCCAGAAGCTCTTCGACCTCGGCTCGGCCGGCCCCACGCTGGCGCCGAGCGTCTCGAAGCAGGTGAACGCGGCGGTCTCGGTGGACTGCGGCACGGGACTCAAGGCGCTGCCGCCGGGTGGATCGTTCCGATGCGCTGCACGGGACACCACGGGAGGCAGCGCGACCCTCGTCTACACAGTGGGTCCGATGCGTGGCGAGGATCAGTGGGCGATCAAACCGAGCTGATCACACGAAACATTCGTCGCGTATGCAACACGCACCACAGTAGTGTACTTTCCCATCCGTAGACTCATTTGTCACGGAGGGCAACATGCGTGTCTCTGGATTTCTTCGTTCACTCGCGGCACTGACGGTGGCCGTGGCTGCGTCGGCGGCTCTGGCGGTCGGTCCGGCCGCGGCCGCACCGGCAGTCAGCGCGTCGACCTCGTCGCTCACGGACGATGCCATCGCCAAGCAGGCCGCGGGCGACACCGCGGGAGCGCAGGCCGCGATCAATCAGATGCCGGTCGATCACGCGCAGAAGGTGGTGGCCCTGATGACCAACGTCAACAAGGCCCTCACGTTCCCGCTCACCGACCAGGTGCCGGGCAGTGTCGCCGCAGGGAGCGCGATCGTGATCCTCGGCTTCGGCCTC
>NZ_BAAAII010000005.1:105940-327762 GCF_039525985.1 Tsukamurella strandjordii | reverse complement strand
GACTCGCGGTGGCCCAGGCCTACCCGGCCTTCCCGGTGATCGTGACCGGCGGGAACCCGAAGGCGGGCAAGACCGAGGCCGCCGCGATGAAGGAATGGCTGATCGGCCAGGGGCTCTCCGCCACGCGTATCTACACCGAGAACGGCGCGGGCTCCACGCAGGGGAACGCGATCAACTCGGCAGCGCTCATGCGCCAGAACGGCTTCGGCAACGGAGCGGTGCTGGTGACCTCCGCGGACCACACCCGCCGATCGGTGGCCGACTTCCTCGTCGCCGGAGTCACCCTGCAGGCCGTCGTGGCGTCCGACGCGAAGATCCAGTCCGCGCCGATGTCGCAGTCCGGCGTCCAGGCCGTGTACCGCGACGCCCGGGGTGTCGCGAAGATCTGACGACGCTTCCGTGTCGGTTCGAAAACAGCTCTCACCTCGTACAAGTACGCAAAGGTAAACCTCGCCTATTGTCCGTTTCGTCGGGTATGTTCCTGCCAACGCTCCAGAGCGCGGGCGCGACGAAGGGATTAGAGGCATGGGTGGTTTTCGACGGTGGGCGGCGCTCGGAGGAGCAGCGGTCCTGGCGGTGGGCACGCTCACCGCGTGCGGCAGCGGATCGAGTCCGGACCCCGGGGCGTCCACCGCTTCGGCGGCGGCCGGTCCCGCGATCACCCTCTACTCGGGTCGTTCCAAGGAGCTCGTGGGGCCACTGATCGAGCAGATCAAGGGCACCGTGGCCGTGAACGTCGCCTACGACAAGAAGGCGAACCAGATCCTGGAGGAGGGCGACCGCAGTCCGGCGGACGTCTACTTCGGTCAGGACGCCGGTGAACTCGGGGCACTCGCGAAGGCCGGTCTGCTGGAACCGCTTCCGAGCGACATCACCGACAAGATCCCGGCGCAGTACCGGTCCGGCGACGGCACCTGGGCCGCGACGTCGGCACGCTCGCGGGTGCTCGTCTACAACCCCGCGCAGGTGGCCGACGCCGATCTTCCCTCGGGGATCGACGGCCTGCTCGATCCGAAGTTCAAGGGCAAGGTGGGATACGCGCCCACCAACGCCTCCTTCAAGTCCTTCGTCACCGCACTGCGCGTGCTGCGCGGTGAAGACGGCGCAAAGGCCTGGCTGCAGGGATTCCTCGCCAATGAGCCCAAGAAATTCGAGGGCAACGGCAAGATCCTCGACGCCGTCAACTCCGGCACCGTGGCATCGGGCCTGATCAACCACTACTACTGGGCGCAGGCGGTCAAGGAGAAGGGCCAGGCGGCGGTGCCCTCCAAGCTCAAGTTCTTCGACAACGATCCCGGCGGACTGGTGAATCTCGCGGGTGCCGCGGTACTCAAGAGCTCCACGAACAAGCCGCAGGCGATCGAGTTCGTGCGGCAGCTGCTGACGAACTCCTCACAGGAGTACTTCGCCACCAAGACGGGCGAGTACCCGGTGGTCGCGGGCGTGCCCTTCTCCGTTCCCGGACTGCCGCCGCTGGCCGATCTGAAGCCGCCGAAGATCGACTACGCCCAGCTCTCCGACACCCAGGGCACCGAGAAGCTGCTCACCGAGGTGGGTGCGCTCTAGCCCCGGCCGGGTGGCGCTCGGGCTCGTCGCGGCGGCGGTCGCCGCGACGGTGCTCGTGCCCGTCGGCTACCTGGTGATGCGGGCCTCGGAGCTCGGTCTCGACGGTGCGCGGACCGTCCTGCTGCGCCCGCGCACCGCCGAGCTCGCCGGCAACACCGTGCGGCTCGCGGCGGTCGTCACCGTGGCCGCCGCGGCGCTCGGTGTGGGCCTCGCCCGGCTCGTGACCAGCGCGGTGGGTCGCGGGCGGTCCGTCCTGATCGGGCTGCTGGCGGCGCCCCTGGCGATCCCGTCGTACGTGGCGGGATTCGTGTGGACGCGGCTGTTCCCGGGCTTCGAGGGCTTCTGGGCGGCGGCGTTGATCCTGGTACTCGCGTGCTATCCGCTGGTGCTGTTGCCGGCGGCCGCCGCCTTCACCGGGATGGGTCGCGGGCAGGAGGACGCGGCGCGCACGCTCGGCCTCGGTCCGGTCGCGGTGTTCGCCCGAGTCACCCTTCCGCGCGTCTGGCCCGCCTGCGCCGGCGGCTCACTTCTGGTGGCGCTGTACGCGATCAGTGACTTCGGCGGCCCCGCGGTGGTGCGCTACGAGCCCTTCACGGTGGGCATCTACAACGCCTACAACGGCGCCTACGACCGCAGCACGCCGGCGATCTACGGATGCGTCCTCGCGGTGGTCGCGATCGCCCTGGCAGCCGCCGAGCGCGGGATGCGGCGCGACGCACCGTCGGCGGCGACCGCGGAACGCCCGACGGCCCGTTCCGGTGCCGTCGGGGCGTGGGTCGTCAGCGCGGTGGTGCTGCTGGCCGGGATCGCCGTGCCGGTTGCCGGGCTGCTGCGCGAGATCACCGAATCCACCCGGCTCGGCTTCACCACCGTGGGCGGCGCGCTCGCCTGGGCCTGGCCGGATCTGCGTGCCACCCTAATGCTTTCGGTGACCGCGGCCGCCGTGATCGCTCTCGCCGCGCTGCCGGTGGCGGTGTACACGGCCCGGCCGCCGGGCCCCGGGGCCGGACCGATCGAAGCGGTCTCGTACCTCGGATACGCGCTGCCCGGCGTCACCGTGGCGCTGGCCACCGTCTTCGTCGGGATCCGGCTGCTGCCGGACTGGTACCTCACCACCCCGCTGCTGATCGCCTGTTACGCGGTGCTCTTCCTCCCGGTGTGCCTCGGCCCCGCCCGGCAGGCGCTCGACGCCCTCCCGCCGCGGGTGCCGGATGCCGCCCGCACCCTCGGGGCCTCCGATGCGGCGACCTTCGCGCGGGTGCGCCTACCCCTGGCAGCACCCGGGATCGCCGCGGGCGCGGCGCTGGCGTGCCTGTCGGTGGCGAAGGAACTGCCCGCCACGCTGATGCTGGCGCCGGTGGGGACCTCCACACTCGCCACCCACATGTGGAGCCTGAACAACGACGTGGCCTACGGCCGCGCCGCCGTGCTGGGCCTGCTGCTCGTGCTGGTCGCATCGGTGCCCACCGTGGCGCTGTCGATGTTGCTCACCCGGGAGGGACAACGATGAACGACGCCGTCGTGGTGCGCGGACTGTCGGTGCGGTACGGCCGCACCGAGGTGCTCCGAGAGATCGATCTCACGGTGCGTCGCGGCGCCGTCACCGCGGTGGTCGGCCCATCGGGTTGCGGAAAGACCACCCTCCTGCGGGCGATCGCGGGCCTGGAACGCGCCGCCGCCGGGAGCATCGAGATCGACGGTGCGGTGGTCGCGGCACCGGGGATCGACGTTGCGCCCGAACGCAGGAGCGTGGGCCTCGTACCGCAGGAAGGGGCGCTGTTCGCCCACCTGACGGTGCGCGGCAACGTGGGCTTCGGTCTGGGACCGCGGTGGCGGCGGGTGCCCGGCCGTGACGATCGGGTCGCCGCACTGCTCGCCACGGTGGGCCTGGACGGTCTCGCCGACCGCCGCCCTGCGGAGCTGTCCGGCGGCCAGCAGCAACGAGTCGCGCTCGCCCGTGCGTTGGCGCCGCGGCCCGCGGTGATCGGCCTCGACGAGCCCTTCTCGGCGCTCGACGCCGCGCTGCGCACCCGGCTGCGCGAGCACGTGAGTCAGACCCTGCGCGTCGAGGACGCGACCGCGCTGTTGGTGACCCACGATGCGGAGGAGGCGCTGGCGATGGCCGACTCCGTGGTGGTGCTGGTCGACGGTGCCGTGCGCCAGGCCGGTCCGGCGCAGGAGGTCTACACCGCCCCCGTCGATACCGAGGTGGCGCGCCTGTTCGGCGAGGTCACGGCCCTGCCCGGGACCGCGAGCGGCGATCACGCCGTGTGCGCGCTGGGCCGGATCCCGCTGCGGCACAGTGCGACCGGACCCGTCGAGGTGCTCGCCCGCCCCGGTGAACTCACCCTCATCGCCGGCGGTGCGCATCGGGTCCGCAGCGTCGGATTCCGGGGTGAGCACTGCGCCGTCACCGCCACCGTCGGCGAGACGACGGTGCGGCTCGACGTGCCGGTGACCGAGGCACCCGAGGTCGGCGCCGCGGTCACGATCACGGCGGCGCGGCCTCTGCACGCCGTCGCCCCGCGCTGATCCCGCGGACTCCCGGCGCATGTCGGTGGGCTGTGCCACGGTAGTGGCATGACCGAGTACACAGCGCCCGTCGGGGCACCCGTCTGGATCGATCTGATGAGCCGCGATGTCGATGCGGCGGTGGAGTTCTACCGGGCGGTGTTCGGCTGGGAGGCCGATCCCGCCGATCCGGAGTTCGGGGGCTACCGGAACTTCCGCGTCAACGGCAATCTCGTGGCCGGGCTCATGGGAGCCACCGACGGCGGTGAGGGGCCGGGCGACATGTGGTCGGTGTACCTGCGCACCGATGACGCCGATGCGTCGATCGCCGCCGCCACCGAGGCGGGTGCCGCCGTGATCGTGCCGCCCTCGCCGGTGGGCGAGCTGGGGCGGTTCGGCTTCGTCGTCGATCCGGCCGGCGCCGCGATCGGCGTGTGGGAGCCGGGCACTCACCCGGGCTTCGTGCAGCGTGGCGTCCCGGGCACGCCGTACTGGTTCGACTGCCAGAGCCGCGAGTACGGCGCATCGAAGGAGTTCTACCGCACCGTTTTCGGGTGGGAGTTCGAGGAGATCGGTACCGGGGGAGACGCGGACGCCGTGGGCCCGGACAGTTACGCACAGGTGCTGGTGCCGGCGGCGGACGGCGCCAAGGAGGGCGTCGCGGGCATCATGGATTCGGCGCCGCTGTTCGCGTCCGGCGTGTATCCCGAGGGCACGCCCTCGTTCTGGCAGATCTACCTCGCGGTCGACGATGTGGCGGCCGCCGGAGCCAGGATCACCGCGGCGGGCGGCACCGTGGTGCAGCCGGGCGAGGTCACGCCGTGGGGCACGCTCGCCGCCGCCACCGATGTCAACGGCGCCTTCTTCTGTTACGCCACGCCGCCGGCCGGGATGTAGCGGGAGTTCAGTCCTCGCGGCGGCGCACGCTCTCCTCGACCAGGTCGAGCACCGCCTCCAAGCCGTCCGTCGGGCGGCCGGAGGCGAGGTGGGTGACCAGGCCGTCGAGGACCAGGTCGAGATAGCCGAGGATCACGTTCGTCGGCAGATCATCGCGCAGCCGGCCGCGCTGCTTCTGCTGTTCCAGGCGCCGCAAGGTGGCGGCGGTCAGCTCGGCGCTGCGCTCGGTCCACTGCGCGCGGAAGTCGTTGTCGTTCTTGAGCCGCCGGGCGATCTCCAGGCGAGTGCCCAGCCAGTCGAACCGCTCGGGATGGGCGAGCATATCGCGCATCACCTGCACCAGGCCCTGCGTGGCGGCGATATCGGCCATCCGCTCGGCGTCCTCGCGGGCCAGCGCAAGGAACAGCGCGTCCTTATCGCGGAAGTGATGGAAGATCGCCCCGCGCGAGAGCCCGGTGGCCGCTTCCAGGCGGCGCACCGTCGCCCCGTCGTAGCCGAACTCGGCGAAACAGGTCCGCGCGCCGTCGAGGATCTGACGCCTGCGCGCGGCGAGGTGGTCGTCGCTCACCTTGGGCACGGTTGTCTCCTGTCCTGCCTACGGGGACGGTAACTCTCCAGTACGAGGACGGCGGGCCCGGCCGCTGGGGCCGGACCCGCCGTCACGCGTCTACTTCAGACCTTCGGTCAGCTGTTGACCATGTTCCGCAGCACGTACTGCAGGATGCCGCCGTTGCGGTAGTAGTCCGCCTCACCGGGGGTATCGATGCGCACGTCCGCGTCGAACTCGACCTTGGTGCCGTCGGTCTTGGTCGCCGTGACGTGCACCGTCTTCGGGGTCACACCCTTGTTCAGCTCGGTGATGCCCGCGATGTCGAAGGTCTCGGTGCCGTCGAGGCCGAGGCTCTTCCAGGACTCGCCCTTCGGGAACTGCAGCGGGACCACGCCCATACCGATCAGGTTCGACCGGTGGATGCGCTCGAAGGACTCGACGATCACGGCCTTGACGCCCAGCAGGCTGGTGCCCTTGGCCGCCCAGTCGCGCGAGCTGCCCGAGCCGTACTCCTTGCCGCCCAGGACCACCAGCGGGACGCCCGCGGCCTGGTAGTTCTGGCACGCGTCGTAGATGAACGACTGCGGGCCGCCCTCCTGGGTGAAGTCGCGGGTGTAGCCACCCTGCGTGCCCTCGAGGCCGATGGTGTCCAGCACGCGGTTCTGCAGGCGGATGTTCGCGAACGTGCCGCGGATCATCACCTCGTGGTTACCGCGCCGGCTGCCCAGCGAGTTGTAGTCCTTGCGGGCCACACCGTGCGAGTCCAGGTACTGCGCGGCCGGGGTACCGGGCTTGATCGGGCCGGCGGGGCTGATGTGGTCGGTGGTGACCGAATCGCCCAGCAGCGCCATGACGCGGGCGCCCGAGATGTCGGAGACGGGCTCCGGCTCCATCGTCATGCCGTCGAAGTACGGCGCCTTGCGGACGTACGTCGAGTTCTCGTCCCACGCGAAGGTGTCGCCCTCGGGGGTGTCCAGGTTCTGCCAACGGTGATCGCCGGCGAAGACCGTCTCGTAGGACTTGCGGAACATGTCCTGGCTGATCGCGGCCTTGATGGTGTCGTCGATCTCCTGCGCCGAGGGCCAGATGTCCTTGAGGAAGACGTCGTTGCCGTCGTGATCCTTGCCCAGGGAGTCGGTCTCGAAGTCGAAGTCCATCGTGCCGGCGAGGCCGTACGCGATGACCAGCGGCGGCGAGGCCAGGTAGTTCATCTTGACGTCGGGGGAGATGCGGCCCTCGAAGTTGCGGTTACCCGACAGCACGGCGGTGACCGTGAGGTCGTTGTCGTTGATCGCCTTGCTGATCTCGTCGGGCAGCGGGCCGGTGTTGCCGATGCACGTGGTGCAGCCGTAGCCACCGAGGTAGTAGCCGAGCTTCTCGAGGTACGGCCACAGGCCGGCCTTCTCGTAGTAGTCGGTGACGACCTGCGAGCCGGGGGCCATGTTGGTCTTGACCCAGGGCTTGGTGGTCAGGCCCTTCTCGACCGCGTTCCGGGCGAGCAGCGCCGCGCCGAGCATGACCGACGGGTTCGAGGTGTTGGTGCAGGAGGTGATGCCCGCGACCGCGACCGCGCCGTGGTCGAGCACGAAGGTACCGCGCTCGCCGGTCACCGTGACCGGCTTGGAGGGACGGCCCTCGGCGCCGTTGGCGGCCGACTGCACGTTGACGGCACCGTCGTCCGCGAAGGACAGGGCGGCCGGATCCGACGCCGGGAAGGACTCCTCGACGGCCTCGTCGAGCTTGGTCTCGGGCGCCGGGTTGTTCTGCTCGACGTAGTTGTGGATGTCCTTGCGGAAGGCGACCTTCGACTCGCTGAGCAGGATGCGGTCCTGCGGACGCTTCGGGCCGGCGATCGACGGAACCACGGAACCGAGGTCCAGCTCGAGGTACTCCGAGTAGGCGGGCTCGTGCTCCGGGTCGTGCCACATGCCCTGCTCCTTGGCGTACGCCTCGACCAGCGCGAGCTGCTCGTCGGTGCGGCCGGTGAGGCGCAGGTAGTTGATGGTCTCGCCGTCGATCGGGAAGATCGCTGCGGTGGAACCGAACTCGGGGCTCATGTTGCCCAGGGTGGCGCGGTTGGCCAGCGGCACCTCGGCGACGCCCTTGCCGTAGAACTCGACGAACTTGCCGACGACGCCGTGCTGACGCAGCATGTCGGTCACGGTGAGCACCACGTCGGTGGCGGTGACGCCCGGCTTGATCTCACCGGTCAGCTTGAAGCCCACGACGCGCGGGATGAGCATCGAGACGGGCTGGCCCAGCATGGCCGCCTCGGCCTCGATACCGCCGACGCCCCAGCCCAGGACGCCCAGGCCGTTCTCCATGGTGGTGTGCGAGTCGGTGCCGACGCAGGTGTCGGGGTAGGCCTGACCGTTACGGGTCATCACGACGGGCGCCAGGTACTCGATGTTGACCTGGTGCACGATGCCCATGCCGGGCGGGACGACCTTGAAGTCGTCGAAGGCGCCCTGGCCCCAGCGCAGGAACTGGTAGCGCTCGCCGTTGCGCTCGTACTCGAGGTCGACGTTGCGCTCGAGGGCGTCGGCGCGGCCGAAGACGTCCAGGATCACCGAGTGGTCGATGACCATATCGGCGGGGGACAGCGGGTTGACCTTGTTCGGGTCGCCGCCGAGGGCGGTGACGGCCTCACGCATGGTGGCGAGGTCCACGATGCAGGGCACACCCGTGAAGTCCTGCATGATCACGCGCGCCGGCGTGAACTGGATCTCGACGCTCGGCTCGGCCGACGGGTCCCAGTTCGCCAGGGCGTTGATGTGATCGGTGGTGATGTTGGCGCCGTCTTCGGTCCGCAGCAGGTTCTCTGCAAGGACCTTGAGGGCATAAGGCAGCTTCTCGGTGCCGGGTACGGCGCTGAGGCGGAAGATCTCGTACGACTGATCGCCTACCTCGAGCGTGCCGCGCGACGAGAAGGAATCGATGCTCTTGCTCACGTCAGCTCCACTCAACGTTGTGTGGTGTGCACCGACGGGCTGTGCCGGTGCGTGTAATCGATAATACAGTACGCTTGTCCTGTGAGAGTGCGGGGGGGCCGACACTCGACGGACGGTGCTCATTCTGCCTTGTTCACGGAGCCCACGGGGCCGTGTCGTAGCCTGAGGTCATGGGCCCCCTGCCGATTCTCACCGAAGTGCCGACCGACGTGGATTTCACCGCGCTCAAGGCCGACCTCGCCGACGACGGGGTGGCCATCCTCAATCCCGCATACAAGGGCTCGGAGGCGCAGCTGGCCGCCGTGGTCAAAGACGCACAGGCCAAGGGGATCGAGAACTTCAAGGTGATCGTGCTGGCGCACGACTACAAGCCCGATACTTCACTGCGCGACCTGGGCACCGAGCTGGCACGCCAGGAGGGCGGGACGATGTCGGTCCTGGTGATGTCGCCCAGCCAGGTGGCCGGTTTCTCCACCGGCCAGCTCAGTCGCTATCAGATCGAGAAGGCGCAGGACGGGCACAAGCCCACTGGCCTGGTGCTCAGCAATCCGCCGGCCGCGGCCAAGGACTTCGTGGACATCGCCGACAACGCCACCTTCCCGTGGGCGGGCTTCACCGTGGCGCTCGTGCTCTTCGTGGCCGCGCTGGCCGGGGTCGCTCGGGTGAAGACCCGCAACCGCAGCCGGGCGATCGACGCCGAGCGGAAGGCGGCCGGTCTGCGGCCCGACGCGGCCGCCCCGGTCGATGATCTGTCCCATTCTTCGAACGCTTAATAGCGCATTCTTTCGATAATTCCACCGCTGTAACTCAGTCCGAGCAGCGATATCGATTCGCATTCACGTTTTCTTAGATCATCGCAGGTCACGCGCCACGTACTAGTGGTCACATGAATGTAATTCGCCGTTTCGTGTTTTCTCTTGTTGCCAAAGTGTCGTACGGTACTCATGGAACCAATGTTGTGCGTGTTGTAAACGCGTACTCATCGGGCGTGAACGCAGACTGAGGAGACACCTTGAGGCGTACGGCACACTCAGCCACCACCTTCGCCGTGCGGTCGCTCTTCGCGGCCGTCACCACGGGCTCTCTCGCCGTGGGTACCTTCGCTTCCGTCGCCGCCGAACCCGTCGGTGATTCCGGCGCACCGGGCAACGTGGTCGCCGCGCTGGTCGACAAGATCGCGCAGGCCGACCAGAAGATCGCCAACCTCCGCGACGACGTCGCGAGCAAGCGCCAGTCGGTCAACCAGTCGGTGGTCGACCTGCAGTCGGCGCAGAACGCCGCCTCCGCCGCCTCCGGCGCCGTCAAGGTCTCCGAGGCCGCGGTCGCCCAGTCCGACACCCGGATCAAGTCGGCCCAGGACAGCTTCGACCAGGTGGTCCGTGCCGCGTACCAGCAGGGCAACACCGCCGGCGCGCTCGTGAACACCCTCGGTGGCGAGGATCCCAACGCCACCCTGGAGCGGGCCACCACCCTGCGCATCGTGGCGGACAAGCAGCGCGCCGCTCTCGGTGACCTCAAGGCGGCCAAGGCCCGTGCCGAGGCATCCCGTACCGCCGCCCGCGCCGCCAAGGTGCAGGCCGATGCCGCCACCGCCGCGGCCTCCGATCGGAAGAAGCAGGCCGAGGACTCGATCACCCAGGCCGTGGCCACGCTCACCACGCAGGAGCAGGAGCAGGCCACGCTCACCACGCAGCGCGAGCTCGCGCAGCGGGCGCTCGACTCCGCCAAGCGTGCGGAGGACCGCGAGACGCAGCAGAAGGTCTACGCGCAGTACGTCGTGGACGAGCAGCGCAGCCAGACGGTGACCGCCCCCGGCGCCGCAGCTGTCCCCACCGTTCCCGGCGCTGCCGCCGCACCCGCGGCCGCAGCGCCCGCGGGTGGCACGGATGCCACGGTGAACACCGCCGATCCGCTCGCCGGAGCCCGCACCTTCGCGCAGAACCTGGTGAACCAGGCGGGATCGCTGTTCGGGATCACGCCCGCCGCGACCGCAGTCCAGCCGTCCGCCCCGTCGGCTTCCGCGCCGGCGGCACCGTCGGCTCCCGCGCCCTCCGCGGGTGCCCTCCAGAGCGCCGCGAACCTCTCGGGCGCGCAGGCCATCGACGCGGTCATCGCCCGCGGCATGTCGGTGATCGGCGTCCAGTACGCCTGGGGAGGCGGCAACGCCTGGGGCGCCACCCGCGGTGTCCGCGACGGCGGCGTGGCCGACAGCTTCGGCGATTACAACCGGATCGGCTTCGACTGCTCGGGCTTCACCGCCTACGCCTTCGCGGCGGTCGGCATCGCCCTGCCGAAGTACTCCGGCTACCAGTACACGACGGGCAAGCAGTACCCGGTCAGCCAGATCAAGCGCGGCGACATGGTCTTCCGTGGCCCCGGTGGCACCCAGCACGTCGCGATCTACCTCGGCAACAACCAGATCCTCGAATCGCCGCAGTCGGGTGGCGCGGTGCGCGTCGCCCCGTTCGACGCCTCGACCTTCCTGTCGACGGTGGTCCGCGTCATCAACAGCTGACGCGCGACGCGCCGGTCCCGCCGGATCCGTGCGGGCATTCAGTACCCTCGGGTGACGGGCCCGGCGGCGGGCTGTCGAGAAGGTCCGGAACCGGGCCGGGGGACGAGACGACGAAGGGGACTTGCGTGACTCACTCTCAGGGGCAGGGCACCGCGACGAGCGACGAGGTCAAGCTGCTGGAGCGGGCTGTCTACGAGGTCAAGCGTGTGATCGTGGGCCAGGACCAGCTCGTCGAGCGGATCCTGGTGGGGATGCTCGCCAAGGGACACGTGCTGCTCGAGGGCGTACCCGGTGTGGCCAAGACGCTGGCCGTGGAGACCTTCGCGACCGTCGTGGGCGGCTCCTTCTCCCGCATCCAGTTCACGCCGGACCTCGTGCCCTCCGACCTCGTCGGTACCCGCATCTACCGCCAGGGCAAGGAACAGTTCGACACCGAGATCGGACCGGTGAAGGCGAACTTCCTGCTGGCCGACGAGATCAACCGCGCACCGGCCAAGGTGCAGTCGGCCCTGCTCGAGGTGATGGCCGAGCGCAAGGTGTCCATCGGCGGCGAGACCTTCCCGATGCCCGACCCGTTCCTGGTGCTCGCGACCCAGAACCCGATCGAGAACGAGGGCGTGTACCCGCTGCCCGAGGCGCAGCGCGACCGCTTCCTGTTCAAGGTGGTCGTCGGCTACCCCTCGGTGGAGGAGGAGCGGGAGATCGTCTACCGCATGGGCACCACGCCGCCCACCGCCTCCCAGGTACTCGACCCCGCCACGATCATCCGCCTGCAGCGCGCCGCCAGCGAGGTCTTCGTGCACCACGCGCTGGTCGACTACGTGGTCCGGGTGATCGCCGCGACCCGCACCCCGCGCGAGTACGGCCTGGACGATGTGGCCTCGTGGATCACCTACGGCGCCTCGCCGCGCGCCACCCTCGGCATCGTCGCCGCGGCCCGCGCGCTCGCCCTGCTCCGCGGCCGCGACTACGTCGTCCCGCAGGACGTGGTCGAGATCATCCCCGACGTGCTGCGCCACCGCCTCGTGATGAGCTACGACGCCCTGGCCGACGAAGTGACCGCCGATCAGGCCATCACCCGGGTGCTGCAGACCATCGCGCTGCCGCAGGTCGTGGGCCAGTCGGTGCCCCAGCAGGCGCCGGCCTACCCGCAGCAGCCCCCGGTCCAGCAGACGGCGCACCAGCAGGCCGCGCCGCAGCAGGCGACGCAGTCGCAGGGCTGATCGGTGTCCGCCAGCCCGCTCCCGAGTTTCGCCGGAGGCGAGGTCGACGAGGCCCGCATGCAGGCGTCGCTCAAGACGCTCGAACTGCTGGTCCGTCGCCGTCTCGACGGTGTGCTCAAGGGCGACCACCAGGGCCTGCTGCCGGGTCCCGGTTCCGAGCCCGGTGAATCACGCCCGTACACCCCGGGCGATGACGTGCGGCTCATGGACTGGTCCGTGACCGCACGCACCACGCACCCGCACGTGCGGCAGATGATCGCGGACCGGGAACTGCAGACCTGGATCGTGGTCGACCTGTCGGCGTCGATGGATTTCGGCTCGGTCGGCGGCACGAAGCGCGATCTCGCCGTCGCCGCGTCGGCGGCCGTCACCCACCTCGTGGCCGGTGCCGCGAACCGCGTCGGCTGCATCGTCACCAACGGCACCACCATGCTGCGCGTGCAGCCGCGAGCGGGACGGGCGCACCGCCAGCTCGTGCTGCGCACCATCGCCGGTGCGCCGCGCGCCACCGAGGGCACGCGCGGCGATCTGCGCGGGGCGCTGGACTCGCTGCGGCGGCCCGAACAACCCCGCGGCCTGGTCGTGGTGATCAGCGACTTCCTCGGCGACATCGACTACGTCCGCGAGCTGCGGGGACTGGCCGCCAAGCACGAGGTGCTGGCCGTCGAGGTCCTCGATCCGCGCGACGTCGAGCTGCCCGCGGTCGGCGAGATCGCGCTCCGCGACGCCGAGACCGGCGCGGTCCGCGAACTCACCGTGACCCCCGAGCTGCAGTCCCGCTTCGCCGATGCGGCGCAGAAGCACCGGCAGCAGGTGGCCCGCACGCTCCGCGGCGTCGGGGCCCCCGTGCTCGAACTGCGCACCGACCGGGACTGGCTCGCCGACATCGTGCGGTTCGTCGCCGCGCGCCGACGTGGATTGGCTGGTGCTTCGTAGATGGGCGGTCTCACCTCGCTCGCCGACCCGATCTGGCTGCTCGGCATCGTCGTCGTCGCCGCACTGCTCGCCGGGTACGTCTACAACGAGAAGCGGCGGCAGAAGCGGACCCTGAAGTTCGCCAACACCTCGGTGCTCGATTCGGTGGCGCCGCCCACGAAGAACCGGTGGAAGCACCTGCCGATCGCGCTGCTGGCCATCGGCCTGGTGCTGCTCATGGTCGCGCTGTCCGGCCCGCAGGCGATGCGGAAGGTCCCGCGCAACCGCGCCACCGTGGTGCTCGCCATCGACGTCTCGCTGTCCATGGAGGCCAAGGACGTGGAGCCGGACCGGCTGACCGCGGCCAAGGAGGCGGCGAAGAAGTTCGTCACCGAACTGCCGAACGGTGTGAACCTGGGCATCGTCTCCTTCGCGGGCACGGCCTCGCTGCTGGTCTCGCCGACCCCCGACCGCAGCCTGGCGCTCAATGCCGTCGACAAGCTCGAACTGGCGCAGCGCACGGCCACCGGCGAGGGCATCTACACCTCGATCCAGTCGATCAAGAACATCCGGGACGTGCTGGGCGGCAAGGACAACTCGCCGCCCGCACGGATCATCCTGGAGTCCGACGGCAAGCAGACGGTGCCCACCGATCTCGACGATCCGCGCGGCGGATTCACCGCCGCCCGTAAGGCGAAGGAGGAGGGGATCCCCATCTCCACCATCTCCTTCGGCACCACCAGCGGCAGCGTGAACATCGGCGGACAGAACATCCCGGTGCCCGTGGACGATGCCTCGCTCAAGAAGATCGCGGAGCTCTCGGGTGGCCAGTTCTTCGCGGCGTCGTCGTTGAGCGATCTCAACGAGGCCTACGGGAGCCTGCGCGACGAGATCGGCTGGGAGATGCAGAAGGGCGACAACTCCCGCATCTGGATGCTGTGGGGCACCCTGATCATCCTGGCGGGCGCCGCGGCGGCCGTGGGCATGAACCGTCGCCTGCCCTGACGGCGGCGCGGACACGCGGGTGGATCGACCGAGATTTCCCGGCGGGTGAGCGTGATTGCTAAGTTGGCAGCCATGTCGAACTCTTCTGACTTCACGCCCCGTTCCGTGCTCGTGACGGGCGGCAACCGCGGCATCGGCCTCGCCATCGCGCAGCGCCTCGCCGCCGACGGCCACAAGGTGGCCGTGACCCACCGCGGTTCGGGTGCCCCCGAGGGCCTGTTCGGCGTGCAGTGCGATGTCACCGACAACGATTCGGTGGACGCCGCGTTCAAGACCGTCGCCGAGCACCAGGGCCCCGTCGAGGTGGTCGTCTCCAACGCCGGCATCACCGAGGACACGCTGGTCATGCGCATGAGCGTGGAGAGCTTCGAGAAGGTCATCAACGCCAACCTCACCGGTGCCTTCCGCGTCACCAAGGCCGCCACCCGCGACATGCTCAAGAACCGCTGGGGCCGCTTCATCTACCTCGGCTCGGTCGTCGGTCTCGCCGGTACCGGCGGTCAGGCCAACTACGCCTCGTCGAAGGCCGGCGTCGTCGGTCTCGCCCGCTCCGTCACCCGCGAGATGGCGTCGCGCAACATCACCGCCAACGTGATCGCGCCGGGGCTCATCGACACCGACATGACCCGCGATCTCCCCGCCGACATGACCGAACCGCTGATCAAGCAGGGCATCCCGGCGAAGCGCATCGGCCAGCCGGAGGAGGTCGCCGCCGTGGTCTCGTTCCTCGCCTCGGACGACTCCGCCTATGTCACCGGCAACGTCATCAACGTCGACGGCGGACTCGGGATGGGCCACTAGGCCCCGCTCCGGCCACAAGCCGACACCGCACCGTCGCACCAGCCAAACCCAGAAGGAGGCACGTCCGTGACCGGACTGCTCGCAGGCAAGACCATCCTCATCACCGGCATCATCACCGATGCCTCCATCGCCTTCTCGGCCGCCAAGGTGGCCCAGGAGCAGGGCGCCAAGGTGATCATCACCGGCATCCCGGACCGGCTCCGCCTGATCGACCGGATCGCCAAGCGCCTGCCGCAGGAGGTGCCCCCGGCCATCCCGCTCGACGTGACCGACGAGGAGTACCTCGGCGTCCTGGCCGACAAGATCCGCGAGCTCGCGCCCGAGGGTATCGACGGTGTGCTGCACTCGATCGCCTTCGCGCCCCGCACCCTCATGGGCCCGGACGCGCTGCCCTTCCTCGAGGGCCCCGGTCCCGACGTGGCGAAGTCCTTCGAGATCTCGGCCTGGAGCTACGCCTCGCTGGCCCGCGCCGTGCTCCCCGTGATGAACGAGGGCGGCTCCATCGTGGGCATGGACTTCGATCCGCGCACCGCGCTGCCCGACTACAACTGGATGGGCGTGCAGAAGGCGGCCCTGGAGTCGGTGAACCGCTACGTGGCCCGCGAGGTGGGCTACGCCAAGAAGATCCGCTCGAACCTGGTGGCCGCCGGCCCGATCAAGACCCTCGCGGCGAAGGCGATCTCGGGCACCGCGACCGACGACGCCAAGAAGCTCAACATGCTCAACACCTACTGGGACGGCGCCTCGCCCATCGGCTGGAACGTCGACGACCCGGAGGTCGTGGGCAAGAGCGTGTGTGCGCTGCTGTCCGACTGGCTGCCCGGCACCACCGGTTCGATCGTCTACGTCGACGGCGGCGCCAGCCACAACACCTGGTTCCCCGAGGACTTCATCAACCAGCAGTGAGTTACGACGCCCTGCTCGTGCTCTCCTTCGGGGGGCCCGAGCACCCCGACCACGTGCGACCGTTCCTCGAGAACGTCACGCGGGGTCGGGGCGTACCTCCTGAGCGCCTGGACGCCGTCGAGCAGCACTACCTGCGGTTCGGCGGCGTTTCGCCGATCAACGCCCAGAACCGGGAGCTGATCACCGCCGTCGAGGGGGTACTCGCCGACCGCGGCCTGGAGCTGCCGGTCTACTTCGGGAACCGGAACTGGCACCCGATGGTCGAGGACACCGTCGCGCAGATGAAGGCCGACGGGGTGCGGCGCGCATTGGTCTTCGCGACCTCCGCGTGGGGCGGTTTCTCGGGTTGCCGGCAGTACGACGAGGACATCGCCCGGGCGCGCGCCGCGGTCGAGGACGCTCCGCAGCTGACCAAGCTGCCGCAGTTCTCCGATCACGAACTGTTCCTGGACTGCTTCGCCGATGCCGCGAGCGCCGCGCTCGCGGAGGTGCCTTCCGGTTCGCGGCTGGTGTTCACGGCGCATTCGATCCCGGACGCCGCGGACGAGGCGGCCGGTCCGCCCGGCGTGACGAACCTGTACTCGCGGCAGGTGCGCGATGCCGCCGACAACGTCGCCGCCCGGATCGGCACCGGCGACTACGACGTGGTCTGGCAGTCCCGGTCGGGCCCGCCGCAGGTGCCGTGGCTCGAACCGGACATCTGCGATCACATCCAATCCCTGTGGGACGAGCGGGTTCCCGGTGTGGCCGTGGTGCCGATAGGTTTCGTCTCCGACCACCTCGAGGTGATCTGGGACCTGGACACCGAGGCCAAGGATCTGGCGGGGGAGTTGGGCATGCCCTTCGCCCGCGCCGCCACCTGCGGTCAGGATCCGCGGTTCGCGCAGATGGTGGTGGCGCTCGTCGAGGACGCGATCGCCGGCCGGTCGGCGGGGCTCGGTGTCAGTGTCGACGGTGCGCCGTGCGTGGTCGGCTGCTGTCCGGCGGTCCGGCGGCCCACCCGCGCCTGAAACCGGGCCGCATCCGGACCAGGGTGCGACATGTCGATCATGACCCGACGGGACGCCGGTTTCAGAACGAGGTCCGCAGTTCCTCGCGGCACACCGCATTGACGGCGGCGACGCGGGCGGCGCGGACGGTGCGCCACAGGTCCCGGTAGGCGGCGTCGCCGCCCTGCGCGGAGGCCAGGGTGAGTCCGGCGTAGGGGTTCTCCGCTCCCGCCACCAGCAGGATCGCCTCCACCATCCCCGCACTGTCGAGCACCCGGTGCGCCCGCTCCGAGGCGCCGCGCGGCAGACGATGTGCGCCGAGGTACCGGGTCAGATCCATCACCAGCCGTCGCGGATCGGACGAGGCGTCCGGCGCCGGGGGCAGGCTCGCCAGCGCCGACGGGGCCTCGCGCACCGCGTCACGCAGCGAGTGTTCGGCCGCACCGAGGGCGATCGGATCGGGGTCGACCAGCGGCGGTTCGTGCAGGAAGGCCTGCCAGCGCATCACGTCGCCGGCCTCGGGCGTGGGCACCAGCGCGATGGTCGCGGTGGCGCCGTCGAACAACACCACCTCGCCCCGGGCCATCGCCGCGTCCTCCAGGTCGGTGCCCGCGGGGAGACCGCGGGCGTCGCCGGGGGCCGGGAGCAGCAGCCGGACGGTGTGCGGATCGAGTGCGCGCAGTTCGGCCAGCAGATCCGGCAGGTCACCGTCGACCACGGACTGCACCGGTGCCCACTCGGCGAGCGCCGTGAGCACGTCGTCGGTGCCGGCGGACCCGGCCAGCCATGCCGCGGACCACACCGCGAAGCCCTGCGCGGGCCCCGCGGTGGCGCGTCGGGCGAGGGTTGCCACGGAGGTCATGAGGATCAAGGGTAGGCCCGTTCGCGCGGACGGTCGACACGGGCGACCCCCGGCGATTCGGTGAAACATGTTCTAGCAAAGTGCTCACGGGCCTACCCTGACCGGCATGACCGAGTCCGAGACCTTCGCCGAGCAGGCCCGCCCGGCTTCCTCCCAGCGGCGACCGGAGGAGGTCCAGCAGCAGCTCGCGGCCTGGTTCGACGCCCGGGAACCCGGCGCCCGCATCGTGGACCTGCAGCTCCCCGAGGGCAACGGCATGTCGAGTGAGACGCTGCTCGGCACCGTCCGCCTCGGCGGCGAGGAGCGTCGCCTGGTGATCCGGGTGGCGCCCCGCGCCGAATCCGACCCGGTCTTCCCCAGCTACGACCTGCCGGCGCAGTTCGCCGTGATGCGGCACGCCGCCGACCACGGCGTTCCCGTACCGTCGTGTCTGTGGGTCGAGGAGGACCCGGCTATCCTGGGCGCGCCGTTCCTGGTGATGGAACGGATCGACGGCGAGGTCCCGCCCGACGTGATGCCGTACACCTTCGGCGCCTGGCGGCCCGAGGCGACCACCGCCGACCGTGCGGCCTTGCGCGACGCCTCCGTGGACGTGATCGCCGCGATCCACGCGGTCCCGGTGCCCGCGGCGCCGCTTCCGATGCCCGGACCGCAGCCGGGGGAGAGCGCGCTGGCCGCACACCTGCGGCGCCTCGGCGAGTTCTACGACTGGGCCGCCGACGGCCACCGTCGGGCGCCGATCCTGGACCGGGCACTGCCGTGGGCCGCCGAGCACCTCCCGGCGCACGACGACGCGGTCCTCAACTGGGGCGACGCCCGCATCGGCAACCTGATCTACGCGGAGAACACGCCGATCGCCGTGCTCGATTGGGAGATGGCCACCATCGGCCCGCCGGAACTGGACCTGGGCTGGTTCGTGTACCTGCACCGGTTCTTCCAGGACCTCGCCGAGCTGGCCGGCCTCCCGGGCCTCCCGGACTTCTTGCGCCGCAGCGATGTCGAGCAACAGTACGCGCAGACCACCGGCCACACCCCGCGCGAGATGGACTTCTACACCGCTTACGCGGCCATCGTGCACGGCGTGATCATGTACCGGATCCAGACCCGCGCCATCGATTTCGGTGCGGCGGCGCCCGCCGAGAATCCCGACGACATGATCCTGCACCGCGCGAGCATCGAGAAGATGCTCGACGGCACGTACTGGGAGTCCGTCGGATGACGGCGGATCCGAAGAGCGGCTCGCCGCTGTCGCCCTTCGACGACTACCCGATCCACCAGGTCGCGGAGGTGGTCCGGCATCCCGCCACCTCCGACCGGAACTTCTACGACCGGTACTACTTCAACGCCCACAACGGAACCGCCGACGATCCCTTCCTGGTTCTCGGTCTCGGGGTCTATCCGAACCTGGGCGTGATCGACTGCTTCGCCGTCGCACGGCACGGCGACGATCAGATCGTCTTCCGCGCCTCGAAGGCGCTCGGTGCCGACCGCACCGACACCGTCGTCGGGCCGCTGCGGCTCACCGTGATCGACGGTCTGTCCCGGCTGCGGGTGGAGCTCGACCCCGGCGAGGATTACGACCTGTCCTTCGATCTGACCTTCACCGCGACCGGTCCCGCGCACCTCGAACCCCGGCACTTCCATCGCCAGCTGGAGCGGGTCACCTTCGACACCCAGCGATTCGTCCAGGTCGGCACGTGGGCGGGCGCACTCGCCGTGGACGGGCAGCGGTTCGACGCGAGCACCTGGCGCGGGAACCGCGACCGGTCGTGGGGCGTGCGTCCCGTCGGCGAGGCGGAGCCGCCCGGCAGACGCGTCACCGAGGCCGGCAACTTCTTCTGGATCTACTCGGTGCTCACCACCGCCGAGGCCACCGTCTGCGTCGTCCTGCAGGAGGACGTGCACGGGAGGCCGGTCGTCGAGGACGCCACGTGGATCCCGCACGACGGGAGCGAGCCGCGATGGCTCGGTCACGTGGCGCACGAGATCGACTTCGTCAGCGGCACCCGGCAGGCATCGACCGCCCGGCTCGTCTTCACCACCGCCGACGGTGCGCGCACCGAGGTGGACGTGCGCGTCCGCACCGCCAACCACTTCGGTTTCGGCACCGGCTACGGCCTCGACCAGGACTGGCGGCACGGGATGTGGCAGGGCGAGCAGAAGGTGGAGGGGCGCCGGTTCCGCGTCTCCGAGCTCGATCCGAACCTGACGATGCTGGTCCCGATCGAATACCTCGCGTCCTGCACCGTCCGGCATCCGGACGGGAGTACCGAGGAGGGGGAGGGCCTGTTCGAGTTCGGGGCCATCGGGCCGCACGAACGCTACGGCTTCACCCAGTACGTCGACCCGGCGCCGTAGATCCCCGATTCGGGCCACCTCCTGCACTACCGTTGTTCGGCGTGGCGAACAGCTATGGAGACATCTACGCCGGGCACGCGAGCAAGCGAGCGCGCACCGTCCCCGAGGTCGCGGCCGAGCGCGGTCTCGTCGCGGAGGACGCGGCCACCGGATTCTGCGGGGCCGTGGTCGGATTCGACAAGAGCTACGACGGTGACTTCGTCAAGCTCGAGGACGCGCGCGGTGCAGTGCGGCTGTTCGCGATGCGGAAGGCGGCCTTCCTCATCGACGGCGCGCCGGTGACGCTCGTCAAACCGCGCGTCACCACCGCGTCGGGCCCTCAGCGCAGCGCCTCGGGGTCGACGCGGGTCGAGGGAGTCAAGGCGAAGGTGGCCCTCCCGAGCCGGATCTGGGTGGAGGGCATCCACGACGCGGCGATCGTCGAGCGGGTGTGGGGTCACGATCTGCGGGTCGAGGGCGTCGTCGTGGAGCAGTTGGAGGGACTGGACCACCTGGGTGCCCGCCTGGCGGAGTTCCAGCCCGGACCCGGCCGCCGGGTGGGGGTCCTGGCCGATCACCTCGTGGACGGGTCGAAGGAATCCCGGATGACGCAGTCGCTGGGCAAGTACGTGATGGTGACCGGCCATCCGTTCATCGACATCTGGGCCGCGGTCAAGCCGTCCGCCGTGGGCATCACGGCCTGGCCCGACGTTCCGCGCGGGGAGGATTGGAAGACCGGTACCTGCGCCCGCCTCGGCTGGGGCACGCCCCAGGACGGGTGGCGCCGGGTGCAGGGCGCGGTCTCCTCGTTCCGCGACCTCGACTCCTCACTCATCGGTGCGGTCGAACGGCTCGTGGACTTCGTCACCGAACCGGAGGACTGAACCCCCGGAGGCTGTGCGATCGCTAGTATTCGCTGGTGGCCGCACCGCAGACCCGACCCGATACCCGCGCGCAGATTCTGCGTGCCGCACTCGACTGGGTGGACGAGGCGGGTCTGACCCGGATCTCGATGGGGGCGCTCGCCAAACGCGCCCGTCTCGCCCGGGCCACCCTGTACCAACACTTCACCGGCAAAGAAGCCCTGGTCGATGCCGTCGTATCGAGCGAGCTGGAGAAGTTCTACAGCCGAATCCACGACTACGCCGACGGGATCGAGGACAACCGCGAGCGGCTCGCGGCGGGCTTCGCCTACGCCTATGCGTACCTCCGGGAACACCGCGCACTGCAGCGCGTACTCGCCGTGAGCCCCGGCCTGCTGCTGCCCTACGTGCACGGCGACTCTCCGCAGATGCAGCAGGGGCGGCAGTTCTTCCTGCGGGAGATCCGCCGCGGCGAGTACCGCGACGACGCCGACGTGGAGGCCTTCGCGGATTTCTTCGTGCGGCAACTGCATTCACTATTGCTCACGCCGCTGTCGCCGGTCGACGGTGCCGCGGACGGCCCCGACCACGCGGGCCCGAGCACGGCGAACCTCGAAGCCGGTCGACGGTACGCCCGGATGTTCGTACTCCCGGCCAGGGCGCAGTTCGCCGAATAGACAGGCCTGCGACGTGCAGGGATAGACACAATGCTGGACTCTGTCTGGCACGGGTGTTACGTTCGCCACATGACCGACACGACTCTGCCGGAACGTACCCGTGAGAATGTCGCCGACCGACTGCTCGGCGGCTCCGTCAAGCGCTCCTACGCGCCCGTCGTCGACATCGACTGGGATGCCCCCATCGCCCCCGACCGGTACTTCCTGCCGCCGCACATGTGCACCCTTTACGGGACCGACCTGTGGGAGCAGATGACCGAGGAGCAGCGCATCGAGCTGTCCAAGCAGGAGGTCACCAACCTGCTGTCCATGGGCATCTGGTTCGAGAACCTGCTCAACCGGCTGCTGCTGCGCGAGCTGCTCTCCGCCGACCCCACCTCCCGGGACTCCTTCTACTCGCTCACCGAGATGGGCGACGAGTGCCGCCACATGGTGATGTTCGGCAAGGTGATCGATCGCATCGGCACCCGCCCGTTCCGGCTCCGCGGCTGGCAGCTCGGCGTGGTCAAGTACGTTCTCGCACCGGTGATCCGGGGACAGGCCGTGTGGATCGCCGCACTGGTCGGCGAGGAGATCTTCGACGCCCAGCAGCGCCAGATCAAGGACGATCCCGAGCTGCAGCCGATCGTGGCGCGGCTGATGCAGATCCACGTCACTGAGGAGGCCCGGCACATCGGTTACGCCCGTGACGGCGCCCGCCGCGGGATGTCCACCCGGAGCCGGGCACAGACGCTCCTGGTCGGAAACCTGCACGCGCTGGCGGCTTTCGGGTTCCGGATGCTCTTCGCCAACCCGCGGATGTACGCGCGGGTCGGCCTCGATCCGAAGGCGGCGTACCGCGCCGCTGTGACGAATCCGCACCACCTCAAGGCGAAGCAGGACGGCTTCCGCGACCTGGGACGGTTCCTCGAATCCGTCGGCCTCATGGGGCCCATCGCCCGCTGGTCCTGGAAGCGCGCGGGGTTCCTCGCGTGACGCAGGCGCGGATCGCCGTCATCGCCGACGCCGCGGTGCCCGGACTCGCCGGCACCGTCGTGGCACCGTCGGAGGTGACCGCTGCTCGGTTCCACCCCGACCGGGACGCGTGGTCGCTCACGACCGCGGCGGGGGAGACCGACTACGACCTGCTCGTGGTCTCCGGGGCGAGGCTGCCGATCACCGTTCCTGCGCTCGACCCGCGCGTCAGTCCGCCAGCGGCGGTCGGACCGGACGACGCCGACCGGGCGTACCTGGGCATGCTGATCGACGGTGTGCCGAACCTGGTGCTGATGGGCACCGCGGAGCGCGCGCTGCAACTGACCACGCTGCAGGCGTGGTTGCGGTGGGCCTACGCCGAGGGCGCCACCCGGATGCTGTCCCGGCCGCCGGTCACGGCACGCTGGATCGGTAAGGGGCGTCGCACGCCGTCGCGGCCGGACCGGGACGCGATCGACCTGTCGAACGAGCACGTCCGCGATGAGGGCGTGTACGCGGGCGTCGCGATCCTGCGGTCGGGCGACTACGAGGCGACGTCGCCGGTGCGATTGGCCGGACACCTCGAACCCCTGGACGGCAAGTACCACTGGTACGGCACCGTCGACGATCTGGAGATCGGTGCGGCGCTGAAGAAGATGCCACGCGGCAGCGTGACGGTGTCGCTCGGCGGTGGAACCGACGCGCCGGCGTTGGTGACCGACAAGACGGTGTGGGGCACCTACCGACTGGTCGGTGTGGGCGCCCCGCCGTTTCCGCTCTGATCAGTCTGCGAGGGCGCGGATCTCGTCGATGATGATCTGCGGGTCGGTCAGCGGCACGTAATGGCTCGAATTCGGTGCCAGGACGTGCTTGCCGGCCGGCGATGCCGCAGCCCGCGTGGCGTGCGAGGCATTCGCGGCGGCCCGCATGGATGCGGACATGCCGTCGCCTGGTTTCGCCCCGGAGATCACGGTGACCGGGATGGTGCCGAGCGCGGGCGCGTTCGTACGCCAAGTCTTCAGTTCGCGCAGGAAGGTCTTCGCCTGCCTCGCCTGGGTGTCGATCACCCCGGGCGTGAAGGCCTCGCGCTCCATATCGGCACGGACGTCTGTGGGCGCACCGTGGAGCTGCCCGGCGAAGAGTCTGCCGAGCAGACCCACACGGGCCAATATCCGGCTCGCCGCGATCATCGCGGACTCGACGACCTTGAATCCCGTGCCGAACAAGACGTCTGCGGCCTCGTCGGTGGGATCGACGAGCACCAGGCCGGCCACCCGGTCGGGACGGCGGGAGGCCGCGAGCCGCACGATCGGTCCTCCGGCGCTGTGGCCCACCAGGATGAAGCGCTGATCGGGCCTCCGGTCGGCTCCGATGTCGTCGAGCAGGTCGTTGAGGTCGTCGGCCATCCGGTCAAGGGTGCGGGCACCGGGATCGGGGGCGCTGCGCCCGAGGCCGGACCGATCGTAGGCGATCGCCGTCGTGAACTGCGCGACCGCGGGTTGAACGGCGGCCCAAGAGGATCGGCTCGCCGCGGCGCCCGCCTCGAAGACCGCGATCGGCGCCTCCGGACCGGACAGCACCGCCGCGTGCAACCGCCGTCCGTCGCGCGTGGTGAAGTACCGGCTCTCGCCCTGGGTGTGCATCGTCCCCTCCGATCAGCTACTCAGGTGACCCTAACTCATCCTGGTCGCCGTCACCGATGTCCGACTTCTGGCAGGATCGAGGTATGGCAGCGGCGCTGTGGCTGATCGGAGCGATTCTGCTGGCCGTCGCGGAAACGGCGGCCGGCGAGTTCACGCTGTTGATGCTCGGCGGCGGAGCGCTCGTCACCGCCGGGGCGACAGGCGTTTTCGATCTCCCGCCCTGGGCTCAGGGCATCGTCTTCGTGGTCTCTTCGGTGTTGCTGCTGGTACTCGCCAGGCCTCCGCTGCGGCGCTACGTCGAACGCAAGCGGGGCGACGCGCCGTCGTACCTGGAGTCGCTCCCCGGAATGAAGGCCGTGGTCTCCGCGGACGTCTCCGCCGACGGCGGCCGTGTTCTGGTGAGCGGCGAGGAGTGGTCGGCGCGCACACCGTACGACGGTGCGCCCATCCCGGCCGGAGTCGAGGTGACGATCGTCGAGATCGACGGCGCCGTCGCCATTGTCGTGGACAGCTGAGCCGGATCGCCGGCGAAGAAAGGGAAGAGCAATGGAAATCGGCATCGCCGTACTCGTGCTTCTGGTCATCGCAGCGGCGTTCATCTTGTTCAAATCGTTGGTGTTGGTGCCGCAGGCGCAGGCCGCAGTGATCGAACGGCTCGGTCGCTACACGCGCACGGTCTCGGGACAGCTCGCGCTGCTGATCCCGTTCATCGACACCGTCCGGGCCCGCGTGGACCTGCGCGAGCAGGTGGTCTCGTTCCCGCCCCAGCCGGTGATCACGCAGGACAATCTGACGGTCCAGATCGACACGGTCGTCTACTTCCAGGTGACGCGCCCCGAGGCCGCGGTCTACGAGATCAGCAACTACGTGGTGGGCGTCGAGCAGATCACCACCACCACCCTGCGCAACGTGGTCGGAGGTATGACTCTGGAAGAGACGCTTACCTCCCGCGAGAAGATCAACGGCCAGCTGCGCGGCGTGCTCGACGAGGCCACGTCGCGGTGGGGCCTGCGGGTCGCCCGGGTGGAACTGAAGTCGATCTTCCCGCCGCCCACCATCCAGGAGTCGATGGAGAAGCAGATGAAGGCGGACCGCGAGAAGCGGGCCACCATCCTTTCCGCCGAGGGGCATCGCGAGGCGGCCATCAAATCGGCCGAGGGCGATAAGGCCAGCCGGATCCTGCTTGCCGAGGGTGAGCGGCAAGCCGCGATCCTCGCCGCCGAGGCCGATCGGCAGGCCGAGATCCTGCGTGCCGAGGGCCGCCGCGCCGCCGCGTATCTGGAGGCGCAGGGCGAGGCCAAGGCGATCGAGACCACGTTCTCGGCCATCAAATCGGGCAAGCCGACACCGGAACTGCTGGCCTACCAGTACCTTCAGACGCTGCCCGAGATGGCACAGGGCGATGCGAACAAGGTGTGGGTGGTGCCGAGCGACTTCAACGCCGCGCTGCAGGGATTCATGCGCAACCTGGGAACCCAGGGCGCCGATGGGGTGTTCCGTTTCGAGCCGACGCAGGAGCAGCAGCCCGAGGAGCACCGGGAGATCGACACCGACGGCTGGTTCGACAATCCGGAACCCGTGGCCCCGGTCGTGGTGACCGAGGCACCGGCCGACCGCCTCGTGCCGCCCCACGCTCCGGCGGCACCGGAGCCGATGACGGCGCCACTGCCCGTGTCTCCGCCGCAGCGCTCGCCGTATCAGGTGCAGCAACCGGGGTTCCCCGTCACCGAGCCGCAGGAAGGGGCCTGAGCTACCTGCCGACGGCCACCGCGACCCCGGCACAGCCTGCAGCCCAGAGCACCGAGACGAAGGTGCCGATGATGAACTGCTCGGCGGCGCCGGGGTTGCGCAGTTCCGGATAACGGGCCAGTCCCTTCGCCGCCACGATCACGGCGAGGCCGGCGGCGAAATTGGCGAGGATGCACACGGCGATCGCCGCGCGCTCCAAGACGCCGATCGCGAGCCCGCCGCGCAGCGGCTCCTCGACCACCTCCGCATCGGTCTCTTCGACGGCCTCCTCCGGGGATGCTGCTGCCGGGCCGGCGACACTCGCGGGTGCCTCCGTGGGCTCCTCCTGCTCCCGACCGTTGGCACCGGCGAGCACGAACGTGGCGGTGACCAGGACGCTGCCTCCCGCCATGGCGGCGAGAACCGCCGCCACCCGTACGGTGGCCAGCCCGAATCCGCTCGCCGCGGGGGCGGCCAGCGCCACGACCGCAGCCGCCGCCAGGAAGACCAGTGGCGCCGCCGCGCGGATCAGTCCCGCTCGGCCGTCCGTTCCCGCCCTGCCGGCCAGGATTCCAGCCACGCCGGCGAGCACCAGCAGGACGACCACCGCGACGATCATCCGAGTGCCTCCGCCGCCGCATCGGCCTCCGTGAGCAGTTCGACGGCGAGCGACCGGCCCGCCGGCTCCACCGCCCAACCCGCCGCGGCCGCCCGCTGCGAGGCGGCCTGCCGCGAGACGCCCAGCCGTTCCGCTGCGGCCGTGATCGTGATGCCGGTGTTCAACAACGCCGCCACCTCCTGCCCTTCCCTCGATCTGCGGCCCACGATAAGGCCGAGCACCGACAGGATCGCTTCGGCGCGGGCCGCAGCGTGGGCGTCGTCGCCACGGACCTGCAGAGGAACCGCCGCGCCCTTGGCCGCCTCGACCGCCTCGCGTGCCGCCTCGAAGGCGCGGCCGCGGCCCGCCCGCGTCTGCGGGGGCAGCGGTGTCTCGACCGGTCCGGTCCCGATCCCGACGCTCCAGTGCCCGTCGGACAGGAGCGTCAGGGCCGCATCGACGGCGACGCCCGCATCGTCGGTGACGGCCTGCAGTTCGTCACCCGCAGTACGGTCGGGCGGGCGAAGCCAGCCGAGGGGCGCCAGGGCGGCCTGTGCCGCCTCGACTCGATCGGAGTCCGAGCGGCTGCCCCGTTGGTCCGCGGTGAGAACGATCATCGCGCAAGTCTACGAGCTTGCATCCGGCTAACGCAAGGGAAATGGCTTGCTGAAAGGCTGGGAATTCACTCCGCGAGATCGGGGTGCCGCAGCAGAGCGCCGCTGACGAGCACCCGGCTGACGGTACCGCGAGCGGCGGCGACCCAACCGACGACCAGGCCGATGAAGTAGGCGACGGCGAGGACGGCGTACCCGGCGGCGCCGGTGGCCGCCGACATCGCGCTGAATCCGGTGACACAGGTGCCGACGGGGAAGGTGAAGGACCACCACGTCGGGGCGAACGGGAGTCCCTCCGCGGTGCCCAGGGCGGTGCGTGCGGTCAGCAGGAGCGCCACGCCCGTCCACATCAGCACCGCCACGGTGACGGTCCAGCCGTAGTCCGTGCCGAAGCGCTGGAGGGCGGTGGCGAGATCCGCGCCGACGGCCAGGTGCGCGGTGGAACCGAGGCCGTTCGCGGCGGTGATCGACTGCCCCAGCGGGCCGAGCACGATCCAGGCGGTCGGCACAACGGGCGCGGCCCACGCGGGGCCGCGCACGAGGCGCACCACCACCGAGGGCAGCACCACGAGGGAGGCGAGGAGCGTGAACGCGAAGCAGCCGTAGCTGAACCAGAGCAGCGAGCTGCGCACGACTCCTTCGGCGGTGTACGGCATCAGCGCTGCGCCGCCGGCCGCGGTCACCATGGGGGAGACGACGGGCATCAGCCATCCGGCGAACGCCGCATCCGCACGGTAGTGGCCACCGCGGAGCATCAGCACCGGTATCAGGAGGGCGAAGAACAGGCCCAAGGCGCTGCCGATCACCCACAGTCCCACGCCCAGAACGAGCGCGGCGCTCACCCCGATCCAATCCCGGCCCACCAGAATTGCGCCGATGCCGACGGTGAGGAAGGCCATCGCCATCGCGCCGTAGAAGTTTCCGATCACCGGGTCACGGTGGTGCCTGCGGGCGAATCCTGGATACCGGACCCAGTGCGCGACGGTGCCTATCGTGAGCACCGCGAGCAGGACCGCCGCCAGCGCCCACACGGCGGCCGCGACCGCGCGCAGGCCCGGCACGTGCACGGGCAGTCCCACGGCCGCGTTGGCGATGATGCCGGTACCCATCACCGAGGCGAACCAGTTCGGCGTCAGGTTGGATACGGCGTGCCACGGACTCCGCAGATCGCGCAGCAGTCCGGACCGGGTGGGCTCGACGGCGCTGGGGGCGGTGGTCATCACGTGCATACCGACCACACTGGCCTCGGAACTTCCCTTCCGGTAGCCACAGCCCGTCTATTTACCCATAGAATGACACTATGGACATGCCAGCGGTGGAATCACTGCGCCTGCTGGTCGCGGTCGCCGATCTGGGGTCGATCTCGGCCGCTGCGCGCGAATGCGGGATATCCCAGCCCAGCGCCAGCTCGCGGTTGCGGCACCTGGAGCGGCAGCTCCGCCTCGATCTGCTCGACCGGCGCACCCGCGGCGCCGAGCTGACCCCGGAGGGAGCCGCAGTCACCGAGTGGGCCCGGTCGGTGGTGGCGGCGATGTCGGCGTTGCAGACCGGTGCGGAAGCGCTGCGCTCCGATCACACCGTGCGTATCGCATGCAGCCAGACCATCGCCGAGTACCTCATGCCGGCCTGGCTCGCGCGGCTCCGCGAGCACACCGACGAGCCGGTGCACCTGACGGTGGGCAACACGGCTGCGGTCCTCGCCGACGTGCGCGGGCACATCGCCGACCTCGGTTTCGTGGAGGGTCCGACGGTGCCCCGCGACCTGGCCTCTCGCACCGTCCGCACTGATCGATTGGTCCTCGTCGCGGCACCCGGACACCGTCTGACCCGGCGGCCCGCAGACCGCCCGGTGACGGCGGAGGAACTCACCGGGCTGTCCCTCGTGACCCGCGAACCCGGGGCCGGCACCCGCGACGCACTGGTGGCGGCACTCGCCCGGAAGAACCTCTCGCCCAATCCCGACGCGGTCGCGCTGGGCACCAACGCCGCGGTGAAGATCATGGTGGGCGTCGGCGACCACGCCGCGGTCCTCAGTGAGCTCGCGGTGGCGGCGGAGCTCAGCGACGGTCGGCTGGTCGAGATTCCCACCACCGGCATCGATCTGCGGCGTGAGCTGCGCGCGGTGCGGCGCAAGGACGCCCCACCGCGTGATGTGGTCTCGACCCTGCTGGCCGTCAGCTCCGGTCGCGCCGCCGGAGCGCCGAGAGCCCGCCCAGGATCACCACGGTGACCAGCACGAGCAGCGTGGTGTTGGCCGCGGCACCGAAGATGTCGCCCCGATCGGACTGGGTGAACACCGTGACCGGCAGGGTGCGCCAGGATGCGGGGTACACCATGATCGTCGCGCCGAGTTCACCCATGCACAGCGCCACGGACAGCCCCGACGCCGCCGCGATGGCGGGGAACAGCAGCGGGAGTCGTACCTGCACCAGGAGCCGCAGCGGCCCGGCGCCGAGCGATCCGCCCACCTTGTCCAGCATCGGATCCAGCCGGACCGCAGCGGCGGAGACCATCGAATAGGCGAAGGCGAACACCAGGATCGCCTGCACCAGGATCACGATCGCGGGTGTACCCCCGAGGATCACGGGCGGCGCCGAGAAGGCCACCAGCACACCGAGACCCACCACCACCGACGGCACCGCCACCGGAAGATGGAAGAAGGCGTCCGCCGCGCCGCGCAGGCGCGGTGGCAGGCCGGGCACCGCGAGCGCAGCCCAGGTGCCGGCGACGACGGCCAGGGCGGAGGCGATGATGGCCGACTGCACCGAGACCCCGATGCTGGCCGCGTTCTCCGGGGTGAAGGCGTCGCGCACGTGGTCTGTGGTCAGCGCCGACGGCAACACCGAGGTCCAGGAGGCGCTGAACGCGGTGACCAGCGTGACCACGACGGGCGTGATCACCAGGGCCAGCAGCACCACGCCGAAGACGAGCCACACCGCGACCCGGGCCGCTCCGTTCCGTACCAGCATCAGTGGACCTTCCGGGTGAGCGAGCGGTACAGCAGGTAGACCGCCACCGAGATCGCGAGCTGGACCGTGGCGAGCACGGCCGCGGTCGCGAAGTCCTGCCCCACGATCGAGCGGGTGTACACCAGCATCGGCAGCGTGATCACATCCTTGGCGCCGGTGAACAGCACGATCCCGAACTCGTTGAGTGTGAGCAGGAAGGTCAGCGAGGCGGCGGCCGCGAGGGCGGGGAACGCGGCGGGAAGGATCACCCGGGCGACGATCCGCAGCGGGCCCGCACCCAGCGACGAGGCCACATCGATCTGCGCCGTCGGCACTTGCCCGAAGGCGGCGAGCATCGGTCGCACCACGAACGGTGTGTAGAAGGCGATCTCCGCCAGCACGACGCCCCACAGCGAGGTGGTGAACGATCCCGTCGAGAGTCCGAGCGGTGCGACGGCCGCGTTCACCACGCCCACCGGGCCGAGCAGCACTCCCAGGGCGAGCGGGATCAGGAAGCTCGGGAAGGAGACCACCACCTCGATGAGCCGCACCACCGCCGGGGAACCCGGGAACGGGACGAAGGCGAGGACCAGCGCCAGGAAGGTCCCCGCGACCAGGCAGCCGATCGTGGACAGGGCCGCGACCTGCACGGTGGTGCCCAGCGCCCGGAGTACTGCGCCGTCGCTGAGGGTTTCGCGCCACGTGGCCAGGCCGGCCGGGCGCTCGGCCTTATCGGTGAAGGTCCGCGCGACGATCCCGGTCAGCGGGTACACCACGGCCACGAGGATGAGGGCGACCGGCGGAAGGGCCCACACCCAGCGCGGCACACCGACGCCCGCCGGGATGAGCGGCCGGACGACAGCGGTGCTCATGCGGATGCCCCCGCCGCGTCGAGCGGGATCACCATGACCTCGGCGGGGTCGACTGCGGCCCAGAGCGTCTCGGCCTTCATCGGCGCCTCGGTGAGCACCGGGACGTCCACGCCGATGCACTGGCCGGTGTCCGCGACCCGTGCGGTGAGATGTCGGACGGCGCCGCGCCACTGCTCCTGTTCGACGGTCACGCGCACGCCGTTGGCCGATGCGGTGCGGGTGAATCGCCACGCCCACGGGCGCACCGCGAAGCCGATCCGGTCCGCTCCGGCCGGCGCCGAGCGCGTGGTGGTGAGGACGGCGGATCCGTAAGCGGCGCGCAATCCGAGCCCGTCGTCGCGGACGTCGCTGACCGCGAGCACATCGGCGCCGCCGAGGAAGGTGGCGGTGAAGGCGGTCGGCGGAGTGTGGAAGAGCTCCACGGTGCTCCCGATGGCCTCCAGCCGCGCATCCCGCATCACGGCGATCCGGTCCGCGAGCGCCAGCGCCTCGCTCTGATCGTGGGTCACGTAGACCATGGCGACCTCGGGGAGTTCGGCACGCAGCCGCTGCAACTCGCCGAGCATGTCCTTGCGCATGCCCGCATCGAGTGCCGAGAGCGGCTCGTCGAGCAGGATCACGCCGGGACGGGTCGCGAGCGCGCGGGCGATCGCGACGCGCTGCTGCTGTCCGCCGGACAGTTGCGCGGGCAGCCGGTCGGCGTAGTCGCTCATCCCCACCATCGCGAGCACCTCGTTGACGCGAGGCGCGACGGAGGCGCGGTCGGCGCCGCGGGCCGTGAGGCCGAAGGCGACGTTCTTGCGGACCGTCATGTGCGGGAAGAGGGCGTAGCTCTGCACCACGATGCCGATTCCGCGCTTGGCGGGCGAGAGGCGCGTCACATCGCGCCCGTCGATCGTCACGGAGCCTGAGGCCACCTGCTCGAAGCCGGCGATCGCCTTGAGCGCCGTCGACTTTCCCGATCCGGACGGACCGAGCAGTGCCACGGTCTCACCGCGGGCAACCTCGAAGCTGCACTCGCGCAGCGCCGTCGTGTCGCCGTAGCGCACGCTCACCCGGTCCAGCCGCACCGCCGCTCGACGGCGGACGGTGCGGTCCACCTCGTCGTCGGCGAGTCCCCGCGGCGCGCGGATCACGCGTTCCGGGCGGGTCACTGGCCGGTGGCCTTCTCGTAGGCCTTGATATCGGCGTCGAGGCCGGTGAGTACCTGATCCCAGTTCGGGTACCAGATCTCGACGCCGTCGATCGCTGCGCGGAAAGCGTCCCACTGCGGGCCCGATGGGGTGACATCGGTGCGTACCGGGGCGCCCCAGGCGCGGGCGGGGACGTTCTGCTGGACGTCCTTGGACAGCAGGTGCTCCATGAGCTTGGTGCCGTTCGCGGCGTGCGGCGCCTTGTCCGCGAGCCCCATGTAGTAGGGCAGCGGGAGCGTGCTGCGCTTCCCGGCGAAGGACGGGTAGAAGACCTCGTAGGCCACCTTGTCAGCGGCGATCGCGGCGAGCGCCATCTGCACATCCGAATTTGCGACGCTCAGTTCGCCTTTCGAGACCTTCGGGCCGAGCTTGCCGGTGGACGTCGACGGACCGACGTTGTTGGGCTGCACATCGGTGAGGTAGGCGAGCGCGGCCTCTTCGCCCATGATCTGCTGGAGCAGTAGCAGGAGGGCGGTGCCGTCACCGGCCTTGCCGGGCGTGGAGTACTGGATCTTCTGCTTGTACGCGGGGCCGGTGAACTCGGCCCAGTCGGTGGGCTTGGGCTGCGCGGCGGTGTTGCGGATCATCGCGAAGTAGTTGTTGACCACGGCCACGTAGGTGCCGTCCTTCGCCTTGAGCTCGGCGGGCACCGAGCCGGTGTCGATTCCGGCGGGCGCGAGCGAACCCTGCTGTTGCGCCTGCTGGATGAACGGCGGCAGGGTGACGAGCACGTCGACCTGGGGGTTGGCCTTCTCCTTCTGGGCGCGCGAGACCACCTCGCCGGAGCCCGCCTCCACGAGCGAGACGCTGATCCCGGTCTGCTTGGTGAAATCGGCGAATTCGGCCTTGTACCAGTCGGCCAGGCCGTCGGCGCTGTAAACGGTCACGGTGTCGGCGGAGCCGGACCCGCCGCCGGTGCCGCCGCACGCGGAGACGGCGAGGACGGCGGCGACAGTGACCGCCGCGGTGAGGGATCGGGTGATGCGCATGGGATATCGCCCTTCGAGGGAGGTCGGAAGCGGTGGAAGAGGGAGTTGTGGTCGGGGAGGGATCAGGCGGGGAAGTGGCGGCGGGCGAGCCCGTGCGCGATGGTCATGCCGACACCCGAGGTCACCACGCGCACATGGAGTCCCGGCTGCGGCTCGGCGACGACGTAGGGGCAGAGCGGACTGGAGGCGTACACGCCCTGCCACCGTTCGACGATCCGCAGATCCGCGATCCCGAGCACCCGTGCCACCTCGGCGCGCAGGGTGTCCGCGATCGTCTCGTCGAGGAAGGGAGCGACGGTGGCCTCGGTGTGGTGCGAGTCGCCGATGAGCAGCGTGCCGTCGGGCCGCTGGGTGAACATGACGTTGGCGTCGATGTCGAGCAGGTCGGGTCGCTCGGCGCGCATCCGGTCGCGGAGCGCGCCTGCGGCGGCGGTACCGGCGAAGGCCGGATAGCGCAGCAGCGAGGTCGCGGTGAGTACCGCGGGGGTGATCGGCGCACCCGGGTCGGCGGCACGCGCCATCTGCAGGGCGCAGCGGTCGATCCGGTGTTCCTCCGCCGTCTCCGGGTAGAGGTGGTCGAGATCGTGGCCGACGCAGACGATGACACGGTCGGTAGCGATCCGGCCGCGGCTGGTGACGGCGTGGGTGCCGTCGAAGCCGAGGTAGGCAGTGCGGAAGAGGACCGCGGCGCGATCCTGGGCGTCGATCCATGCGGCGAGGCGCCCGACGGTGGTCCGCGGGTCGACGCGCAGGTCCGCAAGGAGCGCTGCGCCTCCCACGATGTCGTCGGCGCCGCCGGGGAGCTCGGAGCGGGTGGACGCGGCGGTGCGCAGCTCGACGTCGCCGGGCCGGGCGGCGGCGAGTTCTTCGAGGACGGCGAGCTCGGTGGCGTGACGTGCGACGGCGAGTCCGCCGGTCGCGCGGACACCGAGCCGGGCGCGGTCGTCGAGGTCGAGCCACCGCTCCCGCGCGAGGTGGGCGAGCTCGGCGAGGTCGCCGGACTGCCCGGTGACACAGGCGTGACCGAAGTTGCGTACGGAGGCGCCCACGGCGCGGGCATCGCGCTCCAGCACCGTCACGCGCAGGCCGCGGGCGAGGGCTTCGGCCGCGTGGGCGAGTCCCACGACGCCGGCTCCCACGATCACGATGTCCGCTGCGCTGTCCATGTCGTCGAGCTTGGCGTGCGCACCCCGTTTCGAACAAGCCCCTGCGGTAGATGTCTATACAAGTTGTCTCGGTGTACATCCGTGTAGATATTCGTTCATCGACCGTTCATGCATCGACCTCGTTGATGCCAGGCGCACTTGTATACTCAAGCTCATGACAGCAGGTCAGCCGCTCCACCAACGTCTCGCGGCCGAGTTCCGCACGCGGATCGGTTCGGGGGACTGGCCGGAGGGTGAGCAGGCGCCCAGCGAGGCGTCCCTGTGTGAGGAGTTCGGCACCTCGCGTGGTCCGGTGCGGCAAGCCCTGGCGACCCTGCGCGCCGAGGGTCTGATCGTCGGCGGACAGGGGCGCTCGCCGGTGGTGCGCCGGAACGTGCCGAGCCATTCCGCCAGTGCGCTGGGATCGTTCACCGCGTGGGCCACCGAGCAGGGCCGTGAGCCGGGACAGCGCACCACCCTCCAGGCCCGGATTCCCGCCACCGAGGAGATCGCGGAATGGCTGCAGGTGGCGGCGGGAGACCCGGTCCTGGAACTGCGCCGGGTCCGCACGCTCGACGGTGCGCCCGCCTTGCGCGAGGAGATGTACTTCACCTGGGAACTGGGCCGCCGCCTGATGGAGTTCGACCCGGATTCCGGATCCGTGAACCGATTCCTGCTCGACGCGGGCGCTGATCTCTTCGCCTCGACCCATCAGCTCGACGCAGTGGCCGCCACCGTCGAGGACGCCACGGATCTCGCAGTGCCGGAAGGATCTCCGCTGCTGCGGGTCCGCCGGATCACCACTGATTCCGCAGGCGACGTCGTCGAGTACTCCGAGGACCGGTATGTGCCCGGCGTGACCACCGTGACCGTCGAGAACCGCCTCTTCGCCGCACCCGCGGCGACGCTCCGATCCCTTCCCGTCAGGAGAAACGCATGACCGTTCCCGTCGACCTCGTCGCACTCGACATGGCCGGAACCACGATCGACGACGGCGGTGCGGTCTACGAGGCGCTGCGCGGCGCGGTCGAGGACGGCGGCGCCCCGGTGGCGCAGCCGGATCTGCAGGCCTGGATGGGGACCGACAAGGTCGAGGCCATCACCAACCTGCTGCGGATCGGAGGTGTCGAGCCCACCGCCGAGCGCGTCGCCGCCGGGTTCGAGCGCTTCCGGGAGCGCCTCGGGCAGGCCTACGCCGGCACCCCACCCACCGCGATCGACGGTGTGCCGCAAGCGCTCGCCGAGCTCCGCGGGCGCGGTATCGCGGTGTCCCTGACCACCGGATTCGACGACGCCGTGGCCTACCCACTGCTCGCCGCCCTGGGGTGGCGGATCGGCGACGATCCCGAAGCGACCGTCGACGCGGTGGTCACCACCTCCGATGTCGCGGCGGGCCGCCCTGCGCCCTACCTGATCCACCGCGCGATGGAGAAGACGGGCGCCCGCGACGTCCGCCGCGTGTTGGCGGCGGGGGACACTGCCGTCGACGTGCAGGCGGCGAACAACGCCGGTGCCATCTCAGTAGGCGTGCTCACCGGGAAGGCCGATCCCGAGGCACTCGCGACGGCCGGTGCCGACCACGTGCTCGGCGGCGTCGTCGACCTCCCGGCGCTCCTCGGACTCCGCTAGCAAGCTCAGACGCTTGCGCTGCCCCTGATCAAGGCTGACGACTTGCGGGCATCCGGGCGTCGGCGACCAGGCCGAGCAGTCCGATCGACATCAGGCCGATGCTGATCGCCACCAGCCAGGGTTCGGACCGGCCGGTGAGCGCATCGCCCAGCAGCACCACGGCGATGGTTCCGGGGGCGAGGCCGGCCACCGTCGCCACCGTGTACGGCCAGAACCGGACCGGCGAGAGCGCAGACGCGTAGTTGACCAGCGAGAACGGCGCCGGTGCGATGAGCCGCAGCGACCCCACCGCGAGCCATCCCCGGGTGCGCAGACGGGCGGCGATCGGCGCGTAGGCCGGGTGTTCGCGGACCCGCGCGATCACCTCCGACGGATAGCGCCGGTCGATCGCGCGCACCCCGAGGAAGGCGATCACCGCGGCGAGCGTCGACGCCGTCATGCACACGGTGATGCCCACGACGGGGCCGAACAGGAACCCGGCCGACACCGTGAACATCGTGCGCGGGATCGGGAACACCGTGACCACGACGTGCGTGAGGAAGAACAGCGCCAGGAACCACGGTCCCGTCGAATCGGCCCAGGCCCGGATCGTCGACGGGGCGGGATGGGGCAGCAACAGGCCCGCCGCCACCACGGCGAGCACGACCGCGCAGCCGATCACCGCCCGGATCACCAACGACCGGTCGCCGGGACGGAACCGAGTTTCGTTGGCACCCACGTCGAGCCAAGATACGCGCCTGACCGGCGCAGCGGCGCGACCCTACTGGGGCGTAGATAGTCGAATCAGTTAACGTGAGTTCTCGGACGCCGCTGTGATGGCACGGCGCCACAGGCCCGCAGGTGTGCTGGGCCATAGGTGAGGAGGGCGCGTGGCAGACAATCCCTACGATGCATGGCGCGAATCGGTCGGCGCGGTGCTCGCGAAGTCGCGCGGCGGAACGCCGCCGGAGGATCCGATCGCGGCCCTGACCACCCCCACCGAGGACGACGGCGTCCTCATCGCGCCGCTGTACTCGCAGCGCGACGAACTGCCCGAGGCCCCCTTGCCGGGGGCGTACCCGTACACCCGCGGCGGTTCGCCGACGCCCGATGTCCGCCTGGGATGGCGCGTGGCCGAGGTCTTCGGACCCGAGACCGACGCGGCCGACGTCCTGGGCGCCCTGGAATCCGGCGCGAGCGCGCTGTGGATCACCCGCAGGGACCCCGGCGTCCTGCTCGACGGCGTGTACCCGGACATGGCTCCGATCCTGCTCACCGCCGGTTCGCACGCCGTCGAGGCGGCCGACCAGGTGCTCGCCGCGCTCGACACTGCCGCCCGGAGCGATCAGTACCGTGCCGACCTGGTGCGCGTCAGCCTCGGCGCCGCGCCGCTCACCTCGGCCGTGGTCGGTCGCTCCGATGTCTCCGACGAGGAGGCCGTCGCGCTGGCCCGCATGGCCGACGCCCGGGCCGAGGACGTGCGCGCCCTCGTGGTCGACGGTGCCGACCTGCACAACGCCGGCGCCACCTGCGCCCAGGAACTCGGCCTCGCGGCCGCCGCCGGCCTCGACCACATCCGCGCTCTCACCGCCGCCGGACTGTCCGTGGCCGCCGCGCTGGGCCAGGTGACGGTCCGGCTGGCCGCCACCGACGACCAGTTCCTCACGCTGGCCAAGATCCGCGCCTGGCGCACCGTCTGGGCCCGCGTGGCGGAACAGCTCGGGCACCCCGAGGCGGGGAACGCCCCGGTGCACGCGGTGACCTCGCTCGCCGCGACCAGCCAGCGCGATCCGTGGGTAAACATGCTCCGCGGCACCGTTGCCGCGTTCGGCGCGGGCGTGGGTGGCGCCGATTACGTGACCACCCTCGGATACGACGCGGCCCTGCCCGGCGGCGTCGAGGGGTACTCGCCGGCGTTCTCCCGGCGCATCGCCCGCAACACCCAGCTCCTGCTCCTGGAGGAGTCGAACCTCGGCCGCGTCGCCGATCCCGGCGCCGGTTCCTGGCACGTCGAATCCCTCACCGACGATCTCGCCCGCGCGGCATGGGCCGAGCTGCAGGCCGTCGAGCGGGACGGCGGCTTCGCCCGCGGCGTCGAGGACGAGACCATCGCGAACCGGCTCGGCGAGGCCGCCGAGCGCCGCGACGCCGCGGTCTCGCGCCGCGCCCGCAAGCTCACCGGCGTCAACGAATTCCCGAACCTCGCCGAGGCGCCGATCGCACCGTCGGCCGCCACCAACGGGCCCGTGCTCCGCGCCTACGCCGCCCCGTTCGAGGCGCTCCGCACGCGCTCGGATTCGTTCCTGCGCGAGCACGGCGTGCGGCCGCGGATCCGGATGGTGACCATCGGTTCCGTCGCGGCGCACAACGGCCGCTCGACCTTCCTGACCAACCTGCTGGCCTCCGGCGGCATCGAGACCGTGCTGGACGCCGATGAGCAGGTGGCCGGGACCGCCACCGTGGACGGTTCGCCGGGCGCCAAGATCGTGGTCCTCGCGGGTTCCGACGGCGGCTACGCCGACGAGGGCGAGACGCTGGCCCGCTCGCTCCGCGACGAGGGCTACCTCGTGCTGCTGGCGGGCGCCCCGGGCACCGTGGGCGACGGGCTGATCGACTTCTACCTGCACGCGAAGATCGACGCGGCTGCCGTGCTCGACGACCTGCTCACCCGATTGGGGGCGTGATGACTGACACCACGATCGGCAGCTTCGCCGACGTCCCGTTCGAGTCCACGACGCCGGCTCCCGCCGCGCCGTCGGCCGCGGACGTCGACGCCTTCGTCGACGGCGCCGCGCAGGCGCACGCGTACACGCCGGACCAGCTGGTGTGGTCGACGCCCGAGGGCATCGACGTCAAGCCCGTGTACACCCGCGCGGACCGCGACGCCGTGGCCGAGGCCGGGTTCCCCGTCGATTCGTACCCGGGCGCGGTGCCCTTCATCCGCGGCCCGTACCCCACGATGTACGTCAACCAGCCGTGGACCATCCGGCAGTACGCGGGCTTCTCGACCGCCGCCGAATCGAACGCCTTCTACCGCCGCAACCTGGCTGCGGGCCAGAAGGGGCTCTCGGTGGCCTTCGACCTCGCGACCCACCGCGGATACGACTCCGATCACCCGCGCGTGACCGGCGACGTGGGCATGGCAGGTGTGGCGATCGACTCGATCCTGGACATGCGCCAGCTCTTCGACGGCATCGATCTGGGCGGCGTCTCCGTCTCGATGACGATGAACGGCGCCGTGCTGCCGATCCTGGCGCTGTACGTGGTGGCCGCCGAGGAGCAGGGGGTGGGGCCGGACAAGCTCGCCGGCACCATCCAGAACGACATCCTCAAAGAGTTCATGGTGCGCAACACCTACATCTATCCGCCGGCGCCGTCGATGCGGATCATCTCCGACATCTTCGCCTACACCTCCCAGCAGATGCCCAAGTTCAACTCGATCTCGATCTCGGGCTATCACATCCAGGAGGCCGGGGCCACAGCCGATCTCGAGCTGGCGTACACCCTCGCGGACGGTGTCGAATACATCAAGGCCGGCATCGAGGCGGGCCTCGACGTGGACAAGTTCGCACCCCGGCTGTCCTTCTTCTGGGGCATCGGCATGAACTTCTTCATGGAGGTGGCCAAGCTCCGCGCCGCCCGCCTGCTGTGGAGCGAGCTGGTCGCCGGTTTCGACGCGAAGAACAGCAAATCGCTGTCGCTGCGCACGCATTCGCAGACTTCCGGCTGGAGCCTCACCGCGCAGGACGTCTTCAACAATGTCGCCCGGACCTGTGTTGAGGCGATGGCCGCCACGCAGGGCCACACCCAGTCGCTGCACACCAATGCGCTCGATGAGGCCATCGCGCTGCCGACCGACTTCTCGGCGCGCATCGCCCGTAACACCCAGCTGGTGCTGCAGCAGGAATCGGGCACCACGCGTCCGATCGACCCGTGGGGCGGCTCCTACTATGTGGAGACGCTGACCCACGAGCTGGCCGAGCGCGCCCGCGCCCACATCCGGGAGGTGCAGGAGGCCGGCGGCATGACCAAGGCGATCGCCGAGGGCATCCCGAAGCTGCGCATCGAGGAGGCGGCCGCCCGCACTCAGGCCCGCATCGATTCCGGCCGCCAGCCCGTGATCGGGGTGAACAAGTACCAGGTGCCCGAGGACGCGGAGATCGAGATCCTCAAGGTCGAGAACTCGCGCGTGCGCGCCGAACAGCTGGCCAAGCTGGAGCAGTTGCGCGCGGAGCGGGACGACGCACAGGTGCAGGCCGCGTTGGATAACCTGTCCCGCGCCGCCGCCTCGTCCGAGGGCGGCATGGAGAACAACCTGCTCGCGCTGGCGATCGACGCGGCCCGCGCCAAGGCCACCGTCGGTGAGATCTCGGACGCGCTGGAGAAGGTCTACGGGCGGCACCAGGCCGAGATCCGTACCCTCAGTGGCGTGTACCGCGACGAGGCCGGAGCCGCCAGCAACATCGCCGCCGCGTCGGCGCTGGTGGAGAAGTTCGAGGAGGCCGACGGCCGCCGTCCGCGCGTCTTGATCGCCAAGATGGGGCAGGACGGCCACGATCGCGGCCAGAAGGTGATCGCCACCGCCTTCGCCGACCTCGGCTTCGATGTGGATGTGGGTCCGCTGTTCTCCACCCCGGAGGAAGTGGCCCAGCAGGCCGCCGATAACGACGTGCACGTGGTCGGGGTGTCGAGCCTCGCGGCCGGTCACCTCACCCTGGTGCCGGCGCTGCGCGATGCACTGGCGGCGGTGGGTCGGCCCGACATCATGATCGTGGTGGGCGGTGTGATCCCGCCCGGCGATTTCGACGACCTGTACGCCGCGGGCGCCTCGGCCATCTTCCCGCCCGGCACCGTGATCGCCGATGCCGCCGTCGATCTCCTGCAGAACCTCGGTAGCAACCTCGGGTACCAGCTGGCGTGATCACCGTCTCCGAGCTCGCCGAGGGCGTGCGGGCCGACACCCGGGCGGTGCTGGCGCGGGCGATCACGCTCGTGGAGTCGCGGCGGGCCGATCACCAGGCGCTGGCGCAGGAACTGCTGCTGGAGCTGACGCCGGCACCGGACGCTCCGATCTCCACCCGGGTGGGGATCACGGGCGTTCCCGGGGTGGGCAAGTCGACCACGATCGAGGCCCTGGGCAATCACCTGATCTCGTTGGGGCACAAAGTCGCCGTGCTCGCGGTGGACCCGTCGTCCACGCGCAGCGGCGGCTCGATCCTCGGCGATAAGACGCGGATGGGGACGCTCGCGGTGAACCCGCGTGCCTACATCCGGCCGTCTCCGACCTCCGGAACCCTCGGCGGCGTCGCCAAGGCCACGCGCGAGACGATCGTGCTGCTCGAGGCGGCGGGCTTCGACGTGATCCTGGTGGAGACCGTGGGCGTGGGCCAGTCCGAGGTGACGGTGGCGAACATGGTGGACACCTTCGCCTTCCTCACCCTGGCGCGGACCGGTGATCAACTGCAGGGGATCAAGAAGGGCGTGCTGGAGCTCGCCGATGTGGTCTCGGTGAACAAGGCCGACGGTGACCACATCGTGGAGGCCCGGGTGGCCGCGCGCGAACTGTCCGGCGCGCTGCGGTTGATCCATCCGAAGGGCTCGCTGTGGCGCCCACCCGTGCTCACCATGAGCGCCTTGGAGGGCACCGGCGTCCCCGAGTTCTGGGACGAGATCCTGCGGCACCAGCGGACGCTGCAAGACGCGGGGGAGTTCGACCGGCGCCGCCGCGACCAGCAGGTGGAGTGGACCTGGACCATGGTGCGCGACGCCGTGCTGGGCCGGGTCGAGCGGTCCGACGGTGTGCGTTCCGTGCGCGGCGAGGTGGAGGCCGGAGTTCAGGACGGGAGCCTGACCCCGGCGCTGGCCGCACAACGCCTCCTCGCCGCTTTCGACGGGGGTTCCGCGCCCGAATAGTCCGGAACGCGGATACATTCCGGTGCAATGCATCTGACATTCAATCCTTCGCCCTGCGGATCTTCCTTGTGGTGCGAGTCACACGGGCCTACTGTGGCTGATGTGACGCCGAACTGCGCAAGTGCACTAGCAGATGCGTTGTATGGGTATGGGATTCGTAACGCGTACGGTATCCACGGCGCCAACTCGGAGGATCTGTTCGCGGCACTGCTCCGCGCGCCCCGCGACCGGCGGGTCCGGCTGACCATCGCCAAACACGAGTTCGGCGCGGGCGCCATGGCCGACGGTGCGACCCGCATCACCGGTCGGCCCAGCTGCCTGATCGCGACATCGGGCGGGGCCGCGATGAATTGCGTTCCCGCACTCGCGGAGGCGTACCAGTCCCGGGTGCCGGTGCTCGCCCTCATCGGCTGCCCGCCCACCGGTTCGGAGGGGCACGGCGCGTTCCAGGACATGTGCAACGCGCCGCGCAGTGTCGACGCTCCGGCCCTGTTCCGCGCCGTCACCGGATACTCGGCGCGGGTGGGCGCACCGTCGGACCTCGGGCCCGCGCTCGCGGGCGCCTTCGACGCCCTCGACAGCGGGCTCCCCGCGGCCCTTCTCCTCCCCAAGGACGTCCAGGTCGCGGACGCGCAGGAGATGCCGGCCGAGCGTCATTGCGCGTCACCGCCCACCATCGCGCCGTCCGCCGAGGTGATCGACGCGCTCCGGGCGGCGCGGCGACCCCTGATCCTGCTCGGCGGTGCGGCGTCGCGGGCCCGCGTCGGCGGCGCGGTGGGTGACCTGGCCCGGGCGACGGGCGCGGTGATCGCGGTGGGACCCAACGGCAGAGACCTGGCGCTCGGGGACGGGCACACCGTGGGCGTGTCCGGCGTGATGGGCCACCCGTCGGTCGTCCGTGCGGCAGGGGAAGCCGATCTGATCCTCGCCCTCGGCACCGATCTCGATGTCATGGATCGCGGTGGGCTGGAGCCCGCCCTCCGAGCGACCTTCACCGTGCACGCCGATGCGCAGCCGCCGCTGTTCGAGGTGTCCGTACACGAACCGGCTCCCGACGTGCCGGGGTACATCCGCGGCCTCGTCACCGGGCTCGGTCCGGGGCCGGATCGGCCCCCGTGGACCACGGCCGGGCCCGAGCCGATCGTCGTGCCTCGCCCGGAGAGCGGCCGGATCACCTGCGCGGACGCCGTCGACACCCTGGCGGAGGCCATCCCGCCGGACGCCCTCGTCTTCGCCGATGCCGGCAACGCCGGCGCCGCCGCCGTGCATCGCCTCCCGCTGGGCACCGGCTCCCGGTTCGTGGTGGCCCTCGGCATGGGCGGGATGGGCTTCGGCATCGCCGCCGGCGTGGGCGCCGCGATCGCCACCGGGCGCCGCACGGTGATCCTCGCCGGTGACGGCGCCTTCTACATGCACGGTATGGAGATCCACACCGCGATCGAGGCGAACGCGCCGGTGCTGCTGGTGGTGTTCAACAACGACGCCCACGGCATGTGCGTGGCCCGGGAGGAGCGCTTCTTCTCCGATCTCCCCAGCCTGAACCTGTTCCGGCACACCCGCATCGGCGACGGGCTGGCCGCGATGTTCCCGACCATGCGGGTACGCACCGCCGGCACCGTCGACGAGATACGCACGGCCGCCCTCGATCTCGCCGAGACGCGCGGCGGACCGGAGTGCCTGGTGATCGACACCGATCCGCTCGAGATCCCACCGTTCGCCGCCATCCTGCCCGCCACCGCGAAGGAGCCCCGATGATCCCGCCCCTGGACGACATCGAAGGAACCATCCGGATCGAGAGCCATCCGCGCCCGGTCGCCACTCCACTGGTGCTGGACCGGCTCCGGTCGGTGTACCCGCACCAGCAGGTCTTCGGCGACTTCTGCACCGTTCAGGGCTATGTGAACGCGCCGCCGGACGAGTTGTACGCATGGCTCGCCGACACCCGTTCGCTGGAGGAGTGGACGTACAGCCTGCGCGGTTTCGAGCGCACCGACGAACCCGGACTGTGGGTGGCCCGCGACATGCTCGGCGACCAGACCGAGATCTACACCCGCACCGTCGCCGAGCCCACCGCTCGCACCGTGGACTACCACTGCGCCTGGGATCAGGGGAAACACCTGTGGATGATCTACCTGATGCGGGTGGTGGACGCGCAGGCCGTCTTCAACAAGCCGGGCTCCGTGGTGCTCTGGACCAATTGCCACCATCCGTTCTACGACGAGAACCCGTACCCCGAGACAGCGCCACCCGAACGCCCCGTCTGGGTCGGCGACTTCTGGGACATGTTCTCGGCCGGCCACCAGCTCGAACTCGACAACCTCACCGCCATCGCCGAGCATCGGCACGCGCGAGGACTGCCCATCCGTCCGGAGTGGATGGCGTGATGGACACCCGCATCATGGGCCTCGCGTCCTATCTACCCGCGAACCGCGTACCCGCCTCGTACTTCCGGGAATTCGCCGACGCCGACAGCCGGACGCTGTCCGAGAACCCGATGTTCGCGCCTCCCGCGTTCCGGCATCATGCGGGGCCCGAGGAGTCCAATGTCGACCTCATGTGCGCGGCGATCGAACGGCTGCCCGAGCCCGCTGCCGCCGCCGTGGCCGGGGTCGATGTGATCCTCACCCACTCCCAACTGCCCGACCTCCCGGTGGTGGGGTGCGGCGGCGACGTGGCAAGGCGGCTGAAGCTGTCGCCCTCGCTCGTGCTCGATCTGCACAACGGCGGCTGCGCCGCGTTCATCCTGATGCTGCACCTGGCCCGCACCCTGTTCGCCGCGGGCACCGCCCGCACGGCACTGCTGCTCACGGCGACGAACGCGGCCGGGAACGTCTTCACCCAGGACCGCGTGCGCACACTTCCGCAGGCCGCCATCCCGGGCGACGGTGCCGCCGCCGCGGTGGTCTCCGCCGCAGCGGACGGCGAAGGCATCACGGTGCGCGAGGTGGTGCTCGCGCAGCACAGCGAGTACGCCGGCGATATGACGGCCGCGATCGATCCGCCGCGCAAGTACTGGGAGGCGGGCAGCGGGCAGCTCCACGTGGGCTTCACCGAGTCGAAGATCGCCAAGGTCCTCGCGCGGGGCAACCGGCTCGTCCCCGAGGTGGCACTCGCCGCCGCCGCGGCGGGCGGACTGCGCGGACCCGAGGTGGGCCACCTCGTGACGAATCAGCCGAACCGGACCTTCCTACGGAATTGGCGTGAGGCGCTGGAACTCCCGCCGGAGCGCCATCCCGACACCTTCGACGAGTGCGGCAACCTGTTCGCGGTCGGGGTGCCCCACACGCTCGCCACATCGCTGGCTCAGGGCCGGATCGATCGAGGCGAACCGGTGGTGCTGGCGGCTTTCGCGCACGCCGGCGATTTCGCTGCGGCCGCGCTGTTGCAGACCTGATCAGTCGCCGAGGCCCATGCGCTGGCCCAGCCAGTCGAGCTCCGCCGCCAGGCCGGGCGTCCACACCGCGAAGCTGTGGCCGCCGGGGAGGCGACGCTCCCGCACACTCATGCCCGCGCGTGCCGCCGCGGCACGGATCTTCACCGAGGACGCCTGGACCGAGGGATCGTCGGTGCCCACCACCACCACACCGGCGGTGTCCGGATAGGTCCGTGCGGCCATCCGGACCAACGGACTGTTCCGCTCGAAGGCCGATCGATCACCGCCGAAGCCCTCGGAGATCGTGCGGGCCGGGCCACCGAGATCGGGCTCCGCATCGGCGGAGAGGGCGAGGAAGGTGCGGTACACGTCCGGGAATCCGGTGGCCAGTTGCAGGGCGCAGGTGCCGCCGTAGGAGAACCCGCCCACCGCCCACGCCGACGGATCCGGGTTCACCGGCAGGTTCTGCCGGATCCACGCGGGAACATCGACGCCGAGATAGCTGGCGGCCTTCGCCCGCTTGGTGTCGGCGCACAGGGGATTGGCCAGCGGGCCGCCGGTCGCATCCGGGACCACGACCACCGGGGCCACGCCGCCGTGGCGCTGCGCGTAGGCGTCCATGGTGCGCGCCAGCTTGCCGCCCACGAACCAGTCCCGTGGACCACCCGGCTGCCCGGCCAGCAGCACCAGCACCGGAAGCCGCTCCCTCGACGCGGAGAGGTACGCCGGCGGGAAGTACACCAGGCCCGGGCGCGCGGTGAACTTCGATGAGGTGGCCGGGATCGTGGCATTGACGACCTTGCCGCGGGCGGGGCTGGTTCCCGCAGCGGGCGTCGGCACCGTGTTCGGGTACTCGACGGGCATCAGGTCCTCGACCACGGGGTAGGCCGAGTAGACGATGTTGACCTCCGCCGCGGCCATCGCGAACACGGCCACCACCGCGGTGCCGCTGGCCGCGGCGGTGCGCCAGCTGCGGCGTTCGACGATGCGGACCGCCGCCAGCAGCAGCCCGGTGAGCGCCACCGCCACCCACAGCAGGACCGCCGGATCGAGCCGGTCGGGGAAGGGCCGCCACACGTACTCCACCAGGTAGTCGAGGACCGCGGTCAAGGTGATCGCGCCGACGATGCAGGCGGCGATGGTGCGCGCGGGCCTACCGCGCCGGACGCCGAGGAGCAGCACTGCCAGACCGGCGGCGCCCGCGACGGCGAGCGCGACCGGCAGCATGCCCGCGGTGAGCGGTACGTCCAGCAGTGGCGTCACTGGTATCAATCACCTTCGTGAAGGAGGCCTCGTGCTTCCATTCTGCCTTGCCTCCCGGCGAGTCCGATTTGGCCGACTTCGGACCTCCCGGCCGAGAGCGGCGAGGACGCGTTCTAGGGTGTGATCCATGACTCACTCGCAGGACCTCGATCAGCGCGACATCACCGTGGTGGAGGTACCCACTCACTGGTACAACCTGGCCGCTGAGCTTTCGACCCCGATCCCGCCGCACCTGCATCCGGGGACCAAGCAGCCGGTGCAGCCGGAGGATCTGGCGCCGCTGTTCGCGAGCGGCCTGATCGCGCAGGAGGGGTCCACCGAGGCGTACCACGAGATCCCCGAGCCGGTCCGCGAGATCCTGGCCCTGTGGCGACCGTCGCCGCTCATCCGTGCGCGGAAGTTCGAGAACGCACTCGGCACCAGCTGCCGGATCTACGTCAAGTATGAAGGTGTGAGCCCGGTGGGTTCGCACAAGACCAACTCCGCGGTGGCGCAGGCCTACTACAACTCGCTCGACGGTGTGAAGAAGCTGACCACCGAGACCGGTGCCGGACAGTGGGGGAGCGCGCTCTCCTTCGCCGGCGCCCAGTTCGGCATCGACGTGGAGATCTGGCAGGTGCGGGCCTCGTTCGATTCCAAGCCCTACCGCGGTCACCTCATGCGCACCTACGGCGGCACCGTGCATCCCAGTCCCTCGGATCTCACCGCGTCGGGCCGCGCGATGCTCGAGAAGGACCCGAACACCAGCGGCAGCCTGGGCATGGCCGTCTCGGAGGCCGTCGAGGTGGCCGCGCAGGACCCGGACGCCCGGTACGCGCTGGGCAGCGTGCTCAATCACGTGGTGCTGCACCAGTCCGTGATCGGCCTGGAGGCGGTGGACCAGCTGAATCTGCACGAGAAGGGCGCCGACGTGGTCTTCGGTTGCGCGGGCGGCGGTTCCAACCTCGCGGGTCTCGCATTCCCGTTCCTGCGGGAGAAGATCCACGGCCGGCAGAACCCGCGGATCGTGGCCGCCGAACCCGCGGCCTGCCCGTCGATCACGAAGGGGGAGTACCGCTACGACCACGGCGACGTGGCGGGCCTGACCCCGTTGCTGAAGATGCACACCCTGGGCATGGACTTCGTTCCCGACCCGATCCACGCGGGTGGGCTGCGCTACCACGGCATGTCGCCCGCGCTGAGCCACACCGTGGAGCTCGGACTGGTCGAGGGCGTGGCGATCGAGCAGAACGAGGCCTTCGCCGCCGGCGTGCAGTTCGCCCGCAGCCAGGGCATCGTGCCGGCCCCCGAATCGACCCACGCCATCGCGGCCGCCGCGAGCTACGCGCGGGAGCACTCCGACGAGGTCCTCGTGATCGGACTGTCCGGCCATGGTCAGCTCGACCTCCCGGCCTACGCGGAATACCTGGCCGGCAACCTGGCCTGAGCCCGGGTCAGTCCTTCTCGGGCGACGAGGCCCGCAGCGATGCGCGGATCTCGTCGAGCTTCGCCTTGGCCGCCTTCTCCCGCTCGGCGAAGGCCCGCTCGGCGTCCTGCCCGGCCGCCGTGCCGTGCGCGAGCTCCTCGCCGCCGATCGCGGTGGCGGTGCGTCGCTCGATCACCTCACGGACGTGGTCGAAGGTGGGAACCCCGCCCTCGGTGTACCCGGTCACATCGGCGCGGGTGGGGGCGACGGGCGCCGCCGGCAGGTCGACGATCTCGGCGTCGATGGGTGCGTCACCGCGTGCGTCGACAGGTGCATCGTTCGGCGCGGAGTCGCGGGCATCACCGGGGTTCGTCATGTCCTCAGCGTAGCGACGGACGCGGCGGCGCGTCGGCGGCCGCGAACGCCCGGATGGCGCCGGATCAGCCGAGCAGGCCCTCGTGGTCGCGCGAGGCGCGCCACCGGCGCAGCTCGTCGAAGTCGATGGCGCGGCTGAAGAGGTATCCCTGGCCGAACTGCGCCCCGGCGGCGACGAGCGCCGATGATTCCGCCTGCCGCTCGATGCCCTCGGCGATCACCTCCAGGTCGAGCGCCCGGGCCATCGCGATCGCGGCCGCCAGCATGGCCTCCAACTGCGGATTGTCGTGCACCGTCGACGCGGTGACCACCGACCGGTCGATCTTCACCAGAGCGAGCTCGAGGTCCTTGAGCTGCGCGAGGCTCGACCAACCGGTCCCGAAGTCGTCCAGTGCGATCCGCGGCCCGAGCTCGGCCAGTCGCCGGGTCGCGGCCAGGATGTGCGGCTCCGGAACCACCCGCTCGTTGATCTCCAGGATCAACCGCTCCGCGGCCAGACCGGTCGCCTCGATGGTCCGCGCGACGGTGGCGGGAAGGTGCGGCGCCGAGAGGTCCTCCGAGGCGAGGTTGACCGAAACCCACCCCAGGTCGGGCGCGGAGGCGAATTCGACGCAGGCCCGGCGCAGCACGAGGGAGGCGAGCGAGGGCATCAGGCCCAGTGCCTCCAGGTGCGGGAGGAACTGCGGCGGCGTGAGCTCGTCACCGCCCGGACCGATCAGTCGGGTGAGCGCCTCGGCACCCACCATCGCCCCGGTGGCGAGGTCGATCACCGGCTGATACCGCACGATGATGTCGCCGGTCTCGATGGTGGAACGCAGGTGTGCGGCGAGATCGGCGCGCTGGTGCTGGGTCGCACGCAGCCCGGTGGTGTGCCGGACGATGCGGTTACGGCCCGCCCGCTTCGCTTGCAACAGAGCGGTATCACCGTCGATCAGCAACTGCGTGACGTCGTCGTCCGAGCCGTTCGACTCGACGAGACCGATCGAGCACGTGACCGTGAGCAAGATCCCGTCCACATCCATGGGTTCCGCGAGGGCGAGCCGGACGTCTTCGGTCCACGCCGGCAGATCGTCGCCCTCGTCGACCCGCGGGCGCAGGACGACGAACTCGTCGCCACCCAGCCGGGCGACCAGATCGTCGGGCCGGCCGGACGCCGCCAGCCGCCGGGCCACCTCCGCGAGCACGTGGTCGCCGAGATCGTGCCCGAGGGAATCATTGATCCGGGTGAACGTGTCGAGGTCGATCCACAGCAGGGCGAGCGTGGCGCCGTCCGTCCGGCGCTCTTCGACGATCCGGGTCGCCCGCTCGATGAAGGCGGTGCGCCCCAACAGCTCGGTGAGATCGTCGTGATCCGCCCGCCACTGCAGCCGCTCGGTGAGTTCGCGGATCTCGTCCTCGTTCTCGTGCCGCTCGGTGATGTCGGTATGCGTCCCGATCAGGCGGCTCGGCAAGCCCTCGGCGTCGCGCTCCATCACCCGGCCCCGGCTCAGGATCCAACGCCACGCACCATCCTTGGTCCGCATGCGGTGCTCGAACTCGTACTCCGTCGCACGGCCCTGGACCACACCTCGCACGATGGCCCAGCAGCGATCGAAATCGTCCGTGTGCACCCGCTCGACCCACTCGGACACCGTGGCGCCGACCTCGTCGTCGGAGTAGCCGAGCATGGCCTTCCACTGATGGGAGAAGAAGACCGCTCCCGAGGGGACATCCCAGTCCCAGATGCCGTCGCCCGCCCCGTCGATGGCGAACTGCCACCGGGCCTCGCTGTGCCGCAACAGTTCCTGATCGATCCGGCTCGCGGTCATGTCACGCGAGATGCCGATCAGGCCGATCACGCGGCCCTCGGCGTCGCGGTGCGGGGACTTGTTCGACAGGTACGTGCGCTTGACCCCGTCGACGAACGGATACTCCTCGACCTCGCGGCCGATGCCGGTGTCCATGATGTCGCGATCGGTGGCCATCAGCTCCTTCGCGAGCGCACCGGGGAAGAGCACCGTGTCGTCGTATCCGATCGCGTCCTCGCGGGCGACGCCGGCCAGCTCCGCGACGGCGGCGTTGATGTACAGGTACCGACCCTGCCGGTCCTTGATGTACACCAGGTCCGGTGCGGCGTCGATCACGGCCTGCAGCAGATTCGCCACCTGCTGCGAGGAGGTCCGCGTCGCCTCCATGCGCGCCTCGAGCCGTCGCGTGGCCTCCAGCTTGGCGGCATCGGCCTCGACGCGGTCGGTGATGTCACGCGTGAGGCCCACGATGTACCGGCGACCGTCGATCACCTGGCTCGAGATGTGCGCCTCGATGGGGAACAGGGACCCGTCCTTGCGGCGGTGCATCGCGGGGATCAGGATCGTCTCGCCGGCGAAGGCGAGAGCCCAGCCGCTCCGGGCGAGGTCCGTGGTCACCTGCACGATGTCGAGGGCGTTCATCTGCAGGAGCTCGTCGCGGGTGTACCCGGTGCTGGTGCACGCCTGGTCGTTCACGGCGACGAGGCGTCCCTCCTCGTCGTGCACGAAGAAGCCGTCGACCGATCGGTCCACCACGGCTCGGTAGAAGCCGTCGTCGAACGGGGTCTCGGCCGGCGGCGGGCTCACCCGCCCGACGGACACTGCGCCTCCTGGATCTGCGTGATCACCCGTTGCAGCGCGAGCCCGCGGAGCACACCCAGCGGGTGGTCGACGCCGGTGGCGATCGAGTCCAGGAACTCGTCGAGCAGCACCCGGAAGCACTCCGCCGACGAGGTCTCACGGCTGTCCAGTACGGCGACTCCGGTGGTGGAGTGCGCGGACACGCGCATCACGGTGGGGATCGCGGGCGTCCGCAGCGACAGGGAGATCGACGATGCGGCACCGTCGGCGTGGTCGAGCTGCACCGTCCAGGTGTCGCTGGGCGCGTCGTATCGAGCGGCGGACACCGACGAGACCGGTCCGGCGGCGGCGTCGACGAGGTCGAGGATGTGCGGGCCCACATCGAACAGGGCGCCCTGTTCCTGGCGCCAAGCCGAGGCGGCGAACTTGCCGCTCAGTGCCGCACCGGACAGCCACTGCGCCTCCACGGCGACGGGCGTGATCGCGCAGGCCCGGTCGACGAACTCGCGCGTCTCCGGGGCGAAGCGCCGGGTGAAGGCGACGATCGACCGGACTCCCGCAGCGGAGACCGCGGCGGCCAGCTGCGTGGCCGCGTCCAGGTCCAGGGCGATCGGCTTGTCGAGGATCAGGTGCTTGCCCGCCTGCGCGGCGGCGATCGCGAGCGGGGCCTGCACGTTCGGCGGGACGGCGAAGGCCACGGCGTCCACGGCGCTGAACAGGGCTTCGGGTGAGTCGAAGGTGCGCGGGAACAGCGCATCCGCCGCGGCGGGGTTGCGGGCCCAGCCCCCGACGAAGTCGATCCCGGGATGCGCGGCGAGCGCGGGGGCATGTGTTTCCTGCGCCCACGGTCCGGCGCCGATCAGTCCCACACGCAGTGGTTCGGTCAACGTCTCACTCCCTCTCGGCGGCGGCCTCACGGCCCAGAACCGAATGTCGGCGCCCATAGAGAAGATAGATGGCGAGGCCGAGGGCGAACCACACCAGGAATCGCAACCAGGTCGCGATCGCGAGATTCGTCATCAACGCCACGCACGCCAGACCCGACAGGATCGGGACCAGCGGGGAGAGGGGCACCCTGAACGGGCGCTCCAGATCGGGCTTCGTGCGCCGCAGCACCGGCACGGCGAGGGAGACCAGGAGGAAGGCGAACAGGGCGCCGATACTGACCATCTCGGACAGCTCCTCGATCGGCACGAAGCCGCCGAGCAGCGCGCACACGACCACCACGATCACGGTGAACCGGACCGGAGTGCCGTACTTGGGTGAGACCTTCGCCACCGACTGCGGGAGCAGGCCGTCGCGGCCCATGGCGTAGCCGATGCGCCCCATCGTCACCAGCTCCACCAGGATCACGGAGGTCAGGCCCGCGACGGCCGCGACGGCGACCAGGTCACCCGCCCACCGGGCGCCCACGAACTCGAAGGCCTTGGACAGCGGCGCGCTCTCGTCGATGTCGGTGTACTTCACCATCCCGGTGAGCACGAGTGAGACGAGCACGTACAGCAGCGTGCACGCGAGCAACGTGCCGATCAGCGCCCGCGGCATATCGCGTTCGGGCCGCTTGGCCTCCTCGCCGAGGTTCGCCACCGCCTCGAACCCGGTGTACGCGAAGAAGACGATCGCCGCGGCGGTGAGGATGCCCGCCATCCCGTAGTGCGAGGGCGCGCCGCCGAGGAGGGTCTCGATCAGCGGGCGGTCGATGGCCCTGCCCTCGGAGGACGCGGGGACCGCGTCCGGGATGAACGGGACCAGGTTCGACCGGGTGACGAAGAAGGCGCCCACGGCCACCACGAACACCGAGATCGCCACCTTGATCAGGACCAGCCCGTTGGTGACGCGTGCCGACTCGCGGATCCCGAACGCCGCGACCAGGCCGAGCACCAGGATGATCAGGATGGCGCCCACGTTGACCGGGGCCTCTTCGGTGAACAGGCTCGGCGGGAGCCCGAGCAGATCCGCCAGGTAGCCGGACCAGCTGCGCGAGACCACAGCCGCGCCGAGCCCGAACTCCAGCAGCAGGTCCCAGCCGATGATCCACGCGAAGACCTCACCGATCGTGGCGTACGCGTAGGTGTAGGCGCTGCCCGCGGTAGGTACCGCGGCGGCGAGCTCGGCGTAACAGAGGGCCGCGAACAGGCTCACGACGCCGGCCACCACGAAGGACAGCGCGATGCCGGGACCGGCGTTCACCTTGGCCTGAATGCCGGTGAGGGTGAAGATGCCGGTCCCGATCACGATGCCGACGCCGAACCCCCCCAGGTCGACGAGCCCGAGGTTGCGCCGGAGGCCCCCCTCGGCGGCACCGTCGGCCTTGATCCGGGCGATGGGTTTGGTCCGCAACAGGTCCATTCCGCCGGACCCTACTCGCGGCCCGAGCGCCATGGAGAAATATCGGATTTCCGGTGTCGGATCGTGCGCTTTTCGGTCAGCTGCGGACCAGGGCGGCGGCCTTCGCCTCCTCGATGAACCGCTGCACATCCTCCTCGGTCTTGAGCTCCAGGATGGGGTCCGGCACCGAGAGCAGACCGAACAGGGCGGCGCCCACGGCGTCGTCGGCGGTGGCACCCGCGAACAGGGGCCCGGCGGCGAAGGCGTAGTCCGGATCGCCCAGGAACAGCCGGGTCACCTCGGCCGCGGCGTGGCCGCGCTCCTCCCAGTGCCGGTCGAACTGATCGCGGATCCAATCGGCGGTGAACGCGGTGAAGTTCGGGCCGCGATCCTCGATGGCCTTGACGAGCGCCGCGACCTGGATCAGGCCGGTCTGCGCGCCCTGTCCGGCGATCGGATCGAAGGCGATCGAGGTGTCGCCGAGCGAGGCGACGGGGTGGCCGCTGCGGGTGAACCCGACGCCCTGGCGCACCGTGGGTGTCACCGCGCCGCGCAGCCAGGGGTGGCGGTCCTGCTCGATCACGCGGAGCTTCTCGATGTCCGGCAGATCGTCCGGGAAGTAGTCGCGGTAGATCCCGACCACCACCTCGAGCGCGCTCTGCGGGTCGGTCACCTCGTTGAACCGCTCCACCCAGCCACCGTCCGGCTTGGCGAAGCCGAGAACGCTCCAGGTGGCGCCCGCGTCCTTGTGCCAGTACGGGCCGATCCAGATCTCGCCGTGGTCGGTGTGCAGGTTGAAGACGTTGTGGGCGCCCGCGCCGTGACCGCGTGCGGTGAAGACGTCGTCGCCGTGACCGAGCCCGGTGAAGGCGGCGGCGAGCAGGTGCCGCTGCGGGGAGCGGTAGACGGTGCGCGATTCGTCGACCGGGAACAGTCCGGACAGGCCGCCCTTGCCGGTGGAGACCAACGTCAGATCGTGCTGCCCGGCGATGGCGTCGAGACCGTCCGGGGTCACGGTGTCGACGATGAAGTTCCCACCCGCCTCCTCGAACAGCCGGATCCGGTCGTACGCCCGCAGGCGCACGTCGATACCCGCGGCGGTGTACCGGAAGTCGGGATCGAAGGCGAGGACCTGCTCCAGGCCGCCGGGCTCGCCCGTCTGCAGCCGGGTGTTCATGCCGGTGGACACGGGAGCGTCGGGATACAGCTCGGGGACCAGGGTGTGGTCGACGTCGCGGGAGTGCCCGAACAGCACGGCCGTTCCGGTGGCGGGGACGTCGTCGCGGAGCTGCTGCGCGGTGCGCTCGCTGTACAGGTCCACCTGGTGGCCGCGCTGGGCGAGGACGAGCGCGGCGGTGGCACCCACCACTCCTGCGCCGATGATGGCGATGCGGGTCTGCGTCATGGTCGTGCCTTTCGTTGCGGGGTCAGTTGGTGTGAGCGGTCTGCGTGCGGGCGCCGGCGTTCCAGGCGTACGGGAGCTCGGCGCCGTTGAGCAGGAGATCGCCGATCGCGCGGGCCTTCTGGATCGCGGGGTTGTGCACGGCGAGGGTGCGGGCGTTGCGCCAGTGCCGATCGAGCGCGAGATCGGCGTCCACGAGGGACGCTCCGCCCACCTCAAACAGGTCGGTGGTGGCCTTGAGCACGAGGTCGATCACGGCGATCTGTGCGTGCGCCGCGGCGAGTTCGGCCTCCGGCAGCAGGTCCTCATGCAGTTCTCGGCCCGCCAGCGCCTGGTCGAGCACGTCGGCCACGGCCAGAACGGCTTGTTTCGCGGTGAACGCGGCGCTGGAGAGGCGGCCGATCACCTGCTGCACCAGCGGATCGTCGCGCTGCAGGTCGGCGGCGGCGTGCGAGAAGGTGCGGGTGCGCGCCTGCACCCAGGCCACGGTGTCGTCGGTGGCGCGCTGGGCGATACCGGCGAGCCCGGCCAACTGCACGAGCTGCAGGTACGAGGTGGCGTAGGTGGCGCCGGGGGCGCCGTAGCCCTCGCCGAGGAACCGGTCCGCGGGGACGAAGACGTCGGTGAAGACGGTGGTTCCGCTCGCGGTGAGCTTCTGTCCGAAACCGTTCCAGTCGTCGACCTTCTCGACTCCGGGGGAGTCGGCGTCCACGAGTACCGCGACCCGCTCGCCGTCGAGATCCGCGGCCACCAGGATGTGGTCGGCGTACAGGGTGCCGGTGGAGTAGAACTTGGTGCCGTTGAGGCGATATCCGTCGCCGTCGCGGGTCAGCGCGGTCTGGTAGCCGCCGACCGATCCCGCGCCGGGTTCGGTGATGGCGTTGCCGACCACTGTGCCCTCGGCGGAGGCGCGCAACCAGGCATCGCCGGCGGCGGTCTTCGCCAGGCGCTGGTCCTCGACGAACAGCAGGTGCACCCGCAGGGCCTGCGGCAGGTTGGAGTCCGCGGCGGCGAGGTTGATCAGCTGGCGGAAGAACTGCCGGACCGTGACCTCGGAGCCGCCGAACTCTGCGGGGACCCGCAGTGCGGTGAAGCCGGCCTCCTTGAGCAGGGCGATGGGCGCGTGCGCCAGGACCCGGCCGCGCTCGCGCTCGACGGCACCCTCGGCGATCCGGGCGTAGACGGGGCCGAACGTCGCGTCGAGTTCGGCATCGGACGGGGTACGGGTGAGCGAGGTGGTCATGCCCGGGAACTGTCGTCGCACTCGATCGCTTTGACGAGGGTTCGCCGCGCCGTGAACGAATCTCCTTCGTCGCGCGTACCACCTGCCGTTCGCCGGGTGGCGCGGCGCGCGGGGCACTAGATTCGGGCGATGCGCCGCTCCCTGATTCCCGCCGTGATCCTCGCCCTGACCGCCGCTCTGATCAGCCCCGCAGTCGCCGCCGCCGACGGCCCCGCCACCGTGGTGACCGCCGAGGAGCGCCTGTACGACGCCGGCGATGTCCCCGCACGACTGGTGGCGGACGCGAGCTTCGACCGGTACGTGCGCGACCTCGACGATGCGCTCGGGCGTGCGTCCACGGCCGCCGAGGCCGAGCGCGCCGCCGCACGGGTCTCGTCCGAACTGTTCCGCGCCGCGGTCCGGCGGGCGCAGGGCGCAGGCGCGGGGTTCACCGCGGACGACCGTCCGCTGTACTGGGCGCGGCTCGCGCTCATCCGGGCGGTGCGCGCCTGGCGTCCCGCCGTGACGGATGCGGAGCGCACGCGCATCGTGACCACCATCGACGAGGTCTCCCGCGGGCAGCGCCGCGCACCGTCGGGCCGCACGGTCCTGGTCACGGGTTTCGACCCGTTCCGGCTCAACCGCGATATCCGGCAGGGCAATCCGTCGGGGGCGATCGCGCTCGCCCTGGACGGCACGGTGATCGACACGCCTGCGGGCAGGGTCACGGTGGTGGCGATGCTGTTCCCGGTGCGGTGGCGCGATTTCGGAGCCGGGATGGTGGAACGCGCCGTGACGCCGTTCCTGGCGCCCGGGCCGTCGCGGGCGGTGGGCTTCACCACGATCAGCCAGGGCAGGCCCGGCAAGTTCGATCTGGAGGCGATCAACGGGGTGTGGCGCGGCGGCGCCTCCGACAACGAGGCGGCCTGCTACCGCGGTCCGGCGCCCGTCGCCGCGCAGGCCCCGCAGTGGACCCGGAGCACCCTGCCGATGGCGGCGATCAGCGCGGCGGCGCAGGGCCGGTACCCGGTGGCCCGCAACTCCGAGATCAGTTACGCCGCGGGCCCGAATCCCGCGACCAGCACGGTGTGCGATCTGCCGAAGCTCCCGTCGACCACCACCACGGAGGCGCCGCCCGCGTCCGCGATGGCGCGGCAGGGTGCGGGTGGCGACTACCTCTCCAACGAGATCGGCTACCGCGTGACGCTGGTGCGCGATCGGCTCGGCGCGTCCGTTCCCGGCGGGCACGTGCACACCCCGGTGCTCGACGGCCTGCCTGCGGACCGGGCCGTGACCGCATCGCCGGAGTACCGGGCCAACCTGGCCGCGATCGTCGATCAGGCACGGTCGGTGGTGGCCGTCGTCGCACGCGGCGAAGGCGACTAGTACGTGTTCTAAAACGGCTGTCCGATTCCCTGCGGAACCGCAGACAGGGCGGGGGTGCACCTGATAGAACTAGAACACGTTCTGCCGGTGTGCCGACGCGGCAGGTCAGGGACAGGAGTGCTCATGAAGTTCAACCTCGCCGACATCTTCGAGGCGGTCGTCGACGCGGTGCCCGAACGGATCGTGCTCAGTTACAACGGCGAGCAGACCAGCTACGCCGATATGGACGCCCAGACCAATCGCGTGGCGCACCTGTTCGCGGCGCACGGCGTGGGCGCGTTCGATCACGTGGCCCTGTTCCTCAAGAACAGCGTCGAGCACGTGCAATCCCTGTTGGGTCTCATCAAGATCCGCGCGGTACCGGTGAACGTCAACTACCGGTACACCGCCCCCGAGCTGGAGTACATCTTCACCAACTCCGACGCGGTCGCGATCATCGTCGAACTGCCCGAGCATCAGCGGACCCTCGCCTCGCTGCTGCCCGCCCTCCCGGATCTGCGCACGGTCTTCGTGGTGGGGGAGACCACGCCCGAACTGGCAACCGCGGCCGCCGCCCTCGGCGACCGCACCGTCGAGGTGGTGCCCTTCTCCGAGTCCGAAAACCTCTCCGAGGAACGGAACTTCGAGCCCCGCACCGGCGAGGAGCACTACATCATCTACACCGGCGGGACCACCGGCTACCCGAAGGGCGTGGTGTGGCAGCACGACGACTTCTTCCGCAAGCCGCTCTCCGCGGGTGTCCCGTACGGTGGCGAACCGCGCACCTCGCTGGACGAGGTCGGCGAGGGCGCGAAATCCTTCCCGCCGCTGGCCTTCCTGATCGCGGCGCCGCTCATGCACGGCGCCGGGGCCTACTCCCTGTTCACCTTCTTCGTGCTCGGATCGCGGATCATCCTGGAACGCGATTTCAACGCCGAGCAGATCGTGCGGAACATCGCCCGTGATCAGACGCAGACCATTCTCATCGTGGGCGACGCCATGGGCATCCCGCTGGTGGAGGAGATGGAGAAGCAGAAGGACACCGCCGATTTCTCCTCGCTGTTCTCGATCACCTCGGGAGGCGCGATCTGGTCCAAGCACGTGCGCGACCGGATGGCCGCGATCAAGCCCGAGCTGATCCTGCGTGACAACTTCGGCGCCTCGGAGACGGGCAACGACGGCGTCATGCAGCTCGACGACGAGGGCAACCTGCACGCCCCGCCCACCGACAAGATGATGGTGGTTGACGAGCAGTTCGAGGAGATCACCACGCCCGGCGAGGTGGGCTACATCGCCCGCGTCGGCAACGTGCCGCTGGGCTACTACAACGATCCCGAGAAGTCGGCGCGCACCTTCCCCACGCTGAAGGACGGCCGCCGCATCTCGGTGCTCGGCGATATGGGGTACCCGGCGGAGGACGGCGGCATCGTCTTCCTCGGTCGCGGCAGCCAGTGCATCAACACCGGCGGCGAGAAGGTGTACGCCGAGGAGGTGGAGGCCACCCTGCACGGCCACCCCGCCATCGCGGACGCGCTCGTGGTCCCGGTCCCCGACGCCCGGTACGGGCAGCGGGTGGCCGCCGTCGTCGCCGTCGCCGAGGGCCAGGAGCGGCCCAGCATCGAGGACATCCAGACCTTCGCGCGCGGCGAGCTGGCCGGGTACAAGGTCCCGCGCACCGTGGTCTTCGTGGACCAGGTCAAGCGCACGCCGGCCGGTAAGGCCGACTACCGCTGGGCCAAGTCGACCGCCGAGGACGCGGCGGAACAGGCGGAGGAGGGCCAGCCCGCCTAACCGGCGTCCGGGCCGAGCCACGCCAGGTATGCGGCGCCGCGCGGGGAGAGCTCGTAGCCGACCTCGTGGCTGATCGTCAGGCCCATGCCCTTGAGCTTGCGGATGTCGGCCTTCATCGGCAGCAGTTCGACCCCGCGCTCGGCGGCGAGTTCCTTCGAGACGATGTGCGGGTGATCGCGGATCCACTCCAGGATGTCGCGGGTCCAGGGCCCGGTGGGGCGGGCGTCCAGCCGGGCGAGGCGGGCGGCGATCGCGGCCAGTTCGGCGTCGTCGGGCAGGGCCTCCCGCAGCGCGAGCCGCGGGTCCTCTCCGGCCCATTCGAGGTGGACGCGGTAGACGTGCTCGCCGCCCCGCGCCGAGCGCTCCCGGCGCGGGGCATCGGGATCGCGGGGCCGCAGGGCCCGTCGCAGCGCGGCGGCGTCCTTCATCCCGGCCGCCCGCGCGGCGCGATCGGTGATCTTCTCGACGTCGGGCACCTTGGTGACGCGCGTGAACCGCAGCAGGCCCGCCGGAGTGAGCTGGGTTCCGCCCACCTTCACGCGGGGCGCGTCCCAGCGGCGGTACTGAGTGGTCACGGTGCCGTCGCGGACGCCCTCCGCGATCGCCTTCGGTATGAGCACGGCTTCAGTGTGCGCCGTGCACGACCACGTCGCGACAGATCTCCATGTGCCCGGTGTGCTGGGTGAGCTCCCGCAGCATGTGGGTGAGCACCCTTTCGGGAGGGGCCGCGGCCGCATCGCGGCGGGTGGTGCCGCGCGCCTGCGGATTGCGGATCCCGATGGCGGCCACGGGCGCCCAGCGCGCGAGGTCGGTGCGGAGCCCGGCGACGATGCCGCGCGCCTGCTCGACGGTGCCGGTCGCGTGGAACTCCGCGGAGCGGTCGCGCGGGATGTCCTCGCCGGCCAGCAGCGAACCGCCCCAGTAACCGAGCGCGCCCCGCACGTGGGTCACGAGCGCGAAGACGGAGTTGCCGCCGGGGGTGGCCAGGTTCACCGTGGTGTCGTCGAGATCGCCGAGCACCGCGTCCACGGTGTCCAGCGTCTCCGCGGCCACCTGCAGGAAGGCCGCGATCTGTGCGTCAGACGCGGTCACGGGCGAGCCTCGCGATCGAATCGAGCAGATCGTCGAAGAAGGCCACCGGATCGGTGGCGACGGCGATCTGGGCGGTGTCCGGGCGATTCCAGGCGCCGTGCACGTCCGCGACGGTGGTGCCGCGGGTCAATGCCCCGCTCAGCTCCACGTCGACCGGGTACGCCCTGGTGCGCACGATCGACGGATCGAGCGCGACGGCGGCGGCGAACGGGTCGTGCATGTGCGCGATGTAGCCGAGGTCGTGGTCGCGGTGGAACTCGAAGTAGAACCGCACCGCATCCGAGGTGGCCCGCACCACGGGGTCACTCGCGGTGGAGCGGGTGCCATCGGGGTCCTGGGGATCGAGCACCTCGGCCGGGCTGCTCCCCGCGGCATCGGCGAGCCGCACGATGTGGTCGGGGGTGAGCTCGATCGTCTCGGTCAGGTCGAGCGGGCACAGGATCGGGAGCGGTACCCCGGTGCCGTCGAGCTCGCCGTAGGCGCGCAAGACCTCCCACAGCGACTCGGGATCGACGGCCACGTTCCACTCCGAGGTGGGAGTCGTGTTGCCGGGGTGCCAGAAGACGCCGCCCATGATCACGAGCCGACGCAGGCGGGCGAGGATGCCCGGATCGTCGCGCAGTGCCAGCGCGAGGTTCGTGCACGGGCCGGTGACGAGACCGACCACCTCGCCCGGATGCTCCCGGGTCAGATCGGACCAGGCCTGGGCCCCCGACCGGTCCGCCGGAGTGCGGGTGGGCGTGGGCAGTTCGGCGTAGCCGACGCCGAACGGACCGTGCGTCTCCTCAGTGGTGATGAGCGGCGCCGAGACGGGGGAGTCGGAACCGACGAAGACATCGATATCGGTGCGCCCCAGCAGCTCCAGCCAGGCGAGATTGTTCTCGACCACCTGGGGCCCGGGCACGTTGCCGGCCGTGGACACGATTCCCAGGATGTTCACCTCGGGCTTGGCCAGCAGGTAGAGCAGGGCCAGGGAGTCGTCGACACCGGTATCGCAGTCGAACAGGACCTTCGTTTCCGCCACGGAATCACCCTAGCGATCGGCCGCCCATCACCACGGTGAGGGCTTGTAGTCCTTGAGGAAGCAGCCGTAGAGGTCCACGCCGGCCTCGCCCTGCACGATCGGGTCGTAGACGCGGGCGGCACCGTCGACCAGGTCGAGCGGGGCGCGGAAGCCCTCCTCGGCGAGGCGCATCTTGGTGTGGTGCGGACGCTCGTCGGTGATCCAGCCGGTGTCGACGGCCGTCATCAGGATGCCGTCCTGCTCCAGCATCTCCGCGCTGGAGGTGCGGGTGAGCATGTTCAGCGCGGCCTTGGCCATGTTGGTGTGCGGGTGGCCGGGCCCCTTGTAGCCGCGGCCGAACTGGCCCTCCATCGCGGAGACGTTCACCACGTACTTGCGCCGCGCGGGCGACGCCGCGAGGGCGGGCCGAAGCTTCGAGATCAGGATGAACGGCGCCACCGAGTTGCACAGCTGCACCTCGAGCAGTTCGAGCGGCTGCACCTCCTCCACGGTCTGCACCCACGAGTTGGTGTGCACGAGGTCGGGCAGCAGGCCGCCGGCGTCGATGGCGCTGCCGTCCTCGATGCGCGCCGCCGACGACGATCCGCCGCGCAGCGCGAGCGCGGTCAGGGCCGCGGGGTCCACGGCGCTGACATCGCCCGACCGGTCGAGGGTGTGCCCGTCGAGGGCCTCGGTGAGAGCCGCCGGGTGGGCCGAGCTGGCGCGGCCGAAGCGGATGATCCGCTCGGCGAGCTGCGGCGGCACATCGCCAGCCTCGGCGTCGACCAGGGCGGAGTACGCGCCGGGCGAGCGGCGCACCGTCTGCGCGGCGTTGTTGATGATGATGTCCAGCGGCCCGCGGGCGGCGACCGCATCGGCGAGCGCGCTCACCTGCGACGGGTCGCGCAGGTCGATGCCCACGATGTGCAGCCGGTCGAGCCACTCGTCGCTGTCGGCCAGGGCAGCGAACCGGCGCGCGGCGTCGGTGGGGAAGCGGGTGGTGATAGTGAGATCGGCACCGTCGCGCAGCAGGCGCAGGGCGATGTACATGCCGATCTTGGCGCGGCCACCGGTGAGCAGGGCGCGGCGGCCCGTGAGATCGGTGGTGGCATCGCGCTTGGAGTGACTGAACGCGGCGCACTCCGGGCAGAGCTGGTGGTAGAAGGCATCGATCCGGGTGTACGGCTGCTTGCAGATGTAGCAGCTCTGCGGACGTAGCAGTTCTCCCGCGCTGTCGCCGGCGGTGGGCGTGGTCAGCAGGATGCCGGCGGTCTCGTCGTCGATGCGCTCGGCGTTGCCGGTAGCGGTGCGCTCGAGGACGTCGCGATCGGCCTCGCGGACCTTGGCCCGGGACTCCTTGCGGCGCATCCGCTTGAGCATCTTGAACATGTGCCCCACCGACCGCTGTACCTCGATCGATTGCGGATCGTCGGCGTCGAGGGTGGCCGCCGCCTCGAGGACGCGATGGAACGCGGCGAGGTCTTCGGCGGAGATCGGGTCGGACATGGGGCCTTTCCTGCCGGGTACTGCGGCGGGTCGTGATGTACTCGACAAGTGTCCACTATCCAGATCTGCGTGATGGGAGTGTCCGGCTCCGGGAAGTCGACCGTGGGGGCCGAGCTGGCCTCCCGCCTGGGCCGGAGCTTCGCCGACGGTGACGATTTCCACAGTGACGCCAACCGCGCCAAGATGGCCTCGGGCCGGCCCCTGACCGATGAGGACCGGTGGCCGTGGCTCGCCACGATCGGCGCCCATCTGCGCGACGAGATGGTGGCGGGGCGGCCCACGGTGGTGGCCTGCTCCGCACTCAAACGGGTCTACCGGGACCGGATCCGCGCCGCGGGCGCCAGCGTCTACTTCGTCTTCCTCACCGGCAACGAGGAGCTGTTGCTGGAGCGGATGCAGGGGCGTGCGGGGCACTTCATGAAGGCCGACATGTTGGCCTCGCAGCTGGCCATTCTCGAGCCGCTGGAGCCGGACGAGTTCGGTGTCACCGTCAACGTCTCGGGCGATATCCCGCAGATCGTGACCGAGGCACTGGCCGATTTCGCCGCCACCGAGGTGCCGGGAATCGCCTGATCACTCGGGGCGGGCCGCGAGGGCGACCGGACGCTACTGCACCCGCAAGGGGCCCTTGAACATCATCGATTTGTACGGATGGTTGTTCTGGGTGTTCCACTGCGAGACCACCAGTCGCGCCGAGCGCAGGGTGGAGCCCGGAACCAGGTAGCCGCCGTAGAGCTGCGCGACGCGGCCATCGGCGTGATCCTCGTCCTGCCACGACGACCCCTGCAGGAGGGTCACCGGCTCGGACCAGATGCCGTCGATCCGCTCGGCGAACCGCGCCGCGATCCGGTAGTGCGCCGCGTCGAAGTAGGTCATCACCCAGACTCCGTCGATCAGCGCCAGGCAGAGCTCGCCGTAGCCACTGCCGAGCGCCAGATCGGTGGGCGGGTTGCCCCACCGCCAGCCCGTGTCCGGGCGCCATCCCCACGGCTCCCAGGGCACGTCGACGCCGGGCGCAAGTGTGGCGAGCAGCTCGGTGCGGAGGCGGTGCAGCCGCAGGCCCTTGTCCCGGCTGAGGCCGCCGGTGGACAGGTTGTAGGTGTAGCCGTCCGGCGCGGGGCACAGGGCCCACATGTTCCGGCACCCGTCGGCCTGGCGGGCGTCGAACCGGGCCACCTCCCGCCAGGTGGCCGCGCGGTCGTCCGAGCGCCACAGGGCCGTCCGCACCACGGTGTCGAGGCTCTGCATCGTCATGGTGTGCAGGTAGAGCGCCCCGTCGACCTCGATGCAGGTGGTGGGAAGGATCGTGGAGAACTCGCCGGTGTCGTGGCTGTAGTCCAGCAGCTGCCGCGCGCGCTTGGAGTCCGGCCCCGCGGGCCGGGTGATGAGACCCGTAGCGGTCCCGAACAATCCGACGGGGGAGCGCCAGTCGCCCGCCCCGATGGTCAGCCCCTCGAAGGTGTCGCCGAAGACGTACAGGATCTCGCGACCCACCCGGCACGCGATTCCGAGGTCGGTACCGCCGACACCGAACCGGGTGACCGGCGTGATGTCGCGGACTTTGTGCATGCGGGGCAGCTCGAGCGAGATGGGCACACGGTCAGACTGCCAGATACCGGTCAGCCGGAGGCGACGGTCTCACGGTTCGGATCGGGCCTCACCGCGGATCGCGCCGTGCGCAGCAGCGCGAGCGATGCGCCCAGCAGCACGAGGTCCTTGAGCAGGAAGCCGCTCGGCGGCAGGAGGCCCCAGTCGTAGTCGATGGAGGTGAACAGGAAGGAGAAGGTCCCGAGGAAGGTGAGGGACGCGGCGGCCACGGCGATGTCATTGGCCGGTCGCGACCAGATACCCACGATCAGGGCGATCGTCGTCAGCAGCTCGATGACGCCGATACCCGACGACACCGCGCGCAGGTCGAACAGTCGCAGCGTCCACGACATGAGGGGGCTTCCGCTGATCAGTGGCTCGATCGCAGTGGCCTCGGCGGCGGTGAACTTGCCGAGGCCCTGCCAGCCGAGATTGAGGACGAGGCCCGCACGGATCACGTGAAGCCCCATGGTCTGCATGAAGTTCCGGTCGATGGTCACTGGTTCGACGGTAGCGACCGGATCCGGTGGAAACGGACATCGCACCGGGCTGTCAGGCATCCGTAAGAATTCGCGTGCGCCGCGTCCGGCGCGCACGCGATCGTCGGAACCGGCCCTACCGACGGCTCGTCGGGAGCACCATGGAGCCATGGACACGTTCAGCGGGACCGAGTTGTACGAGGCCTTCCACGCGGACTACGACGCGGTCGCCGACCGGGACGCGCGGATCTACGACGCCGACGGCCGGCTCCTGGCCGCGGGCAGGTTGTCGGGCCTGAAGCTGGACGAGTCCGGCGGTCGAGACAGCGTGGAGTACAGCTTCTCCTCGCTGCATCCCGACATCCCCTGGGCCGCGACGCACCGGGTGGAGCTGGCTCCGCAGCACGCGATCTGAGGATCACGGGGATTCGAGCCGGGAAAAGCGAAAGACCCCGGTGCGATACCGGGGTCTTTCGTCTGTGCGCGGAGGGGGACTTGAACCCCCACGTCCATTAGTAGGACACTAGCACCTCAAGCTAGCGCGTCTGCCATTCCGCCACCCGCGCGGGAAGCTTGTTCACAGTAATCCACGCCCGCCCGCTGCACCAAATCGGCACGTCGGGGTGCCTGCGGGCGCCGATCGGTGGCGGCGGCCGCGTGGTAGGTATAGAGCGTGGCTACCAGTGCAGTGAACGCGCTCGACGAGGTCGTCGACACCGTCAGCAATCTGATCCGCTTCGACACGTCCAACACCGGCGAGCTCGCCACCACCAAGGGCGAGGCCGAGTGCGCGCGCTGGGTCCAGGCCCAGCTCGACGAGGTGGGGTACGAGACCGAGTACCTGGAGTCCGGACAACCCGGCCGCGGCAACGTCTTCGCCACCCTCAAGGGCGCCGAATCGGGTCGCGGCGCACTCCTGGTGCACGGACACCTCGACGTGGTTCCCGCCGAACCCGCGGACTGGTCGGTGCACCCCTTCTCCGGGGCGGTCGAGGACGGCTACGTCTGGGGCCGCGGCGCGGTGGACATGAAGGACATGTGCGGCATCATGCTGGCGCTGGCCCGCCAGCTGAAGTCCACCGGGACGGTGCCGCCGCGGGACATCGTCTTCGCCTTCCTCGCCGACGAGGAGGCCGGTGGCACCTGGGGTTCGCACTGGCTGGTCGAGCACCGTCCGGACCTGTTCGAGGGCGTCTCCGAGGCCGTGGGCGAGGTGGGCGGGTTCTCGCTCACCGTGGACACACCCGCGGGCGGCAAGAAGCGGCTCTATCTCGTCGAGTCGGCGGAGAAGAGCCTGGGCTGGATGCGGATCACCGCCAAGGCCCGCGCCGGACACGGCTCGTTCGTGCACGAGGACAACGCCGTGACGGTGCTGTCGGAGGCGGTCGCCAGGCTCGGCCGGCATCGGTTCCCGCTGGTGCTCACCGACACCGTCCGCGAGTTCCTGCAGGCGCTGGACCTCGAGTCGACCATCGACATCGACGTCGAATCCCCTGATCTGGAAGGCCAACTCGCGAAGATCGGCGGCATCTCCCGGATCGTGGGCGCGACGCTGCGCGATACCGCCAACCCGACCATGCTGCGCGCCGGCTACAAGGCCAACGTGATCCCGCAGACCGCCGAGGCCGTGATCGACTGCCGCGTGCTGCCGGGCCGCCAGGAGGCCTTCGAGAAAGAACTGGACGAGCTGCTCGGACCAGACATCGAGCGGGAGTGGATCACCAAGCTCGAACCCTACGAGACCTCCTTCGACGGTGCGCTCGTGGACGCGATGAACACCGCGATCCACACCTTCGATCCGGACGGCCAGACGGTGCCCTACATGCTCTCCGGCGGCACCGACGCCAAGGCCTTCGCCAAGCTCGGCATCCGCTGCTTCGGTTTCGCACCGCTCAAGCTGCCGGAGGAACTGGACTTCGCGGCCCTGTTCCACGGCGTGGACGAGCGCGTCCCCGTGGACTCGCTGCTGTTCGGCACCCGCGTCTTCGAGCACTTCCTGCTCAACTCCTGACCCCCATCAGTACCGATGATCGAGAGGACACCATGACCGAGAAGTTCGATCCGTACGCGCCGCTGCCGCAGCTGCCCACGTTCACCCTGACCTCCACCACGTTCACCGACGGGGCGACGCTCGCCACCCCGCAACTGAGCGGGATCTTCGGCGCGGGTGGACAGGACGTCTCGCCGCAGCTGTCCTGGTCGGGCTTCCCCGAGCAGACGAAGTCCTTCGCCGTGACCGCCTACGACCCGGACGCGCCCACCGCCTCGGGTTTCTGGCACTGGGCAGTGGCCAACATTCCCGCCTCGGTCACCGAGCTCGCCGAGGACGCCGGCAACGGCGCGCCCGGTTCGCTGCCCGACGGTGCGGTCACCCTCACCAACGACGGTGGGATCAAGCGCTTCCTCGGTGCGGCGCCGCCCGCCGGCCACGGACCGCACCGGTACATCTTCGTGGTGCACGCCCTCGGCGTGGCGAAGCTGGATCTGCCGGACAACGCGACCCCGGCGTTCCTGGGCTTCAACCTGTTCGGCGCGGCGATCGCGCGCGCCAGGCTGACCGCGACCTACGCGCAGATCTAGCTAGCGGTCGACGCCGACGGCCTCGGAGATCGATGCGAAGCCGTCGGCGCGCAGCCGCGCCGCGAGCTGCTTCTGCACGGTGCGCACCCACAGCGGGCCGCCGTAGATGAACTGGGTGTACACCTGCACCAGGGAGGCGCCGGCGCGGATGCGCTGGTAGACGTCGTCGACGTCCTCGATCCCGCCCACCGAGATCAGGACCAGCCGGTCGCCGACCCGGGCCGACAGGCGCCGCAGCACCTCCAGCGAGCGCTGCTTGACCGGGTGGCCGGACAGTCCGCCGGGACCGATCGCCTCGATCTCCGCAGCGGAGGTGTTCAGGCCCTCCCGGCTGATCGTGGTGTTGGTGGCCACGATGCCCGCGAGCCCCAGTTCCAGTGCCAGATCGGCGACGGCGTCCACATCCTCGTCGGCGAGATCGGGGGCGATCTTCACCAGCACCGGCACCGTGACGGTGTCGAGCACGGCCTGGAGGACGGGCCGCAACGATTCGGTGGCCTGCAGGTCGCGCAGGCCGGGGGTATTGGGCGAGGAGACGTTGACCACGATGAAGTCGGCGAGCGGTCCGAGCAGCATCGCGCTCACCCGGTAGTCGTCGGCGGCGCCGTCGAGCGGGGTCGTCTTGGTCTTGCCGATGTTGGCGCCGATCGGCACGGCGGTCGGTCCGGCGTCGCGCTTGCGGAGCTCGTTCGCGGCGGCGCCGGAGCCGTAGTTGTTGAAGCCCATCCGGTTGATCAGGGCCTTATCCTGGGGGAGCCGGAACAGCCGCGGCTCGGGGTTGCCGGGCTGGGCGTGGGCGGTCACGGTGCCGATCTCGGCGAAGCCGAAGCCGAGCGGACCCCAGCCGTTGACGGCGCGGGCGTTCTTATCGAACCCGGCGGCCAGACCCAGGGGAGATGGGAAGTCGACGCCGAACACCGTCTGCGCCAGGATCGGATCGCGGAAGGCGAGCGTGCGGCGGATCCCGGTGCGCACCGGCGGCACGGCCGTGGTGCCGCGGATCAACCCGAAGACGAGGTGGTGGATCCGCTCGGGTGCCACCAGGAACATGGTGCGCAGCAACAGCCGGTACGCGGACGACGTCAGTGACGACATGGTGTTACAGCCCCTTCGTGGCGTCCGGCGGCAGCATGCCGGAGGTCTTCGTGCGGCGGCGGCGCAGCAGCACCCGGCGCGACCCGTCGGTGTAGAGCCGCACCCGGGACAACTCCCAGCCGCCGAATTCGGCCTCGATCGTGAGGCGCATCGCCGCGGTCACCCGCGAGACGTCCCGCGGCAATCGCAACGGCAGGAAATCGTACTCCTCACCGGAGTACGGATCGCCCGCGTCCCCCCGCGCCGTGCCCGCTGCCATCGGGCCTCCTACCTGGTCGGGATCGCCTGGATGCCGCCGCCGGTGGCCGACTGCACGTACACCGTGCCGGTCTTGGCGTCGGCGGCCACCGCGTTCGGCTGGCGGATCGTGGGGAAACGCAGCTTCGGGTCCGGCATGCCCGAACCGAGAGCGTAGCCCGCGATCTCGTTGGTCGCCGTCTGCGTGACCCACATCAGCTTGGCGGTCTCGTCGTAGGCCACGGCCCAGGGCGCGCTCGCCACGGGGTACTGGAACCGCAGCATGAAGGGGGCTATCGAGTACGCCAGGACTTGATCCTCGCTGGTGTCCACCGAGAGCATGCGGCCGAACGGGTCGATGACCGCGTTGGTGATGCCGCGCCCCACGCGCAGCGACTTGCCGGCCTTACCGCCGTCGAGGTCCAGCTCGGTGATCGACGCCTGGCGGCGGTCGACGACGGCCGCCTTGCCGTCACGGACCATGACGACGCTCGCCTCGACCGGGCCGGTGATGGTGCGCACCGGCGTGCTCACGTTGCGGTCCAGGACCACGATCCTCCCGTCGGCGGTGCCCGCCAACGCCAGGTGGCCGCCATCGGGGTACGCCGCGACGGTGAGCACGTCGCCGTCGAAGCGCGGTGAGCCCGCCTCGATGGCGTCGCCGTCCCTCGCGATGACACCGACGAGCCCCTTCGCCGCGACGAGGAATCCGCCACCGGCATTGGGGACCACCTGGTTCGCACGGCCCTCGATCGCCACCCGCCCGGTCTCCTTGAGGCCCTCGTCGACCGAGTACAGCACCACCGCACCGTCGGTGATGGCGGCCAGCCGCCGGCTCACCGGGTCGAAGGCGAGACCTTCGCCGGGCGCCGCGGGGGTCACCCGACCGGCGGGCGCCGCGGCGGGCTCCGGGGCGACCGCCGGGGTCGCGGGGGTGATCGTCGGGCGGTCCTCCCGGGCCGGGGTCGACGAGCAGCCCGCCGACACGAGGGACACGCAGACGAGGACGGCGACGACCGGGGCGAGGAATGTGCGGCTCATGATGCTTCGAAGTTACCGTCTGCGGCCGCCACGGCCCCGGGCCGGTAGCCTGCCCGGGTGGACATGACATGGATTCAGGCGATCGTGCTCGGCCTGGTGCAGGGCCTGACGGAGTTCCTGCCCGTCTCGTCCTCGGGCCACCTGCGGATCGTCTCGGAGATCTGGTTCGGCGACGACGCGGGCGCCTCGTTCACCGCGGTCACGCAGCTCGGCACCGAGCTCGCGGTGCTCATCTACTTCGCCCGGGACATCTACCGGATCGTGGTGGCCTGGTTCCGCGGCCTGGCGGACAAGACGCAGCGCGGGGTGGACTACCGGATCGGCTGGTACGTGATCATCGGCACCATTCCGATCGGCGTGCTGGGGTATCTGTTCAAGGATCAGATCCGCACGGCCGCCCGGGATCTGTACCTGGTGGCCACCATGCTCATCGTCTTCTCGTTCGTCATCCTGGCCGCCGAGTACGTGAGCAGTAAGTACTACGCCAACCGGCAGCGCCCGCTGGAGCAGGTGACCGCTCGCGACGGCATCATGATGGGACTGGCGCAGTGTCTCGCCCTGATCCCCGGCGTTTCCCGCTCGGGCGCCACGTCGAGCGCCGGCCTGTTCCTGGGGCTGACCCGCGAGGCCGCGGTGCGGCTGTCCTTCCTGCTCGCGATCCCCGCGGTCACGGCATCCGGCTTGTTCAGCCTCCCGGACGCCTTCGAGAAGGGCGGCCCGGGCCTGCACGCCTCCGGCCCGCAGCTGCTCGTGGCCACCGTGATCGCCTTCATCGTGGGCTACGCCGCGATCGCCTGGCTGCTGGACTTCGTCTCCAAGCACTCGCTGAACTGGTTCGTGGGCTATCGCATCATCGTGGGCGTCACCGTGCTCGGGCTGCTGCAGGCGGGCGTGATCAGCGCGCAGTGAGTGCGCTGCGCGCCGCACCGACGAGCGGGTCGCCGGCGGCGCCGCGGCGGTAGGCCAGCGCCGTGCGGCGCCGGATGTCGAGCGGTGCGAGGCGCACCGTGGGCGGCGCATCGGCGGCGGCCACGTCCGGGACGATCGCCACGCCCTGTCCGGCGTCGACCAGCGCGAGGACCGCGGCGAAATCGTCCGTGCGGTGGCGCACCCGCGGTGTGAATCCCGCGGCCTCGCAGGTACGCACCGTGGCGTCGTCGCACATCGTGCCCACGGTTCCCGAGATCCACTGCGCGGCGGCGAAGTCCGCCAGTGCGCCGGTGCTGTCGGCGGGTGTGGCCAGGTGTACGGCCTCCTCGAACAGGGGCTCGGTGTCGAGCGAGGGATCGTCGCGCCCGGGCAGGCAGTCGTACCGGTGCAGCAGCGCCACGTCGAGCTTCCCGGAGCGGAGCGCCTCCGGCGCCGTGGCGGGGTCGATCTCGGTGACCCGGACCCGCAGCTGCGGATGGTCGGCGGAGAGCCGGATCAGCGCGGGGGTGATCACCGTGCGCATCGCGGAGGGGTAGGCACCGATCCGCAGCTCGCCGGTCACGCTGCCGCCGAGCGCGTCGAGGTCGGCGCGCGCCTGTTCCAGGCGGGCCAGCACCGCATCGGCGTGCCCCACGAGGAGCCGGCCCGCCTCGGTGAGCCGGACGCTGCGGCCGGTGCGTTCGAGCAGGGGCGTCCCGGCTTCCCGTTCCAGCGTGGTGAGCTGCTGCGAGACGGCCGACGGGGTGTAGTCGAGGGCCTGGGCGACCGCGGCGATCGTGCCGCGCAGCGAGAGTTCCCGGAGCAGGCGAAGACGGTGCACATCGAGCATCAGATCAGCTTACGCTCGAAGTCGGATTTCCGCGCTGGTGCTGAAGCTCGAATCGAGCGACCGTAGAGCCATGCAGCTCACCGGCCTCCACGTCCCGCTCATCACCCCGTTCAACGGCGACGGCACCGTCGACCTCCCGGCGCTGGAGCGCCTCGCCCACGACCATCTCGACGACGGCGCCGACGGCCTCGTCGCGCTCGGCACCACCGGCGAACCCGCCACCCTCACCGATGCCGAGCGCGCCGTGATCATCGACCGGATCGCCGGCGTGTGCACCGACCGCGGCGCGGTCCTCACCGTGGGCGCCGGCTCGAACGCCACCGCTGCCTGCGCCGAGGCCCTGCGCGGCATCCACCCGCGTGCCGACTACGCGCTCGTCGCCGTCCCGCACTACACCCGCCCGTCCGAGGCCGGCGTGGTGGAGCACTACCGCCACATCACCGCGGCCAGCCCGGTGCCCGTGATCGTCTACGACATCCCGCAGCGGACCGGCCGCACGCTCGGTCTGCCCGCCCTCCTCGATCTCGCCGCGATCGACGGCGTCGCGGGCTTCAAGCACGCCGTGGGCGGCGTCACGGAGACCACGGTGCGCCTGCTGGCCGAGGTGCCGGACGGGGTCGCGGTCCTCGCCGGCGACGATGCTTTCGTGAGCGCGATCCTGGCCCTCGGCGGCCACGGCGCGATCTCCGCGAGCGCGAACGTGGCCGCGGGGGAGTTCGCCGCACTCATCGCCGCCTGGCGCGAGCGCCGCATCGAGGAGGCGCGCCTGATCGGTGGCTCGCTCGCTGCGCTGGCATCGGCCCTGTTCAGTGAGCCCAATCCCACCGTCATCAAGGGCGTGCTCGCCGCGCAGGGCCGGATCGCCACGCCCGACGTGCGCCTGCCACTGCTTCCGGCGTCCGATACCGCGGTCGCGGACGCCCTCCGCGCCACCGGCCGGGTGCTGGTCAGCGTCGACTGATCCGCAGCGTCCGCACCTCGAACGGGCGCAGCACCAGATCGCCGCCCACCCGCGGATCGTCGAGTTCGTCCTCGATGAGGCTGACCTCGTGGATACCGCCGTGCGGGAAGCCCACGGTGAGCGATCCGCTCGCGCGTCGGCCCAGGGCCTCGTACAGGCGCACGATCACATCACCCGAGCGGTCGTCGGCGAGCTTGACCGACGAGATGACGATGCCCTCGCCGGCGAGCGTCACCAGCGGCGCCACCGGTTCCGCGCCGCGCACCACCGTGTGCGGGGCGTTGAGCCGCTGGCCCTCGGTGGTCGCGATCGCCGGATCGGCGCCGACCACCAGGCCGACGGTGATCTCGTGCACGCCGTGATCGGTGTCGGGATCGGGGAACCGGGGCGCGCGCAGCAACGAGACCCGGACGGTGGTCGTGATCGCGCCGTCCGTCTCGTCGCGAGCGGTGTCGTAGCCGTACACCGAATCGTTGATCACGGCCACGCCGAATCCGTCCTCCTCGGCGAGCACGAAACGGTGCATGGAGGTCTCGAACTTCGCGGCCTCCCAGCTGGTGTTCACGTGGGTCGTGCGGCGCTGGAATCCGAATTGGGTCTCGGCGGCCGTCTCCCGGGCGAAGACGTCGAGGGGGAAGGCGAGCTTGAGCAGCTTCTCCGTCTCGTGCCAGTCGATCCGGTTGCGCAGCAGCAGCGTCCGCGAGCCGGGTGCCAGGGAGATCGTCTGCCGCAGCGACGATGCCGAGAACGACCGCTCCACGACGATCTCGGCGCTGCCCTCGACCACGGCGCCGCTGATCGACGTCGCCGCGCTGAGGTCCTCGACCCGATTGCGGTAGTAGCGGTCGATGTCCCAGGCATCCCAGGCGTTGGGGAAATCCTGGTGGAGCTGGAAGAGGTTGGCGGCGCGCCCCTCCGGGATCGCCTCCCTACCGGTGGCCAGATCGATCGCCGAGGTCACCAGACCGTCACGGGAGACGGTGACCGACACCAGATCGTTGGCGATGCGGAAGCCGCCGTCCTTCGGCGTGAGCACCACCGCCTCGCCCGCCGGTGCGGCCGGGGCCGCGCCGAGCGCACCGTCACCGTCGACGGGGGTGTGCACCGGCCGGAACACCAGGTCCACCTCGCCGGTCCCGGCGAGCACCGCCCGCGCCTCGGCGGCGAGTTCCTTTGCCTGCGTGAGCACCTCGGTGAGCACGGCGACGGCCTCGCGGTGCACCCAGGCGATCGAGGTGCCGGGCAGGATGTCGTGGAATTCGTGCAGCAGCACCTGCTCCCACAGCGCGTCGAGCTCCTGGTACGGGTACGTCGCACCGCGCTGCACCGCCGCGGTCGCGGACCACAGCTCGGCCTCCAGCAGCGCCTGCTCGCACCGGCGGTGCGTCGCCTTGGTGGCGTGTTGACTGGTGAGCGTGCCGCGATGCAGCTCCAGGTACAGCTCTCCCACCCACACCGCGGGGTCGGGGAGCTCGGCCTTCGCGGCGTCGAAGAAGTCGTCCGGATGCACCCAGTCGACGCGGGCGCTGCCCTCCAGGTTCGCCAGACGCTCCGCCTTGCCCGTCATCTCGCGGGTGGTGCCGCCGCCACCGTCGCCCCAGCCGACCGGCGCGATCGACCGCGTGGCCACCCGGTTCTCCTTGAACTGGCGGGCCGCCTTCGCGACCTCCATGCCCGACAGCGACGAGCAGTAGGTGTCCATCGGCGGGAAGTGGGTGAAGATCCGCGAGCCGTCGATGCCCTCCCACGAGAAGGTGTGATGCGGGAAGACGTTGCGCTGATTCCACGAGATCTTCTGGGTGAAGAACCATTCGAAGCCGGCCCGGCGCATCAGCTGCGGCAGCGCGGGGGAGTAGCCGAAGCTGTCGGGCAGCCACACACCCCTGCTCCGGATCCCGAACTCGCGCTCGAAGAACCGCTGACCGTAGGAGAACTGCCGCACCAGCGACTCGCCGGTGGGCATCACGGTGTCGGACTCGACCCACATGCCGCCGATCGGCAGGAACCGGCCGTCGGCGACGGCGGCGCGGATCCGCTCCCACACCTCGGGGCGGTGCTCCTTCACCCAGGCGTACTGCTGCGCGCTGGACATGCCGTAGAGGTACTGCGGCTGCTCGTCGAGCAGGGTGGTCATCGACGCGGTGGTCCGCGCGACCTTGCGGATGGTCTCGCGCAGCGGCCACAGCCACGCGGAATCGATGTGCGAGTGCCCGATCGCGGCGATCCGGTGCGCGCTGGCATCGGCCGGGGCGGCGAGCACATCCACGAGCGCGGCCCGGGCATCGGCGGCGGTCTCGGTGATCCGCTGCAGGTCGAGCGCATCGAGGCAGTCGTCGAGCGCCTGCAGGATCCGCATCCGCCGCGGCTGCGTCTCGGGCAGTTCGGCCTGCAGTTCCAGCAGTACCTCGATGTCCAGGGCCAGCCCGAAGACCTCCGGCTCGAAGACCGCCAGGTCCAGCGCGCGCACCCGGTACAGCGGCTCGGGCGACGAGGTGAGCACGTCGCCCTGCCGGGTGGGCAGGAACGGGTGGTAGTCCAGGATCACGGGGTTCGCGGCGCCCTCGATGAACAGCTCCACCTGCTCACCGCCGGCGGCGCTTTCGCTCACCGCGACCGCCTGATTACGCGGGTTGATGCCCTTGACCGGAACCGGCGCACCGTCGGGACCGCGGCGGTAGACCAGGCCCTCGCACTGGAAGCCGGTCTGGTTCACATCGAATCCGAGGTCGATGAGTGCCTCGACGCGTTTGCCCGCCCACTCGGCCGGGACCTCGCCGCGCAGCCGGAACCAGGTAGTGCCCCACGCCGGACCCCAGCGGCGGTCGTCGGCGAAGGGCCCGTACTCGAGCGCCAACGCCTCGGCCGGCGGAATCGGTTCGCCCGGCAGCTGGTTGGCCGCCACCTCCAGCGGTATCCGCGCCGAGTGGATGGCCGGCCGGATGCGCTCACCGAGTACCCGGTTGACGCGGCCGATGGTCAGGGAGGTCTCATCGTGCACGGGCGCAGCTCCTTCACGGACGCGGACATCGCGTGCCGCCGAGTCTAGGTGAGCGCACGGCCCCGATCCGGGGATCACGCGTCCGCCGAACGGGGGACGACAGATCCCCGGCCGCCCGTGAGAATCGGTGCATGTCCACCTCACCGCCCGATAAGCCGCAGTCCACCTCCTCGCTCACGCCCCGCAAGCTCATCGGTCCCGCGCTCATCGTGGTCGGCGCGGTGCTCGCGCTCGCCTTCCCCGACCTCCGGTTCTTCTGGTTCCAGGGTCGCCCGTTCGGGATCGTCCTGGTGCTGCTCGGCGTGTGGGAGACCTACAGCGCCTTCCGCGGCGGCGACGGGCGCTGATCGGTGCGCACCTAGACTCGTCGATATGACGGTCATCCTGATCCGCCACGGCCGCTCCACCGCGAACACCTCCGGGGTGCTCGCGGGACGCACCGAAGGCGTCGCCCTCGACGACACCGGGCGCGCGCAGGCCGCGGACCTCGTCGGACGCCTCGCCGGGGTCGACCTGGTCGAGGCCGTGCGCTCGCCCCTGCTCCGGTGCGAGCAGACGCTGGCACCACTGCTCGCCGCGCAGGACCTGCGCACATCCACCGACGACCGGCTCGTCGAAGTGGACTACGGCACATGGACCGGGCGGCCGATCTCCGAGCTGCTGCACGAACCGCTGTGGAAGGTGGTGCAACAGCAGCCCTCGGCCGCCGTCTTCCCCGACGGCGAGGGACTCGCGCACGTGCAGGCCCGTGCGGTGGCCGCGATCCGCGAACACGATCGGCGGATCACCGAGCAGTACGGTCCGGGTGCCGTCTGGGTCGCGTGCAGCCACGGCGACGTGATCAAATCCGTGGTGGCCGATGCCATCGGCACCCATCTCGACCAGTTCCAGCGCATCTTCGTGGCCCCGGCGTCGGTGTCGATCATCGGCTACGGGCCGGACCGGCCCGCCGTGCACTGCGTGAACTCGACGGGCACCGTCCGGCTGCCGAAACAGCCACCCAAGGAGGCCACCGTGGGAGGCGAGAGCGGCGCATGAGCGCGTCCGAGAGATACTGGAAGCCGATGATGCAGCACTCGCGACGAACCGGGGAGGTGGCATGAGCCGTTCCGTGCACATCTTCCGCACGCCCGATCGCTTCGTGGCGGGCACCGTGGGACAACCGGGCGACCGCACCTTCTACCTGCAGGTCGTCCACGATTCCCGGGTGATCTCGGTGCTGCTGGAGAAGCAGCAGGTGCAGGTTCTCGCCGAGCGGATCGGCGCGCTCCTCGACGAGGTGGCCCGCCGGTTCGGCACCGAGATGCCGCCCGCCGATGCCCCCGTGAGCGATCTGCAGCCGCTGGTGATGCCGGTCGACGCCGAGTTCCGGGTGGGCACGATGGGCCTGGGCTGGGACGCCGATGCCGCAGCCGTGGTGATCGAGCTGCTGGCGATCACCGAGCAGGAGCTCGACGAGTCCGTGGTGCTGGCCGACGATGCCGAAGAGGGCCCCGATGCGGTGCGGGTGTTCCTCTCGCCCGCCGCCGCCCGCGAGTTCGCCGCCCGCTCGGACCGGGTGATCGGCGCGGGTCGTCCCGCCTGCCCGCTGTGCGGGTCGCCGCTCGACCCGGACGGCCACATGTGCGTGCGGCTCAACGGATACCGCCGTGGTGGCGCCTTCGGTTCCGAGGCCTCCTAGGTGGACCTCGCCACCGCCGACCTGACCATCCTCGGTCGGATCACCACCGCCTCGAACGCGACACTGCTGTGCGAGCTGGGTGACGGCTCGACCCGGGACACCGGCGATCGTGCGGTGTACAAGCCCGTGCGCGGCGAGGCGCCGCTGTGGGACTTCCCGGACGGCACCCTGGCCGGCCGCGAGGTCTCCTCGTACCTGATCTCGGAGGCGCTCGGCTGGGGCCTGATCCCCGAGACGGTGCTGCGCGACGGTCCGCTCGGCCCCGGGATGGTGCAGCGGTGGATCGACGAGCCCGACACCGGCGACGATGCGACCGACCTCGTCGACATCTTCGACGATGATGCGGTTCCGGCGGACTACCTGCCGGTGTTCACCGGCTACGTGGAGGACTCCGCCGCGCAGGACGGGATCCGCGAGGTGGTGCTCGCGCACGCCGACGATCCGCGGCTGCGGCGCATGGCCGTGCTCGACGTGCTGCTCAACAACGCCGATCGCAAGGGCGGCCACATCCTCACCGGCACCGACGGCCGCCTGTTCGGCGTGGACCACGGCATCTGCCTGCACGCACAGCCGAAGCTGCGGACCGTGCTGTGGGGGTGGGCGGGCCGCCTCGTGGCCGAGGACATGCTCGCCGATATCGCGCGATTCGCGGACGCCCCGCCCGACCTCACCGGACTGATCACCGACGAGGAGCAGGAGGCGCTCGTCGATCGGGCGCGCCTGCTGGGAGAGCTCGGCACCATGCCGCTCCCGGATTCGCAGCGCCCGATTCCCTGGCCGCCCTTCTGATTCAGCTCCGTCCGTGCTGGTCGCGGCACGCGGCGTCGGTCTTCCGCTCATCTCGCCGCGGTTCCACCCGGGTCCGCCACCCGGCCCGGAAGACCGGCTCCTCCCGCGACGCATAGGGTGGGGGACATGCGTTCCTGGCCGTCTCCCGCCGTTCCCACCCTCTCCGGCCCGTCGGTGCCGCTGCGCCTGTTCGACACCTCCGATCAGACGGTGCGCCCGGTGAACCCGGGCGCCGTGTCGGGGATGTACGTGTGCGGCATCACCCCCTACGACGCCACTCACCTGGGACACGCCGCGACCTACCTCACCTTCGACCTGATCAACCGCGTGCTGCGGGCCAACGGCCACGAGGTGCACTACGTGCAGAACGTGACCGATGTGGACGATCCGCTGTTCGAGCGCGCCGACCGCGACGGCATCGACTGGCGTGATCTCGGCGCCCGCGAGACCGACCTGTTCCGCGAGGACATGGAGGCGCTGCGGGTGCTCGCGCCGCAGGACTACATCGGCGCGGTCGAGTCGATCGACGAGGTGGTCGAGCTGGTCGGCCGGCTGCTGGAGAGCGGCGCGGCCTACGTGGTCGACGACCCCGAGTTCCCCGATGTCTACTTCCGGGCCGACGCCACCGAGCAGTTCGGCTACGAATCCGGCTACGACCGCGCCACCATGGAGCGCCTGTTCGCCGAGCGGGGCGGCGACCCGGACCGCCCGGGCAAGCGCGACCCGATCGACGCGCTGCTGTGGCGCGCGGCCCGGCCGGGTGAGCCCTCGTGGTCGTCCCCGCAGGGACCGGGACGCCCCGGCTGGCACGTCGAGTGCGCCGCCATCGCCGAAAACCGGCTCGGGGTCGGCTTCGACATCCAGGGCGGCGGCAGCGACCTGATCTTCCCGCACCACGAGTTCTCGGCCGCGCACGTCGAGGCCGATACCGGTGCCCGCCGCTTCGCTCGGCACTACGTGCACGCGGCGATGATCGGTCTGGACGGCGAGAAGATGTCCAAGAGCCGCGGCAACCTCGTCTTCGTCTCGAAACTGCGCCGCTCGGGCGTCGACCCGGCGGCCATCCGCCTCGGCCTGTTCGAGGGCCACTACCGCACCGATCGCACCTGGTCGGACGACGTGCTGGCGCGCGCGCAGGCCCGACTCGACCTGTGGCGCAGGGCTTTCGCCGCCGAGTCGAGCCCCGACGGCGCGGAACTCGTGGGGCGGCTGCGGCGCTACCTCGCCGACGATCTCGACACCCCGAAGGCGCTCGCGGCGCTCGACGCGTGGGCCGAGCGGGCGGTCACCGTCGGCGGCCCGGATGCGGACGGTCCGGCCACCGTTGCGGCCGCAGTCGACGCCCTCCTCGGCGTTGCGGTATCGGCGTAGCGGCTCGTCGCGCTATATTTCGCCTGTGAGGACCGTCAGCGAGCTGGCCCCGGATCTGACCGAGGGCGTGTGGACCGTGCAGACCCGCACGTCGACCTATGTGCTGGACCTGGGGGAGATGACGCTGATGCGCGCACCCGGGATCGGCGGCACCGCCGAGGACGAGCAGTGGAGCATCAGCTCCCTGCGTCGTGACTCGGAGGACATCCCCCTGCTGGGGATCAAGAGCTGCCGGGTGGGTGAATCGGCGCAGTTCTGGGTTCGCGCCGCCGACGATCCCGATGTGCGCACCTGGCGGATCACCACGCCGGTCGTGTCGATCGAGCGCATCGGATAGCTCCGATGGGGCAGGTGGTCCCGCGGTACGGCTCGGGCTCGCTGGCCGACGTCGTGCCCTCGGCGGCCGCCGCACTCGGGGTTGCCGGGTACACCAACCTGCTGGGGTTCCGTCCCACGCGGCGCGTGTGCCTGCTGCTGGTGGACGGGCTGGGCCACCGGCTGCTGGACCGCTACGCGGCGCAGGCGCCGTTCCTGTCCGAGCTCACCGCCACGCACATCACCGCGGGTTTCCCCTCCACCACGGCGACGAGCATCTCGTCGATCGGCACCGGTCTGCCGCCGGGTGAGCACGGCATCGTCGGGCTCTCGTTCGCGGTGTGCGGCGACGGGGTCCCGAAGGGCACGGTGCTCAACGCGCTCGGGTGGAACAGCTCGGGACCCGGGCGGCCGCACGACCTGCGCGCGACGGTGGTTCCCGAGGAACAGCAGCCCGCGCCGACCCTGTTCGATGCGATGGCCGCCGACGGGGTCGCGGTGACCACGGTGACGCCGAAGGATCACGTGGGCAGCGGCCTCAGTCGCGCGGTGCTGCGCGGCGCCGATCCGGTGGCGGCGGCCGCGCTCGGCGATGTGGTGGGCCGCGCCGTGGCCGCCACCTCGACGGGCCCGGGCGAGCGCGCCTTCTGCTACGCCTACCACGGCGATCTCGACATGCTCGGGCACGTCTACGGCCCCGGCTCGCTGCCGTGGATGATGCAGCTGCGCCAGGTGGACACGTTGGCCGAATCCCTGGCCGCAGCGCTGCCCTCGGATTGTCTGCTGGTGATCACCGCGGATCACGGCATGATCGAGGCCCCGGAGGCGTCCCGGATCGACTTCGACGCCGAGAGCGATCTCCGGGCCGGGGTGCGGCTGCTGGCGGGCGAACCGCGCGTGCGGCACGTGCACACCACCGACGGTGCCCTCGACGACGTCCGGGCCGCCTGGTCCGAGACGCTGGGGCAGCGGGCCTGGATCCTGACCCGCGATGAGGCGGCCGCCGCCGGCTGGTTCGGCCCGCGCGTACTCGACCGCACCAGGGAACGGATCGGCGACCTGGTGGTGGCGATGCGGGGCGCGCACACCGTGGTGCGCCCCTCCACCGAGCCCGTGGTCTCGCACCTGATCGGACAGCACGGCTCGCTCACCGAGGATGAGCAGCTCGTCCCGGTGCTGGTGCGCTAGGGACCGGTGCCGGGGTCGCGGCGGCGCAGGTACTTCTCGAACTCCGCCGCGAGCGCGTCACCGTCGATCTGGCGCTCCGCGTTCTCCCGCTTGGCCTCCTCGTCGCCGCGCTCTTCGAGTCCGCGCACGTAGGCGGCCACATCGTCGTCGTCGGAGGTCATCTCGGTGACGGAGGATTCCCACTCCTCGGCGCGCTCGGGCAGGTCGGCGAGCGGAACTGCGAGGTCGAGCACGTGCTCGACCCGCTGCAGCAGGGCCACCGTGGCCTTCGGGTTCGGCGGCTGCGAGACGTAGTGCGGTACCGCGGCCCAGAAGGAGACTGCGGGGAACCCGGAGCGCACGCACGCGTCCTGGAGCACGCCGGTGATCCCGGTGGGGCCCTCGTAGCGGTTCTCCTCGAGCCCGTACCGGCGCGCCGACTCGGCGTCGTAGCCGGTTCCGGTAACGGGGACGGGGCGGGTGTGCGGCGTATCGGCGAGCAGTGCCCCGAGGATCACCACGGTGTCGATCCGCAGCTCGGTGAACACCGCGAGCAGTTGGTCGCAGAAGGCACGCCACCGGAAGTTCGGCTCGATGCCGCGCAGCAGCACCACATCGCGGTCGGCCTTCGGCGGGCGGCACACCGACAGGGTGGTCATCGGCCATTCGACGGCGCGGGTCACGCCGTCGATCTGCTTGATGGTGGGCCGGTTCACCTGGAAGTCGTAGAAATCGTCCGAGTCCAGCTCGGTGAGGGGCTGGGCGTCCCAGATCAGTTCGAGGTGCTCCACGGCGCCCGACGCCGAATCCCCGGCGTCGTTCCATCCTTCGAACGCCGCGATCAGCACCGGACGTTCGAGCTTGCGCATGTCCGTCATCTGAAGAAGCGTAGCGCCGGGGCCGACCGAGTCATGCTTCGACGCGGGGCTTCGTCATGCGATCGCCTCGCTCCTGCACGAACGTCGGGGCTCAGTCCTCCGGGTTGTAGCCGAGGTTGGGGCTGAGCCAGCGCTCGGCTTCCTGCAAGGTCCAGCCCTTGCGCTTCGCGTAGTCGGCGACCTGGTCCTGCGCCAACCGGCCCACCACGAAGTACTGCGACTGCGGGTGCGAGAAGTACCAGCCGCTGACGGCGGCACCGGGCCACATCGCCATCGACTCGGTCAGCTCGATACCGGTCCGCTCGTGGACGTCCATCAACTCCCAGAGCGTCGCCTTCTCGGTGTGCTCCGGGCAGGCCGGGTAGCCGGGAGCAGGGCGGATTCCCACGTACTTCTCACCGATCAGCGCCTCGTTGTCCAGTTGCTCGTCGGGCTGGAATCCCCAGAACTCCGTGCGGACCCGTTGGTGCATCCGTTCCGCGAAGGCCTCGGCCAACCGGTCGGCGAGCGACTCCAGCAGGATCGCGTTGTAGTCGTCGTTAGCCGCCTTGAACTCGGCGATCTTGGCGGCGCTGCCGAGGCCCGTGGTGACAGCGAAGGCGCCGACGTAGTCGGCCAGACCGGTGTCCTTCGGCGCAACGAAGTCGCCGAGGCTCCGGTTCGGGATGCCGTCCCGGTGCTCGCCCTGCTGGCGCAGATTGTGCAGCCTGGTCTGCACCTCGCTACGGGTCTCGTCGGTGTAGACCTCGATATCGTCGCCGACGGCGTTCGCTGGGAAGAACCCGATCACGCCATTGGCGGTCAGCCACTTCTCCTCGATCAGGGTGTCGAGCATCTCCTGGGCGTCGTCGTACAGCTTGCGGGCGGTCTCGCCCGAGACCGGGTTGTTGAGGATGTCGGGGAAACGGCCCTTCATCTCCCAGGCGTTGAAGAACGGCTGCCAGTCGATGTACTCGCGAAGTTCGGCGAGGTCGTAGTCCAAGAACTCCCGGACGCCGAGACCCTGGGCGGGTACCGGCGGCTCATAGGCGGACCACTCGATCGGCGTCCGGTTGGCGCGGGCCTTCTCCAGCGTCAGCATGGGCCGTTCGCTCTTCTGGGCGTGCCGTTCGCGCAGCGCGGCGTAATCGGCCTCGGTGGCCTCCAGCAGGGCTGGACGCTGCCTGTCGTCGAGCAGCGCGGCAGCCACCGGCACCGAACGCGAGGCGTCCTTGACCCACACCACCGGACCGCTGCGGCGGGGCGCTACCTTCACGGCCGTGTGCGCGCGGGACGTGGTCGCGCCACCGATCAGGAGCGGGATGTCCAACCCCTCGCGTTCCATCGCCACGGCGAAGTTGACCATCTCGTCCAGAGACGGGGTGATCAAGCCGGACAGACCGATGATGTCAGCGTTGTACTCCCTGGCGGCGGCCAGGATCTTCTCGGCGGGCACCATCACGCCGAGGTCGATCACCTCGTAGTTGTTGCACTGAAGGACGACCCCGACGATGTTCTTGCCGATGTCGTGAACATCGCCCTTCACAGTCGCCATGATAATGGTGCCGTTGGTGTCTTTACTCGCGGTGCCCGAATCTTGCTTCTCCGCCTCGATGTACGGCAGCAGGTAGGCCACGGCCTTCTTCATCACCCGCGCCGACTTCACGACCTGGGGTAGGAACATCTTGCCCGCACCGAAGAGGTCACCGACGACGTTCATGCCGTCCATCAGCGGGCCCTCGATCACCTCGATCGGCCGCCCTCCCGCGGCGGCGATCTCGGCGCGCAACTCCTCGGTGTCGGTCTCGACGTCGGCGTCGATGCCCTTGACCAGCGCGTGCGTGATCCGCTCGCGGACCGGGAGGCTGCGCCACTCGGCGGCCTTGGGATCCTCGGCCTTCTCGGACTTGTTGAACCGTTCGGCGATCTCCAGGAGCCGTTCGGCCGCGTCCTCGCGACGGTTGAGCACAACGTCCTCGATGCGGTCCCGCAGCTCGGGGTCGATCGCGTCGTACGGCACGAGGGCTCCGGCATTGACGATGCCCATGTCCAATCCGGCCTTGATGGCGTGGAACAGGAACACCGCGTGGATGGCCTCGCGCACGGGGTTGTTGCCCCGGAAGGAGAACGACACGTTCGAGATGCCACCGGAGATGTGCACCCCGGGCAGGTTCTCCTTGATCCAGGCGCAGGCCTCGATGAAGTCGATGCCGTAGGTCGCGTGCTCCTCGATACCGGTCGCCAACGCGAAGCAGTTCGGGTCGAAGATGATGTCCTCGGCCGGGAAGCCGACCTCTTCGGTCAGGATCCGGTAGGCGCGCCCGCAGATCTCCTTGCGGCGCTCCAGGTTATCGGCCTGCCCCTCTTCGTCGAACGCCATCACGACGACGGCGGCTCCGTATTTGCGGCACAGCTGCGCCTCGCGGATGAACTTTTCCTCGCCCTCCTTCATCGAGATCGAGTTGACGATCGGCTTGCCCTGCACGTTCTTCAGGCCGGCTTCGATCACCTCCCACTTGGAGGAGTCGATCATCACCGGGACGCGACTGATGTCCGGTTCGGCCGCGATCAGCTTGGTGAACCGGTCCATCGCGGCGACGCCGTCGATCATGCCCTCGTCCATGTTGATGTCGATGACCTGCGCACCGACCTCGACCTGTTGCAGGGCGACCGACAGGGCTGTGTCGTAGTCCTCCGCCTTGATCAGGTTGCGGAACCGTGCCGAGCCGGTGATGTTGGTGCGCTCGCCGATGTTCACGAACAGGGAGTCGGCGGTGATGTTGAGCGGCTCCAGTCCCGACAGCCTGGTGGCCACCGGGAGCTGCGGAATCTCCCGCGGCGGCGTGCCCTCGACGACCCTGGCGATCTCGGCGATGTGCGCCGGCGCCGTACCGCAGCAGCCGCCCACCAGGTTCACCAGACCAGCCTCGGCGAATTCGGCCAGGTACGCGGCCTGGTGCTCCGGAGACTCGTCGTACTCACCGAAGGCGTTCGGCAGGCCGGCGTTCGGGTAGCAGGAGACGAAGGTGTCCGAGATCCGTGCCATCTCGGCGATGTAGGGCCTCATCTCCGGCGCGCCCAGGGCGCAGTTGAGGCCCACCGCGATCGGCTTCGCATGCCTGATCGCGTTCCAGAACGCTTCCGTGACCTGGCCGGACAAGGTCCGCCCAGAGCCATCGGTGATGGTGCCCGAGATGATCACCGGCCAGCGGCGCCCGCGTTCCTCGAAGAGGGTCTCGACGGCGAACACCGCCGCCTTGGCGTTCAACGAATCGAAGATCGTCTCGATGATGATCAGGTCGGAACCACCGTCGACGAGGCCGTTGACCGCTTCCAGGTAGGCGGCGACCAGCTGGTCGTAGGAAACGTTGCGGGCCCCGGGGTCGTTGACCTCCGGCGAGATCGACGCGGTCCGCGTCGTGGGCCCGAGGGCGCCGGCGACGTAGCGGGGCTTATCCGGGGTGCTGAACTCGTCACACACCTTGCGCGCCAGAGCGGCACCGGCGTAGTTCAGCTCGTAGCTCAGCTCGCCCATGTCGTAGTCGGAGAGCGAGACCGCGTTCGCGTTGAACGTGTTCGTCTCCAGGATGTCTGCGCCCGCCTCGAGATACTCGCGGTGGATCCCCTCGATGATGTGCGGCTGCGTCAGGTTGAGCAGGTCGTTGTTGCCCTGAAGAGCCGTCGGCCACTCCGTGAACCGCTCACCGCGGTAGCCGTCCTCATCCGGCCGGTCCCGCTGGATCGCCGTGCCCATCGCGCCGTCGATCACCATGATCCGCCGACGGAGCGTTGCCGTCAGCTCATCGGTGCAGTCAGGGCGGATGTTCGGCTCAAAGGAGCTCACGTACGTTCCTTCCATCGCGGAAGGCGTCCTTAACTCCGCCGAGCGTGGCGGATACCGGGGGACCGGTCCCGTTGCAACGCCTCTCGACCAGAAAAGTCTACGTCGTCACCGAGGGCGTACGCGAACTACCGTGACGAAACTCCAACCGGTGTCGTCCCGGGCGGTCCCTAATGCCGTGGACGTGGGGAGCGCACGCGGCGCTCGGGAGGCGCGCCCCGTCTGAGGCGAGCCGCGGCCCGCCCGCGACTACTGCTTGGTGACCCGGCTGGTGGGCGTCTGCAGGTTCGGGGTGGCCTGCAGGTACTTCTCCAGGGCGTCCAGGTCGATACCGCCCACCGTGAGGTCGGTGCTGCGGGTGAACACGCTGAACCCGTCACCGCCCGCGGCGAGGAAGTTGTTGGTGGTCACCCGGTACACGGCGACGGGGTTCAGCGGCTGATCGCCCACCTTCACGCTGTCCCGGATCACCTTGCGGTTCGGGGCGCCGCCGGCGTCGTAGGCGTAGCTGATGCCCGACGGGCCAGGATCGTGGTCTTGTCGGGGTTCTGCCACTGCTGCTCCAGCAGGTCGATGATCTGCTGACCGGTGAGCGAGACGGTGACCACCTGATTGCCGAAGGGCTGCACCGTGTACGCGGCGCCGTAGGTCACGTCACCGCCCTTGAGGTCGGCCCGGACACCGCCGGGATTCATGAAGGCCACCACGCCCGCCGCCTCGTTCGGCGCGCGCGTGGTGAACAGCATGGCGTCGGCGATCACGTCGCCGAGTGGCGAATCGCCGCCGGGGAAGGCCTGGCGCTTGAGATCGGAGGGGATCGTGCCGATCACGCGGTCGGCGCGCGGCTTCGCCTCCTTCTCGTAGAAGTCCACCAGCTGTGCGGTGGCCGGATCCGCCGGCAGGTCGCGGCCCACGACGCGGTTGACGGCCTTCGAGGTCACGCGGTCGGCGCCGAAGTCGAGGGTGATATCGGTGATGAGTCGCCCGTACGACGCGGCCTGGGTCACGGTGCGGCCACCGATCGTGCACACGTAGGCCTGGTGCGAGTGTCCGGTGACCAGTGCCGTGACCGCCGGGTCGATCTTCGCGGCGAGGTCGGGTGTGGGCGCTGAGACGTTGGTGCACGCGTTCGGGTCTGCCTCACCCGAACCCTTCTGGGCGCCGCCGTCGTGCATCGTCGCGACGATGGCCTGGGCGCCGGCGGCCTTCATCTCCGGCACGTACCGGTTGATCGCCTCGGCCTCGTCGCCGAAGGAGTAGCCGCGCACTCCCTCCGGCGCCACGATGGTGGCGGTCTCGGGGGTCACGGTGCCGATCACGGCGATCTTCCGGCCGGCGACCTCGAACATCTTCCACGCGGCCGTGCCGGGCGGGAGCTGGCCGGCCCCGTTCGTGACGTTGGCGGCCAGGTATTGATAGGTGGTGCCGGTGAACGGATCGCCCGGTTCGCAGCCGTCCGGCGCGCAGCCGCCCTTCTGCAGTCGTTCCAGTTCCACGGTGCCGTGGTCGAATTCGTGGTTGCCCACCGACGAGGCCTGCAGGCCCACCGAGTTCAGGAACTTCACCGTGGGCTCATCGCGGAACAGCGCCGAGACCAGGGGACTGGCGCTCACCAGGTCACCCGCCGCCACCGTGAGGTTGTTCGGGTAGGCCTGCTTGAGCCGCTGCAAGGCGGTGGCGAAGTACGCGGCACCGCCGGCATCCTTGCCGCCGATCTTCCCGGTGGAGCCGGTGGGCGGCTGCAGGTTGCCGTGGAAGTCGTTGAAGGCGAACAGGTGCACCTGGTTCGCCGCGGCGGGCGGAAGATCGCCCACACCGGGCACGGTGAATGCCGCGGCCGCCGCGGACGAGGACGACGACGGCGCGGACGTGTCTCCGGCGGTCCCGCAGCTCACGAGGAGCGAGGCGGCAGCGGTCAGTGCGACGGCGGAGGACAGGGCACGGTTGCGCATGATCGAACCCAAACACAGCCGGCGGTCGTGCGGGTGACGAATGACTGAACAGCTCGGTGTCCACGGCCGCCGCAGGAGCACGCGGGCACGCATCTTAAGGTTGACCGCATGAGCCTTCCCTCCGCAGTGCTGTTCGACATGGACGGAACCCTCCTGGATTCCGAGAAGCTGTGGGACATCGCGGTGGCCGAGTTCACCCGGTCCCTCGGCGCGGAGATCACCGCGCAGGCCCGGGAGGAAACGCTCGGCAATGCGGTCGACGACTCGCTCCGCAAGATCTTCGACTTCGCCGGCGTGCCGGAGGCCGAGCGGGACTACGAGGAAGCCGAGAAGTGGTTGTCCGGCCGCGTGATCGAGCTGTTCGACGCGGGTATCCCGTGGCAGCCCGGTGCGCGCGAGACCCTCGACCTGCTCGCGGAGGCCGGCGTTCCGCTGGTATTGGTGACCAACACGGTCCGGGAGATCACCGAGCACGCGCTGGGCACGCTGGGCCGGGAGCGGTTCGTCGCCACCGTCTGCGGTGACGAGATCCCGAACCCCAAGCCCGCGGCCGATCCGTATCTGCGCGGTGCCGAGCTCGCGGGATTCCCCGCCTCCGAGTGCATCGCCGTCGAGGATTCGCCGACCGGCGCGCGGTCGGCGCTCGCCGCCGGATGCACCGTGCTCACCGTGGGCGAGCATCCCGTCGCCGACGGGGCGCAACACCTCGGCGGACTGACGGGCGTCGGGCTGGAGACCTTCAGCCGTTAGCCGACGGTGAAAGCGTTGTCGCCGTTCGAGCAGGTGGCCACCGCGTCGGTCACCCGCGCGCCGCAGCGCCATCCGGCGCTTTCGACGGTGACGGCCTGACCCTGCGCGTTGGATGCGGCCGCCGCATACGCCTTACCGACCCGGAGGGCGTCCACGCAGTTCGCGTGCCCCGTCTTCACCACCACGCTGGCCGGCCCGTTTCCGGTGGGCACCGACCCGCAGACCGTTCCTGCCGCGGCGACCGGGAGGTCTCCGGTGCCCGCCCGCGCGGACGGGGCGGCGGATGCCGGTCCCGCCTGCACGACCGCACTGAAACTGACGGCGCTGTCGGAGGAATCGGTATCCGAGGAGGCGCACCCCGTGATCGCGGTGAGTCCCAGAGCGCCCACCGCCAGAGCACCTCCGGCGCGACCCGTCACCCAACGAAGGTTCATGTTCGGGACGCTAGCGGCCCCGTGCGGGACACGCACGGCGGCAACGCCGGAAGGTGTCCAGCATCACGCGCCGGAGGCGGTACGCCTCACTTCTCGGCACCGTCGACCGCGGCGCTGGCCATGACGGCCATCCGCACCCGCTCGGTATCGGCCGGCGTCCACCCCGGCGGTGGGAGCACAGCCGCGAAGGCGTCCACGACGGCGGTGCCGTAGTTGTGCCCGTGGCCGTCGGGGACCCCGGCGGCGTTGGCGAGATCGGCGGAGACCTGCCAGAAGGTGACGAAGGGGTACCAGGCCATCGCCGAACTGCGGTCCCGCCCGGCCGGTTCGCGCAGCCAATCCGGCTGCCGGAACAGCAGATCCGTCGACCACCACACCACGGGGTCGGACGGGTGCTGCACGTACACGATGTGCGGGGCCAGCCACTCGCTGCCCCCGTTGTCCGACAGCGGCACCACGCCGTCGGTGAACCGCACGATCAGCCCGTCGGTGTACGCGGGCAAGACCTCGGGGGTGCCGAGGTCTCGCCGCTGCGTGACCGCCGAATGGATCGGATTGGCGCGGGGCGGTCCGAGCCACACCACACCGTCCACCTTGTCCCGGATGTCGACGAGCGAGTCGAAGGCGCCCTCACCGGCACGGGTCCCCAGGCTCTCGCCCAGCACCAGCACCTTGGGGCGTGCCGGTTCGGGCCGGGCGCGCACATCCCCGAGAACCGCGTCCACCAAACGCTTTCCGGATTGCAACGAAGCCTCGCCGTCGGTGAGGAAGGAGATCCAACTGGGGAGGTACGAGTACTGCATCGCCACGAGCGCCACGTCGCCGCCGTACATCAGCTCCACGGCGCGCGCGGCGGTCGGATTCACCCATCCCGATCCCGTGGTGGGGATGACCACCACGTACTTGCGGTCCAGCGCGCGGGTGCGAGCCAGTTCCCGGTGCAGCAGGGCGATCCGCTCGTCGGGGCTCTTCGCGTTCTCCAGGCCCACGTACACCCGGATCGGCTCGACCACGGGCGCGGTGGTGAACCGCGCCAGGTCGGCTGCACCCAGCCCGCCCGCGACGAACTTGCGCCCCTCCTTGCCCAGGCCGTCCCACTCGGCGAAGGACTCCGGCGATCCGGAACGCTCCGGGGCCGTGGGCCGGGGGAAGCCCGCGGCCTCTTCGTCGTTCGACGCCGACGCGAGCCGGTTCGCTCCCGCCGTGAAGCCGCGCACACCCACGTCGTTGACGGCGATCACCACCAGGATCACCACCACCGCGAAGCCGAGCACCTGCGCTGCCGGCTGCGGAATGCGCAGATACCGGTTCGCCCGTCGGGCCAGGTACAGCCCCAGGTCCCGGAGCACACGGAACAGCGAGATCAGCAGTGCCGCCACGAGGAAGGCGACGATGGGTGTCAACAGGTACCAGAGGTTCGAGCCGGGTGGCATGCCCATGAGCGCGCGCACATCGTCCTGCCAGCGTTTCGACACCACCAGCATCCACAGCCCGCCCACCAGGACTCCGAGCACGATGAGCGCCCGCCACAGCGGCACGAACCGGGCGCGCCTCGGATCGTCGCGGATGGGGTGGGTGCGCACCAGCAGATCCACGATCACCCACTTGAGGAAGACGCCGATGCCGTAGCCGATCACCGCGTTGATCCCGGCCACGATGCCCTGGAAGAACCAGGACCGGGGAACGAGTGAGACGGTGAAACTGCTCATGAGGAACAGGCCACCCACGAACAGGCCGGCGAAGTCGAGGTGCAGCAGGCCCCACGCCCAGGCCAGCAGCGGATGCCGCTGCGCGAATTCGTCGAAGTTCTCGCGGAGGAAGCGGTCGGGATCACGGGTCGCGCGGACCACGCGCAGTCGCGCCCGGATCAGCGCCCGTGCGTAGCGGTACTGGGCGGCGCCCTTCGGCGGCTTCTGCGGGGAGTCCGGAGCGTCCTGCGCGGTCGACGGTGCCCCGTCGTCCGTCGTCGCACCGTTCACGGTGACCACTCTAGGGCCCCGCCCACCTGCGGTCCTGTGGGCGTGGGAGAATCGATCACCGTGAAGACCATGGAGACGCTGTTCGCGGAGTTGGCCGAGAAGGCCCGGACGCGGCCCGCCGGGAGCGGGACCGTCGAAGCGCTGGACAACGGCATCCATTTCCTGGGCAAGAAGGTGCTCGAGGAGGCCGGCGAGGTGTGGATCGCGGCCGAGCATCAGGGCGATGCGGAACTCGCCGAGGAGGCCTCGCAGCTCCTGTACTGGCTGCAGGTGCTGCTGATCAAGCGCGGCCTCACGCTCGACGACGTCTACTCCTACCTCTGACTCTCCCGAAGGAACCTCGAACCATGTTGCGGGTCGCCGTACCGAACAAGGGCGCGCTCTCCGAGGCCGCCGCCGCCATCCTCAGCGAAGCGGGTTACCGCCGCCGCTCGGATGCCAAGGACCTCACGGTCATCGACAACGCCAACGAGGTGGAGTTCTTCTTCCTCCGCCCGAAGGACATCGCGCTCTACGTGGGCTCCGGTGAGCTCGACATGGGCATCACCGGCCGCGATCTCGCGCTGGACTCGGGCGCGGAGTTCACCGAGCGGCTGGCGCTCGGATTCGGCCGCTCCACCTTCCGCTACGCCGGCCCCGCGGGAACACCGTGGTCGGTCGACGACCTCGACGGTAAGCGGGTCGCCACCTCGTACCCGAACCTGGTGCGGCGCGATCTCGCGCAGCGCGGGATCAACGCCGACGTGATCCGGCTCGACGGTGCGGTGGAGATCTCGATCCAGTTGGGCGTGGCCGATCTGATCGCCGACGTCGTCGAGTCGGGTCGCTCGCTGCGGCAGAACAATCTGGTGGCCTTCGGCGAGTCCCTGTGCGACTCCGAGGGCGTGCTCATCGAGCGGGTCGGCGCCGATACGGACCGCGCCCGGACCGATGTGACCGCCCGCGGCCGTGATCAGCTCACCGCCCGGCTCAAGGGCGTCGTCTTCGGCCGGCAGTACGTGATGCTGGACTACGACTGCCCGCGCACCCTGCTCGACGGTGCGATCGCCGTGACGCCCGGCCTGGAGTCCCCGACGGTGGCGCCGATGGCCGACGACAACTGGGTCGCGGTGCGTGCCATGGTGCTCCGCACGAACGCCAACGACGTGATGGACGATCTCGCGGAGCTCGGCGCGAAGGCGATCCTGATGACCGACATCCGGAGCTGCCGCTTCTGAGAAGCTCACGGGAACTCTCACGCTCAACTATCTTAGGACACCGGAAGAGGGAGAGGGGGAGCCGGTGGAGGGCGGAGTGACCGACAAAAGGCTGCACCATGTTGCGCCGTGGCACTACGATCTGGCGCGAACGGATCAGACGGAAGCCCAGTTCATTGACATTGCACAGTCGGAGCGGTGGGGCGCACAATGCGGCTAATCTCAGCTCGTATTCAAGGATATGGGCGCCTCGTTGATGCGCGAGTCAATCTAGACGCAAAGGTGATCGCGATTGTTGGCCCGAACGAAGCAGGCAAGACAACGCTACTAAAGGCGCTGTCGCATGTAGACCACAACAATGAAGTCCCGGTTGCGGAGCGATCGAGGGGCGCGAAAGTGACGGACCAAACTCATGTTACCGAGTGCGACTACGTACTCGATGACTCAGACCGTGAGGCCTTGGCGGACCTCGACCTTCATGAACCGCCGACGCGGGTCGCGATCTCCAGAACCGCTGACGGAAGTACGCTCCACGTTGACATCAGCCCTCATCCAGCAAAATCGGTAGCAGGATTGAAGGATGTCGTGGAGATTCTGAAGCGCACACACGCATCTCGCGACCTAGCTGATATGATCGACCCCGAGTCGCAGTATTCAGATTCACATTCGGCCGCGGCGCAAGATTTCCGAGCCGAATTGCAACACGTGATTGAAGCCGTTGAAGCCGCTATATCGGAGGCTGGCACCCCGATCGGTGACAACACCATAATGGTTGCCGAATCTCTCCTCAATGCCACACTTGACGATGAGGCGGTGCTGCGCGAATCATTCAATTCAGTGATTTCCTGGGCTCGTATTCCAGAACCCGGTGCGGCTGCTCGAAATCGACTATGGAAACGATCTCCTGACTTTATCTTGTTCGACGAGGAAGATCGATCGATACGATCTTCGTACACATTCGACGAGGCGCTCTCTTCGAATCCGCCCGCAGCTCTCGCCAATCTCGCAGGCACAGCTTCACTCAACCTGCCCGAACTGTATGACTTCATGACCACAGGCGATGTCGCGAGACGACGAACTGTAGTCGTTCAAGCAAATAAGCGCATGGACGCGATATTCGCGGACGCTTGGAAGCAGGCGCGGCTTTCTGTTCATTTCGAGCTAGACGGCGATCAGTTAAGAATCGAGTTGATGGAAGGCGACGACAACGTTACCATCTTCGACGAACGTAGCGCTGGCCTTCGAATGTTCATATCGCTGATCGCCTTCCTGAAGGTGCATGGCTCAGATCGCCCTACAATTCTGCTAATCGATGAGGCCGAGAACCATCTCCACATCGATGCGCAGGCCGATCTGGTTAACATGTTCGTCACGCAGGAGCACGCGGTGAAGGTCATCTATACGACTCACAGCCCCGCATGTTTGCCTCCAGATCTCGGCACGGGAATTCGGACAGTTGTGCCCCGTCGCGACAATATTCAGGTAAGCGACATCAAGAATAGTTTCTGGCAAGGTGCAGCTGGCTACTCCCCTTTGATGCTTGCGATGGGAGCCGCTGCAGCGGCATTTACACCTGCTCGCAGTGTCGTGCTTGCTGAAGGTGCGACCGAAATGATACTTCTTCCCACACTGTTGCGTGCAGCGACGGATTTACAAAATCTCCCTTATCAGGTCGCGCCGGGACTTTCGGAGGTGCCGAACGACTTCTTGCCATCACTTGACCTAGAAGGCGCACGTGTTGCCTACCTGGTCGACAGCGATTCTGGCGGAACCGCGATCAAGAGTAAGCTGGGCAAGGCAGGGGTCCCGGCGAACCTGATTATCGATCTAGGGTTTGCCGGAGTCGAGAGCGTACTGGCCGCGGACGCATATCGCGAGGCGGTCGTTGCTCTTCTGCCAGAGTGCAACCCACAGGCCACCATCGACGCATTGCCGTCGTCGCTCGTTTCAAACGCAGACAATTCAGCGTTGGATCCAGCCGCCATTCGGGCCTGGATCGATGATCAAGGCCTTAGGGCACCATCTAAGGTGGCGGTGGCGAACCGCCTTATCTCAAATGGCAGCGCGACGCCCAGTGACGCCGGAGCTGAACGCTTGCGAGAGCTTCACACGGAGTTGATCGCGGCGCTCGGAATCGAACTTTGAGGGCGCAGGTGAATTGCGGGCTCGCGCCTACTTGGCTCCCTTCTCGTAACACGAAGAATGACGGTTACTACGCCATTGGTAAGAACTTCTGACTCTGATTCAGGCGACCTATCGCCGGGATTCAAGAGAGGCGCCAAGCGCCAGCAATCGCTGCGCACTTAGCGCGCGGCCACGAGGAGCGTCTGCGCGCCGACAGCGAAGGCCCCGGCACCGTCGTACAGGCGCGAGACCGTGGTGCCGATGCCCTCACCTCCGACCAGCTGGTCACCGAGGATGCCGACCCAGCCGTCCACCGGCTGCGGCGAACGGTGCAGGTGCACCGTCATGTCCATGTTCATCCAGGTGACGGCGGTGGGATCGAGGTAGGCGGAGACCCCGTTCGCGGCGTCGACCACGGAGAAGACCTGCACCAGGGGCGACGGGGCTTCACCGGCGACCAGGGGCATCCGCGCCCGGATCCAGCACTGCTTCGGCCCGTCCGGACCGTCGGGATGATCGACGAACCGCCAGTCGCACGCGGCCAGAAAGCCCTGGTCCTGCAGGTGCGAGAAGAATCCCGGCATCACCCCCTGCTCGGCACCCGCGGGCGGCAGCGCGGGGGAGCGGTCTCGGGCGATCGCGGCGGTGTCCGATGCGGCGAGCACCCACGCCTGGGCGCGGGCGACGGTGCGGTACTCGCCGTTCGCGTCCACGCAGTCCATCTCGGCGGCGAGCAGCGAGATCGTCCGCCCCGGACGGACGGTCCACGCCCGCACCCGGGACCGCGTGATGGGGACGACGCCCAGCAGATCGATGGTCACCCGGGACACCCGCGCACCGGCGCCGACGAGCTTTTCCATCGAGCGCACCATCAGGGCCGCCGGCGGCGCGCCGTGCTGCATCGTGTCGGCCCACACGCTGGCCGTCGCCGGCGTGGGGTCGAAGACCTCGTACTCGTGCCCCTGCGCCTCGGCCGTGCCGGCGGGATGGAAGAAAGCGTCGTCAGCCATGTATCAGTCCTACCGACAGTCCGGATTCGCCCGACGGCCGGGGGTACTGGGAGAATCGTCGACCATGGCAAACAGTGGCCCCTTCCAGGTGGGCGATCGCGTACAGCTGACGGACGCCAAGGGGCGGAAGTTCACGGTGCACCTCGAAGCGGGCAAGGAGTTCCACACCCACAAGGGCGGCATCCGGCACGACGAGCTGATCGGCGCCCCCGAGGGCAGCGTGGTCAAGGCCGTGAACGGCACGCCGTACCTGGCGCTGCGGCCCCTGCTCACCGACTACGTGCTGTCGATGCCGCGCGGCGCGCAGGTCATCTACCCCAAGGACGCGGCGCAGATCGTGGCCGAGGGCGATATCTTCCCCGGCGCACGGGTGCTCGAGGCCGGCGCCGGATCGGGTGCGCTGACCTGCTCGCTGCTGCGCGCCGTGGGCCCCGAGGGCTCCGTGACCTCCTGGGAGGTCCGCGAGGATCACGCGGAGTACGCCGCGAAGAACGTCGAGGAGTTCTTCGGCGGCCGCCCCGACAACTGGAATCTGCAGTTGGGGGATCTCGCGGAGTACGACGGCCCGCAGGTCGACCGCGTGGTGCTCGACATGCTGGCGCCGTGGGACGTGCTGGACGCGGTGGGTAAGGCGCTCGTGCCCGGCGGCGTCCTCACCGTGTACGTGGCCACCGTCACACAGCTGTCGAAGGTCGTGGAGGCGCTTCGCGAGCAGGCCCTGTGGACCGAGCCGCGGTCCTGGGAGGCCCTGGTCAGGGAGTGGCACGTGGTGGGACTCGCGGTGCGTCCGTCGCACCGGATGCAGGGCCACACCGCGTTCCTCATCACCTGCCGGCGGTTGGCCGACGGCACGGTCGCGCCGCGTCCGCAGCGGCGATCCAACAAGGGGTAGCGTAGATATACCCCGCTCGAAGGGAGCATTCGTGACCGAATCCGATTCGACTCGTCCGACGACCCCGGCGTCGTCCTCCCCGTCCGCCGGCTCCGAGGCCGCGCTCCGCGAACGCGTGGACGCGCTGACCACCCGGAACGCGAAGCTGCTCGACACGCTGCGCGATGCGCGGACCCAGTTGCTCACGCTCCGTGAGGAGGTGGAACGCCTCGGCCAGCCCCCGTCGGGCTACGGAGTGCTCCTGGGCACCTTCGAGGACGACACCGTCGATGTCTTCACCTCGGGCCGCAAGATGCGGCTCACCTGTTCACCGAACCTCGACGTGGCCTCGTTCGAGATCGGCCAGACGGTGCGCCTCAACGAGGCGCTCACCGTGGTCGAGGCGTGCGATTTCGAAGCCGTGGGCGAGATCTGCACGCTCCGCGAGATCCTCGACGACGGTACGCGCGCCCTGGTCGTCGGCCACGCCGACGAGGAGCGCGTGGTCCGCCTGTCCGCGCCACTGGCGCTGCAGACCGGCGATCAGCAGGGCGACGACGAGTTCGGTGTCCCGAAGCGCAAGCTGCGCGTGGGCGATTCGCTGCTCGTGGACACGAAGGCGGGCTACGCCTTCGAGCGCATTCCGAAGGCCGAGGTCGAAGACCTGGTGCTGGAGGAGGTGCCTGATGTGGACTACTCCGACATCGGTGGCCTGGGCCGGCAGATCGAACTGATCCGCGATGCGGTGGAGCTGCCCTTCCTGCACAAGGATCTGTTCAAGGAGTACTCACTGCGTCCGCCCAAGGGCGTGCTGCTGTACGGACCTCCCGGCAACGGCAAGACGCTGATCGCGAAGGCCGTCGCGAACTCGCTGGCCAAGAAGATCGCCGAGATCCGCGGCGAGGACTCGCGCGAGGTGAAGTCCTACTTCCTCAACATCAAGGGCCCCGAGCTGCTCAACAAGTTCGTCGGCGAGACCGAGCGGCACATCCGCCTGATCTTCCAGCGGGCCCGCGAGAAGGCCTCCGAGGGCACGCCCGTCATCGTCTTCTTCGACGAGATGGACTCGATCTTCCGCACCCGCGGCTCGGGCGTCAGCTCCGATGTCGAGACCACCGTGGTCCCGCAGCTGCTCAGCGAGATCGACGGCGTCGAGGGCCTGGAGAACGTGATCGTGATCGGCGCGTCCAACCGCGAGGACATGATCGATCCCGCGATCCTGCGGCCCGGCCGCCTGGACGTGAAGATCAAGATCGAGCGTCCCGACGCCGAGGGCGCGATCGACATCTTCTCCAAGTACCTCACGCCGGAACTGCCGATCCACGAGGAGGATCTCGCCGAGTTCGGCGGCGATCGCGAGGCGTGCGTGCGGGCGATGATCGAGCGGGTCGTGGAGCGGATGTACGCCGAGACCGACGACAACCGGTTCCTGGAGGTGACCTACGCCAATGGCGACAAGGAGGTCATGTACTTCAAGGACTTCAACTCCGGCGCGATGATCCAGAACGTGGTGGACCGGGCCAAGAAGCACGCGATCAAGGGCTTCCTGGAGACCGGACAGCCCGGCCTGCGGATCTCCCACCTGCTGGAATCGATCGTCGACGAGTTCGCCGAGAACGAGGATCTGCCCAACACCACCAACCCGGACGATTGGGCGCGGATCTCCGGCAAGAAGGGCGAGCGGATCGTGTACATCCGCACGCTGGTCACCGGGAAGAACGCCAGCGCCTCGCGCGCGATCGACACGGAGAGCAGCACGGGTCAGTACTTGTAAGCGCAACAAGCGTCACGTAAGCGCCGGACAAGACGGACGTCTTTATAGTGATGCGTGATGAGTACTGATACGGGCGTTCTGACCGTCACCGTCGATGGCCGGACGTTGACCTTCGCGCCGGGCAAGACGGTGACCTTCGGCCGCACCCTGGAATCGGATGTGACGATCAACCACCCGCTGGTGTCGCGCACCCACGCGGTGGCCACGATGACGCCCACGGGCTGGGTGCTGACGGATCGCAGCACCAACGGTGTGTTCGTCGCGGGTGTCCGCCGCCCGACGGTGGCTTTGAACGGGGCGCAGTCGCTGATGTTCGGCGATCCGCGCACCGGTGCGGCGGTGGCCGTCGCGGCGAACGGACGTCCGCCGGTGGCGTCCGGTCCGTCCTCGCAGCCGGTGTCGGGCTCGTCGAATCCGCCGGTGCCGCAGCCGCCGCGCAGCAACCCCGTGCGGTCCACGCCGCCGGTGTCGAACCCGTCGCAGCCCGCGACCGGGGCGCCGCAGGGGATGCCCTCGGCGCAGCGCCCGCCGTCGGCTCCGAAGCCGCTGCCGCCCCGGCCGCAGCAGCCCGCGCCGCCGAGCCGCCCCGCCCCGTCGCAGCCGGCCCCGGCGCCGCAGTCACGGCCGGTCTCGGCGGCCTCCGAGCTCGCGCCGCATCTGCGGGCGATGGCCGGGAACACCGGACTGTTCCAAGCGGCCCCGATCCCCGCGCCGCGCGCCGGCGGCGGTGAGCTGTCGATTGGCCGCACCCCGGACAACGACCTCGTGATCCCCGACATGCTGGTCTCGCGGAGGCACGCGCGACTGCTCACCGGAGCCCAGGGCCTGGTCATCGAGGATCTGCATTCGGCGAACGGTACCCAGGTCAACGGCAGGCGGATCACCGGCCCCACCTCGCTGCGCGACGGCGACGTGGTCACGGTGGGCAACTCCGACCTCGTGGTCGACAACGGCCGGCTCACCCGGCCGCGCCCCCAGGAGTTCGCCGGTGCCGGCCTCGCGGTGCAGGGCATCACGCTCACCGTCGAGGGCAACAAGACGCTGCTCAACGGCGTCGATTTCCGTGCCGCCCCGGGCACGCTCACCGCGGTGATCGGCCCCTCGGGCGCCGGCAAGTCGACGGTGTCCCGGGTGGTCTCGGGTGCGGTGACGCCGACCGCCGGGCGGGTCGAGTTCGAGGGCCGCGATGTGCACCGCGATTACGACGCGATGCGCTCCCGCATCGGCATGGTGCCGCAGGACGATGTGCTGCACCGCCAGCTCACGCTGCAGCAGGCCCTCGGCTACGCCGCGGAACTGCGGCTGCCGCCCGATATGTCGAAGGCCGACCGCGAGCAGGTGATCGACGGTGTGCTGGCCGAGCTGCAGCTCACCGAGCACAAGAAGACGCGCGTCGATCGCCTGTCCGGTGGCCAGCGCAAGCGCGCCTCGGTGGCGATGGAGCTGCTCACGGGCCCGTCGCTGCTGATCCTCGACGAGCCGACCTCGGGCCTCGACCCCGCACTCGACCGGCAGGTGATGCAGACCCTGCGGCGCCTCGCCGACGCCGGCCGCGTGGTGATCGTGGTGACGCACTCGCTCACGCACATCGACATGTGCGATCAGGTGTTGCTGCTGGCTCCCGGCGGCAAGACCGCGTACTGCGGTTCGCCGAAGGGCGTCCAGGCGGCGATGGGTACCAGCGACTGGGCCGAGATCTTCGATTTCGTCGCCAAGCAGCCCGATGTCGCGTGGCAGCGGTACCGGTCGGCGCATCCGGCGCCGCCCCCGCCCGCGCCGACGGGTGCGCCACCCACTCCGACGAAGGCGCCGAAGACCTCCACCCGCAAACAGCTGTCGGTGGTGGCGCGGAGACAGATCCGGCTGATCCTGGCCGACCGCGGCTACCTGGTGTTCCTCCTGCTGATGCCGATCGCGCTCGGCGGCATCACCCTGCTCGTGCCCGCCGAACGCGGACTCGCGGGCTTGGCGCCGGGGGAGACCACGGGCGGTCCGGCGATGATCCTGGTGCTGTTGGTGGTGGGCGCCTGCTTCATGGGCGCGGCGCTCACCTCCCGCGATCTGGTGAGTGAGCGACCGATCTACCAGCGCGAACGCGCCGTCGGGCTCAGCCCGGGGGCGTACCTCTCGGCGAAGACGCTGGTGTACTTCGTCGCCGCCGCGATCCAGGCGGCCATCATGATGGGCATCGTGCTGGCGGGCGTCGAGCATCCGAGCACGCAGGGTGCGGTGTTCAAGAACGCCTCGGTCGAGCTGGTGCTCGACATCGTGGTGCTGGCCTGTGTGTCCACCCTGGTGGGCCTGTTGATCTCGGCGTTCGCGAAGTCGAGCGAGCAGGTGATGCCGCTGCTGGTGGTGGTGATCATGGTGCAGCTGGTGATGAGTGGAGGCCTGTTCGGCCTGCACGGTCGCACCGGGCTGGAGCAGGTGTCCTGGCTGTTCCCCTCGCGGTGGGGTTTCGCGGCGAGCGCCTCGTCGATCGATCTGCAGAAGGTCACCTCGATCCCGGATCCGGCGAATCCCGCTGTGCAGAAGGTGACCACGGCCGATCCGCTGTGGGATCCGTACCCCGAGAACTGGGCGCTGGCGATCGGCGCGCTCGTGGTGATGGGGGCCGTGTTCTGGGCGGTCACGTGGTTCCGGATCTCGCGGAAGTCGAACTGACCGCACACCGATAGGCTGGGCCGTATGCAACGCATCATCGGTACCGAGGTCGAGTACGGCATCTCCGCTCCGAAGGATCCCGGAGCGAACCCGATCCTCACCTCCACCCAGGCGGTGCTCGCGTACGCGGCGGCCGCGGCCGTGCCCCGGGCCAAGCGCACCCGCTGGGATTACGACCTGGAGTCGCCGCTGCGGGATGCGCGCGGTTTCGATCTGGGGCGCAACGCCGGTCCGGCGCCGATCATCGACGCCGATGAGATCGGCGCCGCGAACATGATCCTCACCAACGGCGCCCGGCTCTACGTGGACCATGCGCATCCCGAGTACTCGGCGCCCGAGGTGACCGATCCGCTCGATGCGGTGATCTGGGACAAGGCCGGGGAGCGGGTGATGGAGGCGGCCGCGCGGTACGCCTCGACGGTGCCGGGTGCGCCCGCATTGCAGTTGTACAAGAACAACATCGACGGCAAGGGCGCCTCGTACGGCACGCACGAGAACTACCTCATGCGCCGCGACACGCCGTTCACGGCGATCGTCACCGGTCTGACGCCCTTCTTCGTGACCCGGCAGATCTTCACCGGCAGCGGCCGCGTCGGCATCGGGGCCAACGGCGACGAGCCCGGCTTCCAGTTGTCGCAGCGCGCCGACTACATCGAGGTCGAGGTGGGCCTGGAGACCACGCTCAAGCGGGGCATCATCAACACCCGCGATGAGCCGCACGCCGATCCGGACAAGTACCGCCGCCTGCACGTGATCATCGGCGATGCGAACCTCGCCGAGACCTCCACCTACCTCAAGGTGGGGACGTCGTCGCTGGTACTGGACCTGATCGAGGCCGGTGTGGACCTCTCCGATCTGCAGCTGGCCGCCCCGGTCACCGCGGTGCACCAGGTATCGCGGGATCTGTCCCTCAAGGCCCCGCTCGAACTGGCGGACGGCCGGCAGCTCACGGCGCTGCAGATCCAGCGGATCTACGCCGAGCGGGTCGGGAAGTTCCTGGAGGGCTCCGAGGACGCGCGTGCGCTCGACGTGCACGCGACGTGGGTCCGGGTGCTCGACACATTGGAAGACGATCCGATGCTGCTCGCCGACACCCTGGATTGGCCCGCGAAACTGCGGCTGCTGGAAGGCATCCGGCAGCGCGAGGGGCTCGGCTGGGCTGCGTCGAAGCTCGCGCTGGTGGATCTGCAGTACTCGGACGTACGGCTCGACAAGGGCCTGTACAACCGGCTCGTGGCGCGCGGCTCGATGAAACGCCTGGTGAACGAGGAGCAGGTCATGGCCGCCGTCACCACGCCGCCGGAGAGCACGCGCGCCTACTTCCGCGGTGAGTGCATGCGCCGCTTCGGCACCGAGGTCGCGGCCGCCAGCTGGGATTCGGTGATCTTCGACGTGGGTGCCGACTCGTTGGTCCGCATCCCCACTCTGGAACCGTTGCGCGGCACCAAGGACCACGTGGGCGCCTTGCTCGACGGCGCCGCCACGGCCCGCGAACTCGTCGACTCCCTGAAGGGCTGATCATGGACATCACGCGCGAACTGTCGAAGGCGTACGCCAAGGCTTTCCCGAAGGTTCTGGAGGCGCACGGTGAGCTGTACGTGCGCTCGGGCGGCCGGATCGGCCACAAGCTGCTCTTCGGGGTACCCAGCCTGATCATCCGGACCGTCGGCGCGAAGACGGGGGAGCCGCGGACCACCGTGCTCACCTACGTCAAGGACGGTGAGGACTACATTGTGGTCGCCTCAATGGGCGGCGCCCCGCGCAATCCCGCCTGGTACCACAACATCGTCAAGGCCGGCACCGTGAACGTTCAGGTGGGCACCGATTCCTTCCCGGCCACCGTGACGGCGCTCCTGCCGGGCGACGACGACTACCAGCGGCTGTGGGATCTCGCCGATTCCAACAACGGCGGCCGCTACGCGGCGTACCAGCGCAAGACCAGTCGCCCGATCCCGGTGGTCCGGCTGCGCCCTGTGGCCTGACCATTCCTAGGTCGCCGACTTCACTACGATATTATCAATAGTGAATATCGGGGGCCTGAGTGCTGCCGATCACGCAGATCGGCGGGGAGATGCGAACGGTAACAGTCCGAGGCGGAATCGGGTGGTTCGGCGCGCTCGCCGTGCTCACGATCGGAGGATGCGTCACGCTCGCGGCGATTCTGATCGGCCAGATCGCAGCCTACGGCGCCACTTTCCCGGCGTTCCTATCCCTGTTCATCGTGGTCCTGGCTCCGGCAGCGCGCCCCCTACCTTTCCTGTGGCGCATCGGGCGCCGGGGTATCGGACGCCGCCTCCGGCTCACCCCTGAGACTGTCGAGTTGCGTACGGTCGGCGGTGAAACGCGCACAGTGCCGTGGTCCTCGGTGAGCCGTATCGACTACGGCTACGACGACGGTGGCGGCTTGCCGGTGTGGCACCTGTGGACCTTTCACCTCCGTGGCGAGCCCGCCGTGCAGGTGACCTATCCGATCGGCGTTCCGCAGCGTCCCACGCACGTACGCCGGGCGATCGCCACGTTCGCGCCGGCAGTGACAGTCCATGGCTCGTGGCGGGAACCGGAACCCCAGCCGGGGCATGCCATAGCTCCTGAGAGTGCCGGCACCACACCGGCCCCGCCCACGTCGGCACTCGTCGTCCGCAGCCGCTTCGGTGCGCTCTTCCTTCTCGGTGTGGTCGGAAGTGCTGCGAGCTTGCTCCTGTTCATCACCGGGCTTTCGTTGGCGCTGAATCCACCCGCCGACACATGGGACCTGTGGGCCGCGGTGGTGGTAATCGCTTTTGCGGGCGTCTTCGCGTGCGCGGCCCTGTCGCTCCGCATCGTCCGCGCCGGTCGACGGCCGCACATGTGGCTGACCGCTCACGAGATCGGTTTCCGCACCGCCGACACCGAGCGGGAGGGCCGCGCACCACTCGAGACACTCAGCCGGGTTCAGTACGAGAACGACGATGCTCGTGGGTTCGTCTACACGCATCGATGGATCCTCACCTTCACCGACCGCCCACCGGTCACGATCGTCTATCCCGCGGGGGCGAGCCCGCAGCCGTGGCGAATCCGTCGAGCGCTTCGGCGCCTCGCGACCGGCGTCGAGGTTTCCGGCGGGTGGTGGTGAAGGGGCGGCACCAGGCTCGGCGCCCGGAAGAGGCGTTCGGGTACGTGCCACTGGCCCCCGAGGATCCGGCAGCGGCTCCCACTCGGACGCTGCGGTTCTGGCTCACCCGGATCGGCGGTGTAATCACGGTGATCGGTGGCGGGATCATGGTGACCGGCCTGCTGCGCGGCGAGGACACCGACATCGGAGCTTTGGTGTACGCGGGATGTCTCACCCTCTTCGGATTGGCGGCGTTCTGGGGCGCTGCGGCTTTCGGCGGGCGGATCGATGCACCGACCCCCGCACCGCCGGCACCTCCCGGCGCTGTCCGGGTGCGCGGCCGGCTCGGAGTCCAGTTCTTCGCGGTCGTCGTCTTCCTTGCGGCGTTCCTCGCCAGGTCGGCGAGCATGGTCACAACAGCGATCGACGAACAGGCCTCCGCCACAGAATTCGGGTTCGCACTGGGCGCCTGCGGCTTTTCCATGGTCCTGTGTGGCTTCTTGGGCATGTTCCTGTTGTCCATGCTGCGTTTCCGCGGCGTGTGGATCTGGTGGGTCGGGGAGGCGGGCGTCGGCGTCGGAGGCCCGGAGAAGTGCGAGAAGTCCTGGACCGAGATCCGACGGATCCGTCATCACGCCGAACGCAACCGTCTCCTCGTGACCTACGTGCACCGGTGGTCGCTCGACCTCGACGACGGCACCGTGATCACGATCGAGTACCCCGCTGAGGCGTCACCGGGATCGTGGCGCGTGAAGCGTGCGATCAGGCGACTCGCGCCGGATATCGACCTTCAGTAGCCGGCGCTGAGCCCGCGGGCGTAGTCGACGCGGTGGAAGGTGTCCTGGACCGCCGCGAAGGACTGCACGGGGATCGCGGTGGTGTACGAACGCCCCTCGGGCCCGAACGCGGTGACCTGCACGAAGCCCTGCGTCTGATCCTCCTTGACCAGCAGGAAGAACAACCCGAGCAGGCAGGTACCCAGCGCGACGACGATGGCGACGATCACGGCCCATGTCGGGGTGACGCGCGTGGTCATGGTCTGATCGGCCACCACCCACTGCGTGCCCTCGATCGGGAACGTGCCGGCGGGCGTGATCACCTCGGTGCGGGTGCAATGGATGTCCCCGATGGTCACGAGCACCGGTTCCGGCAACCCCGGAGGCATGTACGGATCCACGGTTTTCAGCGTACCGATCGGCGGCGTGTACCGGCGCGGTCGAGACCGGGGCCGGTAGGGTTGGACCATCGGGCCGAGCAGCCCGGATGGTCGCTAAGGAGGCAGCGAGATGGCTCAGGAACAGGTCAAGCGTGGTGGCGGCGGCGATGAGGACGACGCCACGGGTGCACCGTCGGGTGCCGGCCAGGAGCGGATCGAGAAGCTGACCGACGAGACCGACGATCTGCTCGACGAGATCGACGACGTGCTCGAGGAGAACGCCGAGGACTTCGTGCGCGCCTACGTGCAGAAGGGCGGCCAGTGACGGCCCTGTCGGGCGGATCGTCGTTCGTCGAGCACCTGGCGGCCGTGGCCCCGGAGGCGCTTCCGGGTCGCCTCGCCGGGCCCGACGGTGCGCGCGACGTTCCGCACGGCACCACGATCGTCGCGCTCAAGTTCGACGGTGGCGTCCTGCTCGCGGGTGACCGCCGCGCCACGATGGGCAATCTCATCGCCCAGCGCGACATCGTCAAGACCTTCGTCACCGATGATCTGACGGCCGTCGGCATCGCCGGAACGGCCGGCATCGCCAAGCAGATCGTCAAGCTGTTCACGGTGGAGTTGGAGCACTACGAGAAGATCGAGGGCGTGCCACTCACGTTCGAGGGCAAGGCCAATCGCCTCGGCGGCATGGTGCGCAGCAACTTCGGTGCCGCGCTGCAGGGTCTCGTCGCGGTGCCCCTGCTGGTCGGCTACGACGAGACCCGCGGCCGGATCGTGTCCTACGACGTGACGGGTGACTGGCACGACGAGATCGAGTATCACGCCATCGGTTCGGGCTCCGCGTGGGCGAAGTCGTCCATCAAGAAGCGGTTCCGGCCCGGCCTCGACGCCGACGGTGCGCTCGACGTCGCGGCCGAGGCCCTGTTCGACGCCGCGGACGACGACACGGCGACGGGCGGCCCGGACGTGCTGCGCAATCTGTACCCCACGGCCATCACCATCACGGCCGACGGTGCGGTCGAGGTGTCCGAGGAGGCCGTGTCGGCGGCGACCGAGCGCGTGATCGCCCGCCGCTCCGCGACGAACCCCGAGGGAGGAGCCCAGTGACGTTCCCGTACTACGCCTCCGCCGAGCAGATCATGCGTGATCGCTCGGAGCTGGCGCGCAAGGGCATCGCCCGGGGCCGCAGCGTGGTGGTCATCAAGTACGCCGACGGTGTGCTGTTCGTGGCCGACAATCCGAGCTCCCTCAACAAGATCAGTGAGATCTACGACCGCATCGGTTTCGCCGCGGTGGGCAAGTACAACGAGTTCGAGTCGCTGCGCCGCGCCGGCATCCAGTTCGCCGATACCCGTGGCTACCAGTACTCGCGCCGCGATGTGACCGGGTGGTCGCTGGCGAACGCCTACGCGTCCACGCTGGGAACCGGGTTCACCGAGCAGGCCAAGCCTTTCGAGGTCGAGCTGTGCGTGGCCGAGGTCGCGGGTCCCGATTCGTCGGGCCCGTCGTCCGCGAGGCTGTACCGCGTGGGCTACGACGGCTCGATCGGCGACGAGAAGGCCTTCATCGTGATGGGCGGACAGACCGAGGCGATCAGCCCGGTGCTCACCGAGGGCTACGAGAACGATCTGGAACTCGGCGCGGCACTGGCGCTCGCTGCGAAGGCGCTCGGAGCCGCGGCACCGTCGAACGGAAACTCCTCCACGTCGGCCTCCACCGAACCGAAGACCTTCGCGGCGGGCGAGCTGGAGGTAGCGGTGCTCGACCGGAACCGTCCTCGTCGCGCCTTCAAGCGCCTGACGGACGATCGGGTCGCCGAGCTGCTGAGTTCCTCTGCGGAGGCGAGCGACTAACGCGCCACGCCCTACTAACGGCCCCTCCCTCGGAACGGGACGCAGTACTGCGAGCGATCCGCGAATCCGACACGAGGTTCGCGACCGCCTCGACGGGATTCGGAGTTGGGCGGATTCGCACGGCTGACGTGCGCGCATCGCGATCGCCGATGGGTCGTCGAGCCCCGTAGCGACGAGCCGACGACGGCGCCCCTCTCGGGCGGGGTATGTTCGAGAAGTGCAGCGGCGAATCATGGGAATCGAGACCGAGTTCGGTGTCACGTGCACCTTCCACGGGCACCGTCGGCTGAGCCCCGACGAGATCGCCCGGTACCTGTTCCGGCGGGTGGTCTCCTGGGGCCGCAGCTCGAACGTCTTCCTGCAGAACGGCTCGCGCCTCTACCTCGACGTGGGCAGCCACCCCGAGTACGCCACCGCGGAGTGCGACTCCGTGCTCCAGCTGGTCACGCACGACAAGGCGGGCGAGCGCGTCCTGGAGGACCTGCTGCTCGACGCCGAGCAGCGGCTGCAGGACGAGGGCATCGGCGGCGACATCTACCTGTTCAAGAACAACACCGATTCGGCGGGCAACTCCTACGGCTGCCACGAGAACTTCCTCGTCGGCCGCGTGGGCGAGTTCTCCCGCATCGCCGACGTGCTGCTGCCCTTCCTGGTGACCCGGCAGTTGATCTGCGGCGCCGGCAAGGTGCTGCTCACCCCGAAGACGGCCACGTACTGCCTCAGCCAGCGCGCCGAACACATCTGGGAGGGCGTCTCCAGCGCCACCACCCGCAGCCGACCGATCATCAACACCCGCGACGAGCCGCACGCCGACGCCGAGAAGTACCGCCGCCTGCACGTGATCGTGGGCGATTCCAACATGTCCGAGACCACCACCATGCTCAAGGTGGGCACCGCCACCCTCGTGCTGGAGATGATCGAGGCGGGCGTGCAGTTCCGCGACTTCTCGCTGGACAATCCGATCCGGGCGATCCGCGAGGTCAGCCACGACACCACCGGCCGGCACGAGGTGCGCCTGGCGGGGGGGCGCCAGGCGGGCGCGCTGGACATCCAGCGCGAGTACTACTCCAAGGCCGTCGAGTACCTGACCACCCGTGAGCCCGACGAGCAGCTGAACCGCGTCGTCGACCTGTGGGGGCGCACCCTCGACGCCGTCGAGTCGCAGGACTTCAGCGGCGTCGACACCGAGATCGACTGGGTGATCAAGCGCAAGCTCTTCCAGCGGTACCAGGACAAGTACTCGATGGACCTGTCGGATCCGAAGATCGCGCAGCTCGATCTGGCGTACCACGACATCAAGCGCGGCCGCGGCGTCTTCGACCTGCTGCAGCGGCGCGGGCTGGCCGCCCGGATCACCACCGATGCGGAGGTGGACGCCGCGGTCAACACGCCTCCGCAGACCACCCGGGCCAAGCTGCGCGGCGATTTCATCACCGCCGCCCAGGCCGCGAACCGCGACTTCACTGTCGACTGGGTACACCTCAAGCTCAACGACCAGGCGCAGCGCACCGTGCTGTGCAAGGACCCCTTCCGCAACGTCGACGAGCGGGTGGAAAGGCTGATCGCGTCGATGTGAGCGATTCGGACTCCTAGAACGTAAGATCGACACGTGGCGACTTCGCGTATCGAGCGCTTGACGAACCTGGTGATCTGCCTGCTGTCCACGCGGTTCCCGGTGGATCGGGACTACATCCGTGCCAACGTGGCGGGCTACGACCGCGACTCCGACGACGATGCCTTCGAGCGGATGTTCGAGCGCGATAAGGCGGATCTGCGTGAGTTGGGCGTGCCGATCGAGGTGGCGCCGATCTCGCGGATCAACTCCACGCAGGGCTACCGCATCGCCTTCGACGACTACGCGCTCGGCGATGTCGACCTCGACCCCGAGGAAGCCACCGCCGTGGCCGTGGCCGCGGCCATGTGGCAGTCGCCCGAGATGTCGTCGGCGGCGCAGTCCGCGGTGCAGAAGCTCCGGGCCGGTGGCCTTGATGTGGACGGCCCCGGCGCGGGCGTCGGCCCGGCCCTGGCTCCGGACCGCGGGGCCGAGGCAGCGCTCATCGCGATGCTCGAGGGCATCGATCGCCGCCGCCTCGTCTCCTTCGCCCACCGCGCCAACCCGACGCAGCCCTTCCTCGATCGCACCCTGCATCCGTGGGGCGTGGTCACCTTCCGCGGCAACGCCTACGCGGTGGGCCACGATGTGGACCGCGGCGCCGTCCGCACGTTCAAGTTGTCCCGGGTGCGCGGGGGAGCGGTGCTCGACCGTCCCGCCACCGTCCGGCCGCCCGAGGATTTCGACCTGCACGCCCACGTGGTGGCCACCGTCGCCGAGCGCGATCCGGTGGGCACCGCGCGACTGTGGGTGGCCCGCGGCCGCGGCGACGGCCTGCGCCGTCTCGCATCTGCCCAGGCCGATGCCGACTTCCGGGGCCGCCCGGGCACCGAGCTCACCGTGGAGGTGCGGTCGGTGGACGCGCTGGCCCGCGAGGTCACCGGACTCGGGCCCGATGCGGTGGTGTTCGAGCCCGACGGCCTCCGCGATGCGGTGACCGGCCGCCTCACGGCCCTCGCGGGAGCCGCCCGATGAATCAGCCGAAGCAACCGAGCCGACAGATGCAGCGACTGGCGCGATGGCTCAACGTGATCCCGTACTTCCGCACGCACCCCGACGCCGATCTCGACCGCGCCGCGGCCGATCTCGGGGTCACGGTGGCGCAGCTCCGCAAGGACCTCACCGGCCTGACGATGTGCGGGCTACCCGGCATGTACCCGGGCGACCTCATCGAGATCGACTACGACGAATCCGGTGTCGACATCGGGTTCAGCGCCCGGATCGACCGCCCGCTCAAGCTGACCGGCGCCGAGGCCGCGTCGCTGCTGTTGGCCCTGCGCGGGCTGGCGGATTCGCCCGGCGTGGCCGATCCGGCGGCGGTGCTGCGCGCGATCGCCAAGCTCGAGGCCGCGGTGGCGGGTGCGGGGCGCGACACGGTGGCCTCGATCAACGGCGCCCGCACCGAGAACGACCGCGACACCGAGATCGCCGCCGCGGTGCACTCCGCGCTGCGAGACGGCCGTGCGCTGCACCTGCGGTACTACTCGGCCACCCGGGACACCACCACCGAACGCGATGTGGACCCGATCGCCGTGGACACCTTCGACGGGCACACCTACCTGCAGGCCTGGTGCCGCCGCAGCGAGGGGCTGCGCATGTTCCGGCTGGACCGGATCGACGAGGCGCGCGTGCTCGACGAGCCCTCCCGAGTCCCCGAGCACGTCGAGCCCGCGTCCGGATTGTTCGACGGAGCCGCGGCCGACGACCTGACCATCGCGACCGTCGATGTGGCCCCCGGGGCGGCCTGGGCGCTGGAGTACCACCCGTTCACCGTGGTGGGCGACGGTCCGGACGGCGCGGTCACCGCGACGATGCCGTACGCGACCGAGTCGTGGATGGTGCGCTTCGTGTTGAGCTTCGGCGGCGAGCTGACGGTGCGCGAACCCGCATCGCTGGCCGCAGCGGTGGCGGAACGCGCCGCCGCGGGCCTGGCGAACTATTCATGAACTGGACACCCACGGCGCGCGGCCGTACGGCGGGAGTACCGCGCGGTGTCCGGTACGCTGGAAGAAGAGAATTGCGCGCGAGCAAGGAGAGATCGTGAACTTCTGGGCACATCCCTGGGCGTGGGTCATCATCGCCGTCGTCCTCCTCATCATGTTCGGCGGCAAGAAGCTGCCGGATGCCGCGCGTGGCCTCGGCCGCTCGATGCGCATCTTCAAGAGCGAGATGGACGAGATGAAGACCGAGGGCACGAAGGCCGACGCCGATAGGGCGCAGCAGTCGGCACCCCAGGTCACCGACAAGCCGATCGACGTGCAGACCGTCGATCCGCAGGAGGCCGACCGCAAGTCGGCCTGACGGGGCGGAACGGCCCCGGAAAGCACCCCGTGAAGATTCCGTTCGATCCGCGGCGGCGCCGCGCCGTCGTCAATCCCGACGGCACCATGTCGATCGTGGAGCACCTGTACGAGCTCCGGACCCGCATGCTCCTGGCGCTCCTCGCGATCACCGTGACCTCGGTGATCGGCTTCTTCTGGTACACCAACCCCATGTTCGGACTGCCGTCGACGGGCGAGATCCTCCGCGGCCCGTACTGCGAGGTGCCCTCGCAGTACCGCGCGAACCTCGGTAGCGAGGATTGCCGCCTGCTCGCCACCGGCGCGTTCGACCAGATCGCGCTGCGCTTGAAGGTCGCGATCACCGTTGGCGTGATCCTGGCGGCCCCGTTCTGGCTGTACCAACTGTGGGCCTTCATCGTGCCCGCGCTGCACCGCAGCGAGAAGCGCTACGCCGTGGGCTTCGTGGCCGTGGGCGCCACGCTGTTCATCGCCGGCGCCGCCCTCGCGTACTTCCTGGTGGCGCACGCCTTCGAGTTCCTGCTCAAGATCGGTAGCGATGTCCAGATCACGGCGCTGCAGGGTGATCAGTACTTCTCGTTCGTCCTGAACGCGCTCATCATCTTCGGCGTCAGTTTCGAGATGCCGCTGCTGATCGTGATGCTCAACCTGGTGGGAATCCTGCCGTACGCGAAGCTGAAGAAGTGGCGCCGCGGCCTGCTGATGTCGATGTTCATCTTCGCGGCCGTGATCACGCCGGCGCAGGACCCGCTGTCGATGCTCGCTCTGGGCGCCGCGCTGGCGGTGCTGCTCGAACTGTCCATCCAGTGGTGCCGGTTCCACGACAAGCTCAAGAGCCGCAAGCAGAAGAACACGGACGGGTGGGACGGCGACATCGACGACGAGAGCGCCTCGCCGACGCCGGCCGCACCGCAGCCGATCGGGGCGTCCGGCGCACCGTCGGCCAGCGGAACGGTGGGAGCATCCGCGATCGCCGCACCCGAGAAGCTGATGCAGACCTCGATCCCGCGTTCGGGGCTCGATGACGTCCTCTGAGCTGGAGCTGTTCGCCGAACGCCTCGATTTCACCCTGGATCCGTTCCAGCGCGACGGCTGCACCGCGCTCGAGGCCGGACACGGTGTGCTGGTGTGCGCGCCCACCGGCGCGGGTAAGACGGTGGTCGGCGAGTTCGCCGTGCATCTGGCCCTCGCGGGCGGGACGAAGTGCTTCTACACCACGCCGATCAAGGCGCTGTCGAACCAGAAGTACGCGGAATTGGTGGCCCGCTACGGCGCCGACAAGGTGGGCCTGCTCACCGGCGATACGTCGATCAACTCGCACGCGCCCGTGGTCGTGATGACCACCGAGGTGCTGCGCAACATGCTGTACGCGGATTCACCCACGTTGGACGCGCTGAGCCACGTGGTGATGGACGAGGTGCACTACCTCGCCGACCGGTTCCGCGGCGCGGTCTGGGAGGAGGTGATCCTGCACCTTCCCGGTGATGTGCGGCTCGTGAGTCTTTCGGCCACGGTCTCCAACGCCGAGGAGTTCGGTGCGTGGATCACCGAGGTCCGCGGCGATACCACCGTGATCGTCGACGAGAAGCGTCCCGTGCCGCTGTGGCAGCACATGTTGGTGGGCCGCCGGCTCTTCGATCTGTTCGACACCAATGCGATCCGCGCCGCGCAGGAGTCCGGCGGCAAGAACGCGCTCGTCCTCGACGCCGACCTGGTGCGTTACGTGAAGCAGCGCGAGGCCCTCGACCGCAGCCACGACCCCGGCATCGTCAGCCGTACCGGCCGGCGTGCCGGACGGGGCCGCTCACACCAGACGCGGCGCCCCATCCCGCGTCCCGATGTGATCGCACTGCTGGACGCCGAGGGACTGCTCCCCGCGATCACCTTCGTCTTCTCCCGGGCGGGGTGCGAGCAGGCGCTCACCCAGTGCCTGCGGTCACCGGTGGTGCTCACCACGCAGGAGCAGGCCGAGGAGATCGGCGCCATCATCGACAAGCACGTGGCCGAGTTCTCGCCGGCCGACCTCGAACTGCTGGGATTCGAGGAGTGGCGGGCCGCCCTCACCCGGGGGTTCGCCGCGCATCACGCGGGCATGCTGCCGGCCTTCCGGCACGCGGTGGAGGAGCTGTTCGTCAAGGGTCTGGTGCGCGCGGTCTTCGCGACCGAGACCCTGGCGCTGGGTATCAACATGCCCGCCCGCACCGTGGTCCTCGAACGGCTGGTGAAGTTCAACGGCGAGACCCACAACGAGCTCACACCGGGGGAGTACACGCAGCTGACCGGCCGCGCCGGGCGGCGCGGTATCGACGTCGAGGGGCACGCGGTGGTGCTCTGGCAGACCGGCGTGCGCCCGCAGGAGGTGGCCGGCCTCGCCGGCGCGCGCACCTTCCCGCTGGTCAGCTCGTTCACCCCCGGGTACAACATGTCGATCAACCTCGTCGACCGCCTTGGGCGTGCCGGGGCCCAGAAACTGCTCGAAGCCAGCTTCGCCCAGTTCCAGGCCGACCGGTCCGTGGTCGGCCTCGCCAAGCGCGTGCAGCGCGGTGAGAAGGAACTCGATCAGCTCCGCACCCAGATCACCGACGCCGCGGGCGGCGCCGACTACCTCGAGTACGTGCGGCTGCGCGAGGCCGTCCGCGCCCGCGAGCGCTCGCTGCGCCGGCAACACCTCAGCGACCGCCGCGACGGCGCCGCCACTGCGCTGGGCGAACTGCGCCGCGGCGATGTGATCGCCGTGACCGGCGGTAAGCGGCGCGGCCTGGCCCTGGTGGTGGAACCCTCCGGCGATCGACGCGAGCCGAAGCCGGTGGTGATCACCGAGAGCGGCTGGTCGGGCCGGGTGGGCACGTCCGATTTCGTGGGCGACGTGGCCGTGCTGGGCACCCTGCGCGTGCCGAAGAACGCCGACTACCGGTCCGGTCGCGGCAAACGCGATCTCGCATCCACCCTGCGCAACAGCGGCATCTCGGCGCCGCGCCAACAGGCGAAGGCGCCGCGTCCGGCCGCCAACGACGGTGAGCTCGCCGACCTGCGCGCGCGGATGCGGGCGCACCCCGCCCACACCGGCCAGCGCGCACCCGAACTCGACCGGCTGGCGGAGCGCTACGCGCGGCTCGAACGGGAGACCACGGCCTCCGCGGCCACCGTGCGCGCGACCACGTCGTCATTGGCGGTGACCTTCGAGCGGATCGTTGCCCTGCTCGACGACCGCGGCTACCTGGAGACGGTCGACGACGAGGTGGTGCTCACCGAAGCCGGGCATCGCCTGGCACGGGTGTACAGCGAGTCCGATCTCCTGGTGTGCGAGTGCATCGAGGACGGCGTCTTCGACGGCCTGGCTCCCGCCGAGCTGGCCGCGGTCGTCTCCGCGATGGTCTTCGAATCCCGCGGAGATCGGGGCGGATCGATCCTCACCGGGGAGAAGATCCCCGGCGGCGTGCGGTCCGCGGTGCGCGATGTCGCCGACCGGTGGACGGACATCATCGCCGCCGAGGCCCGGCACCGCCTCGAGCCGAGCCGCGAACCCGATGTGGGTTTCGTGGCCCCGATGTACCAGTGGTCGAGCGGGGGAACCCTGGCAGCCACGCTGATCGCCGCAGGTGAGCGGGGTCAGCCACTGCCCGCCGGCGACTTCGTGCGGTGGTGCCGGCAGGTGATCGACCTGCTCGACCAGATCCGTCAGACCTCGCTCGCGACCCGGCCCGGACTGGCCGCCGTCGCGACCGCGGCGATCGCTGCGATTCGCCGCGGCGTCGTCGCTGAATCCGGTGCCTGATCCGGTACCTTGAATCCACACGCGTACGTCGCCGGGCCTCGTCCGGCGACCGGGGAGGAGTGAACCTATGAGCAACCCGCAGGATCCGAACCAGTGGGCGCAGCAGGGCTGGCAACAGCCCGGCCAGCCGGGACAACAGCCCGGTCAGCCGCCGCAGGGAGCCGAGCCGACGCAGATCGCGCCGCAGTTCGGGGGACAACAGCCCGGTCAGCCGTACGGCGCTCCCACCGGAGACCAGACCCAGGTCGCGCCGCAGTTCGGCGGCGGCCAGTGGCAGGGTCAGCCGGGGCAGCCCTTCCCCCAGGGACAGCCCGCTCCGGGCCAGCAGCCCGGCCAGTTCGGCGGGTATCCCGGTCCGCAGCCGGGGCAGCCGGGCCAGCAGTACGGGCAGTTCGCCCCGCAGTACGCCGGTCAGGGCGTTCCCGGGCAGCCGGGTGCCCCGAAGAAGTCGAAGAACGGCCTGATCATCGGTATCGGCGCGGGTGCCGTGATCGTGATCGTTCTGATCGTGGTTCTCGTGGGTTACCTCACGGGCGCCTTCTTCGGCAAGAAGTTCGACAACGCCGCGGTGAACGAGGGGGTCACCAAGGTGTTGAAGGAGAACTACAACGAGTCCGACACCAAGGACGTCAAGTGCAACACCGACGGCGTCAAGGTGGAGGCGGGCAGCACCTTCCAGTGCGATGCCACCATCAGCGGTAAGCAGCGCACCGTGGACGTCAAGGTTCTCGACAGCGACGGCAAGTACCAGGTGGGCGCCCCGAACTGACGCCTCTCGGGCTCAGTCGCGCAGCGCGGCCAGCAGCCTGTCGACCTGCGCACCGATCCGCAGCTCCTCGGCCAACTCGGCCAGGCGCTGCGGATCACGCGGTTCTGCGGGAAGCGGATCGGGCCCGGACATCTCGACGGCGGCGTCCCGGCGCACCCACACCACGTCCCACGCGGCATCCAGGTAGTCCGACGAGGCGTTGATCGACGCGGCTGCGCGGGCGGGAAGGGGCGACGGCGTCTGCGCCGCGGCCTCCCGGATCGCGGCGAGGGATCCGTACTGCAGCAAGAACTTCGACGCGGTCTTCTCACCGATGCCGGGGACACCGGGCAGGCCGTCGGACGGGTCTCCGCGGAGCAGGGCGAGTTCGGCGTAGGCCTCGCCGGCCCGTTCCGGCGGCAGCCCGTACTTCTCGGCGACCTCGGCCGGACCGAACATCTCCGCCTTAGCAATGCCGCGCCCGATGTAGAGGCACTTCACCGGCGGCGGCGCATCGTCGGCCACCTGCAGCAGATCCCGGTCTCCCGAGACCACGATCACGGGATCGCGTTCCTCCTGGGCGGCCAGGGTGCCGAGGACGTCGTCGGCCTCCAGCCCCTCGGCTCCGCCGGTGGCGATCCCCACCGCGTCGAGCACCTCGAGGATCATGTCCACCTGCGGTGACAGCGTGTCGGGCACCTCCTCGGCGCCGTCCTCGGCGTCCTCGGCTACCCGGTGGGTCTTGTAGGTGGGGAGCAGATCGACCCGGAAGGCCGGCCGCCAGTCCAGATCGAGGCACGCCACCAGCCGCCCCGGACGGTGTGTGGCGATCAGCTGGGAGGTCATGTCCAGGAAGCCGCGCAGGGCATTCACCGAACGGCCGTCGGAGGCCTTCACCTTGTCCGGGATCGCGTAGTAGGCGCGGAACCACAGACCCGCGGAATCCAGGAGCATCAGCGGGCGGGCATGGGCGGCGTCGTTCGTCACGGGAGTCATCGTGACACACCGACGGGCCGGACAGGCCCGGCGCGGAGGTCGCCGGGGCAGTGACAGTATGGAGGCCATGACCGCATTCCCCGCCTCCGTGTACGCGAACCGTCTCACTCGGGCCCAGCAACTGAGCACCGCAGCGGGGACCCCGCTCGTGATCACCCCCGGCCCCGATCTCGCCTACCTCACCGGGGTGGTGAGCGAATCCTTCGAGCGACTCACCGCACTGGTGGTCACCGCCGAGGGCTTCACGCTGGTGGTACCGCGCCTCGAACTGGCCATCCTCAAGGATTCGGCTGTGCCCGGGCTCGCCGATGCGGGCGTCGCTGTGACCGTGGCCGATTGGGTGGACGGTGAGGACCCGTACACGCTGGTGGTCGACGGGTTGGCGGGCGCATCGCGGGTGGCGGTGGCCGATGCCGTGCCGGCGCTGCACCTGATCCCGCTCCTGGACCGCGGGCTCACCGCCGAATTGGCCACGGCGATCCTGCGCCGACTGCGAATGATCAAGGACCGGGCGGAGATCGACGAGCTGCGCGCCGCCGGCGCCGCCATCGACCGGGTGCACGCCCGGGTCCCCGAGATCCTCCGAGTGGGCCGCACCGAACGTGAGGTGGCCGACGACATCTCCGCCGCGATCGTCGAGGAGGGCCACACCGTGGCCGCCTTCGTGATCGTCGGTTCGGGCCCGCACGGCGCCGACCCGCATCACGAGGTGTCGGACCGGGTGATCGAAGCGGGCGATGTCGTGGTGGTCGATATCGGCGGGCCGTTGCCGTCCGGATACAACTCCGATTCCACCCGCACCTACTCGATGGGAGAGCCCGCGGCCGAAGTCGCCCAGCAGTACGCCGTGCTCGAGCGGGCGCAGGCGGCGTCGGTCGCCGCGGTCCGCCCGGGCGTGAGCGCGGAGTCGATCGACGCGGCGGGCCGCGACGTTCTGGCCGCCGCCGGCCTCGGCGAGTACTTCGTCCACCGAACCGGACACGGCATCGGTCTGTCGGTGCACGAGGAGCCGTATGTGGTCGCGGGAAACGACCTTTCGGTCGAACCGGGCATGGCCTTCTCGATCGAACCGGGCATTTACTTCAGCGGCTCGTGGGGAGCACGGATCGAAGATATCGTGATCGTCACCGAGGACGGATGCGAGCCGGTGAACAACCGGCCGCACGGTCTCACGGTCCTCTAGGCCCGGACACCTCCGGGGCAGGGGCACATTCCACACAGGAGGATCCCGTATGACCCACGGCGGCGGAGCCACGCCCGACGGATCGTCGATCTACGAGGAGGGTGACGGCAACAGCGGCCGAGTCATTCAGATCGCCGTGGTCGCGGCGATGGGCGGCCTGCTCTTCGGCTACGACAGCGCCGTCATCAACGGTGCCACCAAGGCCATCGAGGGCTACTTCGACATCCACGGCTACACGCTGGGGTTCGCTGTCGCCTCGGCACTGCTGGGTGCTGCGGCCGGTGCCATGACGGCGGGCCGCATCGCGGACCGGATCGGCCGGCTGCGGGTGATGCAGATCGCGGCGGTGCTGTTCCTCGCCAGCGCGATAGGCTGCGCCTTCGCGTACGACCTGTGGGTGCTGATCTTCTTCCGGATCGTCGGCGGCATCGGCGTGGGCGTGGCTTCGGTGATCGCGCCCGCATACATCGCTGAAGTGTCACCGGCCCGGATCCGTGGCCGGCTCGGCTCGCTGCAGCAGATGGCCATCGTGCTCGGCATCTTCCTGTCCCTGCTGATCGACTGGCTCCTGGCCTCGCTGGCCGGCGGCGCCTCGAACGATCTGTGGTTCGGACTCGAGGCGTGGCGGTGGATGTTCCTGGTGATGGCGGTGCCGGCGATCGTGTACGGCGCGGCGTCCACGATGATCCCCGAGTCGCCGCGCTACCTGGTCTCCCAGCACCGGATTCCCGAGGCCCGCAAGGTGCTCTCGATGCTGTTGGGGGAGAAGAACCTCGACATCACGGTCAGCCGGATCGAGCAGAGCCTCGCCGGCGAGCAGAAGCATTCTTGGCGCGACCTGATCAAGCCGGGCGGCGGGGTCTACCCCATCGTCTGGGTGGGTCTGCTGCTGTCGATCTTCCAGCAGGCCGTGGGCATCAACGTGATCTTCTACTACTCCAACATGCTCTGGCAGGCGGTGGGCTTCAAGGAATCCCAGTCCAACATCATCAGCGTCTTCACCTCGATCGTGAACGTGCTGGTGACCATCGTGGCGATCATGTTGGTCGACCGGATCGGCCGCCGCCCGCTGCTGCTGATCGGTTCGATCGGTATGGCGGTCTCGCTGGCCACGATGGCGGTCTGTTTCAGCACTGCGGTGATCACCGACGGCGCTCCGTCCCTGAGCGGCGCGGTCGGCGTGATCGCCCTGATCGCGGCCAACCTCTTCGTGATCTTCTTCGGCGTCAGCTGGGGCCCGGTGGTGTGGGTGCTGCTGGGGGAGATGTTCCCCAACCGGATCCGCGGCGCGGCCCTGTCGCTGGCGGCGGCCGCGCAGTGGGCCGCGAACTGGGCCATCACCGTCACCTTCCCCAAGATGGAGGGCAACCTGACGCTCGCCTACGGCCTCTACGCGCTGTTCGCGCTGCTGTCGCTGTTCTTCGTGTACCGATTCGTCCCCGAAACGCGGGGCAAATCGCTGGAGGACATGGACGGCAGCGTGCCGTCCCGGTAGTGCCCGGTCAGCTGCCGCCTGCGAGCGATCGGAGCTCGGAGCGGATCGGGCTGTCGGCCGCCTTGATGATCAGCAGCGCGAGTGGCACCAGGACGAGTCCGATGAACGGGCCCACCAGGACCACCGTGTCGATCGGGTAGTGCAGGGCGAGGTACAGGCCAGCGAGGGAGCCCGTGACCGCTGTCGCGGCACACACCAGGCTCATCAGGCGGATCCGGGACCGGAAGCGGGTGGACTGGTCCAAGCACCGGTCCCAGGTCTCCTGCTGCACCCGGAGGAACCGGACGTACAGCGGTCCGATGATGGTGGAGACCAGAGGGTTCCGGGTGTAGGAGGACACCAGGAAGTACCCGGCCGCGAAGAACCCGTCCACCGATTGCGCGGCCAGGGCGATCCGCGGTTCACCCGTCACCAGCGAAGGGATGAGCGAGACGGCGAGGATCGCGGTAGTGAACAGCTCCAACTGCCCCACCTGACGGGTGGCGAGCATCCGCCAGATCACGATCACCAGCCCGGTGATGATCCCCAGCACCACACCGGTCAACTGGGACGTGCCGCCCAGTCGGGTGGCCCCGAAATAGGCCAGCACCGGCAGGATCGCACCGAGGATCGCCGGCGGCGGGGTCCTCACGGTCGCACCCGCTCCGGTCCGGCGGCGCGGAACATCCCGCGGATCGAGAACCCGTCCCCGGGCTCGCCGATACCGCGGAGCACCGCGAGCCGGCCGGCGTGGAAACCGATCGTGAGCGGCAGGGCCGCGGTGAGCCATAGGGCGGTACTCCGGCGTCCGTGCAACCAGAAGGTCCGGGGCAGGTACGCGGCGTAGGCGGAGTAGCTGGCCACGCCGGTGTAGAAGCGGCGGGGCGAGACCTCGACGATCACATCGCGGATCAGCGCGCACCGCCCGCCGGTCTCCTCCACGCAGAGAGCGATGTCGACGTCTTCGAAGACATCGCGCCGCATCGCGACGCGGGTGCGGATCCGTCGCCAGGTCTCGGCCCGGAACGCCATGCTCGGTCCGAAGCAGTAGCTCACGCTTTGCGCCCGGCCGGTGTTGCGGCCGAACGGATCGTTCCACTTGTTCAGCGCTGCCTGGAATCGGCGACCGGGTAGGCCGCGAAATTCCCCGAGGGTGGAGACCACGTCGAACCGCTGTCCGTCCGGGGTGTCGAAGAAGGTCCGGAGTCGGCGGGCCCACCCCGGTGCGACTACGGTATCTGCGTCGATCCTGGCGATCACCGCGGAGGTCGCCGCGTCCAGCCCGGTGTTGCGTGCGTACACGAGGCCTTGGCGGGGTTCGCTCACCATCCGCACCGACGGGTGGGCCGCAGCGACGTCGCGAACAATATCGGCCGTGCGGTCGCTGGAGTTGTTGTCGACCACGATGATCTCGTCGATGTCGTCGCCCTCATCGAGGAGCCTGCGCAAGCACTCACCGATGATCTCGTCCTCGTTGTAGGCCGGGATCACAACTGCAAAAGTGTTCTCTGCCATGGTGAAACGCTAATAGTGAGCCTGCCGGGTCGCAGCGCGGCAGGCGGTGAGCCTACTCACACGGCGGGCGCCGGATCTCCGGTCAGCGTTCGCCACGCAGGGTGGGTGAGCCCATCGTCCGCTGCACGTCGATCTCGATCACCACGCGCGCGGGGTTCTCGCGAGGAACGCGGTACCGCAGTGCGTACCTGCGCTCGGCCTCGCCGACGTGCTCGCGGTCGGTGAACACGCGAGCGGGCCCCTCCAGGGTGATCCATCGGCCACCGTCCACCTGAGTCACCGCCGCGTACCCGCCGCGCTCCGCATTGCGGGCCTTCTGGCTGCCGCCGGAGGTGATCACCCGCACGATCCCGGCCTCGGGGTCGTAGGTGAAGGCGATCGCGACGGTGTGCGGCGTCCCGTCCGCCCGGAGGGTGCTCAGGGTGGCGAGGTGCCGCTCGGTGACGAAGGTCGTCGCTTCCGCGTTGAGGTGGGTCACGCCTGCCACCGTAGCCGGGGCCTAGTCTGGAGCGGTGACTCGGCAAGGATTGCCCGACGGTGCGGTGCTGCTGCTCGGCGGGCGCAGCGAGGTGGGCCTGGAGGTGGCGCGACGCATCGCGCCCGGTCGGGACGTGGTGCTCGCGGCGCGCCGCTCGGAGCATCTGGACGAGCAGATCGCGCTGCTGCGGCACGCGGGCGCCACGGGCGTGTTCCCGATCGAATTCGACGCGGACCGCACCGACCTTCACGGCCGCTTCCTCGACGAGGTGGCGGACCGGTTCGGCCGGATCGGGGTGGCGATCGTCGCCTTCGGCATCCTGGGTGATCAGGCTCGGGCGGAGGCGGATCCCACGCACGCGGTGCAGATCGCGCAGACCGACTACGTGGCGCAGGTCTCGATCCTGCTGGGGCTGGCGAACCTGATGCGGGTGCAGGACGATCGCGCGGGGCGCCGGGGCGCCATCGTCGCCTTCTCGTCCGTGGCCGGGGTCCGCGTGCGCAAGGCCAACTACGTGTACGGCAGCACCAAGGCCGGGCTCGACGGCTTCGTGCAGGGCTTCACCGACTCCCTGCACGGTTCGGGTATCCAGGTTCTGCTCGCCCGGCCGGGTTTCATCATCGGCGCGATGACACGGGATCTGATGGCCTCGGGGGTGAAGCCCGCACCGTTCAGCCGCACCGCGCCCCAGGTCGCCGACGCCACCGTCGCCGCGCTGCGTCACGGGCGGCGCACGGTCTGGATTCCGCCGGTACTGCGCCCGCTCTACGCGGGGCTGCGGTACCTGCCCCAGGCGGTGTGGCGCCGGATGCCGCGATGACGGTGGTGGTGGTCGGCATCGGCGCCGACGGCTGGTCCGGACTCACCGACGGTGCGCGCCGGGAGCTGGAGGACGCCACTGTGATCCACGGCGCCCCACGCCAATTGGAGTACCTCCCGCCGACGGTCACGGCGCAGCGGCGGCCGTGGCCGTCCCCGCTGCTGCCCGGCCTCGACGCGGTGCAGCCGGGCCAGCACGTGCTGGCCAGCGGTGATCCGCTGTTCTACGGAATCGGGGCCACGCTCACCCGGCACCGGCCGGATCTGACACTGCGGGTGCTGCCGCACTTCTCCTCGTTCGCGCTGGCCTGCGCGCGATTGTGCTGGCCGGCCGAGGACGTCACCGTGGTCTCCGCGGTGGCCCGCGATCTAGCGCCGATCGTCCGAGCCGCGCGGACCGGACGCCGGGTGATCGTGCTCAGCGAATCGGGCCGGACGCCGGAGCTGGTGGCGGATCTGCTCGCCGACGCGGGGCTGCAGGCCCGGCTCACCGTCCTGGAGCAGCTGGGGGGACCGCGCGAGCGGGTGTCGCCGTGGCGCCGCGACGCGCAGGTCGACGACCTGAACGTGATCGCGATCGAACCGGACTCCGCCGCGCCGCCTTTCGAGTTCGAGCACGACGGCCAGATCACCAAGGCCGATATCCGCGCGTTCACGGTGGCCGCCCTGGTCCCGTCCGACGGGTGGATCTGGGACTTCGGGGCGGGATCCGGGTCCGTCGGTATCAGCTGGGCCCTGGCCGGTGGCGGCTCGGTGGCGGCGGTGGAGCAGCGGCCGGATCGTGCGGAGCGGGTGGCCCGTAACGCGGCCCGCGCGGGCGTCCGGAACGAAGTGGTGGTGGCGGATTCGGCGGCGCTGTCCACCGATCTGCCCGAGCCCGACGCGATCTTCGTCGGCGGCGGGCTGACGGAGACGCTGGCGGCGGCCTCCGTCGGCGTACTCCGGCCCGGCGGAAGGCTGGTGGCGAACACCGTCACCGTCGAGGGGCAGGCCCTGTGCGCGCGGTTGCGCGACCGATTCGGCGGCATCCTCCGGTCGTACACGGTGGCCGATCAACGACCGCTGGGTGCGGGCACCGCATGGGAACCCCGGCGTCCCGTGGTGCAGTGGATCTATGTGAAAGAGGAAGCGTGACCGTCTACTTCATCGGCGCGGGCCCCGGGGCTCCGGATCTGCTGACGCTGCGCGGCGCGGAGCTCCTGGCCCGGTGCGAGGTGTGCCTCTACGCGGGCTCCCTGGTCCCGCAGGAGATGCTGGACCGCTGCCCGCCCGGTGCCCGATTGGTGAACACGGCGCGGATGCCGCTGGACGACATCATCTCCGAGATCGTGGGCGCCCATGGAGCGGGTCGCGATGTGGCCCGACTGCATTCGGGCGACATGTCTCTGTACTCGGCCTTCACCGAACAGGCGAAGCGCCTCGACGCGGCGGGCGTTCCCTACGAGGTGATTCCGGGGGTGCCCGCATTCGCCGCGGCGTCGGCGGCGCTGCACCGCGAGCTCACGGTGCCCGGAGTGGGGCAGTCGGTGCTGATCACCCGGGTGTCCACGCTCTCGACCGACATGCCACCGGGGGAGGACCTCGCCTCGCTCGCCGCCTCCGGGGTCACGCTCGCGCTGCATCTCGCGGCGCACCGCGGACCCGAGCTGACCGCCGAGCTGCTGCCGCACTACGGCGCGGACTGTCCGGTGGCGGTGGTGGCCTTCGCCAGCCGGCCCGAGCAGCAGATCGTGCGGTGCCGGCTCGCCGATCTGCCCCAGCGGCTGTCCGCATCGGGGATCACCAAGACCGCGGTGATCTTCGTGGGCAGGGTGCTCGAGGCCGAGACCTTCGAGGACAGCTACCTGTACTCGGCCGCCCGGTTGCGCGCGCCAGGGGCGAGCCACTGATGGCCGAGCCGACCCGCGTGCTGATCCTGGGCGGCACCGCGGAGGCCCGCGAGTTGGCCGGCCTCCTCGAGCGCGACGAGCGGTTCGCGGTGGTGAGCTCGCTGGCCGGCCGGGTCGCGAATCCGAGGCTGCCTGTGGGCGAGACGAGGATCGGCGGCTTCGGCGGAGTCGACGGCCTCTCGGCCTACCTCGCGGGCGTGGATGTGCTCGTGGATGCGACGCACCCGTTCGCGGCGCGGATCTCCGCCCACGCCGCTGCGGCGGCCGAGCGCACGGGCACGCCGCTGCTCGCGGTGGTCCGTCCCCCGTGGGCGCCGCAGGCGGGCGACCGCTGGACCTGCGTGCCGACGGTGGCGGCCGCGGCCGCTGCGCTCGCGAATCGGCCGGGCGGCACCGCGTTCCTCACCACGGGCCGCCAGGACGCGCACGAGTTCGCCGCGCTCGACGCGTGGCGGTTCCTGATCCGGGTCGTGGACGCCCCGTCGGGCCCCCTGCCGCGACGGCACGAGCTGCTCCGCAGCCGGGGGCCCTACGCATTCGAGGACGAGCGCGCACTACTCCGGGACAACGGGATCGACGTGCTGGTCACGAAGAACAGCGGCGGCGAGCTGGTCTCGGCGAAGCTCGCGGCGGCCCGCGATCGGGGAATCGACGTCGTGATGGTGGACCGACCCGCCAGGCCCGATGCACCGGTGGTCGACACGGCCGCTACGGCGTACGCCCGGCTGTGCGGCGACCTATGATGTCCTTCTGATCCGTTGCAGCCGCAACGGCGGATGAGTTCCGGAGGACCCGCATGCGCACCGTCATCATCGTCTCGATCGGCATCGTGCTGGCCCTCGTCTTCCTGGCGGTGGGCCGGAAGGTCGATTCGATCGGCACCCGTCGCGCCGCGATCGCCTTCACCGTGGTCTGGACCGTCGCGATGGCGATCAACATGGCGGTGGGGATGAGCCACGGCTACTCCTTCAGCGAGGAGTTCCCGATCCTGCTGATCAACGTGCTCCCCGGGGTCGCCGTGGCATTCGGCGGCGATTACCTGCTCAGTCGCCAACCGGCGAGCTGAGGAGCGCTCCCACTTCCCGGCGCCGCCGTGCGAGATCCTCGAACTCGGCGTCGATGCGGGCCAGGGTCGCTCGCATCGTGGCCTCGACGGCGGGACACAGGTCCACGGTGACGTGGTCCTCGCGGACGCACGGCAGGACGACGGCGATGGCGGCCGAGTCGAATCCGGCGTCCAGCAGTCCGCGGATGCGACGCACCTGGGTAGCGGCGTCGCGGTCGTAGACCCGGTAACCTGCCGCGGTCCGGCGCGACGCGAGCAGGCCCTTCTCCTCGTAGTACCGCAGCGATCGGGCGCTCGCTCCCGTGACCTGTGACAACTCGCCGATGAGCAATTCGTCCTTGACCTTCACACCGGCGTCAACCCCGACACTGCATGCATGTATTCCGAACAGGCAGCGCAGATCCTCACCGAGACCGGTTCGCACGTGGTCGATCGGGGCACGGGCCCCGTCGTCGCGCTGGCGCACGGCGCGGGCGGGGGTGTGGTCGAGAACTTCGGTCCGCTCATGGACACCGCCGGCGGGCATCGGTTCGTGGGCCCGTACTGGCCCGGGGCCGGTGGCACCCCGCGCGCCGCGGCCCCGCTCGAGCTCGAGCAGCTCGCGGACACCGTCGTAGCGGCCGCGGTCGAGCGGGGCGCCGAGCGATTCCCCGTCGTCGGGATCTCGCTCGGTGCCGCGGTTGCCGTGACCGCGGCCCTGCGTCATCCGGAGCACGTCTCGGCGCTGGTGCTCACCGTGGGCCTGGCGCGCGCGGACGTGCGGGTGCGCGCCACGAGCGGCGCCTTCCGCGCCCTGGCGGCCGCGGGTGCGACGGACGCACTCGCGGCACTGGTGCTCACGGCCGTGTCCTCGGATGCCGGCCTGCGGGCACTGACGGACGAGGACGAACAGATCGCCCGTGCCGGGATCGGTGCGACGATCCCGCCCGGCATGCCCGATCACATGGAGCTCGTCGGCCGGGTGGATGTGACGGGGCTGCTGTCCGGAATCCGCGTCCCGACCCTGGCGGTGGTGGGCGGCGGTGATCGGTTGGTGCCGCCGGAGATCAGCCGCGAGTTCGGCGCGATCGCGGGTTCACGGGTGATCGAGTACCCGGGTGCCGGCCACATCTTCACCCCGGACGAGGCGGCCCGGTGGTCGGGCGACGTCGCGGAGTTCCTGGCCGCACGGTGAGCCCGGCGGGCATGATCGAGGCATGACCGCCGCCGTCCTCGCCCTGCACTGGCAGATCAACGTGATCGAACCGGAGGGCTTCTTCGGCCCGATGCTGGCGGGGCCGGTCGCGGAATCGGGCGTCGTGGACCGGGCCGCGGCCTTCCACGATGCGGCGCTCGCGGCGGGCGTGCCGGTGATCTTCACCCGCTTCACCGTGCCCGAGGGCGAGGGCGACCTGGTACGCAACACCGGGTTTATGCAGGCGGTGGGGGACGCGCAGGAGTCCTTCCGTCCCGATGCGGACGGGGCGCAGATCATCGCCGTCATGCGCGACCAGCCGACCGCGGTCTACGACAACCAGCGGCTGTCGGGGCTCGCCGGTCCGGCGACGGAATGGCTGGCGGAGCACGGGATCGACACGCTGCATCTGACCGGTGTGGCCACCAACCTCACCGTGGAGCAGACCGCGCGGCACGCCACCGACCTGGGACTCGTGGTGCATGTGGTCGAGGACTGCGTGGCCGCCGCCGACCCCGCGACGCACGCCGCATCGCTGGCGAACCTGGATCTGGTGACGGCCGGCCGGGTTTCGGCGGTCGAGGCGGTGGCGCGGTTCGGGGCCGCCTGACCGGCACGGACCTGCAGGCGCGCTCAGCGCAGCGTGGCGCCGTAGGCGTGGGTGATCTGCAGGACCAGCAGCACGCGACGGTCGGAAACCATCACTTCGCGGTACTCGCGCCAGTCGGGGTGTTCGCCGGCCCCGCTGCGGTAGTAGTCGACCAGGGCGTCCACCTCGGGACCGTCGGGGTCGGTGGACGGGCCGATGAGCGTGGCCGTTCCCTCTCCGGTGGCCCAGGTGTAGCCGTCGGCGCTGGTGAATTCGATCGCCCCGCGGGGATCGCGCCGCAGATTCGCCTCCTTCGCGCGACCGGCGGTCATGGACACCAGGATCCGGTCACCCTGCGGGTCGTACACCGTGGTGACCGGCGAGAGCTGCGGCATCCCGCTGGCGCGGATGGTCGCGAGGACGCCGATGCGGCTGGTGGCGATCAGGCTGCGGGGGTCGAACTCGGTCGATGCCATGCCGGGTGCAACGCGCCGCCGGGTCCGGCTGTTCCGGATCCGACGGCACGCGCCACGGTCAGGCCGTCACGTGATCGAGCCGGGCGTCGGGTCGGGCGGCGCGGTTGCGGCGTTCCCACGCGATGCTCGCGGCGGCGAGCAGTGCGCCGGCGCCGCTGAGCGCCACCCCGATCCACACCGGCATCGTCGGGCCGCCGCCTGCGCTGATCCCCATGCCCCCGAACTGCGCCCCCGCGGCGTTGCCGAGGTTGAACGCGGCGATGTTGGCCGACGAGGCGATGAGCGTGGCTGTTCCGGCGTTGCGGAGCACCCGCAGCTGCAGGGCGGGCACCGTTGCGAAGCCGACCGCTCCCATGACCATCAGGGCGAGCACGACGAGCGGCTTCGAGCCCGCGCACACCGCGACGGCGGCGATCGCGAGGGGCAGCAGCCCCGCGAACACGATCAGGCCGCGGTCGGCGTCCCGGTCGGCGGCGCGCCCGCCCACCAGGTTCCCGGCGAACAGTCCGACACCGAAGAGGACCAGGATCCAGGGAATCGCGCCGGGTCCGAAACCGGTGACCTCGCGCAGCAGCGGCTCGATGTAGGTGAAGGCGCCGAACAGTCCGCCGAAGACCAGTGCCGTTACCGCGCAGGCGATCCAGACGGACGGCTGCAGCAGTACCGTGATCTGCGACCGGACCGAGGTCGTCGCGGGCGGGAGATTCGGCACGAAGGCGGCGATCGCGGCGATCGCGAGCACGCCGATCAGCGCCACCGCCACGAAGGTCGCGCGCCAGCCGAACCGGTGGCCGAGCGCCGTGCCCGCGGGGACGCCGAGCACGTTGGCCACGGTGAGCCCGGCGAACATCAGCGCGATGGCCGAGGCCTGCCGCTCGGGGGTCACCAACCGGGCGGCGAGGACGGCGCCGATCCCGAAGAAGCCGCCGTGGCACAGCGCGGTGATGATCCGCCCGGCCAGCACGATCTCGTAGGTGGGTCCGAAGGCGCACACCAGGTTCCCGATGACGAACAGGGCCAACAAGATCTGGAGCGCCGTCTTGGGTGGGCGGGAGACGAGGGCGAGGGTGACGGTGAAGGCGCCCACGACGACGCCCAGCGCGTAGCCCGTCACCAGTCCGCCGGCCGCGGGGATGGTGACGCGCAGATCCGCCGCCACATCGGTGAGGAGGCCGGTGATCGAGAATTCGGTGAGGCCGATGCCGAATCCGCCCATGGCGAGGGCGATCAGGCCGGGGTGCATGCGCCGGGTGTCGGTGGTGGTCATCGTGCTCCGTTCAGGGTGTCGCGCAGCCAGGAGGCGAGGTCGCGTTGGAGGTCGAGGGCGGTGTCGAGCACGGCGTCCATCCAGTAGAAGCCGTGCAGGGTGCCGGGGTAGTCGATATGGGTCGCGGGCACACCGGCGGCGGTGAGCGCGCGGACGTACCGCTCGCCGTGGCCGCGCAGAACGTCGTACTCCGCGGTCGCGACGAAGGCCGGTGGGAGGGCGGCGAAATCGGTCGCGTCCAGCGGTGCGGCGCCGGATGGGGTGCGGCCGGGGCCGTCCTGCCCGTCCGGTAGGTACTGGCGCCAGAACCAATCCATGTCGGGCGCAGAGAGGCCCACCTCATCGGCGGGGATCGCGTCGTAGTCGCCGGGCCGCAGCGGTGGATAGATCAGGGCCTGCGCCGCGATGCGCGGGCCGCCGCCGTCCCGGACCCGCTGCACCAGCGCCGCGGCGAGGGTGCCGCCGGCGCTGTCGCCGATCACCGCGATCCGGTCGGTGTCCACGTCCAACTGGCCGGAGGCGATCCAGTCGAGGGCGGCCGCGGCGTCGTCGAGCGCGGCGGGGTAGGGATGCTCGGGCGCCTTGCGGTAGTCGACGGTGATCACCGTGGCTCCGGTGTCGCGCGCCAGTACCCGGGCCGGTTGATCGCTCACCTCGATATCGGCGCCGACGAAGCCGCTGCCGTGCAGCATCAGGATCACCGGCCCGGCGGGCGGTCCGTCGCGGTAGATGCGCACGGGCAGTGCGGATCCGGGACCGACGATGTAGCTGTACCGGACCTCGGCGACGGTGGGCGCGGGGCGCTGCATCCCGAGGTAGCCGCGGATGGCGTGCCGGACTTCGGGGACGGTGAGCGTGTGGAGGGGCGGGGCGTCGGCGACGGCGGCCAGGTGTGCGGCGGCTTGGGCGTGCAGGGGCATGGGCGTACTCCGATGTCGTGCGGACAGCTCACAGCGCCAGGACGGGCCTGGTCACCGTGGGTGATGGGGAGAAGAAGAGTGGGGGTGGGCGGTCAGCCGTCGACGCGGTGCCGCAGCAGGGTGAGGGCGTCGTCATCCGCGCTGCCGGGGGCCGCACTGAACGCGATCATGCGGGCACCGTCGGATTCGGGGAGGTGCAGCATCTGGTAGCAGAGGTCCATCCGGCCGACCCACGGATGGGTGAATCGCTTGAGCCCGCTGGTGCACAGCTCGACGGATTGACGCGCCCACAGCCGGGCGAAATCACGGTCCAGGACGAGCTCGCCGAGCAGGGCCCGCAGATCCGGGTCCGCCGGGAACTGCGCCGACACCCAGCGCAGGGAGGCGACGGACAGTTCGGCCTCGTGCTCCCAGTCCACGTACAGCGAGCGGACTTGCGGGTCGAGGAAGGTCTGGCGCACCTTGTTGGGCGGCGGATCGTCGTGGACCGCCCCGTAGGGCACGTGCGCGGCCAACACCGCGTTGCCGAGCCGGTTCCAGGCCAGCACGTCCTGATTGCGCGAGAGGACCACGGCGGGAGTGTCCATCGCCTCGACGAGCTGCCGGACTCCGGTGAAACCGGCACCGGCACGGTCGATGGGTGCGGCCCGCTCGCCGGACGGATGCGCGAGTTCGAGTAGGTGCAGCCGCTCGACCTCGGAGAGCCGCAGCGCCCGGGCGAGCGCGTTGAGGATCTCGTCCGAGGCGTTGACGGCGGCGCCCTGTTCCAGCCGCGTCAGGTAGTTGACGGACACGCCGGCCAATTCGGCTAGCTCCTCGCGGCGCAGCCCCGGCACGCGACGGCGGCCGTAGCTCGCCAGTCCCAGTTCATCGGCGTCGACGGCGGCGCGGCGCGAACGCAGGAACGAGCCGAGCGTCGGGGCGGTCTCTTCGATCATGTACTCGAGTGTGATCCTCAGGCCACGGACGTGCCTGCCCCTGTCAGGGGCAGGCACGGGACCGGGGTGTTCACCGAGGTCAGGCGCCTTCGCTGATCCGGATCTCGCGGACGGCACCGTCGCCGAGGGCGGCGAGGGCCTCCTGGTAGGCGGGGGAGTCGTGGGCGGCGATCGCGGCCTCGAGGCTGTCGAACTCGATGAGCGTGGTGCGCTCCTTGATCCCCGCCTCGTAGGTCACCGCGGGCAGTCCGCGCGCCAGGAACCGGCCACCGGCCTCCGTGATCGCGGGGCCGCCCAGGGCGGCGTACGCGGCCACCTTCTCGGGATCGCGGATCTCGGTGTAGAACGCCATCCAGTACGCCTTGGCCATGTGCTTCTCCTTCGGTTGCGGTGTCTTCAGTATCGCCGGGGCGTGTGCACGATGCGACCGGCCGCACGTTCAGTGACTTCTGTGCGCGAGGACCCGATGATGAGCAGGGTGCGCATATCGACGGTGTCGGGATCGAGGTCGGCCAGAGTGGTTACGGTGATCTCCTCGTCGGGCGATCCGACAGCGCGGCCGAGGATCACCACGGTGTTCGCGGGTCGCTCCTCGAGCAGCACCTCACGCATCCGGACGAGCTGTTCACGCCGGGTCTTCGAGGCCGGGTTGTACACGGCCAGTGCGAGATCGGCGCGGGATACCGCCCGCAGCCGTTCCTCGATCACCGCCCACGGCTTGAGGTAGTCCGACAGCGAGATCACGGCGTAGTCGTGGCCGAGCGGGGCGCCCACCCGGCTGGCCACGGCGTTGGCGGCGGTCATCCCGGGCAGCACGTCCACGGGAACGCCGTGGAACTCGGGATCGGCCGCCACCTCGGCGACGGCGGAGGCCATGGCGAAGACACCGGGGTCGCCCGAGCTCACGACGGCGACCCGCGCACCGTCGGCGGCCAGGGTGAGGGCGTGCCGTGCCCGTTCGGCCTCCACCCGGTTGTCCGAGGCGTGCACGCGCTGACCGGGCCGGGGACGCACGCGGTCGGTGTAGGTCTGGTAGCCCACGATGTCGGTGGCCTCGGCGAGGACGCGGCGCACCTCGGGCGTGGTCCACGCCTCGTCGCCGGGGCCGAGCCCCACCACCACGACGCCCGGCGTGGGCCGCGCGGCGGGCGCATTGATCGGCCCGGGCACCAGCACCGTGGAGAAGTAGGGGACGCTGTCGGGCGCGACCTCGGCGAGCGGAAGCACCCGCTGATCGGTCCGGCTCGCCCGCTCCACGTAGAGGGCCGTCGTGGACCGGTCGGAGGCGTCCAACGCCGCGGCGACCGCGGGGAAGGTGCGGCCCAGCTTCATGATCGCCGTGGCATCGGTGTCGGCGAGGCGGCGGCGCAGCTCCGGCTCGGGCAGGGTTCCCGGTAGCACGGTGAGCACCTCGTCGGCCTCCACGAGCGGGACGCCCGTCGCGGCGGCGGCGGCGCTGATCGAGGTGACTCCCGGCACGATCACGCAGTCGAATCGGCCGGTGAGCCGCTTGTGCATGTGCATGTACGAGCTGTAGAACATCGGATCGCCCTCGGCGAGGAGCACCACGTCGCGGCCCGCGGACAGGTGTTCGGCGAGCTGCTCGGCGGCCTCGGCGTAGAAATCGTCCAATGCTCCGCGGTAGCCGCCGGGATGATCGGTGGTCTCGGTGGTCACGGGGTACATCAGGCGCAGCTCGGTCTGATCGCCGCGCAGGTAGGGCTCGGCGCACGCCCGCGCATTCGAACGGCCGTGGCGCGCACTGTGATAGGCCACCACATCGGCGGCGCCGATGAGCCGTGCCGCCTTCACCGTCACCAGTTCCGGATCGCCCGGCCCCACACCGACGCCGTAGAGCGTGCCGCTCACAGTTCCTCCTCCTGCGCCAGCGCGTTGAGCGCGGCGGCGGTGATCGCGCTGCCGCCCCGCCGCCCCAGCACCGTGATGTATTCGACGCCGAGCGCGGCGGCATCGGCCACGAGCGCGTCCTTGGATTCTGCGGCCCCGATGAAACCGACCGGGATGCCCACGATCACCGCGGGTTTCGGCGCACCCTCGTGCAACAGGTTGAGCAGGTGGAACAGCGCGGTCGGGGCGTTGCCCACCGCGACCACCGCACCGTCGAGCCGCTCGCCCCAGAACTCGACCGCCGCCGCGCTGCGGGTATTGCCGATCCGGGCGGCCCGTTCGGGGACGCGGGGATCACGCAGCAGGCACAGCACCTCGTTGTCGGCGGGCAGCCGGGCGCGAGTGACGCCGTGGGCCACCATGTTCGCGTCGGTGAGGATCGGGGCGCCGGACCGCAGCGCGTTGCGCCCAGCGGCCACCGCGCCGCCCGAGATGCGGATGTCGGTCGCGAGATCGGTCTGGCCCGCGGCGTGAATCATCCGAACCGCCACCGTCTCCGCATCCGGCGCGAACCCGGACAGCTCCGATTCGGCGCGGATGGTGGCGAAGGAGCGCCGATAGATCTCGGCGCCGTCGGTGAGGTACTCGTGCACCCCGGGAGTCTATTCGCCCGGGTCCGGGGGAGCGATCACCAGCCGGTGCTCACCCGACGGTGCGCCGCAGCCCCGCTCGCACGCCACCACGTGCACGCGCTCGTCCGCCTCGAGATCGTCCACGAGGCCGGCGGCGTGCCCGAGCGCGTCGGCCTCGGCGCGCGCACATCCGTGGTCGCCCACGCAGGCGCTCACCCGCAGCCACGGGGAGTTCGCATCGAAGATCAGGCCCATCGGCGCCAGTACTCGCACCACCGTCTCGGCGGCGCCGTCGTCGAGATCGTGCACCAGGATCGTGCGCCACGGGGTCACCGTGAGCGGGCGGTCGATGGCGGCCAGGAAACGAGCGGTGCGGGCGGGCAGGCGGCCGAGCCGCACACCGGCGCCGAGCGCCACGGTGCCGTCGTCCCGGTCGAACCAGCCGACCGGCGGGGCGGGCGGCGCGGCGGGGGAGTCGCGATCGAGGATCACGCCGCCGAGTGCGGCCGCGACCCGGGCGGCACCGTCGGGGAGGTCACGGATCCGCCATTCGTCGGCGCGCAGGTCGAGGAAGGCCTGCGCCGCGTCGAGCATGTGCTCGACGGTGCCGGGCAGGTCGGTGCGGTGGCCGTCGAGGTGGAGCGCACCGTCGCGGGTCTCGACGTCGGCGGCGAGCGTGGCCACGTCGCCGGAGCCGTCGTCGAGGGCGAACAGGAATCGGCCGGGGAGCGCGGCGAGGGCGGCGCGCCCGCGCAGTGCCTCGTCGAAGGCGGCCGCACGGTCGGCGAGGACGCGGGACATCGGCGAGGCCACGATGTTGCGCACCCGCTCGTGCGTCTCCGACGGCAGCAGCCCGGCATCGGACAGGGCGGCGCGGGCGGCGTCCATATCGGCGACGCCGCGCAGCTGGATGTTGCCGCGCGAGGTGAGTTCGATGTCGTCGCCGTCCGAGAGGTCGGCGAGGGTCTCCAGTTGGGCCGGGGTCAGCCGGCCGCCGGGAAGCCGCACCCGCACCAGCGCACCGTCGGCCGCGGTGTGCGGTCGCAGTACGCCGGGGCAGGCGTCGGGTTCCCGAGGGGCGTCGGAGATCAGGCCTCCTCGTAGGTGGGCGGCAGCGTGATCACGTGTCCGGCGTAGGCCAGGCCCGAGCCGAAGGCCATGACGAGCGCGGTCTGGCCGGGCTTCGCCTTGCCGGTGCGCAGCAGCTCCTCGATGGCCAGCGGGATCGACGCGGCGGAGGTGTTGCCGGTGGTCACGATGTCCTCGGCCACGACGCAGTCGTCCCGCAGCTCCAGGGCCTTGATGAGCACCTGGGTGATCCGCAGGTTGGCCTGGTGCGGCACGAAGACGTCGATGTCCTTGGAGGTGAGGCCGGCCAGCTTGAGCGCCTCCTGGCAGGCGGGCAGGAGCGCGGTGGCCGCCCAGCGGAAGACCTTGCGGCCCTCCATGCGCAGGAAGGGGCGTACGGGCGCTTCGGTGGTCCCCGCGGTGTCATCCCGGTAGGCGTGCACCTCGTCGAAGTAGGTGCCGAAGTCCTTGTCCTGGTAGATCGCACCGGTGTAGTCGCCGTCGGCTCCCCACGAGACCTGTGAGATGCCCACCTCGTCGGACGGTCCGATGACCGCGGCGCCGGCGCCGTCGGCGAAGATGAACGCGCAGGTGCGGTCGTCCTCGGCGATCAGGTCCGACAGGCGCTCGACGCCCACGACCACCACGTACTTGGCGGTGCCGGCGCGGATCAGGTCGGTGCCCACGGCGGCGGCGGTGGTGAAGCCCGAGCAGCCGGCGGTGATGTCGAACGAGGGAATGCCGATGCGGCCGAGCGCCTTCGCGATCTGCGGCGCCAGCGAGGGACCCAGTTCGAGGCGGGTGTTGGTGGCGGAGATGACGCAGTCCACCAGCGCGGGATCGATGTTCGCGGCCTTGATGGCGCGCTCCGCGGCCTTGACCGACATCTCCAGAATGGTCTCGTCGTCGCTCGCGAAGTTCCGCGATTCGATGCCCGAACGGGTCTTGATCCACTCGTCGCTCGAGTCGATCTTGTCCACGATCTCCGAGTTCGGGACCACGCGCCGCGGCCGGTAGACGCCGATTCCGAGGTAGGCGGCGTGCGGCTGCTCAGCGGGAGCAGCGGGGGCGATCCGGGCGGGGGCGGTCATGCGTCGGTAACTCCATTCGGGGGACGGTGCGGGTGAACCATTCGGTTCACCGACGCAGTATTGGTAACATGAACCGAGCGGTTCAAACAAGCACCGCCATGCGGTCGGGCACAATATCCGGTCGTGACCCGATGGCTTCTCGAGGAGGATCGCGAGGAATGACGACCGCCCCCAAGCCGCGCCCGCGTCCCCGTGCGCGCCTGGTGAACACCGCCCTCACCCTCGTCGGGCAGCACGGCTTCGCCGATGCCGGGCTCACGGAGCTCACCGCCCACTCGAAGGCCTCGAAGAATTCGCTCTACCAGTACTTCCCGGGCGGCAAGGCCGAGCTCGTGGAGGCCTCCACCGCGCTCGCGGGCCGCCGCCTGCTGCGCTACATCGACGCCGCCACCAGCAAGGGGGAGCCGCACGACTGGATCGGGCGCTTCCTGGAGCTGTGGAAGCGGGTCCTGGTGCGGTCCGATTTCCGGGTGGGATGCCCGCTGCTGGCGGCCGCGCTGGCCGACGGTGAGCCCCGCGTCCAGGAGGCGGCCACCGCCGCCTACACCGAGTGCGCGCGCCGGTTCGCCGTGGCACTGGTCGACTCGGGGGTGGACGAGGAGGGCGCCCGCGTCTTCGCCTCGGTGTTCATGAGCTCGGTGGAGGGTGCCGTGGCGCGCTCACGCGCCGCGCGCAACATCTCCCCGCTCACCGACGTGCACGCCAGCATGAAGGCGCTCCTCGATCTCACGATCGCACAATCAGCTGTGCGAGTACAGTCCGGCGAATGAACCGCGACGACTACTCCGTCTGGCTCGAGGACACCTACGCGATCGATTCGGAGGGAGTGCGCTCGTACGCCCGTGCCACGCGCGCATCGCACGTCCCCTACGCGAACAGCCGCGTGATCCCGCACGACACGGCCGTCCCGCCGCTGATCGTGGCGCAGCCCGTGTTCAAGGTGGCAGCACGGCTCATGGCCGACGTCATCGACGACTTCAACGTGGGCCGCCTCCTGCACGTCTCGCAGACGGTCCGGCAGGTGGTGCCGATCCGGATCGGCGATGTGGCATCGCTCGGCGCCCGGATCACCGACCGCGTCACCAAGGCGGGAATCGACCTGTTCACCGTGGATTGCGTCGTGGCGGTGGGCGATGAGGCCCGGATCGAGACCTCCAGCGTGGTGGCCTACGCCGGGGGCGATGAGGTACCCGCCGATCTCATCGACCGGGCCTCCCGCGATGTGGTGATGCACGGCGCCGTGCTCTGAGAGCCGGCTCACCGACAGCAGGATAGGGTCGCCTATGTGATCCTCCTGCTCTCGACCTCCGACACCGATCTGCTCAGCGCGAAGGCCAGTGGCGCGCCGTACCGTTGGGCCAACCCGGCCCGGATCAGCGTGGACCTGGACCTGCCCGCACTGCTGGACGGTGCCGACATCGTGGTGGTGCGCATCCTCGGCGGACGCCGCTACTGGGAGGCGGGGCTCGACGCGCTGGCGGCGAGCGGCAAGCCCGTCGTCGTGGTCTCGGGGGAGCAGGCACCGGACGCCGATCTGATGGAGGCCTCGACCGTGGCGGCCGGCGTCGCCACCCAGGCGCACGCCTACCTCGCCGAGGGCGGCCCCGAGAACCTGGCACAGCTGCACGACTTCCTGTCCGACACCATCCTGCTGACCGGCAAGGGCTTCGCGCCGCCGGTCGCCGCGCCGCAGTGGGGTGTCGTCGAGCGGCCCGCGGGCACCGGTCCCCGGATCGGCATCCTCTACTACCGGGCCCAGCACCTGGCCGGGAACACCGCCTACATCGACGCGCTCGCCGCGGCCATCGAGGCGCAGGGTGGCACGGCCGTCCCGATCTTCTGCGCCTCGCTGCGCGCCGCCGACGATGCGCTCTTCGTCGAGCTCGCCACCCTCGACACGCTCGTGGTCACCGTGCTCGCGGCCGGCGGGGTGAACGCCGCGGGCGCCGCGGCGGGCGGCGACGACGAGTCCTGGGACGTGGGCCGCCTGGCCGCCCTGAACATCCCGATCCTGCAGGCGCTGGCGCTGACCACCTCGCGCGAACAGTGGCAGGGCAGCGACGACGGGCTGAGCCCGCTGGACGTGGCGACACAGGTCGCGATCCCGGAGTTCGACGGCCGCATCATCACCGTGCCCTTCTCGTTCAAGGAGATCGGCGACGACGGCCTGCCCGCGTACGTCCCGGACGCCGAGCGCGCGGATCGCGTGGCCGGGCTCGCGCTGCGGCACGCGCGGCTGCGGTCGGTGCCGAACCCCGATAAGCGGATCGCGCTGTTGCTCTCGGCGTACCCCACCAAACACGCCCGCATCGGCAACGCCGTCGGCCTGGACACGCCGAAGTCCGCGCTGGAGTTGCTCCGCCGGCTCCTCGACGCGGGCTACGACTTCGGCCCGGCCGAGGCGATCCCCGGACTGGCCGCCGACGATTCCGATGCCTTCATCCACGCCCTCATCGCCCGCGGCGGACAGGACCCCGACTGGCTCTCCGACGAGCGCCTCGAGGCCACCGAGATCACGGTGCCCGCGGACACCTACCGACAGTGGTTCGCCACGCTCCCGCAGGGCCTGCGCGACTCCGTCACCGAACACTGGGGCGAGGCGCCCGGCTCGCTGTTCACCACCGCCGCGGACGAGATCGCCATCGCCGCCCTGCGATTCGGCAACCTCGTGGTCATGGTGCAGCCGCCGCGCGGCTTCGGCGAGAACCCCGTAGCGATCTATCACGATCCCGACCTACCGCCGAGCCACCACTACCTGGCCAGCTACCGCTGGCTCGCGGCGGCCGAGGCCGACGGCGGCGTCGGCGCCGACGCCGTGGTGCACCTCGGCAAACACGGCAACCTGGAGTGGCTGCCGGGGAAGACGCTCGGCATGTCGGCCGACTGCGGCACCGACGCCGCTCTCGGCGATCTCCCGCTGATCTACCCGTTCCTGGTCAACGACCCCGGCGAGGGCACGCAGGCGAAGCGTCGCGCGCACGCGGTGCTGGTCGATCACCTGATCCCGCCGATGGCCCGCGCCGAGAGCTACGGCGACATCGCGCGCTTGGAGCAGCACCTCGACGAGTACGCCAACGTCGCCAGCCTCGACCCGGCGAAGCTGCCGATGATCCGGCAGCAGATCTGGACCCTGCTGCAGGCCGCGAAGCTCGACCACGACCTGGGGCTCACCGATCAGCCCGACGAGGATTCCTTCGACGACATGATCCTGCACGTCGACGGCTGGCTCTGCGAGATCAAGGACGTGCAGATCCGCGACGGCCTGCACATCCTGGGCGCGGCACCGTCGGGGGATGCGGAGTCCGATCTGGTGCTGGCCATGCTGCGCGCCAAGCAGATGTGGGCCGGCGCGGTGCACACACCCGGCCTGCGCGAGGCCCTGGGCATGGACGAGGACGGGTCCGCCTCGAAGGCGCAGACCGATGAATTCGAGGCCCGCGCCCGCGAGCTGGTGTTCGCGGCCGCTGCTACCGACTGGGATCCGGCCGCGGTGGCCGCGATCAGCGACGATCCGGCCGTGACGAAGGTGCTGGAGTTCGCGGCTACCGAGATGGTGCCGCGGCTGCGCCGCACCGGCGACGAGATCGATCACGTGCTCCGGGCCCTGGACGGCGGTTTCGTCCCCGCCGGACCGTCGGGCTCGCCGCTGCGCGGGCTGGTGAACGTGCTGCCCACGGGCCGCAACTTCTACTCCGTCGACCCGAAGGCGGTGCCCTCGCGGCTGGCCTGGGCTACCGGGCAGGAACTCGCGGAGTCCCTGATCGCGCGGTACCTCGGCGAGCACGGCGAGTACCCGAAGTCGGTGGGCCTGTCGGTGTGGGGAACCTCCGCCATGCGCACCGCGGGCGACGACATCGCCGAGGTGCTGGCGCTGCTCGGCGTGACCCCCGTGTGGGACGAGCAGTCCCGCCGGGTGTCCGGCCTCGAGGTGATCGGCCTGGAGGAGCTGGGCCGCCCCCGCATCGACGTCACCGTGCGCATCTCCGGCTTCTTCCGCGACGCCTTCCCGCACGTCGTGGCGATGCTCGACGATGCGGTCCAGCTGGTCGCACAGCTCGACGAGTCCGACGAACAGAACTACGTGGCCGCCCACACCCGCGCCGCGCTGGCCGAGCACGGCGATCCCCGTCGGGCCACCACCCGCGTCTTCGGCTCCAAGCCCGGCACCTACGGCGCCGGACTGCTGCAGCTGATCGACTCGAAGAACTGGCGCACCGACGCCGACCTCGCCGAGGTGTACACCGCGTGGGGCGGTTACGCGTACGGCCGCGGGCTCGACGGTGCACCGGCCGCCGACGACATGCGGTCGGCGTACCGGCGGATCGCCGTGGCGGCGAAGAACATCGACACCCGCGAGCACGACATCGCCGATTCCGACGACTACTTCCAGTACCACGGCGGCATGGTGGCCACGGTGCGTCATCTGACCGGCTCCGACCCGGAGGCCTACGTCGGCGATTCCACCCGCCCGGACAGCGTGCGCACCCGGACCTTGAACGAGGAGACCACCCGCGTCTTCCGCGCCCGGGTGGTGAATCCGCGCTGGATGGCGGCCATGCGCCGGCACGGTTACAAGGGCGCCTTCGAGATGGCGGCCACCGTCGACTACCTCTTCGGTTTCGACGCCACCGCCGGCGTGATGGCCGACTGGATGTACGAAACGCTCACGCAGAACTACGTGCTCGACCCCGAGAACCGGAAGTTCATGGAGGAGTCGAACCCGTGGGCGCTGCACGGCATCGCCGAGCGGCTGCTGGAGGCCTCGCAACGCGAGCTGTGGAAGGAACCCGACCCGCAGCTCCTCGCCGACCTGCAGCAGGTGTACCTCGACACCGAGGGCGATCTCGAGGACCGCTGACGCGGGAACCATTCGCCCGGTTCGCCCGTTGTACAGGGCATGAAGCTCTTTGCGTTCCTGACCTACTTCGTCGTGGAGATCGCGGCGTTCGCGGGCCTCGTCGCGTGGCTCGGGTTCGGCTGGGCACTGCTCACCGTGATCGCCGCGACCGCCATCGGCGTCCTCATGCTGCGGCGCACCGCCGCGGGCGTGCTGCGCGACCTCGGCGCGGCCCTCGACGGGCGCAAGTCCGCGGGGCCCGCCCTGATGGACACGGCGCTGCTCGCCGCGTCGGTGTTCCTGCTCGCCGTGCCCGGCGTGGTGAGCACCGCGCTCGGCCTGGTGCTGCTGGTCAAGCCGGTCCGCGCCGTGATCCGCCCGGTGGCCGCGTACGTGGGCGCCAAGCGCATCGCGCACTTCGTCGAGGAGTCGGGCCTGGTGACCGTGCTCGCCGGGCAACCGCGCGGCTTCGGCACCGTGGTCGACGGCTCGGTCGACGACCACGCCGCGCAGGGCGCCGCCGACGGCACCGTGGACGGTGTCGTGGTGGACGCCGGATCGTCCGCCGGTCCCCGTCCCGGATACCGGGAGCTGCCGCCGGCGTAGCGCTTGGCAGACTCTAGGGGTGAGCACGGAACTCCTCGTCGGCGGGCGCATCTACACACCCGCCTCCACCACGGCCACCGCGATCGCCGTGGAGAACGGCCTCATCAGCTGGATCGGTGAGGATCAGGCGGCGCGGGCCCTGCATCCGGACGCCCGGGTCACCGATCTCGACGGCGCCTTCGTCGCCCCCGGCTTCGTCGACACCCACGTGCACCTCACCGCCACGGGACTGGCACTCACCGGACTCGACCTGTCCGGGCCCAGGGACGCCGTGGTCGCCACGCTGCAGGGCACGCTCGGCGGCGCGGTCCTGGCGCGCGGCTGGGACGACACCGCGTGGGACACCCCGCTGCTGCGCACCGACCTGCCCGGGGACCGCATCATCTACGCCGCGCGCATCGATGAACACTCCGCACAGGCCAGCACCGCCCTCCGCGCCCTGGTGCCCGACCTCGCCGAGCTGGCCGGCTACTCGCCCGACGGTCCGCTGACCGCCGCCGCGCACCACGCCGTCCGCGCGGCCGCGATCGCCGCGCTCACCGATGTGCAGATCACCGCGGCACAGACCGCCGCCCTCGACGCGGCGGCCCGCGCGGGCATCGTCGCCGTGCACGAGAACTCGGGCCCGGACATCGCCGGCGAGCGGGATTTCGCGCTCCTCGCGGGTCTCGATCATCCGGTCCACGTGCGCCGGTACTGGGGGGAACCCGCCCGGGACGCCGAGCACGCCCGCGCCCTGCTGGCCCGCACCCGCGCCGACGGGCTGGCCGGCGACCTGTTCGTGGACGGCTCGCTCGGCAGCCACACCGCCCTGCTGCTCGAGCCCTACGCCGACGCCGACACCCACGGCGTCTCCTACCTCGACGACGAGACCGTGACGAACCACATCCTGGCGTGCACCGAGGCCGGAATCCAGGCCGGCTTCCACGCCATCGGCGACGCCGCGACGGCCCGGATCGTGGCCGGCTTCGCCGCCGCCGTCGAGCGGTTCGGCGGCCCGCGGGTGGCCTCCTGCGCGCATCGCATCGAACACGCCGAGATGGTGACCGCCGATCAGGCGAAGCGACTGGGGGACTGGGGCGTCATCGCCTCGATGCAGCCCCTGTTCGACGCCTTCTGGGGCGGCACCGAGGGCATGTACGCGATGCGCCTGGGCGCCGAACGCGCCGCTACCCTCAACGATTTCGCGCTGTTGGCCCGCAACGCGGTGCCGCTCGCGCTGTCGTCGGATTCCCCGGTCACACCGCTGGACCCGTGGGCCACACTGCGCGCCGCCACCCAGCACCACACGCCCGGCAGCGCCATCTCGCCCCGCGCCGCCTTCGCCGCAGCGACCCGCGGAGCCTGGCGGGCCGGGGGAGTGCGCGACGGCATCGCCGGCACCCTCGTTCCCGGCGCGCCCGCATCGTTCGCCGTGTGGGACGCCGACGAACTGGTGGTGCGGGCACCGTCGGACGCGGTGCAGCGCTGGTCCACCGATCCGCGCGCGGGCGTGGCCCCGCTGCCCGATCTGGCGCCGGGAGCCCGCCTGCCGCGCTGCCTGCGCACGGTGATCGACGGACGGACGGTGTTCGCGGCGTGACCGCCGTGCTGGCGCGATCGCTCGCGAGCCTCGCCGCGGGCCTCGCCCTCTACTTCGCGTTCCCACCCACCGGCCTGTGGTGGCTCGCCCCGATCGGCATCGGCGTGCTGTACGCCGTGCTCGCGCTGCCGGACCGGACGCGGCCGCGCGCCGGCTTCGGCTACGGCCTGCTCGCCGGGCTCGGGCAGTTCGTCCCGCTCCTGAAGTGGATCGACAGCATGGTCGGCGCGCTCCCGTGGATCGGACTCGCGATCGCCTGCTCGATCTTCTACGGGGCCTTCGGCGTGCTCGCGGCGCGCCTGACCCGCGTGCCGGGCGCCCCGGTCTGGGTGGCCGCGGCCTTCACCGTCGCCGAGTGGGCGCGGTCCTCCTTCCCGTTCGGCGGCTTCCCCTGGGGCCGGCTCGCGTTCAGCCAGGGCGACTCACCCCTGGTCTCGCTGGCCCGGTTCGTGGGCGCACCCGGCCTCTCCTTCGCGGTGGCCCTGCTCGGCACCGCCCTCGCGGCGGCCGCACTCACCGCGTGGCGCCGGGGCGCGGCCCGTGGCTACGCCGTGCCCGCCGCCGCGGCACTGATCGTGGTGGCCGGGGCGGCCGCGGCCTGGCCGACGGTGGGCGCACCGTCGCCCGGACGCACGGTGACGGTGGCCGCGATCCAGGGCAACGTACCCGAGCAGCGCTGGGACGTGGCCACCCAGCGCGAGGCCGTGCTCACCAATCACCTGGAGGAGACGCGGCGGCTGGCCGCGGAGATCCGCGCCGGGCGGCAACCGCAACCGGACGTGGTGGTGTGGCCCGAGAACTCCTCGGACGTCTCCCCGGAGCGTGATCCCTCGGTGGATGCCCGGATGCGCGCCGCCGCGGCGGAGGTGGGGGCGCCGATCCTGGTGGGCAGCGTGCACTACGACGACACCGGCCGCTACTACAACAGCATGATCCTGATGACCGCCGAGGGCCCGGTGGAGCGGCACGACAAGGCCATCCTGCAGCCCTTCGGCGAGACCATGCCGATGCGCGACTTCTTCCGCCTGTTCTCCAGCTACGTCGACATGGCCAACAACTTCACCCCCGGCACCGGCGACGGGGTGGTGCATCCCCGCCGCGGCGACGGTCCGCCGCTGCCGCTCGGCGTCGCGACCTGCTACGAGGTGGCCTTCGACCGCTCGTTGCGGATGTCCGTGGCGAACGGGGCGCAGCTGCTCACGGTGCCCACCAACAACGCCACCTTCGGGCGCACGGGCATGACCTGGCAACAGCTGGGCATGTCGCAGGTCCGGGCCGTCGAACTCGATCGCGATGTGATGGTGGCCGCGACCACCGGAGTGAGCGCCTTCGTGCGTCCCGACGGCACGATCGCGCAGAACACCCGTATCTGGACCGCCGACCATCTGGTGGAGACCATCGCCCTGCGCGAGGGCCGCACCCCGGCCGCCCGACTGGGCGAGTGGGGGAACATCGCACTGTTGGTGCTCACCCTGTGCGGGATCGCCATCGCCATAAGGCAGGATGGATGGCGTTTCACCCAGCCCGCATCGGACCACTCCACAGCAGACCGGCCCACAGCAGACCAAGGAACCACATGACCGAGCAGCCGTCGTCTCCCTCGTCGAAGACGCTGGTGATCATCCCCACCTACAACGAGCTGGAGAACCTGCCGCTCATCGTGGGTCGCCTGCACCGCGCCCAGCCGGACGTCGACGTCCTCGTGGTCGACGACAGCAGCCCGGACGGGACGGGGGAGAAGGCCGACGAGATGGCCGCCGCCGATCCCCGCGTGCACGTGCTGCACCGCTCGGAGAAGAACGGCCTCGGCGGCGCGTACATCGCCGGTTTCAAGTGGGCGCTCGATCGTGACTACCGCGTGGTGGTCGAGATGGACGCCGACGGCTCGCACGCCCCGGAGCAGCTGTACCGGCACCTGGACGCGATCGACGCGGGCGCCGATCTGGTGATCGGCTCGCGCTACGTGCCCGGCGGCAAGACCGTGAACTGGCCGCTGTCGCGACAGATCATCTCCCGCGGCGGCAACGTCTACAGCCAGATCATGCTGGGCACGCGGATCCGGGACATCACGGGTGGCTACAAGGCCTTCCGCCGCGAGACGCTCGAGGGACTCGGCCTCGACAGTGTTGAATCGCTGGGCTACAGCTTCCAGATCGACCTCACCTGGCGCGCCGTGCAGGCCGGGTACACCGTGGTCGAGGTGCCCATCACGTTCACCGAGCGGACCATCGGCGATTCCAAGATGAGCGGCTCCATCTTCAAGGAGGCGGCCACCCTGGTCCCGAAGTGGGGGTTCCAGGCCCGCAAGCGCAAGGTGCAGCGCCGCCTCGGCCGCTGAGTCTTCGGCCGCTGCGCAGGGCCGCCGCCCGCTGAGCGGGCGGCGTCGCGCGCACGAAGAAGGGCCCCGGATTTCTCCGGGGCCCTTTCTCGTGGTTTCTCAGGTCACTTGCCGCGACGCGCCTTGAGCAGGTCGAGCCGCTCCTTGAGCAGCTCCTCCAGCTCGCCCTCGGACCGCCGCTCGAGCAGCATGTCCCAGTGGGTACGCGGGGGTTTGACCTTCTTCTCCTCGGGAACCACGCCGTCGATCAGCGTGCCCTCCAGGCCGTTCTTGCACAGCCAGGTACCGGGGATCTCCGCGTCGTCCGCGAACGGTACGTCGAACTCTTCACCGTTGTCGGTGCGGTATCGCGCGATCCGCCGCGGAGCGAGGTCGTGGTCCCGATCCGTCTCATAGCTCACCGCACCCAGGCGGCTGCCCCGTAGAACTCGATCTGCCATGCTTCTCCCAACGATCGCCGTACGCCGAACATTCCCAGTCTACCGGCTAGGATGAGCGGCCATGACCACCGCTCGACGACGCCGGTCCGCCGCGTGCGCGTGGTGCGGCCGTGAGGTGGTCTCCGAGGGCCCCGGCCGCACCCGGAAGTACTGCCGCCGTTCCTGCCGCCAGCGCGCCTACGAGGCCCGCGCCGCGCTGGACGGCTCGTCGCTGCCCGCCGATTCGGTGGTGCTGACGGCGGCCGAGGCCGAGGCGGTGGCGGAGCGTATGTTCGAGGTACGGTGCGCGGCGGAAGACGTGCAGACCGCCGTCGCCGAGGGCGCCACCCTCGACGAACTGTCCGAGCTCGCGGACCGTCTGGTGGAGACCGCGCGCGCCGCCGAACGTTTGCGCTGATCGCCCGACCCGAGGAGAGATTTTTCGATGACGCCCGCCCGCCTTCGGCTCGGCGCCCTGATCGCGGCCCTCGTGCTCGCCGTCTCCGCGTGTTCGTCGAACGACCCGACTCCGCAGGTGACCTCGGTCGCGCCGCCGCCGCCGGCACCGGCCGCGATCCCCGCCGATTGGGCGGAGTCCACGGTGCAGGTTCCGGGGAGCGCGGTCGCGGCCACCTACACCGCGCCGCGATCGGCTCCGGATCGGCTGCGGGCCGCGCTGGTGCTCGGCGACGACGACCGCGGCGGCCAGGTGGCCACCAAGCAGATCGCGGTGATGCTGGCCCATCAGGGCGTGGCCAGCCTGCGGTACGACGGTGCGCTCGCCGGCAATCCCGACTACGCGCAGGCCCTCGACCGGGCCGGGCGCGCGCTCACGGCGCTCGCCGAGACCTCGAAGGTCGACGATGCACGATTGCTCGCCGTCGGGCACGGCCCTGCCGCACCGCTGGTGATCGCCCTCGGTGCCGGGCAGGCGCAGCGTCCGCCGCGGCCGATCGCCCTGATCGAGCCGGTGGTGGCGAACCCGCTGCCGAACGCTCCGGACATCTACCAGAACACCCTGGCGATGACCGATGCGCAGACCAAGTACCTGGACAAGCGCAAGCACAACCTGGTCACCTGCTCCGATGCCGATGTGGCCGTGGACTGCTCCGCGGTGCAGGGCGTGGTGGACATGATGACGGGCACGCACGTGAACTTCGTCCGGCTGCGCGGCGTGAGTTACGCACTGCAGGAGGACGAATCGCGCGATCCCGCACGGTACGGCGCCCCCGATCTGTCGTTCTCCGCGAGCCTGAACCGCACGGTCGGTACCTGGGTCTCGATGCAATGAGCCGCCCGGATCGCGGCGCGCTCGGTGGTGCGGCACTGGCCTCGGGCGCCGCGGTGGCCTGGTCGAACGCGGCGCTTCCGCGGCTGACGCACGAGTTCGGCCTGGGCCGTGCGGGCCGGTCCGCAGCGACCGCCGCGTTCTGCGCTGCGGATGCTCTGCTGGCGCGGGCCCGGGTTCCGGCTCCGCTCGGTGTCGGAGCGGGGGCCGCGCTCGCGGTCGCCGGCCTCATCGGCGCACGCTCGGTGGATCGCGAGGATCCGCCGCCGCTGCCGCGGTGGGTGCTGCTGGACATCCCGTTGGGCACGGTGCTGCCGGAGGAGGTGCTCTTCCGGGGTTCGCTCACGCCGCGCTGGGAGGCCGCTCTGGGACGTCCTGCGGGGTCGGTCGCGGGTGCCCTGACTTTCGGGCTGTGGCATGTGGGTGCCGCTCAGGCTGCCGGCGACCCTGTACTTCCGACAATCGCCGTCACCTCGTTCGCGGGGGCGGCCTTCGACGCTCTGGTACGGCGAACCCGCAGGTTGTGGCCCGCGATGGCGGCGCATTGGGCACTGAACGGCGCCGGTGCTGTTCTCAGCTCGGGTTAAGTGTTTTCGAGGTTTGTCGGTACCGACACGTAGGATTGTGCGCAAGGCTTGATACCGCCCAGGAGGAATGACGATGACTGACCGCCATACCGGCGCCACCGCTCTCACTCGCCGCGGGTTCGCCCGTCTCGGTGCGAGTGCGGCGGCCGCGCTCGTCGCGGCCACGGCCACCGTCGGGATCGCCGCGGCGGCCCCGACCACGCCGCCCACGCCCACGCCCACCGATGGCCCCGCGCCCACGCAGGAGGCGCCCCCGGTCGCCACCAAGACGGGATGGGTCGCGCTCGCGGACGATGCGACGAAGCAGATCACCATCTGGCGCAACGGTGAGGTCGTGAAGACGATGCCCACGTCGATGGGCAGCGATAAGCACCCCACGCCGAACGGCACGTACTACACCATGGAGAAGAAGCGCGACATGTACATGGATTCGTCCACGTACGGCGTGCCGGTCAACTCCCCGGAGGGCTACCGCACGTACGTCGAGTACGCCACCCGCATGTCCTGGAGCGGCATCTTCGTCCACGCCGCGCCGTGGTCGGTGAACCAGCAGGGTGTCTCGAACGTGAGCCACGGCTGCCTGAACGTGAGCACGGAGAACGGGAAGTACATCTACGACAACTTCCCGATCGGCACCCCGATCGTGGTGCGCGGCACCGTGGGCGGTAAGTACACCCCCGGCTCGTAGCAACCCTGTAGACGAAGAACCCGCCCCGGCATGATGCCGGGGCGGGTTCTTCGCGTTGCGGGTGTCGTCAGACGCCGGCGTTCTGCGCCGGGGCGACGGTACCGAAGGTCAGCTCGGGCGCGTCGACCTGCGAGCGGGCGAAGTCGATCGAGTCGAGCACGAAGTTGTGCCGGATCATCCACGGCTGCTCCGTGGCGGCCTTGGGCATCGCGTCGGGGGAGCGCTGCACGTACCCGGAGGTGAGGTCGAGCGCGGGGTGCTCGGTGAGCACCTGCGTGCCGACCGAGGGCTCCACGTGGGTGTAGCCCTTGGTGGTCATGTAGCTCAGGAGGCGGGCGATGCCGCGGGCCGAGATATCGGCGCGGAGCGTCCACGAGTTGTTCGTGTAGCCGATGATGAAGGCGAAGTTCGGGACGCCCTCCAGCATGTACCCCTGGTAGGCGAAGCGGTCGTTCGGCTTGACGGGGGCGCCGTCCACCTGCACGTCGACGCCGCCGAAGGCGAGCAGCTGCAGGCCGGTCGCGGTGATCACGATGTCGGCTTCGAGCTCGCGGCCCGAGTTGAGCAGGATGCCCTTCTCGGTGAACCGGTCGATGGTGTCGGTGACGACCTCGGCCTTGCCGTCCTTGATCGTCTTGAACAGGTCGCCGTTGGGAACCACGCACAGGCGCTGGTCCCAGGGCTCGTACTTGGGCTTGAAGTGGGTGTCCACGTCGTAGCCCTCGGGCAGCATGCTCTGGTTCAGCTTGCGCAGGAACTTGCGCGAGGTCTTGGGGAACGAGCGGGCCAGCACGTACTGGCCCACGTTGATCACGGCGTTGATGTTGCGAGTGAGGCCGTGGGCCACGCGGGGCGGCAGCACCTTGGCGCCGAACAGCGTGAGCGGGTCCGCGTTCGGCACCGGCAGCACGTACGTGGGGGAGCGCTGCAGCATGGTGATGTGCTCGACGTCGTCGGCCATCGACGGGATCAGCGTGATGGCGGTGGCGCCGGAGCCGATCACCACCACCTTCTTGCCCCGGTAGTCGAGATCCTCGGGCCAGTGCTGCGGGTGCACCACCTGGCCCTGGAAGTCGTCGATGCCGGGGAAGGGCGGCTCGTAACCGGCGTCGTAGTTGTAGTAGCCGGTGCAGGCCGCGAGGAAGCGCGCGGTGTACACGACGGGCTCACCGTCACGCTCGGCGGTCACGGTCCACAGGTCGGTCGCGGAGTCGAAGTCGACGGTGCCGACCTTGGTGTTGAACCGGATGTTGCGGTCGATCCCGAACTTGGCGGCGGCCTCCTCGATGTAGGCCTTGATCTCCGGGCCGCTCGCGAGGCGGTTGGTGCCCTTCCAGGGGAGGAAGGGGTAGCTCAGGGAGAAGATGTCCGAGTCCGACCGGATGCCGGGGTACTTGAACAGGTCCCAGGTGCCACCCATCTCGGAGCGCTGCTCCAGGACGGTGTAGCTGAGCTGCGGGACGGTGCTGGATACGCGGTAGGCGGTGTCGATGCCGGCCAGGCCGGCACCCACGATCAGCACGTCCGTGTAGATAGCCTCGGGGTTGGCCACGAAAGACTCCTCGGTCGCTGGCGGTCCCGGCAAGCCACGGGGCTGCTTACTGAGACCGATTCAATAACTGGCGCCAATGGTACATCCGCAGTTCGGCGGGGTCCAGAATCTCCCGCCCCCGTCAGCCGACGACGAGCGTGTCCCCGTCGAGCCGGACGGCGATCGCGGCGAGAGCCTCCGTCGCGGGCCCCTTGATGGCGGCGCCGGTGGCCCCGTCGAAGGTGCTGCCGTGCGCCGGACATTCCAGCGCGAGCCCGTCGGACGCGGCCACGGTGGTGCCCTTGTGCGTGCAGGCGGCGTTGAAGGCCACGTACTTCCCGGCGGAGGGCTGCGCCACGACGTACGGGGTGACACCGGCGATCACCACCGCGCTTCCCACGGGGACTTGGGCCGCGGGGACCTTCGCGCTGCCACCGGGCCCGGACTCACCGGGCCGGGCGGCGGTCGTCTCGCCCGCGGTCCCGGCACCGGATCCGGAGTTGCCGCCGCAGGCGGCGAGGACGGGAACCAGCGCGATACCGGGCAGGGCGGCCAGGACGGCGCGGCGGCTGGGGCAGAGCAGCGGCGATTCGTGGACTGGGACTGGCTGAGTCGTCTGCGTCACGGGTCCCACTCTGCCAGCATTGGACCGTGCTCACCGAGATCGCCGGAATTCCGTCGCATCCCCTGTTCGTGCACGGCGCGGTGGTGCTCACCCCGATCGCCGCGCTGTTCGTCGTCGCCGCGGCCTGGTGGCCGGCGGCGCGCGCCCGGCTGGCGATCGGCACTCCCGTGCTCGCCCTGGTCGCGGCGCTGGCCTGCTTCGTGGCGACGCAGTCCGGCGAGCGCCTCGAACAGCGTCCGGCGATGGCGCGGATGCGCGCGCAGATCGCGGCCCACGAGACCCAGGGCAATGCCACGTTCTACTGGTCGCTCGCGGTCCTGGTGCTCGGGATCGCGGTGTGGGCCGGGTCGAGTCCGACGGTCCGCGGCCGGGTTCCAGGCGCGGCCGTGCTGTCCGGGCGGGCCGGGACCGTCGTGCTCGGCGTGCTCGCGACGGCGGCGGCCGCTGCCGTCATCGTGGGTGTGGTCGCCGCCGGGCATTCCGGGGCGACGATGGTGTGGTCGGGGATCTGACCCGTCAGGCGGGTCCGGTCTGGCTCGCGTGTGCGCGGGTGAGCTCGACGTAGACCGCGGCGTTCGCGCTCACGCCGGCGCGTTCGGCATCGCTCAACTCGCGCCGCACCTTGGCGGGGACCCCGGCCACCATCGAGCCGGGCGGGATCTCCATGCCCTGCGGCACGAGGGCGTTCGCGGCGATCAGGCTGCCCGCGCCGATCACGGCGCCGTTGAGCACCGTGGCGCCCATGCCGACCAGCACGTCGTCGCCCACGGTGCAGCCGTGCAGCACGGCGTTGTGGCCGATCGAGACGCGCTCGCCGACGGTGAGCGGGACGCCCGGATCGGCATGGAGCACCACACCGTCCTGGACGTTGCTGTGCGCGCCGACGGCGACGGTCGCCATGTCGCCGCGGATCACCGCGCCGTAGAAGACGCCGACACCGTCGCCGAGGTCGACGTCGCCGATCACGGTGGCGTTGTCCGCGACCCAGGCGGTCTCGGCCACGCGGGGCGTCATCTGTCCGAACCGTGCGATCATGCGTCCTCCTGCGACCGGTCTAGGCGATGCCGGTGGTGCCGAGCAGCTTACCGACGGCGTAGGTGATGGCCATGGCCACCAGCCCGCCCACCACGACGCGGGCGGTGGCGCGCTTGGGATCCGATCCGCCGAGCACCGCGGAGGTGTAGCCGGTGAGTCCGAGGCCGATCACCACCGACAGCACGATCCACAGAATCCGGTTGGGTTCGATGAGCGAGGCGAGGATCGGGATGGCCGCTCCGACGCTGAAGGAGATGGCGGAGGAGACGGCGGCGGCGATGGGGCTGGTGAGTGTCTGCTCGTCGATGCCGAGTTCGGCGTCGAGGTGGGCCTGCAGGGGATCGTGGGCGGTGAGTTCGATCGCGACCTGTTTCGCCGTCTCCGGCGTGAGCCCCTTATCGATGTAGAGCGCCTCGAGTTCGGCGAACTCGGCGTCGGGTTCCTCGGTGAGTTCGGTCCGCTCCTTGGCGATCAGCGCCTTCTCACTGTCGCGCTGGGTGCTCACCGAGACGTACTCGCCCAGGGCCATCGACACGGCGCCGGCCACGAGTCCGGCGATGCCGGCGGTGAGGATCGCCGAGGAGTCGCCCGTGGCCGCGGCCACGCCGATCACGATGCCGGCCGTCGAGATGAGTCCGTCGTTCGCGCCGAGGACGCCCGCGCGCAGCCAGTTGAGGCGGCCGCCGACGGCGTCGTGGTGCGGTTCGTAGTGGAAGTCCTCCGGTGCGGTGTCGCGATCCCCGCCGATCCCCTCTGTCATGGTCGTGAGTCTAGGTAGGTTCGGGGCATGACGGCAGCACAGATCGGACTTCCGCGTCGGCTCGTGGTCGGGGGAGGTGCCGCCGCCGAGGTGGGGCGCCTGGTGCGGGATCTCGGTTTCGCGCGCCCGCTGGTGGTGACGGACGCCTTCCTCGTCGCGCAGGGCACCGCGGCGCGGGTGGTGGCGGCGCTCGAAGGCGCGGGCTGCGCCACCGCGGTCTTCGACGGCACGGTGCCCGATCCCACCACGGATTCGCTGGGACCTGGCGTGGAGGCCGTGCGTGCCCACGGAGCGGACTGCGTGATCGGGCTCGGCGGCGGCAGCCCGCTCGACACCGCAAAGGCGCTGGCGGTGCTCGCCGTCGGCGGGGGAACGATGCGGGATTACAAGGCTCCCACGGTGACTGCGGGGCCCACCCTGCCCGTGATCGCGATCCCGACCACCGCGGGGAGCGGCAGCGAGGCTACCCAGTTCAGCATCATCACCGACAGCGCGAGCGACGAGAAGATGCTGTGCCCGGGGCCGGCCTTCCTTCCGGTCGCGGCGGTGGTGGATTACGAGCTGACTCTCTCGATGCCGGCCCGCCTCACGGCCGATACGGGTGTCGACGCCCTGACTCATGCGATCGAGGCCTACGTGAGTCGCAAGGCGAATCCGTTCGCCGACGGCTTCGCCCTCACTGCGATCAGTACCATCGCGCGGAACATCCGGCCGGTGTACGCCGATGGCGGCGATCGCGACGCGCGAGCGGCGATGATGCTGGCGGCCACCCAGGCGGGCGTGGCCTTCTCCAACAGTTCGGTGGCGCTCGTGCACGGGATGAGTCGGCCGATCGGGGCGCATTTCCATGTGGCGCACGGCCTGTCGAATGCGATGCTGCTGCCGGCGGTGATGCGGTTCTCGGTGGAGGCGGCGCCCGCACGGTACGCCGATTGCGCACGCGCCTACGGCCTGTCCGGCGGATCCGATGCGGCGCTGGCGCAGGCGCTGGTGGCGGCGATCGACGAGCTGTGCTCGGACCTGGAGGTCCCGACGCCGCGCGACTACGGGATCGAGCACTCGCGGTGGGACGAGCTCGCGCCGTTGATGGCGCAGCAGGCGCTGGCGTCGGGCTCCCCGGGCAACAATCCGCGGGTGCCCGACGCCGAGCAGATCGTCGCGCTTTACGACGAGGTGTACGGCTAGGCCGCTGCCACGTCGGGGGCGGCGGCCTCGGACCCGGTCGGTGCGTCCGACGTTGCGACGGCGGTGCTGTCCGGGGCGGGCGCGGAGACGGGAGGGGGCGCCGAGTCCGGTTCGGGGCCAGACGGTTCCGGCACCCCGTCCTCCGGATCGGACGAGGTCGGCGCGTTCGCTGGTCCGGGCGGTTCAGGCGCCGTCTCGTGGGCGCCCGAGGCGGGGGACGGCTGTGCCGAAACCGCAGTGGGTGTCTCGGCCTCGGCGCCGGCTTTCGTCACGAGCTCGGCAACGGAGACGGTGCCGGGCCGGTCGATGCTGTGGCGGCCGGCGGTGTCGGGCTTCGACGGGGAATCAGCTCTCGTGGGCGAGGGGGATTCGGGGAGGAGGAAGGGATTGCGAGCGCCTGGTTCGGCGATCGGGATGAGGGTGTTGAGGAGGCGGTCGAACTCTCGGGGAATCGGTGTTCCGTTCGCACGCAGCAGCCGCATCCACGGGTTCTCACCGGTATCGATCACCACCCAGGTGGCATTGTCCTCGACCCAGGTGCGCTTGGTCGAACCGTCGGCGTACGTGGATTCGATCACGGTACGGCCGTCGCGGTGCACCTGTTCGACCTTCACCGGCACTTCGCCCTTCGAGCCCGGTGTGTACGGCTCGCCGCCGTCCACGGGGGAGTAGCGGCCGATGTACTCCGACGTGTAGCCGGTGCCGTGCAGCATGAAACCGGGGAAGGCGTAGAACACGGTTGAGATCGGATTGCCCACGCCGCAGGCGATGTCGCCGCGGATGCAGATTCCCACGACGCTCGCGCCCGAGGCACCGTCGTTGCGGATGGGTCCGTTGTGCAGGCCGGGAATCCCGGCGGGGATCACGTTCCACATGCCCGTGCGGATGAAGCTGGGGCCGCCCTGCTCCACGAAAGTGAGCTTGGGCGCCCCTCCTCCCGTAGGCGCGGGATGGTCCTTGCCGTACCGGATCACCGCGAGACCGACGACGTCCGAGCCCTGGGAGATCGTGTAGACGACCACCTCATCGTCGGACGCGGCGGCGTCGGCCACCGCCTTGACGGTCGCGTCCGCGCCCTCGTCGACGGATTGGGCGTACGTGGTCGTGCGATCCGGGCTGAGCGCGAAACCTGGCCAGCCGATGCCGAACTGGGCGGAGTAGGGGACCAAGACCGGCGGGGCTCCGGTGTGGTCGCGCCCGATGCGCTTCCACTGGTCCTGGCCGGTGGGGTCGTTCGCCCCGCCGACCACGACGATCGTCTTGGCGAGGGCCTGTGCGAGGAAACCGGAGGTAGGGGTGGCCAGGAGGAAGGCTCCGACGAGACCGGTGCCGACGGCCGCGAGGGATGCGCTGGAGGTGGGACGCCGGTGGCGGGACGTCATGCGGGTTCTCTTTCGTAAGGAAGGAGCGGGAGTCACTCCCACAACCCGACGATTATGCGCAGGCGAACGACGTAATGTTGTCGGAATCAATCATTCACAAGAACACGTTCTCGCCACTGTGCGGACTCCCTGGGGGCGGCGGCCGGTGGTCGCCGCCCCAGGAAATCGGATCAGCCGAGCAGCTTCTGCATCCGGTCGATCTCGGCCTGCTGCCCGGACTTGATGTCGGTGGCGATCTGCCGGGTCTCGGCGTTCACACCGGAGGCGAGCTCGGTGTCGGCCATGGAGATGGCTCCGCGATGATGCTGGATCATCATGGTCAGCCACTCGCGGTCGAAATCGGTTCCGCGCAGCGACTTCAGTCGATCCATCTGCGCGTCGGTCATCATGCCGTCCATGGCGTGATCCATCGTCGGCTTGGGGGCCGGTTTTCCCCACGAGGCGAGCAGCCGGGTGAAGGCGTCCATCTCGGGTTGCTGTGCGCCCTTGATCTCGGCGGCCAGCGCGACGACATCGGCGCTGGCGTCCTTGCCGTCGACGAGGTTCGCCATGTCGATGGCCTGGGCGTGGTGCGGGTACATCATGGTCGCGAAGTTCACGTCGGTGTCGTTGTACGCGGCGTTGACGGCGCTCGACGGGGCCGACGACGAGGCGGAGTGCGCCCCGTGTCCGGCGGTGGTCGATGCGTCGGCGGCGTTCTGGTCGGCCGAGGAGCACGCCGACAGGACGGTGGCGGCGAGGGCGACGGCGGTGAGCGCCGTGGCCGTGCGGGTGCGGGACATGGTCATGGGTGATTCCTCACTGGAGATGGTTGCTGTGTGCGGGTACGTCGGAGCGCGCCGCGGCGGGGCCGCGCGCGGGCGTCGATCAGATTCGCAACAGGCAGAGGTCAGCGAGGGAGAGCACGGTCCAGGACGGGGGACCGCGGGCGAAGGCGGCGAGCACGCGGGGTTCGATCCCCGCGGTGCGACCGATGACCGGGAGCGTCGCGACGAGCGAGGGCGTGCCGAGAGCGTGCTGTTTGGCTACCGTCCCGGCGCAGTCGTGCGCCTTGTGCTCGTGCACCGCATCGAAGGTCGGCTTCTCGAACTGGGGGCCGTGGTTGGCCGAGGCGGTCGCCGCGAGCGGCGCACCGTCGTGCTGGGGCGTCGTCGGCATCGCGTGCCCGACCGGACCGATCCCGGTGTGCATGAAGGTGACAGCGAGTCCGAGAACGGCGGCGAAGACCATCGCCACCGCCCGAGTTCGCATCATCCGCACACGGATCAGGGTACCCCATGGGGGTACTAGATCACCGGCGGCGGAGCCGGACCTCGTTGAGCAGATGTTGCGCGGCGGCCCGGGCACCGTCGACATCGCCGGCGATCACCGCCTCCACGAGGGTCACGTGGTCCGCTTCGTACGAGGTGGCCGCTCCCACGGGGAACTCCTCCAGCTGCTCCTGCAGTACAGGGACGAGGGAATCGTAGAACTCCAGGTACATGGCGTTGTGACTGGCGGCGACGATGCCGCGATGCATCGCGAGATCGGTGCGCACGGCCTCTTCCTGATTCCCCTCGGCCACCCGCTCGGGCGACCACAGGGCATTGCGGTGGGCGAGGAGGCGGCGCAGTTCGGCGATGTCCTCCTCGTCGCGGCGCTGGGCGGCGAGCCCCGCCGCCGTCACATCGAGCGCCTCGCGCAGTTCCAACAGGTCGGTGTCGCGGGCGGCCGCGAAGTAGTCGCCGAGGGCGGAACTGGCGCACGCCGACAGGACGTAGGTCCCGGATCCCTGGCGCCGCTCCAGCATTCCGGCGTGCACGAGGGCCTGCACCGCCTCGCGCACGGTGTTGCGCGCGGTGCCGGTGAGCTCGCGCAGCTCGGTCTCCGTGGGAATCCGGCTGCCCACGGGCCAGCGCCCGCTGGCGATCTCAGCACGGAGCTGCTCGGTGACCTGCGCGATCAAGGTCTGTCGTCGTACGGGTTGCATCACATTCATCCTATCCGCGCGATAACGCCTTGCCACTATACGTCCATTCATCCTATGATTTCGTGGACCGTAAGGAGGCCGAATGACCAGCACTGCGACCGACCCGGAGACCCGGGAGGCCAACCCCGTCGTGCGCTCGATGATGCAGGGCCGGGCTCTGGTACTCGTCGCCATCCTGCTCTTCGCGCTGACGCTGCGCGCCGCGGTCACCTCGCTGACGCCGCTGCTCACCGAGATCAGCCACGAGATCGGTTTCGGTGCCACCGTCATCGGCGTCTTCGGCATGCTGCCCACCGCGATGTTCGCGGCCGCAGGCATCGTGACCCCCGTGATGACGACCCGGTTCGGGCTCGAACGCACCACCCTCATCGCCGTGGGCGCAACCGCCCTGGGCGTGGCCGTGCGTTCGGTGATGAGCGGCACCGGGGGACTGCTCGCCTTCTCCTGCCTGGCCCTCCTGGGAATGGGCATCGGCAACGTGGTGATTCCGCCGCTGGTGAAGCGGTACTTCTCGGAGCGGGTCGCATTCCTGAGCACCGCCTATCTCACCTGCGTCCAGTTGGGCACCATGATCCCCGCGCTGACGGCCGTGCCGGTCGCCGACGCGATGGGCTGGCGCTTCTCGCTCGGTATGTGGGCGATCATCCCCGTCGCGGCCTTCCTGCCCTGGCTCGGCATCGTCATCGCCCGGCGCGGCCACGACATCAACGATGTGACCGCCGAGGAGACCGCGGAGCCCAAGGGCCAGATCTGGCGCTCGCCGCTGGCCTGGGGCGCGGCCGCGATGTTCGGCATGACCTCGCTGTGCACCTACTCGATGTTCACCTGGATCCCGACGATCCTGTCGGACTCCGGCGGTAGCGCGGCGCTCGGCGGCAACATGGTGGCACTGTTCTCCGGTGTCGGATTCCTGTCCACTCTGGTGATCCCCGGTATCTGCACCCGGATGCGCAATCCGTTCCCGCTGGTCCTGGTGTTCCTGGCGTTCTTCGTGATCGGCTTCCTGGGCCTGCTGCTGGCGCCCATGAATCACACCTGGCTGTGGGTGATCGCAACGGGTCTCGGACCGACCACCTTCCCGATGGCCTTGACCCTGGTGAACCTGCGCACGCGCACAGGCGCCGGATCGGCCGCCCTGTCCGGCTTCATGCAGGGCGTGGGTTACCTGGCGGCGTGCGCCGGGCCGCTCGGCTTCGGACTGCTGCACGAGGCGACCGGCGGCTGGACCGCGCCCTTCGTGATGCTCTTCGTGTGCCTGATCGTGCTCGGTGTCGGCGCCTACCAGGCGTGCAAGCCGCGCATGCTCGAGGACACCTGGAACTGATCGGCGATCAGAACTTGCTGCTCCAGTAGTCCCAGAACTGGGTCGCGATCAGTGTGATCACCACGATGTACCAGACCAGGACGAGCGCGGCCAACCCCTGCTTCACCGTCAGGGTGGCCCGCTCGCCCAGCGCACCGGCGGTCGCCACCGCGGCCACGATCGGCTGAATCGTCCAGACCAGCATGCACCACAGGCAGAGCGCCTTGATGTCGAACAGGCTGGCGTGGATCAGGTAGGTGAGCAGGATCAGGCCGGCGGCGGATCCGATCGCGAGGCCGGTCCAGTACCACTGGGGGAGTGCGACCCCGCCGGCCGCGAGGATGCCGGTCACGATCACCACGGTGAAAGCGACCAGGCCCAGGAGCGGGTTGGGGAACCCGAAGACCGATCCCTGCGAGGATTCCATGATCGATCCGCAGGAGAGCACGCCGTCGATGCTGCACCCCGGCCGGAAGCTCGGATCCTGCAGCAGCTTGATCCGGTCGATGGTGAGCATCGCGGACGCCAGGAGTCCCAGCGCACCCGTGATGATGAGCACGATCCCGGACGGTCGTCGGTTGTCAACAGTGGCCACGTCACGATCCTAGGCGAGGCTCCTGTGTGGTCGCTGTCAGCGCACCGTCAGCCCTGCACGTACCCCGCGAGGTGCTCACCGGTGAGGGTCGCCCGGCTCGCCACCAGGTCGGCGGGGGTGCCCTCGAAGACGATGCGGCCGCCGTCGTGTCCGGCGCCGGGGCCGATGTCGATGATCCAGTCGCCGTGCGCCATCACCGCCTGGTGGTGCTCGATGACGATCACCGACTTGCCGGAGTCGACCAGCCGGTCGAGGAGACCGAGGAGCTGCTCGACGTCGGCCAGGTGCAGGCCGGTGGTGGGCTCGTCGAGGACGAGGACTCCGCCCTTGTCACCCATGTGGGTGGCCAGTTTGAGTCGCTGGCGCTCGCCACCGGACAGCGTGGTGAGCGGCTGGCCGAGGCTGACGTAGCCGAGCCCGACGTCGTTGAGGTGGGTCAGGATCTTCTGCGCCGCCGGGATCTTCGCTTCGCCGTCGGCGAAGAACTCGAGCGCGTCGGCCACGGGCATCGCGAGCACCTCGCTGATGTCCTTGCCCCCGAAGTGGTATTCGAGGACGGCCGCCTGGAACCGTTTGCCCTCGCACTCCTCGCAGGTGGTCGAGACGCCGGCCATGATCCCGAGGTCGGTGTAGATCACGCCCGCGCCGTTGCAGGCGGGGCAGGCGCCCTCGGAGTTCGCGCTGAAGAGTGCGGGTTTCACGCCGTTCGCCTTGGCGAAGGCCTTCCGGATGGGCTCCAGCAGACCGGTGTAGGTGGCCGGGTTGCTGCGGCGGCTGCCCTTGATGGGCGTCTGGTCCACGGTTACCACGCCCTCACGGGGGCTGATCGATCCGTGGATCAGCGAGCTCTTGCCCGAGCCGGCCACACCGGTCACCACCGTGAGCACGCCGAGCGGGACGTCCACGTCGACGTCCTGGAGGTTGTGTTCGTCGGCGCCGCGCACCTCGAGGAAGCCTGACGGTGCGCGCACCTCGCCCTTGAGCCGGGCACGGTCGTCGAGGTGCCGCCCGGTCAGGGTGTCCGCCTTCCGCAGCGCATCGACGGTGCCCTCGAAGACGATCTCGCCACCGGCGGAGCCTGCGCGGGGGCCGAGGTCGACGACGTGGTCGGCGACCGCGATGGCCTCGGGCTTGTGCTCGACCACGAGCACGGTGTTGCCCTTATCGCGGAGGCGGATCAGCAGATCATTCATCCGCGCGATGTCGTGCGGATGCAGGCCGATGGTCGGCTCGTCGAAGACGTAGGTGATGTCGGTGAGCGAGCTGTTGAGGTGCCGGATCATCTTGGTGCGCTGCGCCTCACCGCCGGACAGGGTGCCGGCGGGCCGATCCAGCGAGAGGTAGCCGAGGCCGATCTCGACGAACGAGTCCAGGGTCTGCTGCAGGTTCTCCAACAGGGGAGCCACCGACGGGTCCTGCACGGCGCGCACCCAGTCGGCGAGCTCGTTGATCTGCATGGCGCAGCAGTCGGCGATGGAGGTCCCGTTGATCTTCGACGAACGGGCCAGTTCGGAGAGCCGGGTGCCGTCGCAGTCGGGGCAGACGGCGAAGGTCACGGCGCGTTCGACGAAGGCACGGACGTGGGGCTGCATCGCCTCGACGTCCTTGGACAGGAAGGACTTCTGAATCTTGGGGATGATCCCCTCGTAGGTGAGGTTGATGCCCTCGACCTTGATCTTCGTCGGTTCCTTGTAGAGCAGGTCGTTGAGCTCGCGCTTGGTGTACTTCGCGATGGGTTTGGCGGTGTCGAAGAAGCCGCTGCCCCGGTAGATGCGCCCCTGCCAGCCGTCCATGCTGTAGCCGGGGATGGTGAACGGGCCGTCGTCGAGCGATTTGTCGGCGTCGTAGAGGGCGGTGAGGTCGATGTCGGTGACGTTGCCCCGGCCTTCGCATCGCGGGCACATGCCGCCCGTGATGCTGAAGCTGACCTTCTCCTTGATCTCGCGGCCGCCCTTGTCGTGCTTGACCGCACCGGCTCCGCTGACGGAGGCGACGTTGAAGGAGTAGGCCTGCGGCGATCCGATGTGCGGGGTCCCCAACCGGCTGAACAGGATCCGCAGCATCGCGTTGGCATCGGTGGCGGTGCCGACGGTGGACCGGGGGTCGGAGCCCATGCGCTCCTGGCCGACGATGATCGCCGTGGTGAGCCCGTCGAGCACGTCGACGTCGGGCCGGGCGAGAGTCGGCATGAATCCCTGGACGAAGGCGCTGTAGGTCTCGTTGATGAGCCGCTGCGATTCCGCCGCGATCGTGCCGAAGACCAATGAGCTCTTGCCCGACCCCGAGACGCCGGTGAACACGGTGAGCCGCCGCTTGGGCAGCTCGATGCTCACGTCTTTGAGGTTGTTCTCGCGAGCGCCGTGGACGCGGATCTTCTCGTGGGAGTCGGCGACGTGCGGGGCGGGCTTGGCCATGGGCGCTCCTGTGTGAACGTGCGGGCAACCGCTCCAGGCTACCGCCCCACGCCGACGATCACGTGTTGTACTGGGAGAACTTGGCGTCGCCCCACTTGTACCGACCGCCGGTCGAATCCAGCGTGGAGCGACCGAACGATTCGAGATCGTCGAACCCGCTCCAGTTGTCGGCGCCGCAGGTGAGCCCGAACTCGTAGACATCGGTTCCCAGGAGATGCTTGGCGCCCACGGCGTAGCCCTCGACATTGGTGACCAGCATGGGCATCCGGTGCATGTCGACCATGAGATCGTTGTCCACGGGGTTGAACGAGATCAGTTTCTCGCCGGAGGCCGATAGGCGCCACTTCATCGCCGCGGTCGCCTTGTCCTTCTCGGGGATGTCCAGCACTTCGGCGAGCCGCTGCGAGCAGTCGTTGCTGTAGGTGGCGATCATCGCCGCGACCTGACGGACCTTTCCTTCGCGCTCGATTCGTTGCGCGCGGGCTTCTTCGTCGTGACTCTTGACGAGTTCTTGGGCACGACGCAGGATCGACAGCTCTTCATTGGCCATGATTTTCACAATAACATCAGACGGCCATCGAGGATTGGTGTTGACCGTTCCGAATCAGTAGCCGCGCCAACCATTTCCAACCAAGAGTGACACTTCCACGAAATGCAAGTCCGTTCAAGCAAAGCTGCTCAACAACAATTCCAACAGCCATTTGTGATCGCAAAGTATCGCGCGCTTGGGCGACGTCGAGCCGGACAAGTTCATTCGACACACACCTGCCCGCGTGACCGTCACCGCACCCTCAGTGCGCGCCGCTGCCGAGCAAGGGCACCCCCGGCCCCAGCGCGCACCATGGGGAGTACGACACCCCGCAGGCGATTGCGATTGCATATCTGCAATTCCATCCTCGTCGCAATATGCAATCCCAAATACCGGTTGATATCCGAGAAGAGCCCGCGCACAACGATGTCCGGCGCTGTAGGCTCGGCGCTACGCGAAGCAAAGGACCGGTCGCGGCGATTTTCTGCGAATCCCAGCGCCCACGTCTTTTCGCACTGCTTCGCCGCAACTCACACTTTATTGTGAAAGCGGGGGAATGTCGGTGAGCAGTACCAGCGCCGCACTCGCGGCACGGCTCCTGTCCAACCTGAGCGATCCGCTGCAGTCGGCCGCGGTCTCGGTACGCCCACACCTGGACGAGGTGCTCCGTTCGTGTGGTGCGTCCGTCGCCGACACCGGTGGCAGCCTCAGCATTTCGGGCGCCGATCCGATCATCCCGAGCAGGCTGCCCTTCGGCACCATGTCCGCGGTGGGGCTCGCAGCCAAGGCCGTGATGATGGCCAAGGCCTGGCGGGTCCGTACCGGGATCGGACAGGACATCCACGTCGACGTCCCGCTGGCGCTGCGCCGGTTCTCGCCGTTCGCCGAGGGCAAGTGGGAGCTCGTGAACGGCTTCCCGGGCAAAGCGGATCCCTACAATCCCTTCGGCTCGCCCAATCCGCTGTTCCACCGGACCAAGGATGAGCAGTGGATGATGCTGCTCAACATCTATCCCGCGATCCGAGAACGCGCCGTCCGCCTGCTCGGCGCCGGGGGATCGGGGGAGGCCATCGCCGACGCCGTCGCGCAGTGGAACGGTGCAGATCTGGAGGAGGCCGCGGCCGCAGCCGGCGTCGTCGGCGCATTGGCGCGCCCCGTGGCGGAGGTCGTCGAACTCCCCGCATTCACCGACTCGGTCGGGGGAATGCCGCTGATCAGCATCGAGAAGGTGGCCGACGGCGATCCGGTGCCGTTCGCCCCGAACGCACGCTCACCGCTCGACGGCGTGCGTGCGCTGGGTACGGCGCATGTGATCGCCGGGCCCTCCATCGGCAGGGGACTGGCACTGCACGGTGCCGATGTACTGAACGTGTGGCGCCCCAGCGATGTCGAGCAGGAGCTGTTACACTACACGTCCCACGTGGGCACCCGGTCCACCACGCTCGAGATCGCCGATGCCGAACAGCGCGCGACCTTCCTCGACCTCGCATCCACGGCGGACGTCTTCTATTCGAATCGCCGTCCCGGTTGGCGCGAGCGGTTCGGGATCTCCGCGGACGAGCTGCGCGCGGTGAACCCCGGCCTGATCGATGTACAGGTCCTCTACGCCGGCGAATCGGGCCCCTGGTCCGACCGTGTCGGCTTCGACATCAGCGCGGGTGCCGCGTGGGGCCTCAACAACATCGAGGGCACCGATTCCCGGCCCGAGCATCCACCGATCTACGTGATCTGCGACTACGTGGTCGGTTGGCTCGCTACCGCGGGCGCTGTGGCCGCCCTGCTCCGGCGGGCCACCGAGGGCGGCTCGTACCGAGTGCGCGTCTCGCTGTCGCGGTGCGCACTGTGGCTCCCCGAGATGGGCGTCTTCGACCGCGACTTCGCCCGCAGTGTCGCAGGGTCGGGCCCCGGCCACATCTACCCGGACCCCGAGCAGTTCACCGTGGAGACGCCGCTCGGCACCTACACCGGGGTCTCCGAGACCGTGCGGATGTCCGCGACTCCCGGGGCGTACGCCTATCCGTTGACGCCACTCGGTTCGTGGAAACCGAGCTGGCTCTAGTTCCGACCCAAGGAGATCCGCGTGACCGAGTCGAAGCTCTACGTTCTTCAGATCCGCCCGCGGGCCGAGATCATCGAACTCGCCCCGGACGGTTCCGGCGTCCGGACGGTCGCGGACGTGACCGGCTACTTCCCGGACGGCATCGTGATCGACGAATCGAGCTCGTCGATCCTGTGGACGCACATGGGAACCCCGACGGACGTCCCCAAGGGGGAGTTCTTCGACATGGACGGCGCCATCTTGCGCACCACGCCCGACGGTGCGACCACGCCGCTGATCGGGTGGGGCCAGATCGTGACCCCGAAGCAGCTCACCGCGGACTTCACGCGCGGCCACCTGTACTGGGGCGACCGTGAGGGGATGCGCCTGATGCGGTCGAACCTCGACGGCTCGAACGTCACCGTGCTGGCGCGCACCGGGATCTTCCCGAAGGACTCCGCCGATGCCGCGCTGCACTGTGTGGGCGTGGCCGTCGATCACCGCAACGAGCGGGTCTTCTGGACGCAGAAGGGCGCGCCGGACAGCGGCACCGGCAGGATCTTCGCCGCCGGCATCGATCTGCCGGCCGGCGAAACGCCGGACGACCGCTCCGACATCGTGGTCATCGAGCAGGATCTGCCCGAGCCGATCGATCTCGAGTACGACGACGCGGAGAACACGCTCTACTGGACCGATCGCGGCGATCTGCCAGAGGGCAACACGCTCAACCGGATTCGGTTCACGGGCACGGTTCCGGGCCCCAAGGAAGTGCTCGCGTCCGGGTTGCAGGAAGGCATCGGTCTGGCCCTCGACCGCGCGGGACGGCGGGCCTTCGTCAGCGATCTGGCGGGGAACATCCTCGCGGTCGAGCTGGACGGCGATCACGCCGCTCGGGTGATCGCGAAGCTCGGCATGCTCACGGGGATCGCCTACGCGGCGAGCCTGCGCTGATCGGTTTCACGACATCGGAACGACTAAGGGAGTGGGAACATGGCATCGGAGATCAAGACCGTCGGCATCGTCGGCACCGGAACGATCGGTGCGAGCTGGGCGGCGTTCTATCTGTCCCGGGGGCTCCACGTGGCCGCCACCGACCCGGCCGACGGTGCGGAGGGTCGCCTGCGCGAGTACGTGGACACCGCACTCGCGGAGCTCCGGGAGCAGGGCCTCCTGCAGCCCGGTGCCGAGGCCGCGCAGTTGACCTTCGACGCCGATCTCGGTAAGGCCCTGGCGGGCGTCGACTTCGTCCAGGAGAACGGTCCGGAACGCATCGATGTGAAACACGCTCTGCTGCAGCAGATCGAGTCGGCGATCGGTGCCGATGTGATCATCGCGAGCAGCTCGTCCGGGCTCAAGGTCACCGATATGCAGTCCGCGTTGACGGCCCCTGCGCGGATGATCCTCGGGCACCCGTTCAATCCGCCGCACGTGGTGCCGCTCGTCGAGGTGGCCGGCGGCGAACAGACCAGCCCCGATGTGGTCGATCGCACCCTCGCGTTCTACACCGCGCAGGGCAAGGTGCCGGTGCACCTGCGTAAGGAGATGAAGGGCCACATCGCCAACCGCATCCAGGCTGCCGTCGTTCGTGAGGTCTTCTATCTGGTCCAGGAGGGCGTCGCCTCGGTCGAGGACATCGACAAGGCGCTGTCGCAGGGGCCGGGACTGCGCTGGGCGGTACTCGGACAGTTCGTCAATTCGAGCCTCGGCGGCGGTCCGGGCGGCTTCAAGGCGATGATGTCGAAGTTCGCACCGGCGCTCGAAGCGTGGTGGGCGGACCTCGGCACGATCACGTCCGCGTCGGATGAGTTGATCACCGACATCAGTGATCAGTTGGACGCGATCTTCGCGAAGCATTCCAGCGACAAGATCGCCGCCGCTCGCGACGAGGTCGTGTTCACCACCATCAAGGCGAAGCTGAACGAACCCGATCTGCCGTACTGATCAACCCCCGCACTCGATCAATACGTCTCTGTGACGTATTGATCGAGTGCGGCTGGACATCGGGGAGAGCGGCACGAAGTCCCAAACATGCCACCCCGGAGGATGATTCACATGTTCGTCGCCCACCGGACGGAGGCGGCGGACGATGACCCGCACATAGCTGCCGTTCGCACGACCTTCGCATGTATGACGGGATCACGGCGGCCACGAAGCGAAACGCGGCCATGGAACACGGACGCGGACGATCATGGCGACGCAGTGTGCGCGAGATCTTCGAGGCGCCGCCACGCACAGACGCGGCAACCGCAGCAGCGACAGGCGTTATCACCAGCACTCGCGTTTCGCCGATAATCTACATTATGACATTTCGTCTATGTCGAATCGCAGGCCCGCAACAGCGCAATTCGTGAACTTCTCCGCAGCATCCCCCGAACCAAGGCCATCAGAAGCTGCTATTCCCGGCCGATCGATGCACGACAGCGGGCAAGCAGGCCACGGAGTTGGTTACGTTCAACCTCGGTGAGTTCGTCGTACATACGCTGCTCGATCTCCCCGGCGGCTGCATCAGCACGCGCGACAACGTCACGCCCGGCCTCCGTGAGCTGAGCAATGCGAGAACTGCGGCTCCAGTCGTTCTGCACTCGAGATATCAGCCTCTTGGCTTCCAGTGTCTTCAGGGTTGCCGCGGCTGCCTGAGGCGTCACCAAACAGGTGCGCGCCACGCCTGCGCCGGTAATGCCGGGATTGTCTCGAAGTGCTAGCAAGGTGGCGTACTGCGCGACTGTGAGGCCGATCGGGCGCAACGCTGCCGACTTCGCTGACATGAAGGCAACCTCCGTCGCCTTGATGTCATACCCAAGTCGCTGCTCCACGCTGACCACGGAACGATGCTACATTACTTGCCATCCATCAATCTCTTGATGGTTATCAATACCTGAACGACCACTGCGAGGCTTCAATGATCACACGCGCCATCCACCCTGTCGCCGCGATCCAGTCCGAGCTGTCCTTATGGACCCGAGACGCGCTCGGGCAGGACTCAGACACTGTCCAGAGTGCACCGGGAAATGTCGTGACCTGGTGCCGCGATCACGATGCGATCTTCGTTCCGTTTTCCCCTCTGGGCCGCGGCTTCCTGACCGGCGAACTCAAGGTTGACCAGCTTGACGAGTCCGACCTTCGGACCTCATTGCCCCGATTCACAGGCGCAGCAGCGACACAGAACCTGGCCCTACTCGACACCATTCAGCGGGTAGCTCAGCGGCACAACACCACCGCAGCTGCCATCGCGCTCGCCTGGGTTCTGGACCAAGGCCCACACGTCATCCCTATCCCCGGAACCACCAAGTCCGCCCGCCTGGATGAGAACCTCTCGGCCGCCGCAATTCCACTTACCCGTCAAGACCTCACCGAACTCAACGCTCTACCAGCCGCGATCGGAGGACGATACTGATGCATGCCCAGGCGCCAGCTGCGCTACTTGAGATCGACTTTCAGCAATGGATCGTGGACCTTGCCAATGATCACACGGTCATCGCGCGAGCCCGGCAGCTTCGCGACGTACTTCGAACGCAGGGAAGCGATGTCTATTGCCTGCGATACCTCGACCCTGCGCCAGGTCCGAGGGCAGACCCGACGAGCCGAGAAGCGGCCTTCGTCGACACGTTGAAACCCGGTCCCCGCGATATCGTGCTCAGCAAACACGGCAAGGACGCGTTCGAAAACCCAGACCTACATGCAAACCTCCAGGGTCACGGCACGACCCACCTCATCCTGACCGGCCTGTTGACCGACCACGGCGTAGCGCTAACGGCCAAGTCCGCCCACGCCCTCGGCTACCACGTGACGGTCGAAGAAAATGCCTGCGCTACTACCACAAAACAGGCGCATCACCAGGCACTTCGGCAGCTACGACAACACGGAATCGCCGTCGTCTGACGACAAATAGCCACTTCGCCCTCCGCGTAGCCAAGCAATCACGAGATCACTCGCCTAGGGACGCGCTGCCGCCTGGATCTCCCCTCCACCACGAGAACTCGGAACCCTCGAACACGCCACTTAAGCAGTCGAGTCAAGGATGCTTCGCCTGCCAGACACCTCACTTCGACCACATCAGCTCGGCGGCGAGGATCTCGATACGAGCGGCGATATCGTCGCGGACGAGACGCATGCGCTCGATTCCATCGATCCCCCGTTCCGAGGGCTCGACGGTGTCCCAGTTGACCAGACGCACCCCGGCCGGCGGTTCGACGACTGCTTCGCGACCGAGGGTGACCACCACGTCGACACGAGCCAGTAGATCGGGATCGATCGGCTTCGGGGTCTCACGGGAGATGTCGACACCGACTTCAGCCATGACGTCGGCGGAGAGGCTGTTGACGGTCTCGCCGGGCCGGGTACCCGCCGAGTGCACGACGATCGCGTCGCCCGCTACCTTGCGCATCAGAGCGGCAGCCATCTGCGATTTGCCACCGTTCTTCACACACACGAACAACACACTGGGCGCGTCGCACTCGGCCGAAATCTGCTTGCCGGACATCACTTCCCACTCCTCGGAGACTCCGACGTGGCCGCCAGAGTGGCGGGGAATCGCTTGCGCAGGGCGAGCGAGACGTAGACGAGGCCGACGAGGACGGGCACCTCGATGAGGGGCCCGACGACACCGGCAAGCGCCTGTCCCGAAGTGGCGCCATAGGTCGCGATCGCGACGGCGATCGCGAGCTCGAAGTTGTTGCCCGCAGCGGTGAACGCCAACGTGGTGGTGCGCTCGTATCCGATCCCCATCGCGGCGCCGAGAAGGTAGCCGCCACCCCACATCACCGCGAAGTACACCAGCAGCGGCACGGCGATCCGCGCGACGTCCCACGGCCTCGACGTGATCTGCTCCCCCTGCAATGCGAACAGGACGACGATGGTGAACAACAGACCGTACAACGCCCACGGACCCACCTTCGGTAGGAACGTCGACTCGTACCACTCGCGCCCCTTCGCCCGCTCCCCGATCCGCCGAGACAGGTATCCGGCGACCAAAGGGATCCCCAGGAAGACGAGCACCGATCCGGCGATCTGCCATGGCGAAGCGCTGATGGTGGCCTGATCGAGCCCCAGCCAGCCCGGGAGTACGGACAGGTAGAACCACCCCAGTGCCGCGAACATGACCACCTGGAACACCGAGTTGAGCGCGACCAGTACCGCGGCGGCCTCACGATCTCCGCAGGCCAGGTCATTCCAGATGATCACCATGGCGATGCAGCGGGCGAGGCCGACGATGATCAGGCCGGTGCGGTATTCGGGCAGGTCGGGCAAGAAGATCCACGCGAGGGCGAACATCAGCGCCGGGCCCAGGATCCAGTTCAAAAAGAGGGATCCGAGCAGGAGTTTGCGGTCGCCGGTGACGGTGTCGAGGCGGTCGTAGCGGACCTTCGCCAGCACCGGGTACATCATGATCAACAGACCGAGGGCGATCGGCAGGGAGACACCGTCGACCTGGATCTTCTCCAGCGCGGTGTTCAGGCCCGGGATCATCCGGCCGAGCAGCAGGCCGGCGACCATGGCGACGCCGATCCACACCGGTAGGAATCGGTCGAGCGTCGAGAGCTTGCCGACGACCGGCTGCTCCGTGGCGGATGCGGTCACTGCGGACCGCAGTCGGACACGGCGGCGTTGCGGGACATCGTGTCGACCTCCGGAAATCGTGCGGTGTTATGTCGAATCCATTGCAGCACCTGTTCTACGCCACCTCTTCGACATATGTCAATGAGGTGCGTACAGTCGGTTCCATGCCCAAGGCCCTGCCCGTGATCGACATGACCGACCCGGTCTGCTGCGCTCCGGTCGCCTCGACTGCCGCGGACGATGCGGCCGCGCTCGATCTGGCGCTGCGACTCAAGGCTCTCGCGGACCCGGTCCGGGTGAAGCTGCTATCGCTGCTGTTCACCTGTGGCGAACCGTGCACTACGGGATCGCTGGCGGCCGCGGTGGGGCTCGCGGAATCCACCGTCAGTCACCATCTCGGCCAACTCCGCACAGCCGGTTTCATCGCATCCGAGCGGCACGGGATGAGCGTGCACCACTCCCCCCGCCGCGAGGCGCTCACCGCTCTCTGCAAGGTGCTCGACCCCGACTGCTGCTGACCGCCATCCGGTCCGCGGCATCACCTCGTCATCGGCGGCCGAATCGCGCGAGACAGTGCCACACCTGCTTCAGCGACTGCGCCGGGTGCACCCCCGCCCGGGCGGCGTCGCCGATGATCCGCGGGGTCAGCTCATCACCGAGGGATCGGGCCAGCTCGACGATGTGCGATCCCCGGTAGTCGGAATCGAAATCATCGGGGGATGCTCGAAATCCGGAGTGGAACTCGACGGGGCATCCCAACCGCCCCGCTGCGTCCTCCACCTCCGTCCCGATGAAGGACGGATCCAATACGACCGCGTCCACATCGGCGGCGAAGCGAACCGTGCCATGCACGTGCGCCTCCACGTAGTCGTCGAGATCGTCGAAGCCCGACTCGTCAGCTATCCGGCACAGGCGTGCCAGTACCGCCGCGCCACCGACGTCCGTCGGCTCCAATACCGAGTCCGGGAAGCAGAAGGTCGACCGCGCGACCACGTCGGGCCGGAGACGAAGGTACGACGATCCGAACCGGACCGCACCACCGAACGGATCGGCTCGCCGGTTCCACGCCCCGTACACCGGGCGCTCCGAGGCCGACGCATCGTCGTACTCCCCGGCGAACAGCCGACTCTCCCACCGCCACCGATCCCCTCCCGGAAACGCGGTCAGGCCACCGTTCGAGATGCCCGTGACGAACTGCGACAGGTACTGCCGGTCGGCCGCCATCGACTCGATCACCCGGCCCGCCCGGTGCGGCCAATCGGGATGGAATTGCAGGGTCACCGCCGTCGTACGAGCGGCGATCCGCCGCCGGATCGGCGCACCGCTCCGGCGCTCCCCTGCCGCCTCCGCCATCACCTGATCCTACGAGCTGCCGCAGCAATCCCGCCGGACCTGCTGTCAGTGTGCCGCCCCGGCGTCGGCTCCGCGGCGAGAAGCCGCCGTGATCCCGGGCGGGTAGTCTCGGCTCCATGTCGTTCCGCAGGTTGCGCCAGTTCACCGCGGCATCGGTGGTGGCGCCGAGCCTTGCTCTGAGCGCCGGCACGGCTGCGGTGGCAGCTGCGCCACCGGCCGCTGCAGTCGGTACCGCGATCGACTCGGCCGTCGGCCTGGTGAGCGAGCGGCTCGCCCTCGCCGAAGACGTCGCAGGGGCGAAGTGGCGCAATCGGAGCCCGATTCGCGACGCGGTCCAGGCCGCCACCGTCGTCGAATCCGCCGTGCAGCAAGGGGACTCGCGTGGGCTCCCGCGGGACTACGTGTCCGCGGTCTTCACCGACCAGATCGCCGCGAGCGAATCGGTGCAGTACTTCCTCCACTCCCAGTGGTCCACCCAGCGCAACCCGGATCCCGCCGTTGCCGACCTGCCGAAGCTGCGGGCATCACTCGCGTCGCTCACCCCACGCATCCTGGACTCCCTCGGTGCAGTGGCTGCCGCGGAGAACGGTACCGCCTGTCGCAGCGCAGCCGATCGATCCACCGATCGGCAGATCACTGAGCGCGGTTGGCACGACCAGCGCGGAATCGCGCTGCGATTCGCCACCTCGCGCCTGTGTCCGACGGCGACTCCGTAACGAGCTGCGACGCCGAGGAGCGAGCGACACCTGGCGCAGAGCAGCTTCGTCTGCTAGTCTGAAATCGGTTGACTTTCTTGGTGGTACGTTCGCAAGGATTTCATGCGGCGGACGAAAACCCTCTCTGTGCCTCAGCATCGTGACTCGTAGGCCTCCGCAAACCCGGCATCGAATGTCTCGTTGCCGCACATATTTAGGAGATACCCATGGCTCAAGGCACCGTGAAGTGGTTCAACAGCGACAAGGGATTCGGTTTCATCACCCCCGATGACGGCGGCAAGGACCTCTTCGTCCACTTCTCCGGCATCGTCGACAACGGCGGCTTCCGCAACCTCGAGGAGAACGACCGCGTCTCGTTCGACTCGCAGGCCGGCGACCGCGGCCCCCAGGCCGTTTCGGTGCAGACCATCGCGTGACCTGCCCCACCGTTCCGATTCCGCGACCTCCCCTGTGACGGAGACGGCTTCGGGATCAACGGATACGGACGGCGAGAAGGCGTCGTGGTGGCGCCGCATCCGCCGCGCGGTGGACGAGTATCACCGCCGTGGCGATGAGGGGACGGAAATCCTCCCCTAGCGACGCGTCCGCTCGAGTGGCCTCCCGGTGAACCGGGAGGCCACTTCTCGTTGGTGGCCACGCCCGCAGCCGCTGTACCGCAAGAGCGATCAGGCGTAGGCTTGAGAGTGAGTCGATCTTCCACCGGGATCCCCTTGGTGCTCCCGACTTGCTCAGCGGGAGTATGACTCCCGGATCGGAGCGTCCGATGACGCATCCACTCAGTCCTCCCATCCAGCCCGGTCGGCTGCACATCAAACCGGCGGGGTCGATTCTCGGCGCCGTCGACGGGGTGTGGTGGCCGCAGTCCCGCGATCTGCCCACCGAAGTGAACCGCATCGTCGCAACACTTCACGGCAGCATGGCCCACCTCGAACGCGTCTGCTACCGCTACTCCGATTGGGACCCGGCACCGCGCAAGATCTGGATCGAGAGCGAGCTCACTCGCCTGGACGGGTACTACCTGCAGGCCCTCGACACCGTACGTTTCGTCGGCGGGGGCGTCACGCTCACCCTCGCGGTGATCCCGCCCGGCGCGGAGACCGACGTGGCCGAGTTGGCCACACTGCTCGCGATGACCGGGGCCACCAGCCAGAGCGCCCACGCCTTCAACGTCGAGGCGATCGCGACCACGTCGGCCACTCATCAACGCCACGCGGCCGAGCGCGAGTGGGAATCCGAGGGCGGCCACGCTCCCCCCTCCCGTCCCCCTCAGCCCTCGCCGTCGTCGTGAACGAACACCTGGTCAGGGAGATCACGAACCGGGTCCACGTGGCGAACGAGGCACGGCTGACGCAGCCCTTTCCGGCCCCGGCGGTACCTGTTCGTCTGATCGTCGTTCGCGTGCGGCGGGATTGGTTCGGGCGATGGCTGCCGTGGTCCTCCGACTACACCGCAGAGATCCATGACCTCGTGCACGCCTGCGCCACCCGGTCGGGAGCGAGGATCGAACGAATCGCTTTCGCCTGGAACCGGACCGCCCTGAGTCATCGGGCCCTGATGACGGCGGACGATATCGAGCTGACGCGCGCCGAGCCCGGCCAACCGCCGCACGAGATGCGCCTGACCGCCGCCAACGGCGTCCGCTTCATCCTCCGCGTCGTCGCACCGGCCCGCTAGCGCCCGCCCGCTGCCGCGAGGAACGGCGCGGCATGCAGTGCGTCACCTCTCCGCTGCAGCATCCACTATCGTTGTGCCAGAAAAGGATTCCTCACCGAGGATCGGACCCGTGTCGGCGGCGGCGCTCCCGGTCGCCGCGGCCCGGTGCGCCATCATCCAGTTGACGGCGACGCCGGCCCCCACCACCAGCACCATTCCGATGATCGCCGCGGCGTCCAGGCTCTGATGAAGGAACAGCGCGCCCACCGCGGCCCCGATCGCCGGGTCGAGACCGAACAGCAGGGCGATCATCGTCGCCGAAGCGCGAGCTGCGGCGATGGCGTCACAGGTGTAGGAGACAACCACGCCGAAGAAGGCTGCGGCGAGCAGCAGCGCCACGGTCCGTAGATTCAGATCGCCGATCGCCCGCAGCGACCACGGAGCGGTCGCGGCGGCCGCGATCGTGACCGCGAGGGCGAGCCTGGACAGCGGTTCACTCTGGCGTCCGACGCGTTCGGCCAGGAGGGCGTAGGCCGCGAAACACAGCCCCGCCGCCAGCCCGAACCCGACGCCCACCAGATTGACACCGCTCCCCTGTCCCGCGATCAGCGCGACACCGAGCAAGGCGATCGGTGCGCAGCAGCGCTCCCGCCAGCGCTTGGCCATCACGAACGCGAGCCCACAGGGGCCGAGGAAGTCCAAGGTGACCGCCACGCCCAAAGGGAGGCGATCGATCGCCTGATAGAGGCACACGTTCATCGTCGCCATCACCACCCCGAAGGCGACGATCGTCGACCACTCACCGGTGCTCACCCTCCGCAGGTTCGGCCGGGTCAGCGCACACATCATGACTGCGGCGCCCGCCATCCGGAGCCCCGATGCCGGCACCGGTCCGGCTCGGCCGAAGGTCTGCAGCGACAACGCCGACGAGGTCTGCGTACTCACGGCACTGACCAGCATGGTGGACGATGATTCCAAGTGGCTGCGCAGGCGCATGACGAACGACACCTCCCTGTGTGGATTCCCGTCGGGCTCACACGTCGGAGCCGACGCCTCCCACAGTATCGTTACTTAGACGAAACAGTGGTGTGACATCTTCCACACCCGCACGTGCCGGTCAGGACCGATCGCCACGGCGCATCGCCGCCAACGCGGATCGCGTGAAGGCCTTGGCACTGGCGGTCCACGGCGCGGCGACGTCGAATCCGTGGAAGCCGTGTTCCACCGTCACCAGTTCGACCTCGACCCCCTCGGCCCGCAACGACTCCGCGTACAGGATCGCCTCGCGGTGGAACAGATCCGTGGTCCCCACACCGATCCAGGTGGGAGGAATCCGCGACGACACGGAATCGAGCACCGGTACGAACTCTGCGGAACCACGCAGGTAGGAGTCCCAGCCGAATCGATTCGATCGCGCGTCCCACACCCGCACGCCCGCGGGCTCCTGCTGCGCCGAACGGACCGACGGGTCCAGCATCGGGTAGAACAGCACCTGGCGGACCGGCACCCGTCCGCCCCGTCGAACCTGCTCGTGCACGAGCTGTGCGGCGAGGCCGCCACCCGCGCTGGCGCCACTGACGGTGATCGCCGATTCGTCGACGCCGGGCAGGGATGCGAGCAGTTCCAGGCCCGCGCGGCAGTCCTCGACAGCAGCGGGATACGGGTGCTCGGGCGCGAGCCGGTAGTCGACGGAGACCACCACGCTCCCGGTCGCCCTGCAGATCCGCCGACAGATGTGATCGTCCTGGCGAGCGGTGCCCACCACGTAGCCACCGCCGTGGATCCACAGCACACCGGGGCGGCGCTCCCCCGGCGAGCCGCTCGGCCGGAAGATCCGCACCGTCGCACCACGGGACAGTGCGCGCCGTTCGACCCCGGGCGATGGAACCAGGCCGAGCATCCGTATCGCGCCCCGCACCGCGCGGTACGTCCGCCGATCGACCACGTGCCGCACCGGTACCCGGGACGCCGCGCGGAGCTGCCGGTCGTTCGCCCCGAGCCGCAGCTCAGGCCCCTCGGGATCGTTCACGACCGCACAGTATCGCCCCGCGCGCCGGCACGTGCCGGAATGCGAGACCGCCGCGGCGCACCGGGAACATCGCACCTATAGAATCTCCATATGAAACCGTGGCTCGTGCGAGGCATCGCGATGGCGGCCCTGATGGTGGCGGCGCGGTGCGCGCTCGGTTGGGGCATCACCGTTTTCCCCACGACGGGCACATCCCAGCGATTCGCGGCGATCGCGCTCGTGATCGCGGTCGCCGTGATCTTCGGCGGTTACGACGGACTGATGGACGCGCGCCGCTTTCCCGATGCCGACAAGGGCGTCGACCTCACGGCCCGGTGGTTCAAGGCGGCGTTGTTCGGCGGCGTCGTCTCCGGCGCGGTGTGCTGGGCTCTCGGCAGTTGGCTGCTTCCCGGAATCGGCCAGGGCTCACTGCCCTTCGAGCTGGTGATCGGGGCCTGCTTCACCACGCTGCTGCTGGTGATCTCCGCGTCGATCGGCGCGGTCGCCGGCCGCCGGCTGGCCGCCCGGCAGTCCGCCGCCGCCTGACTCCGGACGCGATCACATCTCGGTGATCGACGAGACCTTCCACGCGCCGTCGAACCGGTCGAGGACGAACTTGATCGGCGACTGCCCAGTGACGCCGGGGACGCCGCGCTCGGTGACCTGCCGGACCACGTTGAGCAGTACCTCGGCGTGGTCGGGCGAGGCGAAGGCGACACCGGTGGTGAGCCCCGCGTCGTCGACCGTGATGGTCACGTCCTGCAGCTGTCCTGCGGCCTGGGTGATGCCCGCGCGCATCTTCTTCGCCTCGTCGACCATTCCCGGCGTGAGCAATTCGTTCATCCGCTGCTCCCACTGACCGACGTTGTTCATGTCGATCGAGTAGATGTCCTTGGCCGCCTGTTTCGCGGTCGAGACCACCTGCGTGGTGAGCGCGGTGTCCACGAAGGCGCGATTGTCCACCGTGCCCGCGAAGGGGCGCGCGAGGCCGAACGTTGCCGCGGCCGCGAGGATCACGACCGCTGCGGCGATCACGATGTAGTTCGTCCACCCGGAGTTCGCGGCGCCCTCCGGCGTCTCGGCATCGTCCGGGCTCGTGGACGAGGGCTTTCGCTGCGGCCGCTCGGGTGCCGGCGCGGGGTCGTCGGACGTCGCCGATTGTGCCGCCGAATGTCCTGTCGCGCGTTCCGCGTCGGGCCGGCGGAGCGAGGTGCCGCGGGCGACGGCCCGCTTGCGGGCGGGCTTGGCCTGGTCGGCGGCCGCGGTCGACTCGCCCTCACCCTCGGTGTTCGCGACCTTCCCGGCGCTCACGGGCGGATTCTCGTCGACCGGTTCCCGGTCCGTCATGGCGTGCCTCCCTGCGGGGTCGGTGCCGGGGCGGGTGGTACCGGAGCGTCCGCCGTCGGGACCACGGCGGTGGCCGGGGTGTTCGGGTCGTTGGAACCGGTGGCGCCGCGCTGCTGCAGCGGGACCATCTCGGAGGCCTTCCATCCGCGGTCGGTCTTCGAAACCGTGACCACGTAGGTCCAGCGGTAGGCGTCCGCTGCGAGTTTGCCGTTCTCCGTCGACTTGACCACCGAGTACACCAGCACCTTCGCGGTGCCGCCGTCGTAGTCGAACTCCGTGGGCGCGGCGGCGACCACGACGGGGTCGGTCTTGAGGTCGGTGTCGGCGCGTTCCTTCAGACGATCCGCGGTGTAGGCGCGCTGCGACTTCTGCCAGCTGTCCAGCAGGTCGCCCGTCATCGCACCCTCCATCCGGCGCAGCGTGCCCTCCGGGTCCTTGGTGTCGAAGGTCTGGAAGTCGACGAGCGCCTGACGGGCACCGTCCACGGCGGCGTCGCGATCGGCGGCCCGCCGGTGGTCGGAGAACCAGCCCCACCACAGGACGCCCACCACGATGGCCGCGATCACGGCGACGCCGAGCAGTGCCAGCGCGATCACGCGCCGGCGGTCGGTGCCGGGCGTACTCGTTTCGGTAGCGGTGCCGGTCTCGCTCGGTTCGTCGGTCACTTGGGGTGGCCTCCGAGCATCACGGCCGCGGCCTGCGCGAGAGGGCCGAGGTCGATGCGATCCGGCGCCACCACCTTGGGCTTGCCGTCCCAGGGCTGCGCGACGCGCGGATCGGCGTACCGGGCGCGATCGGCACTGCGCACGCCCGTCGGGTTGCCCTGCGGGACATCGCATCCGACCTGCGTGTTGAACGGGAACGGATCCCGGTTGATGTCGAAATCCGGGTTCTTCTTCTTGATCTCGTCGATCATCTTCTGCGTCGATTCGTATCCGACGGTGCACGCCGGCGGGTTGTTCACTTCCAGGACCACACCGTAGTGCAGCAGACCATCGCCCGGCGAGGTGGAGAATGCGCCGGCCGCGATCATCGGGAACAGGATCAGCACCTGCTTGAGGTTCGGTGCCACGGGATCGACAGCGGTGAGCTGCGCGGACAGATCGTGCACCACCTTCGTCACGTCTCCGCCGGCCTGCTGGACCAGCGCGCTCAGCTGCGTGGCCGACAGATTGCCGGTCTGCAGGAGGCGCCGCACGTCGGGGTCACTGTTGGCGAGCGTCTCCGTGACCACCTTGAGGCTGTCGGCCCACTGTCGGATCGCCGACGACTGCGCGGCCTGCGTGCCCAGCGCGATCTTCCCGTTGGTGATCAAGGACAGGGTCGCGTCCAGGTTGTCGGTTCCGGTCTGCCCGAGCCGGGAGAGCGAGTCGATGAGCGCGCGCAGGTTCTGTCCGTTCCCACCGAGCGCCACCGACAACTCGGTGACCACGGTCTTGAGCTTGGCCGGGTCGACCGACTTGCTGAGCACCGTGACGTTCTTGAGGAAGTCCTCGATCGGCTCCTGGGTCTTCACGTCGCGGATCACCGAGCCGTCCACCAGCACGGCGTCCGACGGGGTGCCGCCCTCGGGCACCTGCTTGGGCACGAGGTCCATGTACTGCTCGCCGATCGAACTGCGTTCGGCGACGGTGGCCTGCACGTCGGCGGGCACCTTCGGCCGACTGGTGTCCAGCTGCAGGTCCACCTGGACACCCTCGGGAACCAGGTGCAGTTGGCCGACCCGTCCCACTGGGGTACCGCGGTAGGTGACCTCGGCGTTGGTGAAGATGCCGCCGGAGTCCTTGAGCATCACCTTGACGGTGTAGACGCCGAAGCCGAGCATCTTGTCGATGCGTGCGTACTGGGCGCCGACGAAGGCGATGCCGACGACCGCGAGCACGGCGAAGACCAGCAGCTGGCGGCGCTGCAGCTTGGGGATCATCGAGCGCCTCCCTGCTGCGATGCGCTCGATCCGGTCGCTCGGCCCGAACCGGGGCCGTACTTCGGCGGGACGTACACGGGGGCGGGCTTCCCCGCACCCAGCGCCTCGAGCTGGTTGATCAGCCGGGTGTCCAGCGAGATGAACAGGTTCATCGAATCGCCCTTGATCGCATCGACACCGGCGTCCGGGAAGGGGAAGGTCGCCACGAAGGGCAGGGCGGTCACGATGTCGTCGGCCGCGCCGGCGAGCGCACGCAGGGTGGGACGCAGGGCCAGCAGGTTCTCGATCGTCTCGCGTTGCGAACGGCTGAGCACATCGGTGCCCACCTTGCCGAGCCGGTCGAGCTGCTTGACCATCTCGATGATCTCCGGGCGCTGCTGGTTGAGAACGGCCGCGCCGCGGGGCAGTTCGGCCAGGATGCGACTGATCTGGGTGGTCTGCGCCTCGGCCCGGCGGGACAGTGCTGCGACACCGTCGATCGCCCGGGTGATATCGGCCCGCTGCTCGTTGAGTCCTTCGATCAGGCGGTCGGTCTGCGTGATGAGCGAGCGCACCTGCTGGGGATTGCTCATGGCCGTGTTCAGCTCGTCGACGATGGGCTTGAGCTGCCCCACTCCACCGTCGTTGAGGACCAGGGAGAGCACGCCGAGAACCTCTTCGATACCGGCCGTGGTCTTGTTCTGCGCCGCGGGGATGGTGGCGCCACTGGCCAGGGCCCGGCCGTCCGATCCCCCCGACGAGACCAGCGTGATGTACTTCTCGCCCAATAGATTCGACTGTTCGATCTGGGCCCGCGAGTCCGCCGGCACCTTCACGCCGTCGCGCACCTTCACGGTGACCTCGGCCGTCCAGCCGTCCGAAGCGATCCCGATCGACTCCACCTTGCCGACTGTGGCGCCGCCGATCCGCACCGACGATTCGGGCACCAGATCGAGGACGTTCGCGAACTGCAGGTGCAGCACGGTGGGCCGGGCACCGAGCGCCGGACCGCCGGGGAGCGGCAAGGAGTAGATGCCCTGGCTACCGCAGGCGGTGAGCACCACCGCGGCGGTGGCCAGTGCGCCGCCCGCGAGGATCCTGCGCTTGGTGCTCATCGCGCGCCTCCCGGATTCGTGGTGGGCGGAACGGACGGTGCGGGCTTGGCCGAGCTCGACGGCACCGGCGCGGCGTTACTCGACGGGGCGGCGCTCGACGGGGCGGGCTTGGCCGAACCGGGTGCCGGGCGGGTGCCCGCCGGGGTCTTCGGCAGTACGCCCTCGACCGACGGTGCCGTCCGTCCCGGGACCGTGCCGGGCACGGGGCCCTGCTGCAGGTTCAGGCCGGACAGGATGCCGAAGGGCAGGTTGAGCTGCGGGACGCGGACACCGTCGGTGATCTGCTTCGCGAGGCCGGTGCACTGGCTCAGCAGCGGACCGAGGGTCTTGGTGAGCTGCTCGAACTGCGGGTTGCCGGGCATCAGTTTCCCGAGATCGGCCATCTTGCAGACGGTTCCGAAGGGGTCCTGCAGATCGGGCAGGTTCGGGCGCAGCGTGAGCGTGCCGGTGTCACCGTCGTAGGCCTGCTGCAGGTTGCTCGCCGCGATCGGCAGGTAGGACAGGATCTGGGCCTGCGCCGTCCGGGTGTCGTTGAGGATCTTGGTGATCTCGGTGAGCCCGGTGACGTTGGACGTCAGCGAATCCCGGTTGTCGCGGACGAAGGCGCCCACGTCGCCGAGTGCCGGGGCGAGCAGATTGATCGCCTTGGTGAAATCGTCCCGCTCCCCCGCGAGGTACTTGGTGAGCTCGGCGAGCTGGGAGTTGAAGACGCGGACCTGCTTGTCGTTCTCGGCCAGCATCGTGACGAAGGTGTTGAGCCCCTTCACCGTGGCGGCGATGTTGTCCCGCGAATTCGACAGGGTGGTCGACGCCTTCGACAGGCCGGTGATGGCATCGGCCATCGCCTGTCCGTTGCCTGCGAGGTTCTCCGAGGACACGTCGAGGACCTCGGTGAGTGCGCCGTTCTTATTCGCGCCGTCGGGGCCGAGCGCCTGCGCCAGTGTGCTGACCGAGGCGTACACCTGGTCGATCTCGACCGGCGTCATCGTGTGGTCCTCGTTCACGATGGCCCCGGACTGCGCGGTGGGCCCCTCCGTGTACACGGGGAGCAGCTGGACGTAGCGGTCGGAGATGACCGACGGAGTCACCTGGGCCGCCCACAGGTCCTTGGGCAGCTGCACGTCGCGGTTCACGTGCAGCTGCACGCGCACCCGGTCGCGCTCGGGAGTGACCTCGTCGATCTCGCCCACCTTGACGCCCAGGATCCGGACATCGGAACCGGCGTAGATGCCCACTCCCCGATCGAAGTACGCGGTGATGCGCGTGGCTCCCGCGCTGCGCACGAGCCACCACCCCGCGCCCGCGAGCACGATCACGGCGATGAGCATGACGACGAGGATCGCGACGCGGGTGGGGTTGAGCCCCATGATCTTGCGCGATAGGGACGTTTGGTTCGTCACTTCTGTCCCCCGTTCGTGAGCAGGTCGGTGCGCACCGGCGGCCGCGCGCCCGGGAACACCGGCAGGCCGGGCGGCGTGAGGTTGGTGACCACCGATTCCTGCCATCGGCCGTTGCCGAAGACGTTGGCGTACACCTTGTAGAACGGGGCCAGCAGGGTGATGGTGCTCTCCAGGCCCTTCTTGTTGTCCTGCAGCAACTGCACCACCTGGCGCAGCGAGGTGAGCGCGGGACCGATCTGCTGCTCGTTGTCCCGGACGATGCCGGTGAGGGTCGCCGACAGCGACTGCGTGGTCTGCAGCAGCCGGGTGATGTCGTCCTGCCGCTGATTCAAGGTGGTCAGCAACAGGCCGGCGTCGGTGATCAGCTTGCGGAAAGTATCCGAGCGGTCGGCGAGGATCTTCGAGGTCTTCCCGGTCTGCTCCAGCAGCCGCTGCAGTTCCTCGTCGCGCTTGTTGATGGTGTCCGACAGCCGGGTGATGCCGGTCAGTGACTCCCGCACGTTCGGCGGCGTCTCGCGGAAGGCGTCGGCGAGTGTGCGCATGCTGGTGGCGAGCCGCTTGGTGTCGGTCTTGTCGATGGAGGCGCTCGCGTCCGAGAACGCGGCCACCACGTCGTACGGCGAGGTGGTGTCGGTGATCGGCCGCTTCGGATCCAGCCGATCGGCTCCCCGCGGCTCGAGTGCCACGTACTTCTGGCCGAGCACCGTCTTGATCTGGATGCTCGCGGAGGTGTTCTCCCCCAGCCAGACGTCCTTGGTGCGGAAGGTGACCTTCGCCTTCGCGGCCTTGGTATCCAGATCCACGGCCTGCACGGTGCCCACCTTCACACCCGCGACGCGCACCTCGTTGTTCGGCAGGAGGCCCGCGGCCTCACTGAACAGTGCCGTGTACGTGGTGCCGGCACCGATCAGCGGCAGCCGGTCGATGAAGAAGGCCGAGGCGGTGGCCATGAGGAGCAGCACGATCCCCATGGCGCCCATGGTCACCGGCGATCGGCGGGCACCGCGGCGCCGCTCGGGGTAGGTCTTCGTCACGTCCTTCTCGCTCATCGCGGCGTCCCGTCCCGGTAGCACCGCGTGGCGGTGTTGGTGTACACGGGCTGATTCACGGTGGGCACGTCGATCGCGAGCGCGATGTTGTCTCCCTTGCCCGTACCCGCCACGATGTCGACACCGCAGAGGTAGAACTGGAACCAGCCGCCGAAGGACGCGAGCCGACCCACCGCCTGGATCTTCTCCGGGAGGAAGTTCAGCGTGTGCGCCACGTCGGCGCTGCGCCCGTTCAGCTTGTCGGTGAGGTCCTTCAGCGCCGCCACATCGTCCTTGATCGCACCGCGCGTGGGAGTGAGGATCGATTCGGTGACGGCGGTGAGCTGCGAGACGGAGCCCAGTGCCGAGCCGATCGCGCCGCGGTCCTGGGACAGGCCCGACACCAGCTGCTGGGTGTTGTCGAGCAGATCGGTGAACTGCTTGTCCCGCTCGTTGATGGTGCCGAGGACCTTCGTGAGATTGGTGATCAGCTCGCCGATCACCGCGTCCTTGTCGGCGATCGTGTTGGTCAGCGATGCGGTGTTCACGAGCAGATCGTTGATCGTGCCGCCCTGGCCCTGGAAGACCGTGATGATCTGGCCGGCGAGCTTGTTCACGTCGTCCGCCGTCAGCTGCTTGAACAGGGGCTTGAAACCGTTGAACAGGTCAGTGAGGTTGACGGCGGGCCGCGTCCGCTCGATGGGGATGGTGTCCCCCGGCTTGTACGGCGTGGCACGGGATTCGCCGCGTACCGGATCGTTCTCGGTGGGCGCCTGCATCAGTTCGAGGTACCGCTGTCCGACGAGGTTGCGCAGCCGCAGCGCCGCCGTCGCCGAACCGGGGATCGAGTCCCGGTCGGAGAGGTTGAACGCGACATCCGCCTGGCCGCGGTCGTGGATCTTCACGCCGGTGATCTGCCCCACGCGCACGCCGGCGATCCGGACCTCGTCGCCCTTCTGCACCATCGTGGCGTCGGAGAAGATGGCGTGGTAGTCACGGCCGAAGCTGAAGTTGAGCTGGGCGATCGAGGCGCCGAGGATGCCGGTCGCGGTGGCCGTGATGACGGCGAAGGCGATCAGCTTGAGCAGGGGGCCGGTGAGCGGCTTCATCGGATCTGCACCTCCTTACCCACCATGGCGGGCACGAAAACCGTGGTCAGCCAGTCGGGTACCTCGGATGCATCGACGCCGGAGGCCACCGCGAAGCTCGCGCGGGTGGCGCGGGCGTTCTTCCCGGCCACGCCGACCGTGGCCATCTCCGACGGTGCGCGGAACTGGGGCTCGGGCAGCTGGTACCGCGAATCCTGGACGCCGGGGTTGCGCGCGGGAGTGGCGAACGCGCCACCGGCGTAGGGGCCGCCCGGGTACATCGGTGCGGGTTTGGTCTTGATGGCGTTGTAGCAGGCGGGACCGCGATCGTCGAACCACCGGGGCTCGTCCTGGTTCGGCAGGTAGCGGCCGCGGGAGTTGGCCACGATCATCGAGATCCGTGCGGCGGGCTGATTCGTCTCCTTACCGACGATGCGGTTCGCCTCGGGCAGCAGGGTGGCGAATCGTTCGAAGGTGCAGCCCAATTCGGGCGAGTAGCGCGCCAGGATCGAGATGGTGGTGTTGGACTTGTTCATCACCGTCACCAGTTCCTCGCGATTGGCCTCGAGCAGACCTGCGGTGCGGCCCGCGCCGTCGGCGACGGAGGTCCAGAACGCGTGGAAGGCCTGCTGACCGGACACGACGGTGGTGTTGGTGGTGCGGAACGTGTCCAGCGCCGTGATCAGGTCCGGCAGGGCATCGCTGTAGGTGGCCGAGACGGTGGCGAGCGAGCGCAGCGAGGACTGCAGATCGGGCATCACGGCATTGACCTTGGAGAAGATGTTCGTGAACTGCCCGATCGCGGTCTGCAGGTTCTTCCCGTTGCCGGACAGCGCGTTCGACAGCGCTCCCAGGGTGGCGTTGAGGTCCTGCGGCGGGACCGCTCGCAGCAACGGGAGCAGCTGATCGAAGAGCTCGTTGAGCTCGGTGGCATTGCCCGAGGTGTCGGTCTGGATCGTGGCACCGTCCTGCAGCGCGGAGGCGCCCGGGGTGCCGGTGCCGCCCTGCCCGGCCGGGACCTGCAGCGCCACGTACCGCTGGCCGAACAGGGTCTTGGGAAGGATGCGCGCGGTGACCGCGCCGGGGATCTGCCGGGCCTCGTCGGGCTTGAGGCCCATGCGGATCACGGCCTTGCCGTCGCGGACCGAGACATCGCGCACGGTACCCACCTCGACGCCGCGGGCGCGGACCTCGGAATTGACCGGCAGCGACGCCCCCGCGGTATCGGTGACGAGCTCGACCCAGGTGAAGGTCTCGAACCGCTGCTGGTACTTCCCGATGGTCGCCACCAGGAACAGCACGCACACTCCGAAGAAGGCGAGGCCGAGCAGCCGCCGCCGCACCGTCTGACTCATGCGATCTTCACCGTGGTCGTGGTGCCCCAGATGGCGAGGCTGAGGAAGAAGTCGAGCAGCGCGATGGCCACCAGCGAGGTGCGCACGGCGCGGCCCACGGCGACGCCGACACCCGCCGGACCGCCCGAGGCGTTGTAGCCGTAGTAGCAGTGCACCAGCACCAGCACGAAGGCGAAGACGAGCACCTTGCCGAACGACCAGAGCACGTCGACCGGTGAGAGGAACAGATTGAAGTAGTGGTCATAGGTACCGGTGGACTGACCGAGCAGCGTGGTGTTCACGAATCGGGTCATCACGTACGAGGCGAGCAGTCCCACGATGTACAGCGGGATCACGGCGACGAAGCCGGCGATCACCCGGGTGGCGGTGAGGAAGGAGATCGACGGGATGGCCATCGCCTCGAGCGCATCGATCTCCTCGGAGATCCGCATGGCCCCGAGCTGCGCGGTGAAACCACAGCCGACGGTGGCCGACATCGCGAGGGCTGCGACGAGCGGGGTCAGCTCGCGGGTGTTGACATAGGCCGAGAGGAAGCCGGTCATCACGGAGGCGCCGAGCTGCTGAAGCGCCGCATTGCCCTGGAGCCCCACCACGATGCCGGTGAAGCCGCAGAGCATGAGGACCACGCCCACGGTGCCGGCGATCACGGCGAGCGCACCGCTGCCGAAGGCGACCTCGGCCAGCACCCGGCCGACTTCCTTGGGGTAGCGCCGGATCGACTGCGGGATGAAGCCGATGGACCGGCCGTAGAAGGACATCTGCTCGCCGGCACCGTCGAGCACCTTGAGCGGGGCCTGCGCGGCCTTGCGCGCCTTGTTCGTGAAGTTCAGCGACATCTCACGAGCCCTTCGCCGGGACGACCTGCAGGTAGACCGCCGTGAGGATGATGTTCGCGAAGAACAGCAGCAGGAAGGTGATCACCACGGACTGGTTGACGGCGTCACCGACGCCCTTCGGACCGCCGCCCGGATGCAGGCCCTTGTACGCGGCGACCACGCCGGCGATGAGCCCGAAGATCAGCGCCTTGAACTCGCCGACCAGGAGGTCGGGCAGCTGCGCCAGCGCGGAGAACGATGCCAGGTAGGCACCCGGGGTGCCGTGCTGCAGCACCACGTTGAAGAAGTAGCCGCCCACCACACCGACCACCGAGACGAGGCCGTTGAGGAAGGCGCTGACCAACATCATTCCGAGCACCCGGGGCACCACGAGGCGGTGCACCGGATCGATGCCCAGCACCTCCATGGCCGCGATCTCCTCGCGGACGGTGCGCGCGCCGAGGTCGGCGCACACGGCGCTGCCCGCCGCGCCGGCGACCAGGAGCGCCGTCACCACGGGCGCGCCCTGCTGCACGACCGCGAGCACGCTCGCGGCGCCGGTGAAGCTCTCGGCGCCGAGCTGGCCGATGAGCGAGCCGGTCTGCAGCGAGACGATCGCGCCGAAGGGCACCGCGACGAGCGCCGTCGGGAGGATGGTGACGCTGGCGATGAACCACGACTGCTCGATGAACTCGCGGTACTGGAAGGGCCGCTTGAAGGTGTTCCGCACGATCTGCGCGAACAGTTGGAAGATCATGCCGGCCTGCGACAGCGCGGACGTGCCACCCTGCGCCGCTCTGGCGACGCTGCGTTGAACGATCGACACGGGCCCTCACACTGACTGCTAGCTGCATCGACGACCCCGATCCCGCGGGCCGCCGCGTCCCGAACCACTTCGGACGCCAACGAAGACTAGCGGTATGCGATAGCCGGACCCCAGATGATGCGGGCCTTGCGATGGCGAACGCGGTGAGGCCGATCGAGCGCCCTCCGCAGCGGGGCTCGGGAACGGAATCTGCATCGCTGCAGAATCTCAGCGACGAGCCAGGGTCGGCTCAGGCTTCTGAGCTGGGACGAGGGCGGGCCCGCCGCCGAGGCGCCGGCACCCGGTGCGCCGCCGCACTCGGCACGCCCCCGTCTCGTTCGCCCGATTCGCGCGTTGTCACCGAGTGTGTCACAGAACACTTTCGCCACGCACTGTAACGAACGACTCATGCTGCCGACTCGCCGATCAGCCGCTCTCAACCGTTGGCGTAGGCCTTGGTGAGGTCGTAGAGAAAGGCGCGGCCGTCGTACAGCGATTTCACAGGAACCCGCTCGTTGAGCCCGTGCATGAACGTGTCGTTCGGCTTGGAGAGGATTCCGCTGATGCCGTACACGGGGGTGTCGGTGAAGAAGATCGCATCGGTCGCACCGGCGGACATGAACGGGACCACGGTGATGCCCGGCCAGATCCGCTGCCCGATCGAACGGATCGGGTCGACGATCGCGGGCGTCAGGTCGGCGACCTTCGCGATGTCGGTGGAGAACGGGTCCGTCGGCGTGACGGCGATCCGCGGTTCCGCCAGCACGTCGTTCAGGGTCCGCTGCACGTCCTGCGGTGACGCGTTCGGTGCGATCCGGCAGTTGACGTTGGCCGTCACCCGCTGCGGCTGGGCGTTCTTCGCGTGGCCGCCCGTGATCTGCGTCGGAATGCATGTCGTGCGGAGCGCGGCGTTGTACCCCGGAGACCTCGACAGGACGTCCGCCGCGACGGCATCGTTGGGATCGGCCACGATGGCCCGCATCGCGTCGCCCACTTCGCCGGGGTTGAGCGGGGCCAGCGCGGTGAAATTCTGCCGCACGGTCTCGTTGAGCTGTACCGGGAAGCGGTACGCCGCCAGCCGGTCGAGGCCCGCCGACAGCGCGGCGATCGCATTGAAGGGTCCGGGCTGGCTGCTGTGGCCCCCGGGGTCGGTCACCTCCAGGGTGAAGTCCTGGTACTGCTTCTGCGCCGCCTGCACTTCCAGGGTGACGGGTTTGCCGTCCTGGTCGAGTTGGCCGCCGGCGCCCTCATTGAGAACCAGGCGTGCGTCCAGCAGTTCCGGCCGGTTGTCGCGGAGCCACTTGACCCCGTTCTCCTGGTCTCCGCCCTCTTCGCCGCAGGTGAGGGCGATGCGCACCGGCGCCTTGGGTAGGAAGCCCTCGGCGCGGTAGCGGATCATCGAGTCCACGAAGATCGCCGCCATCGACTTGTCGTCGTAGGTTCCGCGGCCGTAGAAGTAGCCGTTCTCCTCGACGAGAGTGAACGGGTCGCGTTGCCAATCCTCGCGTTTCGCTTCGACCACGTCGAGATGTGCGAGCAGGAGAACGGGCTTGGCGTTGGTGTCCGAGCCGCCGAGTGTGGCCACCAGGCCGCCGTCCTTGGGACGCCCCGGCGGTGTGAACTGGACGATGTCCTTGTCGGAGTACCCGCCGGCCTTGAGCCGGTCCGCCATGCGCTGCGCGGCCAGGGTGCAACTGCCCGCCGAGGGCGTGGTGTTGGTCTCCACGAGCTCACGGAAGGTGTCACGGAAGGCGGCGTCGCCGGTGGCGGCCGCCGTGGGCGAGGATGATGCCGGCTCGCCGGAATTCCCTGCGCCGCATCCGGCGAGTGCGAGCACGGCTACCGTGCCGACAACGAGTCGGCGTCGTCCGTCGGTGAACATCACAGGGCTCCGTCCATCATGCGGTGCAGTGTTTCGGTGAGGACCTCGACGCCGGCGACGGCGTCGTCGTCGGTGGTGCGCTCGAGTTCGTTGTGCGAGACGCCCTCGACGCTGGGCACGAAGAGCATCACGGTGGGAACGACGTCCTTCATGTTCACGGAGTCGTGACCGGCCACGGTGAGCAGTTCCCGGTTCGACAGTCCGAGATGCTCGGCCGCCTTCCGGGCGAGTGCGACGCCCTCCTGCTGGAACGCCAGCTGTCCCCAGGAATGCGTACGGGTCCAGTCGATCCGAACCTGCGCCCGGCGCTCGATCTCGCCGATCCGCGACCGCAGCAGCTGTTCCGCCTGTTCCAGGACCTCCTCGTCGGGCGATCGCAGGTCCATGTTGAAGGTCGCCTCCCGGGCGATCACCACAGGCGAGTTGGGTTCGATGATCATCCGGCTCACCGACGTGTGCAGGGGCGCATCCGCGAACTGGTCCGCGAGCTCACGGGCCAGGACCACGAGGAGCGAGGCGCCGAGCAGTGCGTCATGCCGGTCCGCCATGACCGCGGAGCCGGTGTGCGCCTGTTCGCCGCGCACGGTGAAGGCGAACTTCCGCGCGCCCCAGGTGCCGGCGACGAGCCCGATCGTCGTCTCGGTGTCTTCGAGGATTCGGCCCTGTTCCACGTGGATCTCCGCGTAGCCGGCAACGGCGGGCATCGCGAAGTCCCCGATCGTGCCGATCTCGGACAGCGCCTGCTCCACACTCACACCATCACCGTCGGTGGTGGCCAGAGCCTGTGCCCTGTCCATCTTCCCGGTGTGGACGGAGGAGCCCATCATGCTGGGTGTGAAGCGGCTGCCCTCTTCGTTGAACCAGTTCACCACCGCCACGTTGTACGTCGGGACGCGGCCCTCCGATCGGAACCGGTCCGCCGCGCGCACGGCGGCGTGCGCCGAAGCGAGCACGCCGTAGGCACCGTCGTAGCGCCCCGCTCGCGGCTGCGAGTCCATGTGCGATCCGGTGAGAACGTACGGCGCACCGGGATTGAGGGTGAGCAGGCCGAACTGATTGCCGATCCCGTCGTACCCCGTCTCGAATCCGTGCTCGTCGAGCCAGTCCCGCAGCCACCGCCGTTGCGCACCGTCGGGGGCCGTGGCGGCCTGCCGGTCGACTCCCCCGCGCTCGGTGGCCCCGAACCGCGACATGGCCGCGAAATCGGTGAGGTAGTCGGTCGTGGTCGTGCTGTCGGTCATGGTGTTGCCCCTCGGGAGAAGAGAATGGTCGATGGGAACGGGCTTGTCGATCGCGTCAGATCTTGAGGCCGGCTTCCGGGATGCTGATGCGGCGCGCCGTGAGGGCACCGGCGATGGTGATGACCGCGATGAGGATGAGCAGGCACGCGCTGGGCCAGAGCGTGTCACCGGTGACGGTGAGGATGGCCGTGGCCAGCAGCGGGACCAGTCCGGCGAGCACGGCGGCGGCGTTGCCGCACACCGAGACTCCGGTGTACCGGACCGGCGCCGGGAACAGGCTGGTGATGATGGCGCCCTGCACGGAGTAGGCGAAGGAGACAACGCCCACGCCGACCGTCATCGCCACCACCACGAGTACCGGTTGCGCGGTTCCGATGGCCATGAAGATCGGGAAGGCCAGGATGGCGGTGATCACGCCCGCGCCGGCGGAGACACGGGTGGATCCGTACCGCTCCCCCAGTCGTCCACCCGCCCAGATCACGATGAGCTCGAAGGACGCGGCGATGAAGGTGGCGGCGAGCAGGAGGGAGGTGTCCAGGTGCAGCACCCGCTGGCCGTAGCTGACCACGAAGGTGGTGACCAGATAGAAGCCCGCGATACCGAGCAGCGCCACGGCGGACCCCGCCAGCACCTGCCGCCACGATCCGCGCAGAACCTGCGAGAGCGGCGCTTCGGCAACGGCGCCACTGTCTTTCAGCTCCAAGAACGCGGGCGACTCCTCGAGCCTGCTGCGCAGCGCGACGGAGGCGATCAGCATGGGCAGGGCGAGCAGGAACGGGATGCGCCAGCCCCAGTCCTGGAACCGCTCATCACCGAGGGCGGCGGAGGTGAGGAAGAAGACGCCCGACGAGAGGATCGTGCCCACCGGCGAACCCAGCTGCGGAACTGCCGCGTACCGGGCTCGTTTCGCGGCGGGGGCGTTCTCGGCGGTGATGGTGACCGCGCCGCTCCACTCGCCGCCGACGGCGAGTCCCTGCAGGATCCGGAGCACCACCAGGATGATCGGCGCAGCGATGCCGATCGACGCGTAGTTGGGCAGCACGCCGATCAGCACGGTGGCGATCCCGATCCCGACGATCGTGGCCATGAGTACCTTGCGCCGCCCGATCCGATCCCCGAGCCAGCCGAACAGGATGCCGCCGAAGGGACGGGCGATGAAACCGACGGCGAGGGTCGCGAACGACGCCATCGTGGCCGCAAGGGCGTTGTGCGAGACGAAGAACTGCACGTTGAACACCAGCGCGGCGGCGGTGGTGAAAATGAAGAAGTCGTACCACTCCATCGCCGTCCCGACGAAGGCCGCGAGGGCGACGCGACGAGCGCCGTCGTCGGTGGGATCCGATGAGGTGGATGCGGCGGAGGTATCGGCTGTCACGGTGGACTCCTCTGATCGACGGGAACGCGCCGTGGTCCTGCGGTTCGTGTCTCCCCATACAAGCGGATGTGTGAGCCGCGCGACATCGACGGATGCCACGGATCTCGAAGGATACGATGTGCAGATGCACAACCTCGCCGCGCTCCGTGACGCGGACCGACCGACGGAGGACGGGCGACATGCGTGACCTCGCCGCACAGCGCACGCAAACCGGTGCACGATGGCTCGAACTGGTCGAATCGACCCGGCGCGACCTGCCCCTACTCGTGGAGGCGTTCGTGGCTGAGGTCACCGCGATTCCCGCGTACGGCGACGGTTCGGTGCCGGGAACCGAACTCCGCAAGGCGGCCTCGGAGTCGATCGATCTGCTACTCGGCGTGGTGGCGGGCCGCATCCCCGTGTCCGATCTGGGGTCGGTGCCGATCGAACTGGGACGTCGGCGCGCGCGGGCGCACGTCCCACTGGAGGACCTGGTCGCCGCCGTCCGGCTCGATTTCAGCGTGATCTGGTCGGACCTGCTGCGCCGCGCCACGAGCGACGACACGGCGGTACTGGCGTTGCACGCGGGCGATCTGTGGTCGATCGTCGACGAGTACGCCCGCAACGTGCAGCACAGCTACCTCGACGAGCGGGCGGCGATGGCCGCCTCGGCGCGCGACGAGCAGCAGTCCTACCTCACCGAACTCGTCCAGCCCGGCGGGCCGCCGCAGTCGCGGGTCGGGCGCATCGCGCGCGCTCTCGACCTCGATCCGGAATCGGTGTTCCGGGTGGTCGCCATCGGCACCCAGCACGACCGCGATGCCTACCGGGCGGTCCAGACGGCCACCCACAGCGGGGCTTCCATGCACCTGACGCGGCGGGAGGACGCCGTCGTGATCTTCTGGCCCACGTCGTCCGGTGCGCTCACCGACGAGGTGCAACTGCGCCTGCTCGATCGGATCCCCGGCGGGATCGTCGACGACGTGGACGGGCTGGGGAACGTCGCACGGGGAGCCGACGCAGCCGAACAGGTGCTCGCGGTCCTCCGGGACGCCGATCGCGGCCTGCACGACACCCGGCGCGTCTGGCATCGCCTGAGCCGGACGCATCTCGACGCGACGCGGCCGTTCAGCGAGACGGAACTCGCCGGGCTGGATCTGCTCAGTGACACCGATCGCGAGACCGTGATCGGCACCGTGCTCGCGTACCTAGACACGGGGAGCGTGTCGGTGACCGCGGCGCGCGAATTCTGCCACCGCAATACGGTGCTCAATCGGCTCACACGATTCCGGGAACTGACCGGCCTGGACGTGACGCTGCCCCGTCAGTCCGCGTTGGCGGTGGTCCTGCTCGCGTGATCGCCTCCGGGGCCCGCATCGGCCACCGGCGCGAGAGCGGCGGCGACCACGGTGCGGTAACCACGTTCGAGAGCGTCAACGGAACGCAGTGTGCCGCTCTGGAACCCGACCAGTAGATACATCGCGATCCGCGCGTACTCGTCGGCGGCGCCGTCGTCGCCGACGAGTTCGACATAGGTGTCGCGAATGGCGGCGAGCCGGATCGTATCGACCTCGGCGAGGTGCGCGAGGACCTCGGGATCGTGCGCGGCCCACACCCGGATCGCCGCCTCGGAATCGGGGTTCAGCGTCAGGCCGATCTCGACGAGGCGTTCCAGCCGGGCGCGGGGATCGGCGATCTCCGTGGCCTCGACGATCAAGCGCTGACTCTGATCCTCGCGCCAATGCGCGATCAGCGCGGAGGTGTACTCGCCCCAGCTCGGAAAGGCGTGATAGAAGCTCCCGGTCGTGGCGCCGGCGCGGGCGCACACCGCGGCCTGTTTCAGACCGGCGTGGCCCGAGTCCGCCAACACCGCGAGACCGGCGTCCAGGAATCGGCGCTGCGCCCACCGCGTGGGCGTGGACTTCCGCGTTGCCTCCATCGCACCAGTCTCCCACCGACGACGACTGTGACCTCTTGCACATCACTATAAGTCGACTTATGGTGAGAGGGCGCCCCACCGAGGAGGACCGGATGCGTACACGAACACGGAACGCCGAGCTCGATCCGCAGGTCGACTACCACCGGATCTACCGCGACCTCACCACATTGGAGTTCCCGTGGGACTTCAACCAGGCGCTGAGCTTCGCCCTGTTCCGCACCTACGCGGTGCCCAGCATCGGCGATCTGCTGCACCGCACCCGCGAGTTCGAGGAACGCACGCAGAAGCGGTACGACGACACGGCACTCCTGCTGGAAGTGCCGCTGCTGCATGGATTCGAGGACGAGCGTGGCCGTTCCGCCGTCCGCCGGATCAACCAGATGCACCGGATGTACGACATCTCCGACGCGGACATGCTGTACGTGTTGTCGACCTTCGTCGTGGTCCCGAAGCGATGGATCGACGACTTCGGGTGGCGTCGGCTGACCGACTCCGAGGTCGCCGCCTCCGTGCTGTACTACCGGGACCTGGGGCGACACATGGCGATCCAGGAGATTCCCGAGACCTACGAGGGTTTCGCCGCGCTGATGGACTCCTACGAGGCGGAGCACTTCGGATACAGCGAGGGCGCGCGCCGGGTGGCCGACGCCACGATGGCGCTGCTCGCCTCCTTCTATCCGGCACCGCTGCGGCCGGCGATCGACGTCTTCAGCCGCTCGATCATGGACGATCCGCTGCTGCGGGCCTTCCGGTACCGCAAGCCCGGCCGGCTGGCCCGGGCGGTGTCCGTCGCGGGCCTCAAGGCACGGGCCCTCCTGGTCTCGCGACTACCCGCGCGGCGCACGCCGCTCCACGTCTACGAGATGGCGCGGATCAAGAGTTATCCCGGCGGTTTCAGCGTGCCCGCACTGGGCACTTTCGCGCCCGGGTGCCCGGTCGATCACCGCGCGCTCGCCGTCGAGGAGGACCCGGCCGGCCGGTAGCGTCGGGGAATGTCCGTCCGCGTCGCCCCCATCGTCGTCGCGCTCGCCTCGGCGGGCCTGCTGTCCGCGGCGTGCACCGTCCCGGCTCCGCCCAGCAGCCCCGACTCACCCGCACCGGCGGCCCCGACGTGCGGGCCGGACACCGCCGGCTTCCGCGGAGCCGCCGAGCGTTCCGGAATCGATGTCGGGACCGCCTACCGATCGACCTTCACCGACGGCGACCCCTGCTACGAGTCGGTCGCCGGTACCGCGTTCACCTCGCTCACCACCGAGATCGGCACCATGACGAACACCGTGGCCCCCGAGGCCGGGCGATTCGACTTCCGGGAGGCCGATGCAGTGGCGGAGACGGCGCGCCGACACGGCCAACGCTTCGACATCCACTCACTGGTGTGGGACCCGCTGGACCAGCAGGTGTGGGGCATCGTTCCGCCGTACGTCCAGCGGATGACCGACGAGGGGCGCCGCACCTTCCTCCGCGAACTGGTGACCACGGTGGTCCGCCGGTATGCGGATAGGGCGAACACCGTCACCGTGGTCAACGAGCCCTTCGATCAGCGCGGCGAGCTCCAGCGCAACGCCTGGTGGCGCACCACCGGCGACGACCGGTACATCGCCGAGGCCTTCCGCGCCGCTCGCAAGGCAGCGCCGCGGGCCAAGCTGTACCTCAACGAGCACAGTTCGGAGACGGTGAGCGACAAGTCGACCGCACTGCTCGCCCTCGCGACGAAGCTGCGGGCGATGACGGAGGACGTCGAGATCGACGGCGTCCGCGTGACCAAACCCCTCCTCGACGGAGTGGGCTTCCAGGCGCACATGCTCGGCGGCGCCGATCAACAGCCCCGGGTGGCGGACATGCGCGCGAACTTCCAGCGATTCGCCGACGCCGGCCTCGACGTTCGCCTGACCGAATTGGATGTACGGATTCCGACCGACAAGGGTGCGGCCGCCCCTGAGGACCTGCGACGCCAGGGCCGGATGTACGCCACCATGACCGGCCTGTGCCGGGAATTGTCCGCCTGCACCGGGGTCACGGTGTGGGGATTCACCGACAAGAGATCCTGGATCACCGATTATCCGGACACCTTCTCCGGCTACGGTAGCGCCAATCTCCTCGACCGCGAATACCAATCGAGACCAGCCTGGAATGAATTCATCGGGGCGCTGCGTTGATATCTCGGAATGGTCGCGTCACCATTCATCTACCCCGTTTCGAATCCGAGAACTCCCGGCTGGTCCCGCCGCGTCGCAGCGGGGCTGCGCTGCGACGAGGCGGGGGATGACCGGATCGTCGATCAGACCGGCGGGAGCGGGCTGTCGAACCCCGGATTGCTCCGCGGGTGATCACCCGAGTCGAGCGGCGTCGCCGCATTCGGGCCGGCGTTCCGCGAATCGCGCGCATCGTCGCTGACATTGCCCGGCTGAAGCGCGGACCCGGGGGCGAACACCGTGCCGTGGCCCTGCGGACCGCCGACCTGCGGACCGCCGAATCCCTGCGGACCCAGATTCTGATTCGGGGTGACCACATGATCCGAGTGGTACCCGCTCGGATTGCCCGGAACAGGCGAGGCGGACGCCGAGCCGGCACCGAACACGGCCGCCGCGGCCCCCATCGCCAGCACCCCGGCACCGACCCAACCGATCACAGTGGAAGACTTCTTCGTATTTCCGTTCACATTCATTTCTCTGACCTCCATCGTGATATCTCGCCGGCTACACTCTTTCAATGATTCATTCGCAACCGGTCTACCTTCGAGTATCCACAGCGGGCTCGCTTTCGCCAACGTCAGGCAAACAGATGTCGATCAGTTCACGAATTCTTCTCAATCGCTCCGACTTGTTTCACGGAATCGTCATCGCCCCTTTCTTCGATCTCGATATTTCCGTGCTGACCGGTGCGCCGCGGCATCGGCCGCGCTCGCTCACCGGGCCCGGTAGGTTGACGGTGTGCCACTCACCACATTCCTGGCCCACCGCTTCACCGGCCTGATCCGCGGCCTGGTGACGCCGGACCCGGTGACGCCGATCGCGGCGCCGAATTGGTCGGGACTCGACGCCCGGAGCTACGCCGAACCCATCCCCGACGCGGGAACTCCGATCGCCCAGGTGCCGCTGGCGGCCGGACTGTGGGTGGATGCCGCCGCCGATGCACACCGCTTCCTCTACGCCACCAGTAACCAGCACGGCCCGGCCGTGAGTACCGGCGCGATCTTCCTTCCGAAGTCGGCACCACCGCCCGGCGGGTGGCCGGTGATCGCGTGGGCGCACGGCACCGTCGGGCTGGGCGACGATGCCACGCCCTCGGCGCAACCGCAGTCCGACCGGCAGCAGTTCTACCTCGGACACTGGCTCGACCGCGGGTACGCGGTGGTCGCCACCGATTACGCCGGCCTCGGAACGCCCGGATTGATGAGCTATCTGAACGGAAAGGTCGAGGCGCACAACCTGATCGATTCGGTGCGCGCAGCTCGCCGCCTGAACCCGACGTTATCGGCGAAGTGGGCCCTGGTGGGCCAGTCCCAGGGGGCCGGAGCAGCCATGAACGGCGCTCGGTACGCCGCGGAGTTCGGCGCGGGATACGACCTCGACCTGCGGGGTGTGGTCGCCACCGGCACCCCCGCCAACATCGAACGGATCGTCCAATTCCTCGGGCCGTCGTTCCCACCCGCGCTCCCCCTGGCGATGACTACCTACGGGGCGTACATCCTCGCGGGCATCCGCGACGCCCGCCCCGATCTGGGTATCGATGACGTGCTCAGCGAGGAGGGCCGTCGCATCGCGGCCCTCGCCGAGACGCTCAGCCTCTACGACATGCGCGAGGAGGTGCGCGGTGCGGACGTGCGCTCGTGGGTCACCCGGCCGTTGCGCAGCATTCCCGGTGTGTACCGCGCTCTGGCAGATCACCTGTCCACCCCCGTCTCAGGGTACGACCGGCCGATCTTCCTCGGTCACGGGCTCACCGACATCGACGTGCCGATCGCCTCCGGGCTGTCGCTGGCCGCGACCCTGCGACTGCACCGGCAACCGGTGAGCGTGCACCTGTACCCCACCGACCACTTCGGCACCGTCTACGCCGCTGCCGACGACGCCGCGCGATTCCTGGACCGCGTGATGCGCGACGACGCGCCGGAGGCGCTCAGACGGTGACGCCCGCCTCGTCGGCCCGTACCCGCAGGGCCGCGATCAGATCGCGGCGCATCGACGTCCAGGTCAGCGCCGCGTCACCGTCGAGCCGCAGCGGTTCGAGCATCTGCAGCCCCCGCATCGCGGTGACCGCCGTGAGAATCCACTCGCCGAACCCCTCGATCCGCCCCAGCACGGGCAACGCCATCGCGCCGGTGGTGCGCGTGATCAAGTGCGCCACGGTGGAGTTCTCGGCCATCCGCTCGCGGATGTCGGCGTCCGTGCGGGACAGGGCCAGCATCTCGGCGATCGTGCCGATGATGGGTTGGCTGTAGAGCGCCCAGATCGCGTCGAGCAGTTCTCCGCACCGCTCCCACTCCGATCTCGCCGGGTCCTCATCGAGCGTCTTCGCCTGCCGTGCAGCGGGTCCGTCGGTGGCCAGGGATTCGGCGAACCGCTTCAGCGCCGCATCCGCGAGAGCCAGCTTCGTGCCGTAGTGGTGTTGTTGCGCACCGTGCGTCACCCCGGCTCGCGCCGCCACGGCGCGGGTCGTCATCCCGGTGTACCCCACCTCGGCGAGACTCTCGATCGTCGCGTCCAGCAAAGCGGTACGCGTGGCCTCCCGCCGCTGTTCCTGCGTCCGCCGCGGGGGGCGGCTCGAGCCATCAATCACCCCACTACAGTAAAGGCTCACCCGCATCGGTGAGAATCTTCGCCGCGGCGCGGCGGCGGGATCGCATCCCACGTTCGTCGCCCGCGTGCCCTCGTTCGACGGTTTCAGCTCCCGCCCAGTGGATCCGGCCGGGGCGCACGCGGGCGGGTGCGCCCACGCCGCGCCGGACAGGGCGTAGCCGAGTTCTTCCGCGAATTCCACTGCCGACCAGTTTGATTCGATGCCCGAAGGGATCAGCCGGGCCGGTTACGGCCAGCCCGGCCCGCACCCGGGACATCGACCTCGGCCGTCGGCGCGGTTCCGCAGGGCCCTGTCCCTGCCCACGCTTTCCCGCCGACTTTCGGGCTCACATCGCAGTTCGCGACGCCGGGCGAATTGTCCGGAAGCACGTTGAAGTCGACCTCGAGACTGTCCGTGGATCCGAGCACGCCACCCAGACCGCGGAGAAACACGGAACGGGCACCGCCGACCGAGGTCGGCGATGCCCGTTGCGGGTTGCGTGCGATCAGTCCTGGACGGAGGCCAGATCGGCGTTGAGGGTGGCGCTCGGGCGCATCACCTTCGCCATCTTCTCCGGGTCGGGCTGGTAGTAGCCGCCGATATCGGCGGGCTCACCCTGGACCGCGGCGAGCTCGCCGACGATCGTGTCCTCGTGCTCGGCGAGCGACTTCGCGAGCGGCGCGAACTTCTCCGCCAGCTCGGGGTCGTCGGTCTGCGCGGCCAGCTCCTGCGCCCAGTACAGGGCCAGGTAGAACTGGCTGCCGCGGTTGTCCAGCTCGCCGGTGCTGCGCGAGGGCGCCTTGTTGTTCTCCAGCAGCTTGCCGGTGGCCGAGTCGAGCGTCTTGGCCAGCGTGACGGCGTGCTTGTTGTCGTTCTTGAGGCCCGTCTCCTCGAGGCTCACCGCGAGCGCGAGGAATTCGCCCAGCGAATCCCAGCGCAGGTGGTTCTCCTCCACGAGCTGCTTGACGTGCTTGGGCGCCGAACCGCCGGCACCGGTCTCGTACATGCCGCCACCCGCCATGAGCGGAACGATCGACAGCATCTTGGCCGAGGTTCCCAGCTCCAGGATCGGGAACAGGTCGGTGAGGTAATCGCGCAGGATGTTGCCGGTGGCGGCGATGGTGTCGAGGCCGCGCATCGCGCGCTCGAGGGTGTACCGCATGGCGCGCACCTGGGACATGATCTGGATGTCCAGGCCCTCGGTGTCGTAGTTCTCCAGCTCCGCCTTGACCTTGGTGATCAGCTCGTTCTCGTGCGGGCGGTACGGGTCCAGCCAGAACAGCACGGGCGTACCGGAGTTACGGGCACGGTTGACGGCCAGCTTGATCCAGTCGCGGATCGGGGCGTCCTTGACGGTGCACATGCGCCAGATGTCGCCCTCCTCGACCTGCTGCGTGAGCAGCACCTCGCCGGTGGCGTTGTCCACGATGTTGGCGGTGCCCGCCGCGGGGACCTCGAAGGTCTTGTCGTGCGAGCCGTACTCCTCGGCCTTCTGCGCCATCAGGCCCACGTTGGGGACGGTGCCCATGGTGCGGGGGTCGAAGGCGCCGTTGGTCTTACAGAAGTTGATGATCTCCTGGTAGATACGGGCGAAGGTGGACTCCGGCATCACGGCCTTGGTGTCCTTGGTGCGGCCGTCGGCACCGTACATCTTGCCGCCGGCGCGGATCATGGCGGGCATCGAGGCGTCGACGATCACGTCGGACGGCGAGTGGAAGTTCGAGATACCGCGCGCCGAATCGACCATCGCCAGCTCCGGGCGGTGCTCGTGGCAGGCGTGCAGATCCTTGACGATCTCCTCGTGCTTCGAAGCCGGGAGGGTCGCGATCTTGTCGTAGAGGTCGCCGAGGCCGTTGTTGACGTTGACGCCGAGCTCCTCGAACAGGTCGTGGTGCTTGGCGAAGGCGTCCTTGTAGAAGACGCGCACCGCGTGGCCGAAGACGATGGGGTGCGAGACCTTCATCATCGTGGCCTTCACGTGCAGCGAGAACATCACGCCGGTCTCGTAGGCGTCCTGCATCTGCTCCTCGTAGAAGTCGAGGAGGGCCTTCTTGCTCATGAACATCGAGTCCATGACGTCGCCCGCACCGAGCTTCACGCTGGCCTTGAGCACGTTGGTCTTGCCGTCCGCGGTGACCAGCTCCATGCGCAGGTCGCGGTCGCGATCGAGGGTGGTGGACTTCTCTCCGTGGTAGAAGTCGCCGTGCTTCATGTGCGCCACATGGCTGCGCGAGGCCATCGACCACTCGCCCATGCTGTGCGGGTGCTTGCGGGCGTACTCCTTGACCGCCTTCGGCGCGCGACGGTCCGAGTTACCCTGGCGCAGCACCGGGTTCACGGCACTGCCGAGGATGGTGGAGTAGCGCGTCGCGATATCGCGCTCCTCGTCGGTCTTCGGCTCCGACGGCAGGTCCGGGATGTCGTAGCCCTTCTCCTGCAGCTCCGCGATCGCGGCCAGCAGCTGCGGCACCGAGGCGCTGATGTTCGGCAGCTTGATGATGTTCGCCGACGGGTCCAGCGTGAGCTCACCCAGGGCCGCCAGGTTGTCCGGGACGCGCTGCTCCTCGGTCAACCGCTCGGGGAATGCCGCCAGAATGCGCGCCGCGACCGAGATGTCGCTGGTCTGCACGTCGATCCCGGCGGGGCCGGCGAACGTGCGGATGATCGGCAGGAACGCTGCCGTGGCGAGGAGCGGTGCCTCGTCGGTCAGCGTGTAGATGATGGTCTGCTGCTGCGCACTCATATGCTTTTGCTTCTCTCCCGAATGTCTTGGTCGGTCGACTCTTGCGAACGCTTGGTCTGTGTCCATGTAACGGTTCCCCCATTATCCTCCCCTACGCCGCGCGGCCTGTGGCGGCACTCCGTCAAACGTGCGATACCCCACTGCCCGGTCCGCCCCGGGCCGCCGATCGGGGGGACTGACGACCTCTGGATACACCCCGCACGCCGCACCTATGTTGGATCGCATGAGCGGGAACGACGCCAGAGCGCAGGACATCAAGGGCTTCCTCACCACCCGCCGCGCCCGGATCACGCCGGAGGACATGGGGCTCCCCCGTGGCGGCCGGCGCCGCGTCCCGGGACTGCGCCGCGAGGCGGTCGCCCTGCTCGCCGAAGGTGATGCTCGACGGTCCGGACCGCGGCGGCACGGTGCGGATCGCGCCGGTCGCATCCGCACAAGTCGGACACCGCCGCTACGCTGACGCCATGAGTGCAGGACTAGCGGCGCTGCTCGACGACATCGCCGCGCTCGCGCGGCTCGCAGCCGCCTCGGTGGACGACGTTGCCGGCGCAGCCGGCCGGGCCAGCGCGAAGGCGGTGGGCGTCGTGGTCGACGACACCGCCGTCACCCCGCGCTACGTGCAGGGCATCAAGCCCGAACGCGAGCTGAGCATCATCAAGCGGATCGCGATCGGCTCGCTCCGCAACAAGCTGCTGATCATCCTGCCCGCCGCGCTGATCCTCAGCCAGTTCGCGCCCGGGCTGCTCACCCCCATCCTCATGCTCGGCGGCACCTACCTCTGCTACGAGGGCGCCGAGAAGATCTGGGAGAAGGTCAGCGGCCACGGTGACGGCGGCGTCGAATCGCCCTCCTCGTCCACCGGCCCGGTCGATGAGGACAAGGTGGTCAGCGGCGCCGTCCGCACCGACTTCATCCTCTCCGCCGAGATCATGGTGATCGCGCTCAACGAGGTCGCCGGCGAGGTGCTCTGGGAGCGCGCGGTGATCCTCGTGGTCGTGGCGATCGCGATCACCGCGCTGGTCTACGGCGTGGTCGCGCTCATCGTCAAGATGGACGATGTGGGCCTGGCCCTGTCGAAGAAGTCCTCGCCCACGGTCAGCAAGATCGGCTACGGGCTGGTGAAGGCGATGCCGGGCGTGCTCAGCACGCTGGCGACCGTCGGTGTGGTCGCCATGTGCTGGGTGGGCGGGCACATCCTGCTGGTGGGCCTGGACACTCTGGGCTGGCACACCCCGTACGCGATCGTGCACTCCCTCGAGGTGTGGGTCGCGGGCCTGATCCCCGCGATCGGTGCCGTCACCGGATGGCTCGCCAACACCCTGGGGTCCGCCGTCTTCGGCGTGATCGTGGGCGGCATCGTCGTGCTGGTCATGCACTTCATCCCCAAGCGCTCGAAGGGCGCGCACGAGGCCGGCCCCGACGCGCTGGTCGCAGCGGAGACCGCGGAGGTCGAGGACCTGATCGACGAGGCCCGCACGGAGTCGGCGGCGGATACCGCGGCGCCCACGGCCCCGGACACCGAGGCTCCGGCGCCCGGGACCGACGGACCTCAGCCCACCGGCACGTAGACCCTCGTGCGCAGCTGCTCGGCCGGCACCTCGCACGGATCGTCGAGGTAGACGTTGAAGTGGTGCGTCGCCGGATCACCGGCGACGCGGGTCATCGTCAGGCCGTGTTCGGCGACGTACGCGCCGATCAGGTCGTGCGCGCGGGGAATGGCCTCCTGGTACGGCCCGGTCACGGTCGCCACCACGGCACGGCGCTGCGGGGCGGCGAGGATCCCGATCGGGGCCTGCGCGGCGGTGCCCGCGGCGACCTCGACGAAGACGGATTCGTCCACGTCGTGCTCGCGGAACTCGTCGTCGTGCTCGATGCAGCCGCCCACCGGGCCGGCGGCGATGCCCTGTTCGGCGAGGGCGGGCAGGAAACGCTCCCACAGGGTTCCCTCGGCGGCGTAATCGGCGACGGTGCCGCGGAGATAGGCGAGGGTCTGTGCGGGAACGGTCTCGATGGTGACGGTGTCGGTCATGGCGGTGTCCTTCTCGGAGAGCAGATGGTCGAGGAGACGGAGCCGGCCGAGCGCCTCGTCAGCGGCCGCCGCGAGTTCGATGCGCTGCGCGGCGAGCGCGGCGTCGTACTCGGGGGTGCCTCGGACGGCGAGCAGGGCTCCGATGGCGGACACGCCGAAGCCCACGTCGCGGAGCCGGCGGATCGCCGCGGCATCGGCGAGCTGCGCCGCCGCGTACCGCCGGTAGCCGGTGGTCGCGTCCACATCGGCGGGCACCAGGACACCGTGGGTGTCGTAGTGGCGCAACATGCGAACGCTGATCCGGCTCAGCGAGGAGAACCTGCCGATGGACATCAGGGCCGGGGTGTCGGTCACCTCATCACCGTGCACGCTCACACCGTGTGAGAGTCAAGCCCCGCCCGCGCGGCACCCTCGGCGATGAGGAACTGCGCCCCGGTGTAGGTGGCCATCACGGCCCCCTCCAGCCAGGCCGGCGGCTCGCTGAGGACGAACTTGCGCAGGCCCAGAATCGAATCGCTGAGCAGGAAGAGCCCCGCCCCCGCGAGCGTGGCGCGCCGGGCGTCCGCCGGAATCGCCGGATCGAGGAGGGTGGCGGCGGCCGCAGTGCCGCTCAGCATCGCCGAATAGCCGGCCAGGACCGGGGCCAGCGCAGGGGCGGTGCGGTACGCGCCCAGCACGGTGCGGGGCGCACCCACGGCCCACAGGGCTCCGACGGCCGCGGGCCGGGCGAGCGAGACCTCGGGCCCGCGCTGGCGGAGCAGACCGGAGACGTACGCGGCGTGGCCCGTGGCGAAGCAGCTCGCCCCGAGCGCGAAGTGCCTCGGCTCGTCGCCGAGGAGCGCGACATCGCCCGCCCATCCGGCGGCCTGTCCGGCGAGGGTGCTGCTGCGCAGCGGCGAGGTCTTCGCCCGCGGATCGGTGGCGAGCGAGGCGGCGAGCACGGGCATGAGCAGTGGCTTGGTGAACCGCCGCGCGTGGTGTCGCGAGGGTTTCGCCGAGGCCGACAGCGCCGTGTCGACGGTCGCGAGGCCCGCGTAGGCCAGCTTGAGGACGGTGCTGATGCTCACGCCCGCCAATCTATCGGGTGCCCGCGGGCAGACGGACCGCGGCGACCGTAGGGTGAATTCGTGAGCATCGACACGGCAGCACCGGCCGAGGGACGCATCCGAGTGCCCCGGGATCTGGACGCGGTCACGGACATCGGCGTCGAGGACCATTCCGCGGCGGATCCCCGTGCGGTGGAGCGGGTGTGGCTCGCCGCCCGGTCGTGGTACGCGGCGGGCATGCAGCCGGCGATCCAGGTGTGCGTGCGCCAGGGCGGACGGGTGGTCCTGGACCGCGCGATCGGCCACGCCCGCGGCAACGGCCCCGACCTCGAATCGAACACCGACGACTCGCCGCCGGTCCCGGTCACCGTCGGAACGCCCTTCTGCACGTACTCGACCGCCAAGGGCGTGGCGGTCACGGTTCTGCACCGCCTGATCGAGCGCGGTGATCTCGCCCTCGACGCCCACGTGTGCGACTACATGCCCGAGTTCACCTCTGACGGCAAGGACCGGATCACGGTGCGGCACGTGCTGACCCACAGCGCGGGCATTCCCATCAACACCGGGCCGCGCCCCGATCTGCGCCGCTCGGAGGACAGCGAGTACACGCGGGCGATGCTGGCCGGGATCAAGCCCGTGTACTCCCCCGGCCGCCTGCACTTCTACCACGCCCTGACCTGGGGACCACTGGTCCGCGAGCTGGTGCTCGCCGCCACCGGGCGCAGCATCCGGGAGATCACCGCCACCGAGATCCTGGACCCGCTCGGATTCCGGTGGACCAACTTCGGCGTGGCGCCGGAGGACCTCGACGCCGTGGGGCTGAGCTACGCCACCGGCAAGCCCGCGCCGCCCGCCATCGAGGCGGCCTTCCGCAAGGTGGTCGGCGGCACGATGCAACAGATCATCCCGATGTCGAACTCACCGCAGTTCCTCACCGGCATCGTGCCCTCCTCGAACCTCGTCTCGACCGCGCACGAGCTGTCCCGGTTCGCGGAGATCCTGCGCCGCGGCGGTGAACTGGACGGCGTGCGGGTGCTGCGCCCCGAGACGCTCGACGCGGCCACGCGGCAGGCCCGGCGGCTCCGCCCCGACTTCGCCACCGGCGGCGCGCCGCTGCGATGGGGCACCGGGTACATGCTGGGCTCCGACCGCTTCGGCCCGTTCGGTCGCCACGCGCCCCGCGCCTTCGGCCACACCGGTCTCACCGAGATCGCGATGTGGGCGGACCCCGATCGCGATCTCGCCGTGGGCGTGGTGAGCAGCGGTAAGCCCGGGTCGCATCCGGAGTCAGGGCGGCACGCCGTGCTGCTGGACGCCATCGCGCGGGAGTTCTGAACGCGCGCCGACGAGTTCGGCATGCGCGATCGCAACAACGGGCCTACGCTGACGCGGTGACCGCTGCCGCCGTGCGCCCGGCCAATGTCGTCCGGCTCGCCACCGTGGTCGGTGCCCTGGGCATCGTCTTCGGTGACATCGGCACGAGTCCGCTGTACACGCTCCAGACGATCTTCAGCCCGAGCGATCCACATCCGGTTCCGGCGGACCCGAACAACGTGTACGGCGTGGTCTCGCTCATCTTCTGGTCGGTCACCTTCATCGTGACGATCACCTATGTGCTGCTGGCGATGCGCGTGGACAACCAGGGCGAGGGCGGCATCATGGCGCTGATCGCCCTCCTGCGTCGATGGGCGGAGAACGGGCGCACCCGGACCCTGAGCGTGTTGATCGCACTCGGCGTCTTCGGCGCCGCGCTGTTCATCGGCGACAGCATGATCACCCCCGCGATCTCCGTACTGTCGGCCATCGAGGGACTGAAGGTGGTCGACCCCGGATTCGAAGAGGCGATCGTGCCGATCGCGGTGGTGATCATCACCTGCCTGTTCCTCGCGCAGCGGTTCGGCACCGCGTCCGTGGGGCGGGTCTTCGGGCCCGTCATGATCACCTGGTTCACCGTGATCGGCGGCCTCGGAATCTGGGGCATCAGCCAGGAACCCGGCATCCTGCGGGCGATCTCGCCGGTCTACGCGGTCACCTTCCTGGCCGGCCATTTCGATATCGCCTTCTTCGCACTGGCTGCGATCGTGCTGTCGGTGACCGGCGCCGAGGCGCTCTACGCGGACATGGGCCACTTCGGGCGGCAACCGATCTCGATCGGCTGGATCTTCCTGGTGTTCCCCGCCTGCGCGCTGAGCTACATGGGCCAGGGGGCGCTGATCCTCGAGGATCGCGCGAACATCTCCGCGCCCTTCTTCCTACTGGCGCCGGAATGGGCGCGCATGCCGCTGGTGCTGCTGGCGACCGCGGCCACGGTGATCGCCTCCCAGGCGGTGATCACGGGTGCCTTCTCCGTGGCCTCGCAGGCGGCGCAGCTGGGCTACCTGCCTCGGCTGCGCATCGTGCACACCTCCGAGAAGACCTACGGGCAGATCTACGTGCCCTGGATCAACTGGCTGCTCATGGTGTCGGTGATCGTGCTGATCCTGGCCTTCCGCAGCTCCACCGCACTGGCCTACGCCTTCGGCATGGCCGTGACCGGAACGATCACGATCACCACCATCCTGTTCTTCTACGTCGCACGCCGCCGCTGGTCGGTGCCCGGCTGGCTGCTCACCGCCGCCGCGGCGGTCCTGCTCACGATCGACCTGCTGTTCCTCGCAGCCAATGTCACGAAGATCCCCCACGGCGCCTGGCTCCCGCTCGCCATCGCCGCCATCGCCTTCTGCGTGATGATGACCTGGCAGCAGGGCCGGGAACTGGTCTCCGCACGCCGCGCCGCGCTCGAGGGTCCGCTGCTCGGCTTCGTCCAGGACCTCCGCAAGCGCCGCCCACCCGTGGACCGGGTTCCCGGTACGGCCGTCTTCCTCAACCGCGGCGCCGATACCGCGCCGCTCGCGATGCGGGCGAACGTCGAGCGCAACCACATTCGCCACGATTGCACGGTGATCGCCTCGATCGAGACCGACACCCGGCCCCGGCTCGGCGACGCCGAGCGGATCACCGTCGATCACCTGGGCGACCGCTACGACGGGATCGCGCACATCACCGTCCGGTACGGGTACGCCGAATCGCCCGACCTGCCGACGGCGCTGGCGCGGCTCACCGTCGAGGACACCGAGGGCCTGCTGGACCTGAGCGACGCCACCTACTTCCTGTCGAAGATGGACCTGCGCCTGGGCGACGATCCCGGCATGGCCACGTGGCGCAAGCGGCTGTTCATCGCCACCTCGCACCTCACCGCCGATGCGGCCGATCACTTCAACCTCCCGGGCGACCGGACCGTGCTGATGGGCGCCCGGATCAGCGTCTGACCGCGCCGGGCAGTTGCCCGCCAGACCCGCCGACAGGGGCCGTCGATAAGCCCTGCCTACGGGACCGATAGGCCGCTCTACCTCGAATTTCTACGAAATCTTGAATAATTCCAGAAAAGCTGGATTCTGTCGGTCGACGGACGTATGGTGGATCGCAAGCGACCTCCTCAGCCCCGCGCTCGGCCGCCATCGGCGGAGCGCATCGGAGGGCTCGCTGGCATTGCTGTACAGCCGAAAACACTCCCGTACCGAAAGGAACGTCGTGTCCGAGGAACAGACCCCCTTCCCCCAGTCCGAGTCCGGCGGCTGCCCCGTCGCGCACGGTTCGCTGCGTCCGCCCGTCGCCGGTGGCGACAACCGCGACTGGTGGCCCGATGAGATCAATCTCCGCGTGCTGGCGCACAATCCCGTCGAGGGCAATCCGATGGGTGCCGACTTCGACTACGCGGCGGAGGTTGCGACCCTCGACGTCGACGCCCTCAAGGCCGATCTCATCCAGGTGATGCACACCTCGCAGGACTGGTGGCCCGCCGACTTCGGTCACTACGGCCCCCTGTTCATCCGCATGTCCTGGCACTCGGCCGGGACCTACCGCACCGAGGACGGGCGCGGCGGCGGCGGAGCCGGCATGCAGCGCTTCGCGCCCCTCAACAGCTGGCCCGACAACGTGAGCCTGGACAAGTCGCGCCGCCTCCTGTGGCCCATCAAGCAGAAGTACGGCCGCAAGCTCTCGTGGGCCGATCTGCTGGTCTTCGCCGGCAACGTGGCCCTGGAGGACATGGGCTTCAAGACCGCCGGCTTCGCCTTCGGCCGCACCGATGAGTGGGAGCCGCAGGACGTCTACTGGGGTCCCGAGCACGAATGGCTGGGCACCGACGGCCGGTACACCGGCAAGCGCGATCTGGAACAGCCCCTGGGCGCCAGCACGATGGGCCTGATCTACGTCAACCCCGAAGGCCCCGAGGGAGTTCCGGACTACCTCGCGGCCGCCACCGACATCCGCGAGACCTTCGGCCGGATGGCGATGAACGATGTGGAGACGGCGGCGCTCATCGTCGGCGGCCACACCTTCGGCAAGACGCACGGCGCCGGCCCCGTCGAGAACGGCCCCGAGCCCGAGGCCGCTCCGATCGAGCAGCAGGGATTCGGCTGGAAGGGCGGCAACGGCACCGGTGTCGGCCCCGACGCCGTGACCAGCGGCATCGAGGTCACCTGGACGCACACGCCGACCAAGTGGGACAACAGCTTCCTGGAGATCCTCTACGGCAACGAGTGGGAGCTCACCAAGAGCCCCGCGGGCGCCCACCAGTGGAAGCCCAAGGACAACGGCTGGGCCAACTCGGTGCCCGACGCCTTCGGCACCGGCAAGACGCACCCGTCGATGCTCACCACCGACCTCACGATGCGGTTCGATCCGATCTACGGCGAGATCACCAAGCGCTGGCTCGAGCATCCGGAGGAGCTCGCGGAGGAGTTCGCCAAGGCCTGGTTCAAGCTGCTCCACCGCGATATGGGTCCGGTGTCCCGGTACGTCGGCCCACTGGTTCCGGCGACCACCGAGCTGTGGCAGGACCCGGTTCCCGCAGTGGATCATCCGCTGATCGACGATGCGGACGCCGAGGCGATCAAGCAGCGCGTCCTGGAGACGGGCCTGTCGTCGTCGCGCCTGATCAAGACCGCCTGGGCGGCGTTCGCGTCGTTCCGCGATTCGGACAAGCGCGGCGGCGCCAACGGCGGTCGCCTGCGGCTGCAGCCGCAGGCCGGCTGGGAGGTCAACGAGCCCGACGAGCTCGCCCAGGCGGTGCACGCCATCGAGGGTGTGGCACAGGCCTTCACGGCCGAGACGGGCAAGAAGGTCTCCTTCGCGGACACCCTCGTGCTGGCCGGCAATGCGGGTATCGAGAAGGCCGCCAAGGACGGTGGCGTCACGGTGAGCGTCCCGTTCACCCCGGGCCGCACGGATGCCTCCCAGGAGCAGACGGACATCGACTCCTTCTCGGTGCTCGAACCGAAGTGGGACGCCTTCCGCAACTTCGTGGCCAAGGGCGCGCCCCTGCCCGCCGAGTACCTGCTGGTGGACAAGGCCGAGCAGCTCGGCCTCACGGCGCCGGAGATGACGGTGCTGCTCGGCGGCCTGCGCGTGGTGGGGAACAACTTCGGCGAGTCGGCCGAGGGCGTCCTGACCGACCGTCCCGGCGCGCTCACCAACGACTTCTTCGTCAACCTGCTGGACATGTCCACCAAGTGGGCACCGGCATCGGACGACGACTCCTCGTACGTGGGCACCGACCGCGCCACGGGGACGAAGAAGTGGACCGCGAGCCGGGTGGACCTCGTCTTCGGCTCCAACTCCATCCTCCGGGCACTGGCCGAGGTGTACGCCACCGACGACGCCAAGGAGAAGTTCGTCAACGACTTCGTCGCCACGTGGACCAAGGTCTCGAACGCCGATCGGTTCGACGTCAAGAACTGACCGGCCGAGCACCGACCGGCAGTCCGGACGCCCCGCGTTTCTCACCGAACGCGGGGCGTCCGCGTCTCTCCACGACCCTAATTACGGTTACTACTCATTAACCTGATCGGCGGAACGCCGAGGTGGCGGGCGTATGCTCACGCCATGCCGTACTTCGAGCGAACCTCCGCCACCTCGTTCCGGCCCACCGAGCACGTGTCCGGTGGATGGAACACCGCCGAACAGCACATCGCTCCCCCGATGGGGCTGTTAGCCCACGTGGTGGAACAGGACCGCGACGCTCGCCGCGGCGACGATCTGCGGCTCGCGCGCCTGTCCTACGACATCCTCGGAACGCTGCCGATGGACGTCGTCGAGGTGGCGGTCGAGGTGATCCGGCCGGGCCGCACGATCGAATTGGTCGAGGCGCGGCTGAGCCACGGCGGCCGGGTCGGCCTCACGCTGCGCGCCTGGCTCCTCGATCGTCGCGATACGACGGCCATCGCCGGCTCGACGCTGGCCCCCATCCCCGCCGCCGAGGAGATGCCGGACTGGGACCCGACCACGGTCTGGCCCGGCGGCTTCATCGCCTCCACCCGGGCGCGGCGCGTGCGGCTCGCCCCGGGCGACGGCACGTACTGGATCGACAGCGCGGTACCCCTGCTCGACGACGAGCCGGTCGGTCCGGTGGCCCGCGCCGCCCGCCTGCTCGACATCGCCAACGGCATGACCGGCCGTCTGGACCCCCGCGAGGTGGCCTTTCCCAACCTCGATCTGACCGCTCACCTGTTCCGGGACCCTGTTGGCAATCGCATGGGTTTCAACACCCGGGTGTCGACCGGTACCGACGGTAGCGGCCTCACGACCTCGACGATTCACGACGTCGACGGGCCTTTCGGCACGGTCAATCAGATACAAACCGTGCGACCGCGCTGACACGATTGCGACATTGTGGTTACATTTTCACGTTCAATCCACGCTATTGAAGGAGCAAAGATGAACTCGAAGACCACCCGGACGGTCGGTGCAGTCGTCGCCGCCGCCGCACTGACGGTCAGCCTCACCGCCTGCAACCAGTCCAAGGACTCGTCGGGCGATTCGACGAGCAGCACGGCCGCCGCGGCCAGCACGTCCGAGGCCGGCGCCCCCACCGGCGCCTCCGAGTCGGCACCCGTGGTCCCGTCGACCACCATCCCGGCGGCGGATGACGGCGCCGCCGTCACCATCACCGACGCCCCGATCATCGCCGAGTACGCGCAGTACGGCTACGAGAAGGGCCACCTCGGCGGTCCGCTCGGACCGGTCGCCGACCTGCCGGACGGCAAGGGCAAGTTCCTCACCCTCAAGGGCGGCACCATCTACTGGAGCGAGGCCAGCGGCGCGCACGTCGTGCACGGCGTGATCGGCACCAAGTGGGGCGAGCAGGGCCACGAGAGCGGCAAGCTCGGCTACCCGACCAGCGACGAGAAGTCCGAGGACGGCGCCATCAAGCAGACCTTCCAGAACGGCTCGATCACGTTCAAGGACGGCGTCGCGACGGTCTCCTAGGCCCGAAGCACCACCCGTTCATCCCGAGGGCCCGGCCCTCCTATCCTGCGATTCCCGTGTACACGGTGCGTGCAGCCAGCACGAAGACATCGTCGCGGCGCAGGACGGAGGCCGGGTCCTCGGCGTCGGTCAGGCGGTGCAGGGTGTGCGCATCGGAGGGGTCGAGGCGGTCACCGAGCCGCAGATAGCGGCCCAGCATCCGGGCGACCGCGGACCGCGCACCGTCGTCGAGCGGCGCGGGACGGTCCACGAGGAAGGTGCGGGCACGCACCTGAGTCAGACCGGCGGCGCGCAGGATGGCGGGCCAATCCTCGGGTTGCTCGACCGCATCGTCGAGGTCCGCACGCATGGCGGTGAAGCCCTCGGCGATCCGCGCGTCGAGCCGATCGAGCAGGGCCGGGCGGCCGATGCCGATGTCGCGGGGCAGGTAGCGGGTGGGCAGACCACCCTCGGCGATCGCGAGGACTCCGCCCGGCGCCAGCCTCCCGGCGAGCGCGGCCACGGCCGCCGCCTGGTCTCCCACGTGGTGCAGGGTCTGCGCCGACCAGATCAGATCGGCCTGCGGCAGCGCGGCGAACCCGGCCGGGAAGTCGACCCGGAGCGTGTCGATCGGATGCCCTCCCTGCGCGGCGCGACGCGCGGCGTGCGCGAGCAGGTCGGCCGATCCGTCGACCGCGGTCACCTGCGCCCGCGGGTACCGGCGCGCGAACTCGGCGGTGAACACGCCCGGGCCGGATCCGATGTCGAGGATGCGCGACGGTCCTGCTCCCGACCGCCGGGCATCGAGATCGTCGAGGGCCGCCGTGACGTACGGGAGGTAAACCTCCGCCTCGGATTCCAGCTCGGCCGTCATCGTCGCCCAGTCGCGGTCTCCCGGCAGGCCGTGCGCATGCTCGTGGTTCGTCATGGTTCCACGGTGCGCCCGCCGGGAACATTTCGGCAAGATTTCATGCTGTTTCGGCAAAGGCCAGGTCAGGGCCGCCTCACCACGATCGCAACGAGCACCGGCGGGTCGTGGGTATATTCGGTGTGTTGCGACAGCAGTCGCCGGTGGAGGGGGTGCATGAGCGGGAACGGACGATGGGGCGTTCGCGGCCGCCATCTGCGTCGCCACACCTGGCCGCTCGCGATGCTCGATTCGCTGACCGTCGCGGGTTTTCTCGGCTCCACCTACGTCCCCGGCGATTCGCCGTCGGCCCACGTTGCGAAGGTGGTTCTGGGTACGGCGCTGACGGTGGGCGTGTTCTACCTGTTCGGGCTCTACCGTGCGCGGATCACGCTGAGCGCGCTCGACACTCTCCCGCAGTTGGTGATCGCGGGGTGGCTGCTCGCCCCGCTCGCGATCACCCTGCACTGGGACGACGACCACCCCCTGGTGCCGCAGGTGTTGATGTGTTGGGCGAGCCTGCTCGCCCTGCGGATCGCCTATTACGCCGTGGTGCGCAAGCGGCGGGCCGCCCATCCGGAGGACGGTGCGCGCACCCTGGTGATCGGTGGCGGCAAGGTGGCCGGCGAACTGGTGCATTCGATGATCGAGTACCCGATGTACGGGTTGCGCCCGGTGCTGGTGATGGACGACGACCCGCTCGACCCGATGGTGTTCCCCACCGAGGTGATCCCCCGGCGACACGATCTCGCCGGGCTGATCCAGGAGCGCGACATCGAGACGGTGATCGTGGCCTTCTCCCGGGACCGGGATTCCACTCTGGTCGAGCCGCTGCGCGAGTGCGACACGCTCGACTGCGAGATCTACGTGGTGCCGCGGCTCTACGAGTTCGTGCACCAGGACCGGGACATGGACCGGATCCACACGATTCCGCTCGTGCTGGTGCGGCGGCTCGCGCTCCGCACCAGCCACTGGCGGGTCAAGCGCATCACCTCGCTGACGACCGCCTCGATCGGCCTTCTCCTGCTCTCGCCGCTCCTCGCGGTTGTCGCGCTCGCGATCAAGCTGGGGCAGCCCTCGGCACCGGTGCTCTTCCGGCAGACCCGCGTGGGCCAGGACGGCCGCCTGTTCACGCTGTACAAGTTCCGCACCATGGCTCCCGTGCCCGACGAGGTGTCCGATGCGGACTGGTCCTCCGACCGGGCCCAGGGGCTCGGCTCCTTCCTGCGCCGGTACTCGATCGACGAGTTGCCGCAACTGTGGAACGTGGTGCGCGGCGATATGTCGATGGTGGGTCCGCGGCCCGAGCGACCGCACTTCGTCGACCGCTTCCGCGTGGACATCCCCGCCTATCAGTCGCGGCACCGGGTGCACGCGGGCCTCACCGGATGGGCCGCGATCCACGGCTTGCGCGGCGATACCGACATCCGCGATCGCGCGTCCTACGACAACTTCTACATCGAGAACTGGAGCCTGTGGCTGGACACCAAGATCCTGCTGCTCACGGTGGCCTCCGTGGTCTTCGGCAAGGGACGCTGACCGCGGCACCGGACACTTCGCGACCGTAGCCCGGGCGGATCCGGTGTCGCGAAGGTCTGCTTGTCCAATACTCGCCGTGGAACCCGATCGCGAATCGGGACACGATAGCGAACATCACATTTCTCGCCGATTGTGATGCGCGGCGCTCACCGGGGCGGTGCCGGAGCAGCAGAATCAGCGGCGCGCCGTTTCCGGTCGGGGCTGATAGCAGCCAGATTTGCTCATCATGTTGTGAACTTCGCCGACACATCTCCCCGATCGAACGCCCGAGACTCGCCGACCCGCAACCTTTGCATTCGCGAGCCGTGCGGCTCCACGGTGTCGGTTGGCCTGCTAGCGTGAGTGGCGTTACAGTCACCGGCCTGGGAAGACGACGCACATGACTCTGACCGCGGCACCCCGCCATTCCGAAGAGATCGCCGAGCACGGCGGGTCCGGCATCAGCCCGCTGGACGAGCTGCACGAGCAGTTCCGCACCTCGCTGTTCGACGCTGGCCACCTCGTCCCCACCGGCATCGACGGCGTCTACGGCCGCGGCGCCGAATTCGAGAAGCTCGTCACCGCCGTCGACGCGCTCGTCGCGGACGCCATTCACGAAGTGCACGGCGGAGCCGCCACCGTGCTGGCCTTCCCGCCGGTGATGCCGCGACAGATCCTCGACAGCACCGATTACATCGCCTCCTTCCCGCACCTATCGGGTGCGGTGGCCACGTACAGCGGGGGCGACGCCGAGCATCGCCTCCTCCTGGCCGGTCGCGCGGCGGGCCACGACTGGGGCGGCTACCTCCGCTCCAGCGAGCTGGCGCTGGTGCCGTCCGCGTGCCACCCCGTCTTCCCCACGCTCACGGGCACCCTCCCCCGCGACGGCGCCTGGGTCGACGTCTCCGGCTACTGCTTCCGCAACGAGCCGTCGGCCGACCCCACGCGCCTGCAGACCTTCCGGATGCACGAGATCGTCCGGGTGGGCACCGAACGCGCGGCGATCGCGCACCGCGACAGCTGGGTGGCTCGCGCCGCCGATCTGCTCACCGACCTGGGGCTCACCGTCGAGAGCACCCCCGCCGTGGACCCGTTCTTCGGCCGTGGTGGCGCGGCCCTGGCCGCCGATCAGCGTGCGGACGATCTCAAGACGGAGCTCGTGGTGCGGATCTACGGCGACGACCAGCCGGGCGTGGCGGTCGCGTCGAGCAACTACCACCGCGACCATTTCGGCGCGCAGTTCGGCATCACCACGGTCGACGGCGCGGTGGCGCACAGTGCGTGCCTGGGCTTCGGCATCGAGCGCGTGGCGCTGGCCCTTCTCGCCACGCACGGCCTCGAGCGTGCGACCTGGCCCGGCGCGGTGAACGCGCAACTCTGAGCGACCGTCGCACGCCGAGTGACCACCCGGCTCCGCGTGTCGTGGCCGCCGCGGAGATACTTCTGTCGTGGGTAAACCGGTGAGGAGCGGCCGACTGAGCCGACGCGGTGCGATCGTCGCGGCCGTGGTCGTCGTGGTACTCGCACTCGTGGCCACGATGGTCGATCGTGCGTACGTCGCCCCACGGACCGCCGATCAGCTCGCCCGGGCCGACGCCATCGTGGTCCTGGGCGGCAATCCCTACGATCGTTTCGAGTACGGCCTCGAGCTGGCCTCCCGCGGGCTGGCTCCCCAGGTCGTCCTGTCGAATTCGGTGGGCGCCGCGGACTCCACGATGCAGGAACTGTGCGATCGGCCCATCCGCGATGTGAGCGTGACCTGTTTCCTGCCCGTGCCCTGGACCACTCGCGGCGAGGCACAGGAACTCAATCGGCTTGCCGCCGAACGGAACTGGCGGAGCGTGATCGTGGTGACCACCACCGCCCACGTGGAACGCGCGCGATTCATCCTCGAACGCTGCTCAGTCGCGACGCTGCAGATGACCGACTTCCCCGAGCGCAGAGCGCTCGGCGCCACCGTGTACGGCTGGGCTTACCAGACCGCGGGGTGGCTCAAGGCGCTCACGCAGACGGGCTGCTGATCACCGGGTGACCGCGGTGATCAGCGGGTGACCGCGTAGGCCACGGCGCCGGCCGCCAGCACCAGTAGTCCCACCGATACCGCGGTGGCCGGCAGCGACAACGCCACGAGCACACAGCCCACTGTTCCCACCGCGGGCACCACCCGCGACCGCGGGCGGGCGTCGAGCGTCCAGGCCGCAGCATTGGCGACCGCGTAGTACGCCAGCACCGCGAACGACGAGAACCCGATCGCCGACCCCGGATCCAGCGTGGCGGAGGCGATCACCACAACGACACCCACGACCAGTTCGGCACGCACGGGCACACCCCGGCGCGCGTCCACGACGGCCAGTCCGCGCGGCAGATGGCCGTCGCGGGACATCGCGACCACGGTCCGGGAGACCCCGAGCAGCAGGGCGAGCAGCGCTCCGATCGCCGCGACGCCGGCGGTCACGCGCACCACCGCAACGGCGCCGGGCAGACCCGCCGCGGTGGCGGCATCGGCGAGTGGGGCGGGCGACCAGGCGAGACCGCCGGCGCCCAGCACCGCGAGCAGCGCCACCGCGACCAGTGCGTACACCGTGAGCGCGATCGCGAGGGCCAGGAAGATCGCCCGCGGCAGTGTGCGGGACGGATCGCGCACCTCCTCGGCGAGCGTCGCGATCCGCGCATAGCCGGCGAAGGCGAAGAACAGCAGGCCGGCCGCCTGCAACACCCCGAACGGGCCACCGGCGGCACCGTCGAACAACCGAGCCGGATCGGCCGCCTCGGACGTGATGGCCGCGACGGCCAGCCCGACCAGGACGGCCACCACCACGGCGACCACGACGCGCGCGACCCGCGCCGAACGCTCGACACCCGCCAGATTGAGTGCGGTCAGCGCCGCCGCGGTCCCCGCGGCGACGGGATGTGCGTGCGCGGGCCACGCGTAGTACCCGACCGTGAGGGCCATGGCGGCGCACGACGCCGTCTTGCCGACGACGAAGCTCCACCCTGCCAGGTGCCCCCAGAAGGCTCCGAGCCGTTCGCGGCCGTAGACGTACGCGCCGCCGGAGCTGGGGTACACCACCGCCAGCCGCGCCGAACTGCTGGCGTTGCAGTAGGCCAGGGCCGCAGCCAGTGCCAAGCCGACCAGGAGCGCCGATCCGGCGGCGGCCGCGGCGGGACCGAAGACCGCGAAGACACCGGCACCGATCATCGCCGACAGGCCGACGGAGACCGCATCGCCGAGCCCCAGGCTGCGGCGTAGGTCCGTCACCGCTGTTCGGTGACCGCGGCCAGTCGTTCGAGCGAGGATGCGAGCCGGTCCGGGGTGGTGGCCCGGGCCCGCGGCAGCCGCTGCTCGTCGTGCAGGTCGGTCCAGTCGTAGGTGTGGGTGACCCGGGTACCGCCGTCGCCGAGCGGCGCCAGCTCGTACCGCCACAGATGACCGGGCGGCTGCTCCCCCACCGGCGAAGGGCGCCAGGCGATCCGACGTCCCTCCTCGAACTCGACGACGTGATTCGCCCGCACCTGCCCGTTCGTCAGGAGGGTCTCGAAGACGTCACCGGCCGCCCGCACCCGATGGCCGGGGGCCGACTCGGCGAGGTTGTCGTTCCCGTCCCATTCGGGCTGGCGGGCCGGATCGGCGATGAACTCGAACAGGACGTCCGCCGCGGCCGCGATATCGCGGGAGGCGGTGACGATGCGGGACTCTTCCGATGCGCTCACCTGCTCATCGAACCAGGTCCCCTCCCCGGCCGCCCAGGTTCCGGCTCAGCGGGAGCCGTGGGCGTGGTCGAACGGGGCCCGGTGGGCCGCCATGGGCCCGGTGGGCCTGTCGGACCGACGGATACAGTGGGTTCATGAAAGCTGTCGTCTGCACCGAGGGTCGGCTCACCGTCGAGGAGCTGCCCGCCCCGAGCCCCGCGCGCGGGCAGGTGTTGCTCAACGTCACCCGCACCGGGATCTGCGGCTCCGATCTGCACGCACGGCACCACGCAGACCTGGTCGCCGATCTCGCGGATCGTGCCGGCTACCCCGATCTCATGCGGATGAACCAGCGCGTCGTGCTCGGCCACGAGTTCGTTGGCACCGTCGCCGAGTACGGTCCCGGGTGCCGCAAGCGCTGGGCCGTGGGCACCCGCATCGTCGCGCTGCCCACCATCAAGGTCGGCAGCGAACCCCAGCTCGTGGGGCTGTCCGAGCGGGCGCCCGGTTCGTACGCCGAGCAGGTCCTCGTGCAGGAGTCGATGGCCATGGAGGTCCCGGCGAAGCTCTCCGATGAGGAGGCAGCCCTCACCGAGCCGATGGCCGTCGCCTGGCACGCGGTGCGCCGCGCCGAGGTGGGCCGTGGGCAGACCGCGATCGTGATCGGGTGCGGCCCCATCGGTCTCGCGGTGATCGCGATGCTCCGAGCCTCCGGCGTGAAGAAGATCGTGGCGAGCGACTTCTCGCCCGGCCGCCGCGCACTGGCGAAGAAGATGGGCGCCCACGTGGTGGTCGACCCGCGCACCGAACAGCCCTGGGACGCCTACGAGCCGGGCCGCAACGAGCTGCGGTCGGTCTCGGACCTGCTCGATCTCGGCGTGGACACGATGAACAAGCTGCGCCTGGTCCCCGGGCCGGTGCCGTGGTGGCACGTCTTCCGGTTCGCGGAGAAGTTCGGTGAGACCCCGGCCGGACCGGTCGTCTTCGAGTGCGTCGGCATCCCCGGCATGATCGACCAGCTGGTCAATTCCGCCCCGCTGCGGTCGCGCGTGGTGGTGGTGGGCGTGTGCATGGAGCCCGATACCTTCCAGCCGGCCATGGCGGGCAACAAGGAGATCGATCTGCGCTTCGTCTTCGGCTACGACCCGGGCGAGTTCCACGACACGCTGCAGATGATGGCGAACGGCAAGGTGGACGTGAAGCCGCTGATCACCGGCACCGTCGGCCTCGACGGCGTGGCCACGGCCTTCGACGCCCTCGGCGACCCCGAGACGCACGCGAAGATCCTCATCGACCCGTCGAGCACCGTCACCGAGCCCTGAACACCGACGACGGGACGCTGACCGTCGCCACGTTCAACGTCAACGGGATCCGGGCGGCGCGACGGCGCGGCTTCGACGCCTGGCTCGCCGGGCGCGGCGCCGATGTGGTGGCGCTGCAGGAACTGCGCTGCCCGCCCGACGCGGTGGGCGAGTTCCCCGGCTTCCACGCGGCGGTGGACTGCGGTTCGATCCCGGGGCGCAACGGCGTGGCGATCCTGACCCGCGCACCCGCGGCCGCGGTGCGAAGCTGGGCGACCCACCCGCCGCGCGCCCGGGGACTCGGGGCGTACGCGCACGAGGGCCGGTACATCGAGGTGGATCTCGCCGATGCACCCCTGACGGTGGCCTGCCTCTACCTGCCGAAGGGCGGCCTGCCCGCGCACTTGCAGCGACCGGGGAACATCCGCGACGTGCCGGACGACGGCGCGAAGTACCAGCGCAAGATGCGGTTCCTCGCGTCCTTCGCGCGCGAGCTGGACCGCAATCGCCGCGCCGCCCGCGCCGCGGGGCGTGAGTTCGTGCTGCTGGGCGACCTCAACGTGGCGCACCTGCCGCACGATGTGACCAATTGGCGTCCGGCGCAGAAGATGGAGGGCTTCCTGCCCGAGGAGCGCGCCTGGCTGGGGCAGCAGCTCGGCCCGCGCACCCTGGTCGACGTGGTACGGCGCCTGCACGGCGACCGGCCCGGGCCGCTGTCGTGGTGGAGCTGGGCGGGTGCATCGTTCACCAAGGACGTGGGCTGGCGGATCGATCACCACCTCGCCTCCCCCGGTCTCGCCGCCTCCGCGGTGTCCGTGACCGTCGACAAGGAGCCGTCGCCGGACGAACGCCTCTCCGATCACGCGCCGGTGGTCGTCGATTACGCCTTCCCCCGGAGCGGCCCGCGTCGGTAGTGTCGGAGTCATGTCCCTGTTCGCCGGCCTGCTGACGCAATTGACCTCCGCCCTCCGCGGCGCGGAGTCGGCATCGGAGAACCTGGAGCACGTCTTCGGCGGTTCGGCCACCGCCGCGCGGCTGCGCGGCTACGAGTGGGCGGTCCTCACCCTGCGCGATGCCGAGGTCTCCGCGTCCGAGACGCCCGTGCGCGCCATCCGCGAGCTCCGCCGGCACAACCGCGCGCTGTCCCTGCTCGGTGCCAAGGCCCTCGTGGACGAGGTCGTCGCCCGCGGCTGATCACCCACGCGCAGCGCTCGATTCGGAACCCCGATTCGGAACGCGGTGAGGGCAACACTTCCGGGCCGCCCGCGGTCCCGGAAGACTCAGTGGACGTGAAACGCATCCTCGCCGCCGTCGTCGTCCTGCTCACCCTCACCGCTACCGCCTGCTCGTCGACCGAGCCGGCGAACGAGATCAAACTCGGCGTGGTCGACATCGGCAAACCGCACTGGAAGGTGTTCACCGATCTCGCGAAGGAGAAGGGGTTCGCCGTGAAGCTGGTCTCCTTCTCGGACTACAACGCGCCGAATCCCGCGCTCGCCGATTCGTCGATCGACCTGAACCAGTTCCAACACGTGCGGTACCTGGCGGCCTACAACACCAAGAACACCGTCCGGCTCACGCCGGTGGGAGCCACGCAGATCTACCCGCTCCAGCTGTACTCGAAGAAGTACCGGTCGATCGACGCGCTGCCCGCGGGCGCCAGCGTGGGACTGTCGGACAATCCGGCGAATCAGATCCGGCCGCTGCTCAGCCTCAAGGCGGCGGGTCTGGTGACCTTCCGGGACGGCGCCGGCACGTGGAAGTCGACCCTGGCCGATGTGGACCGGGAGCGCTCGAAGGTCAAGCTCGTGACCTTGGACCCGACGCAGATCGGCCCCGCCCTCGACAGCCTGGACGCGGGCTTCGTGGACGACACCTTCGCCACCAAACTGGGCCTGACCACCAAGGATTCGATCTACACCGACGATCCGAACCGGCCCGACCTGGCGCAGTACGTGAACATCTTCGCCGCCCGCGAGAACGATCCGCGGATCGCCGATTACACGCGCCTGGCGGCGATCTACCACGACGACCGGGTGCACCGGGCCGTGGTCGCCGACGCCGGTGAAGCGGCGGTGTTCAGGACGGAGAGCCCGGAGCAGCTCCGGGCGACGTTGACGCAGACGGAGGAGGCCCTGAAGGCGCCGAAGTAGCGGCGCGGCCCGCGGCGATCGCCGCGCCACCGATGGTGACCAGCGCGCCCAGGATCAGTGCCGATCCCTCGCCCGCGGCGAACAGCCCGAGCTGCTCGCCGACGGTGACCGCGGCCACCGGAACCCCGATCTGGGCGGCGGCCAGCACTCCCAGCGGGATCGGCAGGCCGACGGCGCGCATGGCCACGTGCGCGGCGATCGCACCGAAGCCGAGGGCCAGGCCCAGCAGGATGAACTTCGGATTCTCCACCAGATCGCGCAGGTTCACCCGGGCGCCGAGCCAGACGAAGAACAGGGGCGCGAAGAAGCCCTCCTCGATGGCGAACAGCTGCGCCGCCATCCGCCGCGGCTCCCCCACGGCGGCCACCGCGAGTCCGAGCGCGAAGCCCGCCAGCATCACCGAGACGTGCATCGTGGTGGCGATCGCCGCCAGGATGAAGAGCGCCACCAGGCTGATCCGCAGCTGCAACGCGAATTCCCGCTCCGCGGAGAAGGCCTCCAGACGATCGCGCACGCCATTGTTCTCGGACCACCGCAGGATCAGGAACATGACGAACGCCGCCACGCCCACCGCGAGCGCCCCGAGCGCGGCGCGGCCCGCGGTCGGCGGGTCGATCACCAGGGGCAGGGCGACCACGCAGACGGTATCCGCGATCGCCACCTGCGCGGTGAGCGCGAGCACCGGCTTACCGGTCAGGTGATTGGAGTTGATGATCGGCAGCACCACCGCGGCCGAGGAGGAGGCCATCAGCACGGCGTACAGCGCGGCGTGGCCGGTGCCGAAGGCCGCGGCGAGGGCGGTACCCAGGACCGCGGCGATCACGCCGACCGCGGCGGCCCGGGCCGCGCCCGCACCCAGCGCCGAGCGGACCGCGGGGTCGCGCACGGGCACGTGGGTGCCGGCCACGAACATCACCAGGGCGAAGCCGATGTCGGCGAGGAAGGCGAAGGTGGGCTCGGTGGAGTCCAGCACCCGGAATCCCGTGGCGCCGAAGACCACGCCGGCCAGCATCGGCCCCAGGATGAGCGGCAGGTGCCAGGATTTGCGGGCCGCGAGCACGGGACCGAGCAGCCCCAGGGCGGTGACCAGCGCCAGTGTCGAAAAGGTCATTGCAAAGACGCTACTGGACGCGGGCCCGCCAGTACCCGCGAAGCTCCTGCTCGGACGCCGATCGTGCCGCGAGCACGCCGTCCTCGTCGTCGAGCAGGCACACGGTGCGCGAGGGCAGCACGCCCTCGGCGATGAGCTCGGCCTTCGCGCGCCGCATCGCCGCCACCAGGGCGTGCCCGTAGCGGGCGTACGCGGCGTCCCAGTCGGCCTCGTCGAGGCCCTCGACCGCATCGCACAGCCGGTCCTGCCACGCGTCCAGCGGCGGACGCCGAGCCCACGACTCATCGGACCGGGGCCATCCCTGCGGCTCCCACAGCCGTTCCGGCGGCACGGATTCGACGGTGCCGAGCGCCGGGTGGGGCAGATGGATCTCGCCGCCGGTCTCGGCGTGGAAGGCGGTGAGCGCGTAGGCGTAGGGCAGCTCACCGTCGGCCTGGTACCCCAGCGCCCGCGCCGCGGTTCGCAGCTCGGCGCAGACGGCGTCCTCGAAGCCGAACCAGTCGAACCGTGGGCCGGGCTCGGTCAACGCCGGACCACTGCGAGGTCGGCGAGCGTGGTCAGGCAGTCGGCCGCCATGGTGAGGTCGGCTTCGGCCAGCAGCGAGCGGATCACGTGCTCGACGCCGGCGGCGCCGCCGATCGTCAGGCCGTACACGTAGGGCCGCCCGATGCCGGCAAGGGTGGCGCCGAGGCCCACGACGCGCAGGATGTCGACGCCGTCGCGGATGCCGCTGTCGAAGGTGACGGGCAGTCCCGCGTCGAGTACTCCCTCGAGGTGACTGATCGCGGGCAGCCCGCCGTTGGCCTGGCGGCCGCCGTGATTGGAGCAGGCGATCGCGTCGATGCCCTCGGCCGCGGCGCGGCGGGCGTCCTCGGTGTGGCAGATGCCCTTGAGGATGATCGGCAGGTCGGTCAGCCGTCGGATGCGGGCCACATCGTCCCAGGAGAAGGTGGGCTTGCTGAACAGCGACGACCAGACGATCCCGGCGTGCAGCGGCGGCGGGGTGTCGGTGCCGCAGATCTCCAGGAACCGCGGATCGGTGAGGTAGTTCGCCAGGCACCGGCCGCGCAGGAACGGGATGTAGCCGTTGCCGAGGTCGCGGGGCCGCCACCCGAGCGAGCCGGTGTCCAGGGTGATGGTGATCGCGTCGAATCCGGCGGCGCCGGCGCGGCGCACCAGGTTGTCGGTGAGCTGATCGTCCTTCGTCGGGTACAGCTGGAAGGCCGCGAAGGAATCACCGCGGGCGTCGGCGATCTCCTCGAGCGGTGCCTCGGACAGCGTGGAGTACATCGCGGCCACTCCGAGCGCCTTCGCGGCGCGGGCCACCTCGAGATCGCCGCCCTCGTGGACGAGTCCGTTGACGCCGACGGGGCACAGCACGATCGGGGCGTCGAGTGTCCGGCCGAGGAAGGTGGTGGACAGGTCGCGCTCGCTGCGATCGCGCAGCATCCGGGGCACGAATCCGTACCGGCGCAGTTCGGTGACGTTGAGGTCCTGGGTGCTCTCGTCACCGGCGCCGCCGCGGACGTAGTCGAAGGTGGCGTGGTCGAGCACCTGCCGCGCGCGTTCTTCGAGGTCGGTGAAGGTGTAGGGGAAGCGGCGGTGCTTCGCGAGCAGCCCCTCCGCGTAGATGCCGTCCTGGAAGCTGCCGAAGTCCGCCATGCACGGACGGTAACAGCCGGTCAGTGGGTGCGATCGTTCACGGCGCGGTGAGGAAGTCCAGTGCGTCCGCGGTGGCCCGCGGCTCCTGCAGGTGGTAGCCGTGCCGCATCCCCGGATAGGAGCGCAGCGCGGCCCCACTGATGCGATCGCGCAGGATCGCCGCGTTGCCCGCGAGGCACATCCGGTCGTCGGCGCCCGTGAGGACGAGTGTGGGCGCCACGATCAGCGGGAGCGCCGCGGCGGCGTCGTGATCGGTGCTCGCCGCGAAGTGGGAGCGCTGCGCGGGCAGTGAGCGGGGCGCCGCGGTGATCGCCTCGGCGGCCTCCGGGTGCGCGGGCAGCCAGTCGGGGGTGAAAAACAGTTCGAGGAGCGCCTGCCGGTCGGAGCGGACGAGGATGCGCAGGACCTCGTCGGGGCGGGCCAGCCCGTGCCGGTCGCCCACGCTGGTGGCGCCGAGGATCAGCCGGCGCACGCGGTCGGGATGGTCCGCGGCGAGCCACTGGGCGGCGCGGCCGCCCATCGAGAAACCGTAGACGTCCGCCCGCTGGCCGATCGCCCCGTCGGCGCGTGCGGTGTCGAGCACGGCGAGCGCGTCGGCGGCGCAGTCCCGGGTGCTCCAGCCGCGGGGGAACCGGTCGTCGCTCTCCCCCACGCCCCGGTGGTCGAAGACGACGACGGGGCCGGCGGCGCGGAGGGAGTCGACGAGCGGCGCCCAGGACCGGGCGCCCAGCGCCTGCCCGGCGATGAGCAACAGTCCCGGGCCGGTCGCCTCCGGGGTCGCGGTGTGCACGGTGTAGGACAGTCGGGCCCCGTCGGGCGCCACGGCGAAGGGCATGCGACCAGCCTAGACAGGCCCGGACCCGGTGCCCTGCACGGTCCCGCGATTAGGGTGCCTTAAACTATTCGGCATGTCTGTTCACATCTTCTACGGCTCGTCGACGGGAACCGCCGAGGGCGCCGCGAACGCCATGTACGACGTTTTCGCTGGCACCGGCTCCGTCGAGGTCCACGACATGATGGACGGCGAGATCGACGCGCTGGACCCCGCGGACTTCCACGTCTTCTCGTGCGCCACGTACGGCGACGGCGAGTTGCCCGCCGGAACCACGGAGTTCTTCGAGGACCTCGTCGAGGCCGCCCCCGATCTGACCGGCCTGCGGTTCGCCGTCTTCGGCCTGGGCGATTCGATCTATGTCGACACCTACAACTTCGGTGGCAAGACCGTGGTCAAGCACCTCACCGACCTCGGCGCCACGCAGGTGGGCGAGCGCTTCGAGCACGACAACTCCGGCACCGACGACGCCAACGAGAAGGCCGTCGAGTGGGCCACGGGGATCGTCGGCCTCATCTGACCCGACCACGAACCAA